>NZ_JAYKLX010000010.1:0-280348 GCF_035285365.1 Aquimarina gracilis | reverse complement strand
TTTGGTGGCGGTTTGCATTAGCAAAGGCCGTTGCATGGAGCACTGGCGGATCATTGGCCTCTACTGTCACCAAGACAAGGTCTGGATTGTTATAAAAAGCATGGCTATCTATACGTTCCACACCGCCCGGTAGGGTAACCGCCATCAATTGGTTGTCACTAAATGCCCCTTCCCCGATACTGGTGACACTGGATGGAATCCCAACATCGGTCAGTCCCTTGTTCTGAAGGGCACCTTTTCCGATAGCGGCCACCGTGTAGGCGTACTCGCCATCGTCTGCCGTTTCGGGGATGGTGACGGCCGCGTCCGTACCGGTATAGCCCACCACCATTACCTCGGTTCGGGAGGTAATTCCGTATGTGATATTATCAACGGTAAAGATCCCGTAGCTGATGGACCTAAACCCGTCCCACCCATTATCCAGATACTCCTGTTTCCTGCCCGTGGGCACCACAAGGTCTATTTGGCCACGGTCCGGATTGGAAAAGGCAAGCTCATGGAGGGATGGGGGATCGTCGGCCCCCATCGTCACCAGGCGAAGGTTCGGGTTGTCCTGAAAAGCATACAGATCTATGGTTCTTACATTGCCCGATATGGTCACTTCTTCTAAATCGTTTCCAAAAAATGCCTGTTCCCCAATATATTCCACATTGGCCGGTATGGTCACCTCTTCTAAATCGTTTTGGGCAAAGGCCAACTGCTCAATTCTGGTGATACCGTTCGGTATGGCCACCTCGGTAAAGTCGTTAGTTCCAAATGCCCGTTGCCCAAGGCTGGTCACACTTTCCGGAATCTCAACACCGGTCAATTGGTTTTGCCAAAAAGCATCTTGCCCGATCGATGTCACGCCATCGGGGATGTCGACCTCGGTCAATTGGTTCCCCGCAAAAGCAGAATTCCCGATTGATCTCACGCCATCGGGTATATTGACGCTCCTCAATGGGTCATTTCCGCGGTTCCAAAAATTACCCCCAGTAAAAGCATTGTCCCCAATGGACGTGACCGTATACCTGCTGTCATTCTGACTGTTTCGGAGGAAGTAGATTTCTGAGGGGATTTCCACGTGACCTTCAGTACCAAACATTTCCTCCAAGCTTTCTCCGCTCTTGCCTATAAATTTAACGAGCTTTACTTCATTGGGGATTACCGATGTGACTTCCCAAATGAAGCCATTATTATTATGGATCTTCCCTAAGAGCGAAGAGACGGACTTAAAACCTGTCCACCCTGCATCCATATAGGCTTGCTCCTTGCCCTGGGGTACAAGTACGTTTGTTTTGTCGTGACGGTATGGATACTGAAAGGCATCCGGATCGATCGCCGGTGGTTCATCGGCCATCACTGTCACCTGGTTAATGTTCTGTGTATAAAAGGCCCGGGGCCCAATACTTTTCACAGTCGCCGGTATGACAACCGTTAGCGGTAGAGCTAGAGGGTGCTGATTATCAAAAGCACCATCCGCTATAGCAGTCACCCGGACCTGGCGGGAGGACCCGAACCCTTTAACATCCACCTCTGGATGAATGATCAAATTATAGCCAATAGCAGCAGGGCTAATCACCGTAGCTTCGTTTGAAGCGTCAATAATTGCGTATTTAGCACCATCCAGCTTAGCGACTCCGTAGGTGATGCTCTCGGCTAAGTCCGCCCAGTCTGAATTTTCGTAAGCCTGAATATTACCAGGGGGCACCACAAGATCAAAAGTTATTATATTACTGGCCTGATTGTTAAAGGCAGCTGGATCCAGTCGTCCCGATTCCATCGGTGGACTACGTTGGACCGACACAATGGAAAGGTTATTGTTGTTATAAAAGGCCTGGAATGCTATACTATCCACCCTGGCCGGTATGGTCACCTCCCTTAGATCGTTTGCGGCAAAGACCCACTTCTCAAGCAAGGTGATATTTTCTGGAATTTTGACACTGGTCAAGCCGCAAGTTCCAAATGCCCGCTGCCCGAGACTGGTCACACTATTGGGTATGACAACACTTCCCAATTGGTTTTTAAGGGTACTTTCTCCCCAAAAAGCATCTTCTCCGATACGGGTCACATTACTCTCACCAGAGAAGGTAAGCTCGGTCAATTGCTTATTAAAAAAAGCTCGCCGCCCAATAGCGGTCACCTGGTAATGGGTGTTTTGGTCGGTAACCGTTGGAGGGATGGTCACTTTTGTTCCAGAATTGATATCATAGTCTACGATCTCAACTTGGGCTGGAGTGGTAGCGGTAATCTCGTATTTGATGCCATCGACTTCAAATTGGTCTCCTACACTTTGGCCGTAGCAGACAACATTCGCTACTATCATAAGGATGATAGATCGTATTAATTGTAGTTGCTTTTTCATTTTCATGACTTTTGAATATTAAATTATGTAATATGCAAAGTATCCACATACAAAAGAGCATCCAACAATTAGTGCCCAACCTCTCTAAAATTGGGATGTTATTAAGGATTTCGGGGATTTTGAAAATCCAAAAATCCCTTTTAATGGTCTGTTTGTCCCAGTCTCAGTCGATATGGGCACTTTTTATCTTGGGGTCTTGTACTAAATCCTCACCTTTGTTGCTAACAAAGAACTATACAACAAAAAGTATGCGCAATGGAGTGATGGCACACAGCCAGATCGACCATTGCTTTTATAAGAGTAAAGTTTTTTATTTATGGTTAAGTTTTATGCAGCAGCGGGGATCGGAAACAACGGTCCCCGTTGTTTTTTTGTGGAACAAGGCTCGATACCATGGATTCACTACTTTCCTTTTCTTTAAAACATTCTGATACGTTGTTGATATCCTCGCTTATTTTGCTTTCGACCACTCGGCATATAGCTGTGTAGTGGACAGCTTGGTATGTCCCAAAAGCTTGGATACCGTTTCTATGCGCACCCCATTGGAGAGCATTACCGTTGTGGCAAAGTATGCCTGGCAACATGAAAGGAAATGTTCTTGTGGATATCGCGGGACCTGGCTATTTCTTTGCTCTACTATATATCCCGCACCACTGAAACAAGTTCAGCACAGGCTTTAATCCTAGGAAACTAAGGCAAATTAATTAATATCTTTCAACTTCAGCTGAAGAGACACCTTACCATTCCACTCGTTTTCATCAATGGTAAAAGCAGCTTTAAACGTCTGCTCGTTATGGATTGTGCCTTGTTTTGTTCCTAATCCAAAACCTATAGCATCTATTGCAATCCCATTTTTTTGGACTTTGCACTTCAAATGTTTATCATCCTCGCCTACACATCTCCCATATCCCGTATCGCTAAGTCCTTCAGTCATAAAAACCGGTGTCATGTTTCCTGGACCAAAAGGAGCGAATTGTTTAAGGATACGATAAAACTTTGGGCTGATTTGTTCTAACTCGATGGGTAGATCAATCGAAATTTCTGGAGTAAGTAATGTTTTATCTATGGTCGACGTAACAACTTCTTCAAATTTTCGTTTAAACGCTTCATATTGTTCTTCTAGCAATGTAAGCCCCGCAGCATATTTATGTCCCCCAAACTGTTCGATATGATCTGAACAAGCATCCAACGCATTGTATACATCAAATCCTTTTACAGACCGTGCCGACGCTGCTAATTTTTCCCCACTTTTGGTAAACACCAAGGTAGGTCGATAATAGGTTTCTGTCAATCTTGACGCTACGATCCCTATCACGCCTTTGTGCCAATCTTCTTTATACACCACAGTGGTACATCGATCTTCTTCTTTATTCTGAAGAATTTGAGCAAGAGCTTCTTCAGTAATACTTTTGTCTGCATCTCGTCTATCGGTATTATATACCTCAATTTCAGCGGCGTATTGTAATGCTGTTTCCAGGTTTTCTTCAGTAAGCAAAGTAACTGCATCTAGCCCGTGTTTCATCCTTCCGGCGGCATTTATTCTCGGAGCGATAATAAAAACAACATCGGTTATGGTTAAGGTGTCTTTTTTTACCTGAGAAAGCATAGCTTTAAACCCGGTTCGTGGACTTTCATTAATCACCAATAATCCAAAATAGGCAAGGACTCTATTTTCTCCGGTTATTGGTACAATATCGGCTCCTATTGCTGTGGCCACCAGATCCAGATAAGGAAGTAAATCCTCTATGGATTGCCCTTTTTTTGAAGCTAGTCCCTGAATCAATTTAAAACCAACACCACAACCACATAATTCTTTATAGGGATAATCACAATCCTCTCTTTTGGGATCCAGAACTGCTGCAGCATCTGGAATTTTATTTCCCGGCCGGTGATGATCACAAATCACAAAATCAATCCCTTTTGTCTTGGCATAGGCCACTTTTTCAATAGCTTTAATCCCACAATCTAAGGCAATAATTAATGAAATATCATTATCGTGTGCATAATCGATCCCTTGATAGGAAACTCCATACCCCTCTGCATATCGATCAGGAATATAGGTCGTTATTTGCGGATGCAAGGTTTGTAGATATGATGATAGTAAAGCTACCGATGTAGTACCATCGACATCATAATCACCATATACCATAATATTTTCTTCGTTGGTAATTGCCTTTTGGATTCGTAAAACGGCCAAATCCATGTCTTTCATCAAGAACGGGTCATGAAGATCTTCAAGAGAGGGCCTAAAAAACTTTTTGGCCTGTTCGAATGTTTCTATCCCTCTTTGTGCCAATAATGAAGCGATGATTGTATCTACATTCAAGGCTTTTGCCAGCTCATTTACTTTGGAGGTATCTGGTTTTGGCTTTATTGTCCATCTCATTCGTGTAGTGTATTCCTATTACAGAAACCAAAGTACAAAAAACATCCCGATCCCTCTTGATTTGATATTAGTTTTGTATTTTGCTTTGCCAAAATAATACGTTTAAATTCAAAAATACACACATACACATGCCATTAGTAACACCACTTTCTGCCGATCACGATCTCGAAACCAAAGAATTAGCAGAATTTTTTAACGAAACGCTTGGATTTTGTCCAAATTCTGTACTTACCATGCAAAGAAGACCGGCTATCTCTAAAGCTTTTATCAATCTAAACAAAGCGGTAATGGCCAATGAAGGTCGTGTTACCTCAGCTTTAAAACGAATGATTGCCTGGGTGAGCAGTAATGCAACTGGGTGCAGATATTGTCAGGCTCATGCTATTAGAGCAGCAGAACGTTATGGTGCAGAACAAGAGCAATTAGACAATATTTGGGAATACAAAACACACCCTTCTTTTAGTGATGCAGAGCGTGCTGCACTTGATTTTTCGCTGGCGGCTTCTATGGTTCCAAATACTGTAGATGATACCATCAAAGAGGAATTGTACAAGTATTGGGATGAAGGCGAAATTGTAGAAATGCTTGGAGTAATCTCCTTATTTGGATACCTAAATCGATGGAATGATTCTATGGGAACTACTGTAGAAGAAGGTGCTATTGAATCTGGAGAAAAATACCTTGGTAAACATGGCTGGGAAAAGGGGAAACATGTTTAAAACCCATGTTTAGAATCATCTATTTGCATCCAACATGCGAATTAAGGTTCTACCTTTTTTTAGAAATTGTTATTATGAGATTTAAAACTACCATTTCAAGGGGCATTGCCAAAATTGCCCCATTTGTCTTTTTGTCGCTTAATCTTTCTGGTTGCTACGAAGTTGAAAAAGCGGTTACAGAAATAAAAGCGCTACAGCAAATCGAAATTACATATGATGATTATGAAGTAGAGATCGATCAATACGATCGTTCTATATATCTTGATAAAAAAAGAGAATTCATGACAGGGCATTTTTATGTTGTCTATAACGAGAAAGTTTCTGAAGAGTTTGTTTTAAAAGGTGGTGTTTTAGATGGTATTCATCGGGTATATTCTCCAGAGGGACATTTACTTAAAGAACAGCATTATAAAAACGGATATCTTGATGGAGTTAGCAAATTTTTTAATAAAGAAGGTAAAGTAACAGGCATTACCAATTATTCAAAAGGCAAAATAGTAGGAGATCGAATTGGATATACTAATAATGGAAAAATGCTTACCAAAACTGAAACTATTAATGGTATAGCGTATGAGCATTCTTATAGAGAAAACAAACTTAAAATGACCATGTATTCAGATAAAATTGATGGTGTTAGCTATCAAATATTATTACATTATGATAATGTTGAATCTCTAGATGGTGCTTTTGCTGTAAAAGATGAGAATACAGGCACAGGACAGCCATCAATGTTCTATATTTTAAACGAACAATATAAAATTGTAGATTCGATTTCTCCAAAAGAGCAACCCGAAAAAATGATGGAGATTTACTATTTCCTACAACAATAGGTTACTTTATCCAGATACTGTCCAAGAAAGGTAATCTGTAGTAATTAAACAGAAATTATCTTTTCTTTCACAGCTTTCATTATTAATCCGGCCATATTCTTGACTCCCAATTTACTCATAAGGTTCTTGCGATGTCCTTCGATCGTTCTAGTACTTAAAAAAAGTTCTTCGGCGATTTGGCTTGTTGTATATTCTTTGGTGATCAGTTCTAAAACCTCAAGCTCTCGGGCAGTAAGATAATAATCCTTACCTATCATGGGTGGTTTTGTTACTTTGTGCTTTAGCCCTTTTAACAACGCATTAGAAACAAACGGATTAAAATACACACCTTGCTGGTATACTGATCTAATTGCCTCTTCAAGTTCTTTTTGATTGGTATCCTTTAACAAATATCCATTGGCACCTATTTCCATGAGATACGAAATCATTCGTTCTTCTTTGTGCATCGTAAGAATAATGATTTTAAGATCTGGATAAAGTTCTTGCAATTTCAGCGTGGTATCAACACCATTCATATCTTCCATTTCGAGATCTAAAAGAATTACATCAGGCACTACATTGTTCAATTTGGTGAGAAGATCTTTGCCGCTTACAGCTTCTAGTACCAGGGTGATATTTTCCATTTTGTCTATTAACGATTTTATCCCTTCACGAAATAAATTATGGTCATCTATTAATCCGAGTTTTATAGTTTCCATGGCTGCAATATTATACTTGGTTGTGTGTTTATGGGCATGTTACTTTAATCTTCATTCCTGAACTGACTTTCAGAAAATCCATGTTTCCTGATAATACAGATAGTCTACTTTCGATATTTTTTAATCCTAATCCTTTTTTGTGATCCAGCTTTTTTTGGTCAACCCCTTTTCCGTTGTCTTCATATAAAATTATCAATTTTTCATCTTCATTTTTTAGCTCGATACCTACTTCAGAAGCTTCGGCATGTTTAATCGTATTTGTAATTAATTCTTGAATAATTCGGTATATATTAAGTTCCTTTGATTTTGCAATAGTTTTTATGGTGTTATTTTTAAACTCTACCTCGATATTTCCCGAGTCATTTACGGTTTGCGCCAAACTTTGAATAGCCTCTATTAATCCTAATTTTTCGAGAATAACAGGTCTTAAATCTTGTGATATACTGCGCACGGTGTAAATCATATCATCAAAAAAACCGCTCATTTTTTCTGTAATTTCGTTTAGCTCATCTTCTGGTAATTCGGGATTAATTTGACTAAAATATAATTTGGTTGTGGTTAACATTGCACCCACATCATCGTGTAATTCTTTTGCAATTCTGGTACGCTCTTCTTCCTGACTAAGAATTGACGTTTTTAATAATTCTTTTTGATAATCCGACTCTATTTTTTGATGTCGTTTTTGCTGAGTTAATAACCTTCTTTGATATAAGATAAAAAATATTATAAGAGAAAGAGACAGTAAAAATAATACTGTCATACCTATAATTATAATCTTTAATACTATTGCCTCTTCAGTTTCACCCATAAAGCGATGGTGTAAAAAATAGTTAATACAATATTTACAATAGCGTGAAGCCCCCAAACCAGGTAGCTAACCTTGTTAGGTTCTTTAAAAATGCTATTATTAATAAAAAACAAGATCAGGTTACTCGAAAAATAAATCAAAAAACCAGAGCTAATCCAAAACATAGCATTATTTTCCAAGGCACTATATTTTACTTCTTTAAGTAAGGCATAAAAATAGCTTAAGGCCAAGAATATGGTCAACAATCCTAATCCGGTCGTAGCATTAGAATTAAAAGTGTTCAAATCCTGAAAAAAAAGCGTGTTGGTAATTGCAAAAATTGTAAACACGACTCCTAATACTATAAAGAAGGCCTTTGGAAACAGTATCGACAATTCTTCCTTATAAATATTAATGATAAGTAAAAACTGGATCACTGTATAAAAATGATACATTGGCAGGTTGTTTATATTTTGGTGCCAAAGCATCCATGAAATTACTTCTACGATTACCGTAACCCAAATCAAAAATGCAAGTTTCTTTTGTGCAACACCTAAAGTCTTGAATTTAAGTATAGATATGGTTAGAGGTAAAAACAATAAAATGGATGCTACCAATGTTAGGTTTTCAAAAACTTCTTTGCTCATTAATATATTTTAAGGTTCGTCACATTACTATCATTGACAAGTAGGAGGACAGGGTCGAAGATACTCTACATATCTCTCGGTTTCCCGTGAATTTGATGTTATGGTTGAAACCATTTCCAATACACCTTTGAGTCTAAATGCATCTTGATTTTCTTGAGTTTTTGAATTGACAAGTTTAAAGCCCAAAGTTGGAGCAAAAGAAATCATCTTTTTATTATTAAATTTATTCATATCTACTCCTGGATAAAGCGTAATAGCACGTATTTCACCAAGGCCTTTTATATACTCTACCATGGGGTTATCTATACAATAATAGTTCACCCGGACCCTATTCGTACTATCCTCCTCTTCGGCAATAAAAAGGTCATCAATTAAATGATTACCGATCTCATCCCAGTTTTTGGCAATCATATCTTTAAAGATCTTTGGCACATTAGCGCCTCCTTCTGTTTTAATCTTCATCGGTGATACCGGATCTGGAACTAATTTTATGTATTCTTCGTGATCACTACCTCGTTTATATCCCAGTATAAAATAAAAAGTATACTCATTTTTGTTTTCTTCTTTTAGTGCTAGATGTAACTTGAGCTCTGTGATCTCTTTTTTGATTTCATTAAATCGGTTTACTCCCGGACCTTCCATAGTAAATTCTTTAACTCGGCTATATTGATTGCTAGTGGTTCGTTCGTTCCATTTCAGTTTATGAAAATGATTTGCTAATTTAAGGATGTCTTCTTCTATCCATCGATCTGTATCTGTCTTAAATTCTTCTTGAAGGATTGTGGCATCGTTTTGTGGGATTGTAGTTTCCATTTGACCATGTATTTAAAGGTTAATTATTGTTTATTAAAGGTAACCAAAAAACGTGCTATTTACTAATACTCCCACGACTAACAGGTACTTACCATGGTAGAACACGTATTTTCCACGTATCTGTATTTACAGGGTTTTAAGGCTTTTATTTTTGTGATGTCCATCCGAATTTTGAAAGCAGATTTATTAAAAAAATCAATAGCGAATAGTAAACTTAAAACCTATAAATTATGTATTTAGTAAGTGAAGATTTATCTACAATCGAGATTACAGATCCTATGTCCTTGGAGACATTTTTGAAAGAATTAAAACATCGCAAAAAGGAACTCGAACATCTTAAGGCAAGTGTCATCTCTGGGAAAAGCAACGCACAAAGAGTATTATCGGCAATAAAGAATGAATCCAGTAACATCGCAAACTTTTTTGGAGATAATATTTTTAGGCCCGATAATAGAAGAAGAAAAAAACAAGCCATTGATGCCATCGACAGATTAATCGAGCTTTGCGGAAGTTCTGAAGATATTATCGATGACCTGTTAAACAAGAAAGATTACTGTCAACAAATCGGAAATGACATGGGTGAATGGAGAGAGACCATTGTTAATTTCTTTCCTATTATTGGTTCAACCTCAATAATAGTTCCTGAATTCTCTAAAGACTGGGGTGTAGAAATATTTGCACAACTTTCTGTAATTGTAATTGGAGCAGGTTTTGCTTCAATGGCAAAATACGGTTTTAAGGCTGGCCTGGCGATTGCTGCCATTGGTTTATTGATAGGAGTTATTGCCGGTATTGTAGCAGGAGAAAAAAGAAAAGTGTTATTCGAAGAATTTAAGCAAGATGCCGATAAATCTTACAGAGAAGTAGATCGGGAAATATACCGCCCCTTACTAAAAGCTCAAAAGGAAATGAATGCGTTTTTCAAAGACCTCGGAAATTTATTAGTAAAAACGGGATGGGTCAACAAAAATAGATCAAATGATATTATACACCTTGTCGATGTAATTAACAAGAAATCTAGTGAAATTAAAAACTTAAGAATAGGTTATAACATGACCATGACAATGATGCAAGGAAGAGAAACTAAAGATTTAGAAAATATATTGGATTTAGTTCTTAAAGGAGTTTTTGGCAATATCAAAAATAAAGAAGAAATCGCTACAATTTTAAAAATTTCTTATTTTGATCAAATTGATTTGCCTATTGACGAAATCAAAAAGCATCTTGATTTGGATGATGAAGCTGTTCTAAAATTAAGAATAAGAAAACTATTAATAGAGCGCAAAACTCCAAGAGATATTGCAAAATTTTTAGAAATAGAAGAAAACAAAGTCCAGGATGTGCAAAACCATCTAAAAAAACTTGACGAGTACAAAAAAATTGCAGCCTAATTACTTAAACGACCCACTTAAAGTTAACTTTAAGTGGGTCGTTTTTTACAACGAATTCGTCGTTCGAAAGATGTTATTTTCTAAGATAATACTTATAACTCCTATATAATAAAAACATACTAATCAAAAGAATTAATAAGGCCCACATCCAATACTCCCCAGGTAAATGAGCTGCGATCATTTGGGTATCCGAATATTGTATTCTCCCATCACGTTCAAATTGTTTGGTAAACAAATAGGCGGTTTGTAAATAAGTACTTAACACACATTGCGTGCCCAAAAATAATAATGTAAAAGCTTCCAGTTTTCTTACCCTTAAAATGGCAATAAAAAATAGAATTGCCGCAAATATGCTTAAAATGATTAGGGCCAATAACGCATGTATCCATAAGCATAAAGACAATACCATAATCACTAACAAAAGCCAAAGCGCAATTTTGGATGTAATGCGATTTCTGGCTGATGCAATTAACACAGCCCCAGAAATAGCCGGCCCTAGTAACCCTCCCGCAGAAGTAATAGCTCTGGCAACATTATAATCCAAATAACTAAAAGTCACATTAGAATACGCTACACCACCACCATTATCATAAATCTCCAGATAATAAAATTTCCCTCCCAGAAGTAATGCGGTAAGACCATGCCCCATTTCATGAAACCATGTTCCCAACAGCAATAATGGATATTGTATCATGGCAAAATAAGGCAATTGCCATAATAAAAATACCAGCAAGCTGATTCCTATAATTGCAAGTAATGGTTTCCTTTTCAATTGTTATGCATTTATATTGAGGCTCAATGTTTCAATAACAAGATAACAACCAATTTATTATCAAACTTTCGGGGAAAAAACACCTTACTTTAAAACTTCATTGATCTTTTGTTGAAGAACAGACACCACCTCATCATTAAACCAAGGGTTTTTGGTTAGCCAAAAACGATTTCTTGGTGATGGATGTGGCAATGGGAAATATCTTGGTAAGAATTCGTGGTATGCCCTTACGGTTTCGGTTAAATTACCCTTGATTTTTTCTCTTAGATAGTATTTTTGAGCATATTGCCCAATAAGAATAACCAATGCTATATTTTGCATATGATCCCACAATGGCTGATGCCAAAGCGGAGCACATTCTGGTCTTGGTGGTAAGTCACCACTTTTTCCTTTGCCAGGATAACAAAACCCCATAGGAACAATCGCTATTTTGGTTTCATCATAAAACAATTCATTTGTTACATTAAGCCATTTTCTAAGCTGTTTACCGCTGGCATCATCCCATGGAACTCCAGAAGCATGAACTTTGGTTCCCGGTGCTTGTCCAATGATTACAATCTTAGCTTCCGGGTGACCAGAAACTACAGGCCTTGGACCCAAAGGCAAATGCGCTTTGCATACATCACATGTTCTTATATTAGAAAGTAGATTATCCATTACTTTTTTCTTCCTCCAACCACTACTACAATTTCTCCTTTCGGAGGTTTTTTTTCAAAATGTTCCAGAACTTGTTTTGCAGTTCCTCTTACAGTTTCTTCGTGCAATTTACTTAACTCACGAGACACCGAAACCAAGCGATCTTCACCAAAATACTCGACAAAGTTTCCTAAGGTTTTAATAAGTTTATGTGGTGATTCATAGAAAATCATCGTTCTAGTTTCTTCAGCCAATAGTTTAAGTCGAGTTTGTCGCCCTTTCTTTACAGGCAAAAATCCTTCAAAAACAAATTTGTCATTGGGCAGTCCACTATTTACCAATGCTGGTACAAAAGCGGTAGCACCGGGTAGGCATTCAACCTCAATATTATTTTCTACACAGGCCCGGGTAAGCAAAAATCCCGGATCACTTATGGCGGGCGTACCTGCATCGCTAATCAAAGCTATCGTTTCTCCGCTTTTTAACCTTTGTATTATACGATCCACCATTTTATGCTCATTATGCATATGGTGACTCTGCATAGAAGTAGTTATATCAAAATGTTTTAATAATTTACCACTGGTTCGAGTATCTTCGGCCAGTATTAGATCTACTTCTTTGAGAACTTTAATCGCTCTAAAAGTTATATCATCTAGATTACCAATAGGAGTGGGTACGAGGTATAATTTTGACATATCAAGAAATAAAAAAGAAGCTTTCCAAAAAATGAGATGTTGTCATCCTGAACTTGATTCAGGATCTCACAAAGCTATGTAATTTATGATAATGAGATTCTGAAATGAATTCAGAATGACGCTTATTTACATTTTTTGGAAAGCGTCAAAGATAATCTTTTGATTCTTATTTGATAATCGTTATGGACGCACTTTTTTACCTAAAAAATACGACGCTAAAAGTAAAACCAGCGCTACCAAAGCGCCTCCCCATTCACCATCACCTGCTTGTTGATGCGCAAAAAAGGCCATTACAAAATTGAAGAAAAAACCGGCATAAGCCCACTCTTTAAGTAATTTCCACTTGTTTAATAAGATTACTGTAATGCCCAATAATTTTAAAATAGCCAAAGGATAAATTACATAACTAGGGTAGTTGAATGATGTAAAGGTTTTAACTATCTCTTCATGATTAAAAAAATACATACTTGCAGAAAATAACATTAATGCAGATAACAGTCCTGTGGCAATCCAATAAGCGATTTTCATATGTTCAAATTTTATAATTAATGTTCAAACTTACTTAATACAACATCCATAAATCGCTCTTCATATTCCTCCTTGCTTTCCCAATTATTATAATCGGGTTTTACCATTTTGTTTATAAATTCTTCTGCTTCAATCTTGCTTCTCATAGTACCTAATTGAGAAAGTACCCGATTATAATCGGGAGTACTGCCTTCGAACAGGTTTTTTATAAATGCCAATCGATCATTTAAACCAATATGAATATCTTTTTTTAACTGTTCATTTAACGATTTAGGTTTTTCTTCTGTATTTTCAGGATTTTCCCTATTGTATTGAGACGTTGCAAAAGAATTACTTTCTTCGGTAGTGGCCGAAGCGGGCACAAAAAGATCTTCGGTAACTCTTGCATTTATTTCTTCAATCACCAACTCTGGTTTGCTTTCAGTTTGCAAAGTTTCTTCAACCTTCTCTTCATATTTAATCTCTTTCTTCGTCGGTTTCAGAATCTCTGGTTTTTCTACTGGTACAGGTTCTTCTTTGGGTTCAATAATCGCCTTAATTTTTTCCTGCACTTTTTTCAAATCATCTGGACCTTCCTTTTCAAGAGCCGTGTGTACCTGACCAATAGTTGGTTGTGGTCCTGCAAAATGAGACGCTGTGAAATTAAGTATCGTAAGCTTTTCATATAACTGTCTTGCCTCTTCTTGTAATTGAGGTAATGAAGATTTGCCTTTTAATTGTAATATTCTATGAGCAATACTTATCAATTCCGCTTCCAATTTCTTCTTCATAACTTTCTTATTCGTTTGTAATACTGCTTTTTGTTTTTTAATAAATTTACCCCATCTTTAGCAAAAGGAGAAGGGACTTCTTTTAATTGATTCTGAAAAATACAAAATGTTTCTCGAAAATACAGTAAATCATAAGGAGCAATTTGGGTGGATAGAGGTAATCTGTGGTTCAATGTTTTCGGGGAAAACCGAAGAATTGATTCGTCGATTAAAGCGTGCACAATTTGCCAAACAAAAAGTAGAAATATTCAAGCCCGCCATCGATGTGCGGTATGATGATGAGATGGTAGTTTCGCATGACGCCAACGAAATTCGATCTACCCCTGTCCCTGCTGCTGCCAATATTCGGATTCTTGCCGATACTTGTGATGTGGTTGGGATCGATGAAGCTCAATTTTTTGATGACGAAATTGTAGCTGTTTGTAATGACCTTGCTAACAAAGGAATTAGGGTAATCGTGGCCGGATTGGATATGGATTTCAAAGGTAACCCCTTTGGTCCCATGCCAGCACTTATGGCTACCGCAGAATATGTGACCAAAGTACATGCCGTTTGCACTCGAACAGGAAACCTAGCGCAATTTAGCTATAGGAAATCCAGAAAAGATGACCTCGTTTTATTAGGTGAAACCGAAGAATATGAGCCTTTGAGTAGAGCAGCCTATTATAAAGCCATGCTCAAAGAAAAGGTTAACAAAATGGATGTTAAAGATCCTCAAGAAATATCTAAGAATTCTGATGAGTAGTACAAAAGAGACCGTATTAGAAATCAATCTAGCTCATCTTACCCATAATTTTAATTATCTCAAAAGTAAGATTGCAGATCATGTAAAGATGTTGGCAGTGGTAAAAGCTTCTGGTTACGGAAGTGACGCTGCGATTATAGCCAAACACCTCGAAAAAATTGGTGCTGATTATTTTGCCGTGGCATATGCCTCTGAAGGTGTTATTCTTCGTGAAGCAGGGGTAAAGATTCCTATTTTAGTATTGCACCCCCAACCAGTTAATTTTCCGAAGTTAATAGAATATAAATTAGAGCCTAGTCTATATAGTTCCAGAACATTGCGAGAATTTATTAAGATCGCATCCTTGTTGGGCGAACAAAATTATCCCATTCACATTAAATTTAATACAGGACTAAATCGTATTGGTTTTTGGGAAAATGATGTAGATTATATTATCAATCAACTTAATGCAACAAATACTGTAAAAATCGTTTCATTACTTTCGCATCTCGCAGCTAGTGAGGACCCAAATGAAAAGGAATTTACAATACATCAAATCAATTCCTTCAAAAAAACATCCAAAGAATTGATACAAAAATTGGGATACACTCCAATAATGCATCAATCAAACACTTCGGGTATTCTTAACTACCGCGAAGCGCATTTTGATATGGTCCGCACGGGTATTGGTCTTTATGGCTATGGTAATGACGCAAAATTTGACAAAGAATTAAAACCTGTTGCTTCTCTAAAATCAATTATTTCACAGATCCATAGGCTTGAACCAGGAGAATCGGTAGGATACAATCGTGCTTTTAAGGCAACCGATTTTATCAAAACTGCCACCGTTCCTATTGGCCACGCCGATGGAATCAGTAGACAATACGGTAATAAAAAGGGGTTTGTAATCATAAATAATCAACGGGCTTATATCCTTGGCAATGTCTGCATGGATATGATCATGGTAGATATCACGAATATTGATTGTAAAGAAGGAGATGAAGTCATTATTTTTGATGCAAATTCGAATGCAGCCAAAATAGCTGAATTCTCGGGTACAATTTCATATGAGCTTCTCACGGCGGTATCACCACGTGTAAAACGTACAGTTATCGAAGAAAATTGATTTTCATCGATAACTTAATTACATCTGCAATTATATTTTCTATCAAAGTCTCTAATTTTTTGTTAAATTAGACGTAAACTAATCATCTAAATATACATAGTATGGGATTTTTTAAAGATTTCAAATCCTTCTTAATGAAGGGAGATATTGTTAGCCTAGGTACCGCCGTGGTAATTGGTGGAGCTTTTAACAAAATTGTAGGTTCTTTTGTAGCAGATATTATTATGCCAGTAGTTGGTGTAATTACAGGTGGAACAGACTTTACGCAAAAGTTTATTGCTCTTGATGGAGGAGAATATGCCAATCTCGAAGCCGCTAAAGAAGCAGGAGCTGCAGCAATAACATATGGAAACCTTATACAAGCTACCATCGATTTTATTATTGTTGGTCTTTTCATTTTCATCTTATTAAAGAGCTATGAAAAAACTAAGAAAAAGGAAGAAGAAGCTCCTGCGGCACCAGCTGGACCTACTCAAGAAGAATTGTTGGCAGAAATTAGAGATTTGCTTAAGAAGCAATAATTTTAACTTATAGTGATTTATCTATAGCTACCGCTATACTATATATTCTAACTAAACCGTCCTACATTGGGCGGTTCTTTTTTACAGAAAGTTAAATATTTAACAAATATATATGAATTTTTACATTTTTTGTATAAACACTTGTCATATTGGAAATATTCCTCACATTTGCTGGAATTTAAAAGAGTTTATGCGATTTTTGCATACATGAAAATGAAAAAGTAAAATACATGAAAGTAGCTGTTGTAGGTGCTACCGGGCTGGTAGGAACCGTAATGTTAAAAGTATTAGAAGAAAGAAATTTTCCGGTTTCTGAACTGATTCCTGTTGCTTCAGAAAGATCTGTAGGGAAAAAGATTTCATATAAAGGAAATGACTATACCGTGGTTGGTCTTGCTACCGCAATAGAAATGAAGCCAGACGTTGCTTTGTTTTCCGCTGGTGGAAGTACCTCGCTTGAGTGGGCTCCAAAATTCGCTGAAGCTGGAATAACAGTTATTGATAATTCTTCGGCATGGAGAATGGACCCTTCAAAAAAACTTGTTGTACCAGAAATTAATGCAAAAGCACTTACCAAGGAAGATAAAATCATAGCAAACCCCAATTGCTCTACAATACAAATGGTTTTAGCACTCGGGCCATTACATGAAAAATATAAAATAAAACGTGTAGTTGTTTCTACATACCAGTCTATCACAGGAACTGGTGTAAAAGCAGTACAACAACTAGAAAATGAATATGCCGGCGAAAAGGGAGAAATGGCGTATCCGTACCCGATTCATCGAAATGCCATCCCGCATTGTGATGTTTTTCAAGAAAACGGATATACCAAAGAAGAGATGAAATTGGTAAATGAAACTCAAAAAATTCTTGATGATCGTACAATTGCAGTTACGGCTACCGCAATTCGCATTCCAGTGGTTGGAGGACATAGTGAAAGTGTAAATCTTGAGTTTGCCAGTGAATATGTTGAAAGTGATGTAAGAACTCTTTTAAATCAAATGCCAGGGGTAACGGTGCAGGATAATCCAGATACCAATACTTACCCAATGCCGATATATGCCGAAGGAAAAAATGATGTGTTTGTAGGTAGAATTCGAAGAGATCACTCTAGAGAAAATGCCCTCAATATGTGGATCGTGGCAGACAACCTGCGCAAAGGAGCCGCCACCAATGCTGTACAAATAGGAGAATATTTAGTAGAGCATAACCTTATAGGCTAACAACTATAAACTAAATAACCAGAACCCTTGTTATCTCTAATGATAGCAAGGGTTTTTTATTTCCATCCTTCTCTTTGCAAAACTAATTCTTGTAAGGTTATTATCCTTTTTCCCTCTAATACATTCAATGTAATCACAAAAAATAGAAATAATGAACAAGTTAATTTTAGTTTTAAGAATAATATTAGGTATAATTTTAATTGTTTTTGGAGTCAACAAGTTTATTAACTTTTTACCAGCAATCGAATTCGCAAATCCAGACGCAGGAACATTTTTTGGTGCGTTGGCAAGTAGTTATGTTTTAAAAACTGTTGGCCTTATCGAAGTAATAGCCGGATTTTTGCTGGTTATCAACAAGTCGGTACCATTTGCCTTGATTTTATTGGCTCCAATATCTGTCAATATTGTTTTGTTTCATCTAACTCTGGATCCTATGGGAATAGGACCTGCAATATTGGTCTTTCTTTTAAACACTTTCTTAATATTTAAACACTGGGATAGTTATAAAACACTTTTCTAAGTCCAAAATTTTTTGTTTCTTTCAGAAAATTCTGACTGTCCTTAGGTAATTATCCTACAAGTTTGTTACTAAACCCCAAAGTAACACGAAGAAAACCCCATTTTTTCTTCATTGGATATAAATAAGGGCAGTCTTTTTTATGCTTTATTTAGCATTTACCCTAACATCTTTTGATAGATTTGTGAAATATTCTAACGAGTAGTATTATGAAAAAAACGCTTTTGGGACTATGTATCATGTTCTTAATCATAGCCTGTAAAAATGAAACCAAAGAACAAACTAATAAAACTAACATTGCATTGAACTATCCAGAAACTAAAAAAGTTGATACTGTAGATACTTATTTTGGAACACAAGTAAAAGATCCTTATCGATGGTTAGAGGATGATCGAAGTGAAGAAACTGAACAATGGGTTACCACTCAAAATAAAACTACCTTTGGATATCTCGAAAAAATCCCTTTTAGATCACAATTAAAAGACCGTTTATCTAATCTATGGAATTATGAAAAAGTAAGTGCTCCCTTTAAAGAAGGTGATTACACTTATTTTTATAAAAATGACGGGCTTCAAAATCAATATGTACTCTATAGATTTAAGAATGAAGGAGATGAACCCAAGGTTTTTTTGGATCCAAATACATTTAGTGAAGATGGCACTACTTCTTTAGGGGGAATAAATTTTTCCAAAGATGGAAAATTAGTAGCCTATTCAATTTCTGAAGGTGGTAGCGATTGGCGAAAAGTAATTGTAAAAAATACTGAAACACAAGAAATTGTTGGGGACACTATTGTAGATGTAAAGTTTTCTGGTATGTCCTGGAAAGGGAATGATGGATTTTATTACTCTAGCTATGACAAGCCAAAAGGAAGCGAGCTTTCTGCCAAAACAGACCAACATAAAGTATATTACCATAAATTAGGAACTTCTCAGAAAGAGGATGTTCTAATCTTTGGTGGAACTGATGCAGAAAAACATCGTTACGTTTATGGTGGAGTAACTGAAGATAATCGCTATCTAATTATATCAGCCAGTACTTCTACATCAGGAAATAAATTATTCATAAAAGACTTATCAAACCCCAGTGGTAAGCTTATCACTATTCTAGATCATACAGACAGCGACACTTATATCATAGACAATGTTGGATCCAAACTGTATCTGGTTACTAATCTAGATGCTCCTAACCAAAAAATTGTTACTGTAGATGCGTCTAACCCTACTCCAGAAAATTGGAAAGATTTTATCCCAGAAACCGAAAACGTACTAAGCCCAGGAACCGGAGGAGGTTATTTCTTTGCAGAGTATATGGTTGATGCGGTATCCAAAGTTTTTCAATATGACTACGATGGAAAATTAATTCGAGAAGTTAGGCTTCCAGGTATTGGTAGTGCAAATGGTTTTTCGAGCAAAAAAGAAGAAAAAGAATTGTATTATTCTTTTGCTAATTATAAAACCCCAACGACAATTTATAAGCTAAATATTGCTGAAGGAGCTTCAGAATTATATAGTAAATCAAAAATAGATTTCAATCCTGATAATTATGAAAGTAAACAAGTATTCTATACTTCAAAAGACGGTACCAAAGTGCCGATGATCATCACTCATAAAAAAGGAATTGAACTTAATAGCAAAAACCCAACAATTCTTTATGGATATGGTGGTTTTAACATTAGTCTTACCCCGTCATTTAGCGTTGCAAATGCCGTATGGATGGAGCAAGGCGGTGTTTATGCAGTTCCTAATCTAAGGGGTGGAGGAGAATATGGTAAAAAATGGCATGTTGCCGGTACCAAAATGCAAAAACAAAATGTTTTCGACGATTTTATCGCTGCTGCAGAATTTCTTATTGAAAACAAATATACGTCCTCTGATTATCTTGCTATACGAGGAGGTTCTAACGGAGGCTTACTCGTAGGAGCAACAATGACACAACGACCAGATCTTATGAAGGTTGCATTACCCGCTGTTGGGGTACTTGATATGCTACGTTACCATACCTTTACTGCCGGTGCAGGATGGGCCTATGACTACGGAACATCTGAAGAAAGCAAAGAAATGTTTGATTATATAAAAGGATATTCTCCTGTACATAACGTAAAAGAAGGCGTACAATATCCAGCTACCCTGGTAACCACAGGTGATCATGATGATCGAGTAGTTCCGGCCCATTCGTTTAAATTTGCAGCAGAGCTACAGGCCAAGCAATCAGGTCAAAATCCGACTTTAATTCGAATAGAAACCAATGCCGGGCATGGTGCAGGAACACCAGTAAGCAAAACTATCGAACAATATGCCGATATCTTTGGGTTTACCCTATTTAATATGGGATATGAAGTATTACCAGAGAAAGTTAATACCGAAGTAAAAGGATAAATCTTTTCATCTAAAAAAATGAAGAATCCGTTTCTGTAAAAAGAGACGGATTTTTTTATTGAACTCATTAAAAGTTCAATATATTTGAGAAATGCTTACTGTAGATAATATATCTTTCGCCTATGACACAAAACCCGTTTTAAAAAACGTAAGTTTTACTATTGAAAAAGGGCAACATATTGCATTGATCGGTGCCAGTGGTTGTGGAAAAAGCACTTTGCTCAAAATTATCTATGGTTTGCTGCATATTGAACAAGGCGAGTTGTCTTGGGACAACAAAAAACTACTAGGACCTCTTTACAATTTAGTTCCAGGAGAAGAAAATATGAAATACCTTTCCCAGGGATTTGAACTCCAGGCGTATACTACAGTAACTGAAAACATTGGTCAGTATCTTTCCAATTTTGAACCCGAGTTAAAAAAGGGGCGAGTGCAAGAATTGCTCGAAATTGTTGAGATGGCTGATTTTGCCGATACCAAGGTCGAAAATCTAAGTGGTGGACAAAAACAAAGAGTAGCTCTTGCCAAAGCACTGGCCAAAAGACCGGAATTATTGTTACTAGACGAACCATTTCACAATATTGATAATTTCAGAAGAAGTTCTTTGCGGCGAAACCTCTTTAGATATCTAAAACGCAATAAAATCACAAGTATTACCGCAACTCACGACAAAACAGATATTCTTTCGTTTGCCGATGAGACTATTGTGATTAAACAAGGAGAGATTGTAACTCAACAAAAAACAGAACACCTCTATCAAAACCCTCCAGATTATTATATTGCTTCGCTCTTTGGTGAAGTAAACCAGATTAATCTTTCGGCATTAGGCTATGATGACCATCATGAGATCTTGGTCTATCCTCATGAGCTAAAAGTAGATCCTACTTCTTCAATAAAAGCACGGGTAAAAAATTCTTATTTCAACGGAGGTCATTATTTAATTGAGGCTGTTTTTGACAATACTATTATATTCTTTGATCACAATGCGAATTTAATAGCACCAGAGGTTGTGAACATTTCAATTTCTGATGAAATTATTCAAAAAAGACTAAAAAGTTAGCCTTCGAACTTTTCCAGACTCATCTTTTTTCCATCAAATACGGCATATGTATAATGAATGATCCAATCTCCCAAATTAGTATATCGGGAGTTGTCATTTAATTTGATTTCCATAGGCAAATGTCTATGTCCAAACACAAAATGATCTCTGTGCTTATCTTCTAGTTTTCTTTTGCAATATTGTACAAGCCATTCGTTTTCTTCGCCTAAAAATGTTACATCTTCATCTCCCGAAATCAGTTTATTTTTGACAGAGAGATACTGAGCTAATTTTACACCAAGATCCGGATGCAACCATCGATACAACCACTTTGCCAAAGGATTTGTAAATACTTTTTTCATGCGCTTATAACCTTTGTCACCGGGTCCCAGGCCATCACCATGGCCAATAAAAAAAGTAGTCTCGTTAAATATAAATTCTTTTGGCTTATGGTATACGGGAATATTAAGCTCTTCCTCAAAATAACCGTTCATCCAAAGGTCATGATTCCCTACAAAATAGTAGACAGGAATCCCTGAATCGGTAATTTCTGCAAGTTTCCCTAATGTTCTTGTAAATCCTTTGGGTACCACAGTCTTATATTCGAACCAGAAATCAAAAAGATCACCGAGTAAAAAAATTGCTGCAGCGTCTTTTTTAACCTCATCAAGCCATCTTACAAACTTCTGCTCCCTAGGAAAACTTTGCTCATTACTTGGAGCTCCCAGGTGATTATCACTGGCAAAATATATTTTTTTCCCTTCAGGAAGGTTCATAAATTTCTGTTTAATGTAAATATAAGAAAAGCATTATAAGGTTACTATTGGTTGTCTGAAGCATACCACTCTGCATATGCAGTTTCTGTTTCCTGAAGTTTTAGTGAATGTAGTTCAATAGTATCGGGAAGTCTCTTTTTTATCCTTTCAGCAAAATCGATTACCATATTCTCACTGGTTGGCTGGTAATCTACCAAAATCACGTCATGTCCTCTAGTTTCTAATTCTCTAGCCAACTCTAGATGGGGCGTGTTTTTATTAAATATTGTGGCATGATCGAAGACATCCTCAATATCTTCTTTTACGATTTTTTTCAGGTCTCCAAAATCGATTACCATACCCCATTTTACATTGGATGTATCTGTGATCGGATTTCCAATCACGGTAACGCTTAATTTATAACTATGCCCATGTACATTTCTACATTTCCCGTCGTAACCATATAAGGCATGGGCAGTCTCAAAAGAAAATCGTTTGGTGATGCGAATCTTACTCATCCTTCTACTTTATAATTTTTTGCAAAGTTACACAAAGATTACATTCTATTTACTTCAAAATCTGTAATAAGCTGCTATGACCCAAATATCGATACGTTTTTATGCACACCTATTCATCTTTCTATTCTAATATTGCTTTAAAAAGTTGATCTCTGGCAGGTGCAATACCTTTGTGCAAAGGGCTCTCGGTAACGGTACCTAAATTTATTCCCACAAACATGTATACCCCTTTGTCAGGAAAATATCTTAGTTCTGATCCTGCACCAATACCGCCCCCTGTATGTCCGTATGACTTAAAACCATTGATACTACTATAGGCAATACCCAATCCATATGCTGGTGTACCATCTTTTCTCTTTGCCCATTGTAACATTTCTTGTAAAGTAGTTTTGTTTATTAATTTACCTTCCATCAATCCTTTAAGGAATATTATAGCTTCAACAGGAGTAGTCACAATACCATCATCTCCCACCATATTGGCTACATTGTTTTGCTGTATTTTTGAAACATTTTCTATAATACCCTGGCTATGGCGATCCCAATAAGCAGAAACCAATTGATCATTACCAAGTTGATTAACTACAAGAGGATAGTAGGTATGCTCAAGTTGCAAAGGCCTAAAAACAACTTCTCGAATAAATGCAGTATGATCTCCTGTAATTTTGTTTACTATTATCGCCAGCAATACATAGTTTGTATTTCGATAAGAGTATTTACTTCCTACAGGAAAATCGAGTGGTTTGCCATGTATGTATTTTATGTAATCTTCAGGTTCAAAAATATGTTCTGGATCTTGAAATAGTTTGGTTATATAATTGGGATTAAAATTATACTCTGCAAGACCTGAAGTATGATTTAAAAGCATACGAACACTTATTTTGTCAGATTTAGCGAGATGATTACTAATAGAAGAAGGTAAATATTTTGTGATAGGGTCATCTAGGTCTATTTTTCCCTGTTCATATAATTTCAAAACTGCTACTGCCATGTACGTTTTAGCAATACTTTGTAGATATTGTAAATGACAGAATTGCACAGGTGTTTTTTCCTCAATATTTGCCAATCCAGAGTTAGCCATAAACCAACCCTCTTCTGAAAGAACAGCTAAACTTGTACCGGGAATTCCTTCTTTTACAAGCAAATCTAATGCCATTTGTACAGCTTCTTTTTTTGAATAATTATGGTTGAGTTCTGGTGGGTTTTCGCAGTAATTAGGGCTTTGTGCATATATAGAGATTACTAAAAAATATAAAGCGGAAAAAAAAATACGATTTTGATACATTTTCATAGGATATTGATTGTGGATATTAAAGCTATTGGTCTTCAAAATGAATTCTGCTACCTAGTTGTATTAAGGTATATGGTACTACAGGAATACTCTTATTATAACTACTTGCCACAAGAAATTGATAACTCGCAAATGGTGAGACATATGTTTCTTCATTTTCGTTTTCATATCCTACCGACAGACCAATTGGTATTATGAACATGCCTTTGGCTTTTTTACCTACCGAAATCCATTCACTGTTATTTTGTATATATGATTCTGAAGGCCTTTTGGACAAAAGATATCCCGCTCCTAGTTTTAGTTCTGTGTAGCCATTTGAACCTATTGCGGGTCGCCAAACGGCTTGCGAATACACCATGAGACCATTCCCCATGTTTTTGTTTCGATACCATAAAAGATGAAGCTGCTGTACACCACTTGATTTCTTGTTATAACTAACTTCAGTTCCTATTCCTATTCCAATATTTGAAAAATTAGATTTAATATTCTTAAAAGGCATAGAAAAAGAGTGAAACTGAAGCGTAATAATCAAAGGAAAATTGCGATAACTTTGTGTGGAATCACCTTGAGAATATCCTGCACACAGTACACAACATAGTAACCCGATAATAATATGTTTATTTTTCATACTGAGATTTTTAGATCTCAGATAAAATTATCAGAAGTAATCGTTGTAAAATGTGTGTTTCATTCACTTTTCCGGTGAATGGTATTGATTTTACATTTTAAATGTTATGAATTTGGCCAAAACCAACTTTTAAACGCTGGAGCTTTTGCTCGGCTAACAGGAATTTCATTTGGAATTGATGAATATGGTAAATTTAAAAACACCAAAAGTTTCCCATTTTCAACTCGTTTAAACCCGTTCATTAAATTGCGATGAACAAGATATTTACGATTAAGTCTAAAGTAAAAATCTGTAGGGAGTTTTTCTTCTATTTTGTCAAGTGAAGTGTCTAGATAATAGGTGTTACCATTAGCATGACAAGCTATTACATAGTCAGAATCCACGTAAAAACCAACGAGTTCATCATAAGAAAATTTTAAATCTTTTTTACCAACACGTATCACAAAGCCTTCAATTTTAATTTGTTTTTCTTGCGTTATCTCAGCTTCAGTTCGTTGCCATTTTTTATAATAATAGAGCATAATATAAATGGCATTAATCACAAAGAACCAAATGCTAATAATAAAAAGATCGTGGGTATAAAAACTTGAAGGAGCCATTCTTCCTCTGGCAATAAGACTTATTATTTCTGTAAAGGCACTTATTATAAAAAGTCCAATTAGGGTTGTTAAAAGAAACTGAATGATGATACGTTTCGGAATTCCTTTACTATAAGGTAAGCTTTTATCAAGATACAGAATAGCTTTACGAGCCCCTAACCAACCCACGTATCCTGTTAAGGTATCTAAAGTAAAGGTAAGCGCTAAAAAACCGTTGAGTTTTATGTTGGTATAGGTTAGATAATAGTTAAAGGCACTGATAAAAGGAATCAGTATAAGAAATAATGGAATATCAGGGTAATATCGCGAATCTTTTCTTAGAAATAACATGGCTCATTTAAAACTAAAGTATACTTTTTATAAATCGTAAAACTTGTTGTTATATGCTAATCATTGAGTCTAAAAAGGTACCATGTTTATGCAGCGTGAGCAAATTTATTTTTTGAATTTTGCCAGAGCATTTTTTGTGAATTCAGACAATACTAGTTCTCCAGAAATGGTTGCTCGCTCCAACAAAAGTTCTCCCCAATGATCTGTACCTTGCCATGTTGCCTTTTTCATTTGTTGTAATGCTTTTGGATTGTAGCCTGCCAGTTTTTCTGCAAAAAACGCTACCTCTTTATCCAGTTCTTCAATAGTTGGAAATACTCGTGTATAAAGCCCTTTTTCCTTTGCCCAATACGCGTTTTTCCACTGTGATGCATCCCACGCCAACGATTCAAAAGCTGCCAATCCAATCTTTCTAGATACAGCTGGTTCTATTACAAAAGGACCGATACCTATACTTAATTCACTTAACTTAACAGAAGCCGCCTCGGTAGCCAGGCAATAATCACAAGCCGAAGCCAAACCTACACCGCCACCCACTGTTTTGCCCTGTATTCTTCCAATAACTGGTTTTGTACAATTTCGCATTGCATTGATTACATTGGCAAAGCCCGAAAAGAACTTTTTACCTTCTTTATGGTTAGCTATTGAAAGTAGCTCATCAAAAGAAGCTCCTGCACAAAAGGCACGATCACCTTCTGATTTTAAAATGATAACATGCACAGAGTTATCAACAGATAATTTAACAAATGCTTTTGTTAAACGATCTAATAATTCTGAAGGAAATGAATTACTAGCAGGATGCCCAAACTCTATAGTTGCAACATTATTTTGAGTATTTACATATAAACTTCCGTTGGTTCTTAATGTCATTATTATTGATTTTTCCGCATAAAAATAGTTAATATCTTAATTAATGTTTATTTCTAGATCCTAATTTGTTCATTTTATGTTAAAAACTAATAATAACTACTAAGTCTATTTTATATGATAACCAACGAACTTGGTTTATATTTAACATATGTTAGAACAATTCTTCGAAAAACACAGATTAAAAATTGGGGTGCTTTTAATGGTTTTTTATACCATGCTTATTCTATTTGTTTTATAATAGAAATAATTAATAGCTCTTAAAACAACTGCCCAAATTTGCTTATAAATACGTGGTTATACGTATTTTATAATGTCTTAACACCTTTTATCTTTGAAATATGGTTAAAAGAATTTTTGAAAAATATCGATTAGAAATTATCATGGGTTCTTTGTATTTGTTAACCCTTTTGATAACTGTAAAAGCACTAACGAGATAAAGCTAAGGAAACGTATTTTTGTTTGAACTTAATTACCAGGGAAATACCTCTTATAAACATCCAAACTGAAATAGCGATCCAAACTCCGTGCAATTGCCAATTAAAATAACGAGCAATTAATAATGTGGGTAAAAATCCTAAGAATGTTGATCCCAAAAGGACATTGCGCAGATACCCTGTTTCTCCCAATCCCTTGAAAATACCGTCACCAACAAATGCAAGAGCATTAATGGGCAACATAATAACAACAATAAAAAAGAAACCTGTAAAGACTTTTAATACTTCAGGATCTTTAGAAAAAATAAGTCCCAGCGTTTCAGAAAAAAACAACCCTATACCCGCTAGCATGCATGCAACAATGACCCCGTATAGTGTCACTTTTTTAGACATTGCCACCAAAGTAGTATACTCCTTTGCACCTAATAATCTTCCTCCCAAAATATTTCCTGCTCCTCCATATCCATCAATAAAAAATGCAAAAAATAACCATAACTGTATGGCGATACTATGAGCTGCAATATAATTTGTCCCCAAGCTTGTAGCCTCTCGTACCGCTAGCATTAACGTAGTATTAAGTGCCAAAGATCGAATAAAAAGATTTCCGCTCATTACTAAAAATCGTTTCATTTCTGGGTGCCACATTTCTTTAAGACGAAGAGATACATCTGTTTTTTTGAGTAATAGAATCAACGATAATATGGCCATTATAACCTGAGAAATGAGACTTGCCCAGGCAGCACCTTCTAAATTCATCGGATCGACAACTCCTTTTATTCCATAGACAAGAGCAAAATCAAGAGCGATATTTGCAAAAACACCTATCAAAGCAATTATCATGGGCCAAAATGTGTTTTGCAGTCCTCTAAAAATTCCGAAAATGGCAAACACAAAAAGTGATAATGGAAACCCCCATACTCGAATACTATAATATGATATACAATACTCTAGAACCTGGCCTTCGGCTTTTAGTAACATAAAGATTTCCTTGATAAAAGGTACCGTAGCGATAAGAATAGTAATACTCAATCCAATGTTAAAAAGAATAGCTTGCGCTGGTAATGTTTTGATTTCGTCCAATTTTCCCGCACCTAAATATTGAGAAATGATGGCCGATATAGCGGCTCTTGTTTGTGCCAAAACCCAAATAAGCATCGACAAAAACGAACCTACAATCCCAACAGCTGCTAGAGATTCTGTTCCGATAATTGGAATATTACCCACCACAGCCGTATCGGTTGCCGATAATATAGGTTCGGCAATCCCAGAAATGATTGCAGGAACCGCCAGGCGGTTTATATTTTTAAAACTTATAATACTACTCATAAAACAAGCTCATAGCAATAAAAAGGATCCTTACTTTGTTTTGGAAAATATATGCTTCCAAGCCTTTTGTATCCCCTGGTTTCATAAAATTTTTGATTGCGTTTATTTTAACTAAAAGTATCCAACCGAACCGAAGCATATTGATTATTTCTTGCATGATTTTCTGCAAAATTCATTAATTGCTGCGCATATCCCTGCCCCCAATATTCAGGATCCACTGCCAAACGGTGTACATAAAGATTATTCTTGTTTTCGGTTAACCATTTTACTGGTATATATTCTTCGTCTACAATTTCTGTAAGTACAATAATACCTTTTATTTTAACCTCATCAAGCACGAATAATTCCCGTAGTTCTATATCTTTTTGAAAACGATCTAATGTAGGATAATGTTCGTTCCATTGATAAATCCCTTTTGCGATCATAGCTGCACCACAAGCCTTTGTTAATTTATGGACAGATGATATGTCTGAAAACAACGCTTTTCTAATCATACTTTTTTGCAAAGGCCAAAAATACTAACTTTATGAAGCAGAAAATAATCTCTGAATACATTAGGTTATATATTTAATGAAACTTTAAGATATAGGGACCCTTTATCTTTTCATGTATTTTAATTACCAATTGGTATAAAATCGTAATTTTGCTGACTACATCACAAATCAAATTAACGGAATGAAGAATATACTTGTTCCTTTGGGATTATCAGAAAACTCAATTACTTTAAATAGGGTCGAATATGCTATAAACTTGGCCAAAGAACTCGGAGGAACAGTTTATGTCACTCAGGTTTTCAAGGAGCTGCCAAGGTCCGGCAGCCTCCCAACGGTTAATAAAACTCTAAAACAAATAACGGCCTCTTCTATTGAAGAGCAATTATCTGAATTGGATAAAAAAGGAGTAGAAGTAGTAGCGCTGCCACTAGAAGGAGAGTTATTAGAAGCTATCCCAAAATTTAATTTGGAAAACGCTATCAATTTAATCGTTCTGGGTCCAGAAAATGGTGGTATAAAAGATCCATATTTTCTTGGTGAAACCTCTGGAAGCTTAGTAAAGAAGACAGAGATACCCATATTAATAGTTCCCGAAAACTATAGATTTGCACCTATAAATAAGGTTCTCATGGCTATTAAATCGGGCAGCATAAAAAAGAAAAATGCTTTGGCTCCCATAAAAGAAATTTTGACTACATTTGGTGCTCAAATGAAGTTGCTACAGGTAAAAACTACCGATTTTTTGCCAGGAGATTCTGAAATTCAAAAAGATTTAGAAACTATAATTTCGTCTTATAAATCTTCAGAGAATGCTACTTTGTTTCAGGGAGTTCTAGAACACCTTAATGCAAATCATCCGGATTTGTTATGTGTTTTCAGACGTAAACGTGGTTTTTTTGCCAAACTTTGGGAAGAGAATACGATTCTTAAAAGAGATTTTGAAAGTAGGATTCCGCTACTTATATTGCGAGGATCTGATTAAAAAATATGGGGATGTAGCTCAGCTGGCTAGAGTGCTTGACTGGCAGTCAAGAGGTCGTGGGTTCGAGTCCCATCTTCTCCACTAATTATTAAAGAGTTATAAAAAGTGTTTTATAACTCTTTTTATTTACATGCAATTTGCACTGAAAATTATCTATTTTAAGAAAAATTTCTATATCCCTAGATTTTCTTTTTTCGTCCCGCTTTTACTGAGTTTCGGCACTTTTTTTAGATTAATTTATACCAATAATTACCTTTGATTTAAATACATTTGAGTTTAAAAAACACGTATTTAATCATATAGTCCAGAGAATTGCCAGTAAGAAGGTTCTTTTAACATAATAACTTTCGATTCATTACCATTCTTTAATTTCAGTAAATTAATCTCTTAATACAAAATTTATGAAGAACTTAAAAGATTTTCAATTTTTCAAAATTCCATACCATCAGTTAAAAACAATTAATGCCGGTGATGGGGATATTTGCGATTATGTAAACAGGTGTATGCAAACAGCACAGAGAGACGGAAACCCATGGTTGATGCCTGTGTGTGAAGAAACTTTGGATCCTGAACACAACTGTCGTAATAGAGAATAAAATTAGGGTAAACAATTTCAAAATTAAAGTCATGAATAATTTAAAAAATCTTCAACAATTTAAAATCTCTAAAACAGAATTAAAATTTATTAATGGAGGAGTCGATGTCGTTGAGTATTGTAGAACACTTGATATGATCGTGAGACACAATGACTTAAGTGATTCTGCTCTTATTGCCGCCAGACTTTCAGCAGCTAAGCACTGCAGTGGTATTCTTTAATAATTGATTATCTTAAAATGCACCTATAGTTGTTTGTTTTTTTCTTAATCTTAACTCAAATAGTCGACAAATCAAAAGAAGCATCATAATCAAATTATGATGCTTCTTTACAATCTAATACAATATATTTAAAGCCAGCCTATCCGATGGTGTTAGCTCTCCATCCACAGTAGCTGAAAAAGAAGGTTGCATAATAGAAGGCTCTGTTACTGCAATGGGTGTACCTGGTATCCAGATCCCAGAACCTGGATGTGTTAATCCTACAGCATGTCCTATCTCGTGGCCAATCACATGTTCGTTTACATTGGTACTAAAAGCATCGGTACCCGAATTAATTCTTAACCACTTATAAGGTCTACCATTGGATGATGGAAACCCTGCTTGCCCTCCAGCTGTACTATTGTTTACTTTATAAACCACGATATCTGCAGCCGCAACATCGGTTCCATAAGAAAGTATAAAATTAAGAGTATTGGGCAGCGCATTATAATTATTAACTGCCCACGATAGTGCCGTCTGCATTTTTGAAGTTAGCGCAAAACCACTGCCAGTATATCCCAATATTCTAATATTTCTAAATGGAGGTGCCACAATGTAAGGGGCTCTGAATTGTTTATTTTGATATTGTACAGGTTCTTTTACATTATATTTTTCCAAATCTGCAACAGAAATAGTAATATCTCCAGAAACCAAGTGTTTCTCGAAAGAACCGTCTATCATTGGAATTTCTTCGATTGACACATCTTTGATATCAATATTCAAAGCAGATAATTTATCGATTTGTTCTTGGGTAGGTTCAATTTTTTGTTGCTGCGGAATTTCTTTATTGATTTCCCCTTTATTGCAAGAAGAAGCCAAAGCTATTGCGATAATGCAAAAAACTACAAGTTTTAGTTTTTCCATTTTATATACGTTTTAAGAATAATGTATTTGTTGTTTTGAAATTTATGTGATGGTTTTGCTTTTTTTTAAGAAAGGATCCCCGAAGCAAGCTATGGGGATCCTTTCTTTTTTCTAACCATTTTCTAATACAGAATGTTTAGTGCATTCTTATCTGAATCTGTCAACTCTCCATCTTCATTCGCTCCAAAACAAGCTAGCATGATCGAATCTTCTGTTGATAAAAATGGCGTTCCAAAAACCCAAATAGCCCCTACACCGGCATCGCCTTCGTTAACGTTTTGACCACAACTTTGACGGTTGTACCAGTCTTGGTGTCTAAATCCTATACAATGTCCTATTTCGTGTCCAATCACGTGCTCATTTACGTTGGTAGACAAAGCATCTGTCCCCGAATTAATTCGTACCCATTTATATGGTCTACCATTATTGTATGGAAATCCAGCAGATCCACCAGCATTGCCATTGACTTTATATACTACAATATCTGCAGCTGCGGTATTGGTACCATATGTAAGTGTAAAATTAAGAGTATTTGGTAGCACATTGTAATTGAAAACTGCCCAGGATAGTGCCGTTTGCATCTTTGGTGTAAGTGCAAAGCTGCCTCCTGTATATCCCAAAATTCTGATATTTCGATACTGTGGCGCAACAATGTTTGTTGTGCGAAATTGTTTATCCCCATTTTCTAATGTTTCTAAATCTGCAAATTTTTCTAAATCTGCTACCGGAATTGTAATATCACCTGAAACTAAATGTTTCTCGAAAGAACCATCGACCATAGGTATTTTTTCAATCTTAACATCATCGGTATTTATTCCCATATTAGACAACTTGATTAGTTGTGCTTTGGTTGGTTGAGCAGCTACCTCTTCCTGCGGTGTCTCACTGGCACCCTCATCCTTCTGGCAGGACATAACTAATCCTGCGATCACTGCGCAAAGCGCAAATACTTTGAGTTTTTTCATTTTGTTTTTGGTTTTTAAGAATAAGAATTTTTGCGTGTCGAAACCTACAATCTATTTATGTGATCATTCTCATTTGAAACAAATCCTATTCTTCATTTTTTGTTTCTTCCATTATAGACGGTTATATCTTAATGATGCTATAAACTATTGTGGGATTCTAATCCCTAGAGTGGAGTATCAAACCAATGAAATAATTTGCTCTATTGATTTGATTCAAAGGTATTTAATATCAATTTCTTAAAAAATACTTAAAGCCTCTTAAAAATATTAAAAACAACACAAATACATGAATATCAAGTATTTAGAAAAAAATCTCCGTTTAATACCTCTTTAAAAAAGGGTTAATTAACTCACTATCTTCTGGGTAAACATCCTATATCCAAAAAGGGTTTACCATGTATGTTCTTTGGCGACAAAGCCACAACTCAAAACAGCACTCTATGTTATTTGTTTTCAATTACTTAAAAAAAACATAGATTTAATAAAGGAATTTTTAATACTTAGTTGTTTTATTAATACAAAGTCATTAAATACAACTTGTTTATGCATATAGTTAAAAAAATGTTGAAAGATAAAATGTTACTTGGAGGGGTTTTTATTATATCCTATTGCTTGTTTCTAACATATTTTATGATTAGCCAGTATATAACGCTTAATTCTTTTAGTTAAAAAATTAAATTCACCCTTATTATAGTACATTTTGTTTAAAAAACCTCTTTTGTAAGGCGTTGTTGCAACTGAGGTTTTTTTTCAAAAAAATTAGAGTGTCCCTTACAAATAAGAAGTCCTGCTCCCCAACAGGACTTTTTTGTTATAAAAAAACAACCCCCAGCTAACTACTTCTGGGGGTCTAAATTGAAACTTAATTGTATTTAACACAAACTCAACTTATACTAATTATGATAGTTTCAATTGTATTGTTTATTTGGCTGGTTTAATGCTGCGAATATAACTTCTATCTATTAAATATTCTATGAGAATATTGATGATAATCCACATTTAACGATGTCATAATATCCTCGTAAAAACATTGTATTTAACGTATTGAAAATCAATTTTTGCTATAATTCCTATTGCCTTTAACATGCTTTTATTATCATATTCTCAATGGTTTTTACATGAAATTCACAATATGAATATTATTTTATTGTAAAATCATCAAAATTTATACCAAGTCACTATAAATTTTTATAAAATATGAATAAAAAAACCCTCAGAATAAATCTGAGGGTAACTACACATTGAAACTCATTATATGTATTTAATACACAAAACTCAACTTAAATATTCAAAAATGAAGTTTCAACAAAAACTTGTTTATCGTTTATTCTACCGATATGTTAAATGTCCAATCGATATCTGGAGATCCTCCTGCATTAGTAATATCTCCATCAGATACTCCAGCAGCATCCTTGCTTAGTTCATGTCTTAATACAATTCTTAATTGCCCATTACCTGTATCATTAGAAGTAGTTAATGTAAAATCGATTCCTACAGGGTTTTCAGATGTAAAGGCAACTCCTTCTGAATTCACATAATCAGACTCCATATCATCATATGCAATTGTTATTCCTAAGTCTTCAGTTAAATAGAAGAATTGATGCTCATCTGCCTCTGCTTCTATCTCTTCATTTACAATTTCTGTAGGGTCCTCAGTCGTATTTAATAATAATATCGTTCCTTCATACGTTGTATTTGCTTTAAAAACCCCTGTAACAGTAGGAACAGGATCTATAGGTCCATTTTCTCCATCTGCATCAAAAAAGTTAAGTACTACTGGATCTGTTCCATCAGTTAATGTAACGGTCATTGTTGTAATTACCTCTTCTTCGGTACCTGGATCAGGATTATCATCATCATCAGAGCAAGAAGTCAATACAAGAGCGCCTAAAAAAAACACGGCTAAAAATTTACGTAAGTTCATCATTGTTAAAAATTTAATAGTTAATTGATATTCGTAATAAAAAGTTTCTACCCAATTCGTCGGCAAAATATCGCAAACGATTTAGATAATTTCTATAGTTTGTATTTAATATATTGTTTATAGTGAGTCCCACATTTAGATCTGTTTTCTGCCCCAATTCAAACTCCATATCCGTATCAAAGTTTAACAAATGATACGCATCTGGCGGAGTGTTAATCTCTAGTTCGACATCTTCTTGAGCATCTGGAGAAAATACAATTATATTAGGAGGGAATTCGTTTTGTCTAAAGGTATACTGGCTTTCCAAGGAAGCTTGCAAATTAAACCAATCCTTTTTTGTAAAAGTAATTTTATTAGTAAAATTGGGTGCAGGCATATTGATCAAAGGGATATCATTATCCGTTTCTTTTCCTTTTACCAATGAAAAGTTATGATCTGTTTGCCAATGTTTTGACCAGTTTACATACATTTTTGCATCAACCCCCAAAAGTTGGGCATCAGTTTGTCTATATTCCCAAACTGGGAAAGCGCCTCGAATAGTGAGATTGGTACCCGTGGGTTCAAGTAAAATATAGTCATTAACAAAGTTGGCATATGGAGCTATCTCCCATCCCCACTTTTCGTTATTTTTTTGAAGGGATACCGATAATTTATGTGAAGTTTCCTGATCTATTCTTAAATCTCCTAATTCTATTCTGGCAGCAGAATGATGTAGACCATCACTAAATAATTCGGCTGGATTGGGAGCTCTTTGAGCTAAAGCATAATTAGCTCGAAGTTGGTAATCTTCTTTAAACGAATATTGTATCCCAACAGTTGATGAGATGTTATGATAATCAAACACCGGATTCGCTAATAGTTGAGAGTTTCTTACTTCTCTGTCTATCACAATATCTGAAAAATCAGTTTCATACCCCCGTTCATCCCACCGACTATCCTGATAGAACTTCTTTGCATCGATCCTATTAAAGTCATATCGTATACCAGCATCCATAATCAAGGATTCATTAATATCAAATTCTCCTGTGAGAAAAGCACCAATATCGTACTTATCATAATCTGGGATCAAACGTCTAACGCCAGTTTCTGCAATATCAGCAACATTTTCCTGATATCTTAAAAGAATTCCTCCTTTTAAACTATAATTAGGCTTAGCATCGAATTCAAAGTCTGAGGTTAACGTATGAGTGGTAAGTTCCAGGTCTATACTTGGTCTTCTACTCAGTTCGTCAGTTCTTCTAATATCAAACTCGAATCGCTGATTCTGTTGAAAATCATATTGAGTCGTCCATTTACCTAACTCTTCGAACCTTTTATAATATGTTACTTTACCAAGATGGTGCGTAACTTCCTGTCTTGGATTAGAAATGTCATAAGTAAAATCCCTAATAATATCTGGTTGGCCGCTATTAATAGATCGAATTAGATCATCAACATTTCCGATATGTGAAGAGGCGAGTATCCCAATTTCTGTATCATAAAATGAATAAAAAGCATCGAAACCATATTCAAATTTGTTAACTCCAAATGCAATTGATGCACCTTTTTCAAAAACACCGGTATTAGAAAGCACATAATCAGGTGCTTCAAAATCTCCAAATCTTTTAAGAGCTCCTTGTGCTTTTAAGAACCACCCATTTTCGTATCCCTTTACTATTTCTGAAGATATAGAACCCCCACGACCATTTGTGGCTCCAGTTATTATGGTTTTTCCAAATAATGTATCTTTAGCAGGTACACGTTTAGGCTTCATAATGATGATCCCTCCAATGGCATCACCTCCATATTGCAGGGCCGAAGCTCCTTTTACTACGGTGACGCTTCCGGCGGTGTTAATATCTATATTAGGGGCGTGCTCATCACCCCATTCCATATCTTGCATTCTCACATTGTTGTTCATAATAAGAACCCTACTGCCGCTTAAACCTTGAATAATTGGTTTTACAATAGTAGTGCCCGTGTTTAATGAAGATACTCCTGGGATCTCTCTTAAGGCATCTCCCAGAGAAGCACTGCTATATTTCTCTATTATATCTGTATTAATAGTCTGTTCCTGAGAAGAAGATGTCTCTCGTCTATTTTTCCCCGCTACTTTTACCTCTTGAAGCTCGTTTAAATGATGTTCTAGATAAAAATCTTTTGTTGCGACTTTAGACATATCTATGGTAAACACCTGAGCATTACAATTTACATGAGATACCGTAAATGCATAGGACACAGCACACAAGCCATTAATTGTATATGTACCATTACTATCTGTCACTATGGTTTTATTATTAAAAGTTATCGTTGCGCCTTTTAGAGGTACCCCATCATGAAAATCAATTACCTGTCCGGTAAGTGTTTTATCGCAATCTTGTGCTGATAAAATGGATACACCCAAAAGAAACACGCAAGCTAAAGTGAATCTTTTCATTCGAATAAAAAATAAATATTAACTAGATTAGTTGCAATAACATGCTAGTAAAAGGTCAATCTGGAAAATTAATTAAAAGGTTAGGCCGTAGGTGGAGCCTTGTTAAGAAAAGAGTAATTGATAGAAGAATCAAAATACTTTTGTTCGTAGTTAGATCGAACAACATCGGCAGGAATTGTAATAATACAAGGAGTTTCAACAATTTCTATACCTATATATCCATCACTATGGTTTTCTGAAGCTAGTTGACATATATTACAATCATCAACATCATTAGCATCATGATCCAAAACATGGAGATCAGCTAATTGCATAAAGCTGAACAGCACCAGGAGTATGGATGCTATAATATGTCGATTTGACTTCATGGTAACAAATAAACAAAAAAAATGAATAAAAATTGTAGGACAGCCTCTTGTTTCTTGTTAAAGTAGTGCAAAATCGATCGATTTTACTGTGATTTCCTTAAGATATGCTGGCATTTCATTGTGAGACCAAGGGTGTTTTGCTCCAAAAACATGATCGGCACCTTCTATCAAAAATAGCTCGCTATTGGGATTCCAGGAGTGGATATTTTGACCTTCTTCTAAACTTACCGTTGGATCATGTGTGCCGTGAATAATAAGGTGTGGAATTTTTATCTTTTTTGCCGCTTTTTTAATCGTAAGTCGTTCTTCATTATCTATAAAGGAAGTATAAAAACCTAGGTAGTGTGGCATTTGTTGTTTTGTCCTTCCGTTCTCGATATAGTACACTCCTTTTTTATTCCATAATTCAAAAGCTTTTCCCTTTGGAAAACGTTCTTTGTAATCTGATACTCCGGCCCAAGAGATCAATTTAGATATTCTTGGATCTTCTGCTGCCTTGATTGTTACAATTCCCCCACCTCTTGAATGACCAATAAGAGATATTTCGGCAGTATCTGCCATGCCTTTATACCCAAAGTCAGTACCAGAAACCCAATCTATGATGGTTTCCAAATCATCCAGTTCCTTGATATAAGTATTATTTCCAAAGGCTTCAAGGTCGGGGAAATCTATAGGTTGTTCTACCGTTCCTCCGTTATGAGAAAAATTAAACTTCACAAATAAAAAACCAGCATTTGCAAATGCATCTGCAACCAAATCCCACGCACCCCAATCCTTAAATCCTTTATACCCATGACAGAAAATCACTATAGGTTTTTTTTCTTGACTTTTTATATAGAAAACATCGGCCAAAATAGGTTTTTGGTGCTTTCCTTCTAACTTGATATTTTTTTTACGGGTAATCATGGCTATACTTCTTTTTCTATAAAAGGAATCTTACTATCAAAAATCTCCACAATCAAATTTTTTAATTGCGTCAAATACTCATCAAAAACTTCACTAGTGATATCATGGTTTGGTTTACTTCTTACGCTTTCTTTGGTGCCAAACCTTAAAAACCCTTCCTGCAGGTTTTTAAATGAAATTATTCCAGCTTCAAATGCTTGTGCAATTATGTTTTCGTTGTAGTACATATACCCGTAAGCCAATATCTGAATTGCCTTACTATATTTGTAATCCAGAGTAACTTCTTCCCAATCCATTAAAACAACATCGCTTTTGTTTACTTTCCCCGTTTTATAATCTATAACACGTGTTTTCCCATCCAATTCATCTATACGATCCACTTTTCCTTTGATATAGATTGGAAAATCCAGTTCTGGAATCTTTATTTGAGTCTTCAGGTTACTCTCTATAGCAACAATCTTGAGTTGAGTCCCTTGATTCAATAGTCTTTCTTCAGAGGTGAGAAAATTATGGATGTAGCGTTTGGCTACTTCATAAATCAATAAGTTTTTTCCTTGAGTAATATCAAGTTGAGCGTACTCATTATAAAACTGTTTACAAAGTTCGCTATCTATCTCACCTTTCATTTCTTTGATATTCTCTATGGTAAGAAATGTATGTTCCAAAGGTTTATAAAATGTCTCTAGTGTATTATGAATTACGGTTCCCAATGTATTCGCCGCGATTGTCTCTTCTACCTCGTCGGTTTCTCTAATTCCCAAAATATATTTATAGTAGAAATCGATTGGATTCCTGATGTATGTAGTAAGTGCCGAAGGAGACAGGCCATGCCCGGCAAGCGCCTTTAACTTATCAAGGATCTCTTTATTCTTTTCGACTCGAATAAGTTCATGGGTGAGTTTGGGTACTTCTGAAGAAACGGTATATTTTGAAATTTTATGATTTGGCCTTTTATCAATATCCAGCTGAAGTAAAAATCTACTTTTTTCTCCTCCACCAACCCCTTCATCTTCGGTATTATACATCAAATATACTTTCTTGGCACGTTGGATTAAGCGATAAAAGTGATATGTATATATTGCATCTTTTTCTTTGTATGTTGGCAAATTGTACGCCCGTTTTAAATCATAAGGAATAAAAGAATTTGTGCTTTTCCCTGCAGGTAAGACTCCTTCATTTACAGAGCTAATAATTACCGTTTCAAAATCGAGACACCTAGATTCTAGCATTCCCATAAGCTGTAATCCCGCAAAAGGTTCACCAGAAAAATCTAAGGACTCTGTAGTTAACATATCTTTATAAAGAGTATGTAAAGCTCTTATAGATGTAAGATATTGATAATTGCTATGTAAGGTCGTTAGTTTATTAAATACTACATGAAAATGATATACATACTCTAATTCCATGGCGCTACCTTCTTTTCCTATGTTCCTTTTTAGTAATTGTATTATTTCTCTACAATTATTTAGGGTCGTGGTTACATTTTCCCATGGATCAAACAATAATCGTACGATTTCTTTTTTATCATCGCCAACTAATTCTTGCAGTTTGTCCTGTGTTATATACACTAGATTTTCTTTAGAAATCGTTGTGATTAAATGTCTCGAAGTAATACCCATTAATCTGTAAGAGACGAAATTACTTAATATTTCAAGAACCGATTTGAAGTAAAATCCTTTTGAAGTATTATTCTCATGAAGGTTAAATAACTGTTCGAAGAAACCTGATATTGGTACTTCTTTCAGGGGTAAGCCCATTGTGATATTTACAGATTTTATCGTATTGGGTAATGAAGTAAGGGTTGGTTGAAGTAAGTTTTCATCGGCTAGTACCAAGGCAGTTTTTTCCATTTCGGATTCTGAAATGCCTGCAAGTATCTTACCAATAGATTTTGCCTGACCTACATTTTTTGGCACCCCGACTAATTTGATATCTTTTTGTAAGGAAAAGTTGTTATTAATCCATTTAAACGGGTTTTGCTTATAATAGTCCCATTGGTTTTTATAATTGCGCAAAAATAGAGAGGCCTCATGATAGGGGTTTTCCAAAAAAAATTGATCACTATCCCAATACGCCTCTGCCATTCCTTCCTTTAATAAAGTTTGAAAAATGCGCTGTTCGGCATTATTTAATGCATTAAACCCTACTAAGATATGTTGTCGGCTTTCAACTTTAATATATCCCTGTATATCGTCGGAGGCCTTGCGATACAACAACCCTTGATATCCTATTTTTTTGGCTAATAATCGTTCTTTAAAGTTATTATAATACTCTGGAAGGCTTTCCCAAAATCTAATATACTCTTGTATTAATTCTGTTTTTTCCTTTTGTAAATACCAATGATTTATGTCCTGTATATTTGAGAGATAAGCAAAAAAACTATTATGATCAATACAGTATCGGTCGATCTCATTAAAATCATATATTAGAGTTTGAGCCCAATTACTGAAGGTTTCGAAGTTTTCTTTTCTGAGATGAGAATTTGTGTTTAAATAGGTTTCATAAAACTCAAATAACGCCTGTATGTTATCTATTTGTTGTAATCCCGATATTTGGGTTATAAATTCTTCAATACTAAAAATTTCGGGAACAAAGATGGTTTCATTCTTATAAAGGTCAAGAAGTTCTTTTTTAAGAAACAAACCAGCTCTTTTACTAGGAACCAGGAATACAAGATCACTGATTGTATCTTGTGTGTTCTGTACTTCGAGCAATACTTCTTTTAGAAAACTTTTCAAATACTACTGTTTTAAAATCATCATTCAATTTTCTAAAAATAAAAAACGTCCCGATAATATCGGGACGTTTTCATATTTATTATTTGTTAAGAGATTCTTCTTATTTCTTTAAGTTGATCTCTACACGTCTGTTTTTAGCTCTACCCGCTCTAGTTTTATTAGTAGCGATTGGTCTGTCTTCTCCGTATCCAACAGCAGATAATCTGAACTGATCAACTCCGTTTTCTACTAAGAAAGTTTTAACTGCATTTGCTCTAGCATCAGATAATTTCTGGTTAGATGCAGCTCTACCTTGACTATCCGTATGACCTTCAATTGTAAACTTGGCAGTTGGGTACTCTTTTAAGATAGCGATAATGTCGTTAAGTACTTTTGTAGACTGTTCTTTGATAGTTGACTTACCAGAGTCGAACAATACTTGAGCAGCGTACTCATTAAGAGTTTTCTGTACTTCTTCAGTTACTTCTGGACATCCGTTGTTTGCAACAGTACCAGCAACATCAGGACAGTTATCATCTTTATCTAATACTCCGTCACCATCTTTATCTTGGTAAGGACATCCGTTATTTTCAGCAGGACCAGCTTCATTAGGACAACCATCTTTACCGTCAGCGATTCCATCACCGTCAGCATCAGGACATCCGTTAAGCTCAGCTAGACCAGCTTCAGTAGGACACTCATCTTTAGGATCAGCTACACCGTCACCGTCTGTATCAGGACATCCATTGAACTCTGCAGTACCAGCAGTATCAGGACAGTCATCTTTAGCATCAGTGATTCCATCACCATCTGTATCAGGACATCCATTGAATTCCTCTAAACCAGGAACGTCTGGACACTCATCATCTTTATCATATACACCATCACCGTCTGTATCTTTACCTCCAAAAGCGAAAGTAAGACCAGCAGAGTGTTGGAAATGCGTTGGAGGATAGTTACTTACTTCATAATCCTCGAATACATGCTTGTAAGTAGACTGTACGTTAAGTGCTAAGTTTTCAGTAAACCAGAAGTTAATTCCTATAGAACCATTTAGAGTTCCTGCACCTATTTCGTCAACCCAAGTATATCCACCACCTACACCTAAGTAAGGGTCCAACCAACTTGTTTTTAAAGCGTTTTTAAAGCTATAGCTAACTCTACCATCTGCAGCATAATAAGACAAATCGTCTGCACTAACATCTGTTCCATCAGGAAGTTCTCCTGCCTTGTCAATTTTGTTAACCGACCCAGAAACTGTGAAGGTAAAACCATCTCCTATATATCTTCCAACAGATATTTTGGAAACAGAAGGAAGAATGTTCCAGTGGTCTGTAGCATTAAAATATTCGTCGAAAATTTCACCTTGAGTTAAAAGGTCTCCCCCAGTAGGAAAGATGTCAACGGCATTAACGCCTATAGAAACCGCCCAAGGATTGTTTTCATCTTGTGCATTCGCAGTACTAACCCCTAGTACCAGTAACGAAGCAACTAAAAATCTGCTAAGATGTTTCATATTCAATAATTTAATTTTTAAGTGTTAATTAGAGCAAATGTAATATGTTAAACATAACTGTCAAAGATAAATCTAATAAATTTTTCTTAATAGGCCAGTAAATATCGCTGTTTTCAAGGGTCTTAAAGTTTTTTCTTACAGTATTTTAGTCCTTAAAAAAACGAGAATTTTAACCTTTTCAGATAAAATTAATTGTGTTTATCTTAAAAATTATGGTACAATTATAAGATAAAAATACCTTTTATCCTTAAATTTCTTTTAGTAATTATGAAAATGATATCTAATTTATACGTATTTTAAGGTGATATCTTCATTAAAATAAACGAGAATTTTGTATTTAACGTCATGACCTAAATTTTTTAACACATCACCATATTTTTGTATTTGCACAGCATGTGATTGCATATAAACACCAGTCTTATAATCTATTATGGTCGTTTCTTGATGTTTGTTAACCACTATTCTATCTGGACGAAAAAAACGCCCTTCAGAGATAATATCTTTTTCATTAAAGACTATATTTTCATTTGAAAAATATTTCGATAATTCTGGGTGATTTACCAAAGAATTCATTTCATTAAGAAGAGTTTTTCTTTCTGTACCCGCTATTTCTCCTTTTATATAAGCCTCTTCAATCACCGTTTGTACATCATCCTGAGTATAGATTGAAGCCATCAAATCATGTATAAGATTTCCTTTTTCGATTGCATCCTTTTGAGCTGTATCCCATAGTTTACCAGAGTTTGTTACAATATGAACTTTAAGCACTTTTGAAGAATCATCAAAATGAGAAAGTTTTATGGTCTTTACCGACTTCTTGGTTTCCAATACCATAACAGGAGGTTTGCGAGGATTCCCGAAGGAATACTCCTGTACATCATCATTCCATCTCGCAATATCCTTGAGATATGTAATAAGTTTTCCTGAGAATTTGTTAGGATTGCTTACTCCTTTACTTGTCAAATCTAACTTAGAAATTACATATAATTGCTCTTTCGCCCTAGTAAGCGCTACATACTGTAAATTGAGGGCGTCAAGTTCTAACTGAGCATTTCTATCAGCAACAATTTTTTGGCCTATAGATCCATAATCTTCAATACTTCTATTATAATCTATAAAAACTTCTTCAAAACCCAGATATTCTTCCTTATCGACAGTAAACCAGGTTTTGGGTTCTATCTCTCTGTAGATATCTTCATTGGCATATGGATAAATAACACATGGAAACTCTAACCCTTTTGATTTATGTATTGTCATAATCTGTACAGCATCTTTAATCTTTGGAGCCACGATGCTGAGCTTATCTTTTTTGTCGTTCCAATACGAAAGAAAACCTATCATTCCCTCAGTATGTTTTTGAGAATATGTAAAAATGATATCTAAAAAGAACTGAACATATGCCGGTGCCGTTTTTGCTAGCTTAAAGCAACTAATTACATACTCTATAGCATCATAAAAGGGCCGTAGTGCCAATTGATCAAAACTAAAATCAATCCCCAACGTCTTTAAACCGACTATAAAATCTGTCCTGTCGTTGGCAATCATCCTTTGTAAGAAAGAGTGCTTCTCATTCACTGCAATATTATTTGAAAGAAAGTGCAATACCTTAATTTTTGCAAGAAGATTATCTGGTTGCACAAACCAAGTAATTAAATCTACAATAAACCCTACTTCTGGTGAGTTTTTGAGCAATAATGTTTCTGAAGAAATTATCGAAACACCTTTATCTGTAAGATAATCTGCAATAGTTACTCCTTCTTTCTGTTTACGCACAATAATGCAAATGTCTTTTGACTGATACCCCTTTTCCCTAAGTTCGAGTATGATATCATATACTTTTTGTGGGTAAATCTCATGTTCTTCGACTATATTTTTTGCCTTTATAAAGGAAATATTTACATAGCCCTCTTTTTTAGAATTTACTTCCTGTTTGTTTCCAAGTAAATAAAGTTCTTTATGTTTTTCATCACTAAAATCCTTAGATAAAAATGTGAAAAAGCTATTATTAAACTTTACAACCTCTTCATGACTTCGATAATTTCTTGGTAGGTTAAAAACCTGTTTCTGCTTAACCGAAAATGGGTTCTGATCTAACGATAATTCTATAAACTGTTCTGGCTTGCCTCCTCTCCATCTATAAATAGCTTGCTTTGCATCACCAACGATGGTAATTTTCCCTCTTTTTCCAGTTAGGGTCTCTGTGGCAACCGCATTGTCAACAAGCGGAATCAAATTGTTCCATTGCAACTCTGATGTATCTTGAAATTCATCAATAAAATAATCTCTATAACGTTCTCCAAGCCGTTCATAAATAAAAGGGGCTGGTTGATCCTGTATACTTTTGCTTATTATCGAATTAAACTCTGAAATGAGGAGAATCCTTTTTTCTTTTTTAATTTTTAGTAGTTCTTGATTAATAACATTTAAGACCGACAAAGGAGTAAGGTTTTTGATACAGTTTTTCAAAAACCGTATTTGAGTTACTTGTTTTTTGGTAGTTAAAAAAGCTTCTTCGATGGTGGGTCTGATGTGATCAATCTGTTCTTTTTTATGCTCATCCAATTTTGCATTGTAAAAAGAAGCATTATGTATGTCCTGCTTCCAGGCGGCTTTAAAATCTACTGTGTCTCCTTGCGCTAATTTTTTAAAATGACCAGGAACCGATCCTCTAGTAAAATCATTATGTTCTATTCCTTTGTTTGCAATTAGCTCAAGAACCCCTTGGGCTCGAGAAACAACTTCTTTTTGAAACGCATCTATCCTTTGTATTAATTTCTTTTTAAGCTCATCAAAATCCTTGATTTCCTTATTTGAAATACGATCAAGATGCTTTCTATCATTTTCACTAAATAAAAGTTTAGCAACTTTATTGAGTTCTATAGTAATGTCCCAACTTTTATCTTCTTCTAATTTGCTTATGGCAAAATCAACAATTAACTTGGTGAGTTTGGAGTCCAATCCTATTTTGGCTACCACGGCATCTACGGCTTCCTCAATAAGCCCCTCAGTATCCATTTCGATCTCAAAATTCATCGGGATACCTAGATCATGAGCAAAAGTTCTAATTACCCTATGAGTAAATGTATCAATCGTTACAATGTCAAATGCTGCATAATTATGAAGAATACTTTTTAATATTCTATCGGCTTTATGTTTAAGTTTTTCTTCAGGGATTTTTGTTTCGTTTACCAGGTCATTTAATGTTTCTTGATAGTCTTGAGGGGTGTCAGAACTGCTAATCGCCACCAGGTTTTCTACGACTCTGTTTTTCATTTCGGTCACTGCCATATTGGTAAAGGTAATCGCAAGGATATTTTTATAACTATCTTTAAACTCACCGGTTAATAAAGTAATCAAATATTGTTTTACCAATGTATAGGTTTTTCCGGCTCCGGCAGCAGCGTTATAAACAGTAAAGGCAGTGTTGGCGTTCAATTCTTTTTTTTACTAAAATACTAAAAGCAGTTATTTTTTGTGTCTTCATTTCACAATTAAGTTACAAAGTAGTGCTGGCAACATTCATTTTGTTTTAATTAATTTATAACAATTATAAATTTTTATTCATCGCTCTAATTGTTAAATTTGGTGTCATTTTCATTTTTTTATTAATCAAATAAAGTAAAATATGTCATTCGAATTACCAAAATTAAACTACGCTTTTGATGCGTTAGAACCTCATATAGATGCCCGTACCATGGAAATTCATCATGATAAGCACCATGCTGGATATACCAATAAATTAAATGCTGCCATTAATGGCACTGATCTAGAGGGTAAAACTATTGAGAATATCCTTATTAATCTAGATATGTCTAATACTGCAGTAAGAAATAATGGTGGTGGGTATTACAATCATAATTTATTTTGGGAAGTTATGTCTCCAAACGGAGGAGGAAAACCTTCTGGAGAGCTTGCAGATGCGATACATGCTGCCTATGGTTCTTTTGATGCATTTAAAGATGCTTTTGCCAATGCTGCCGCTACACGTTTTGGATCAGGATGGGCATGGCTATGTGTTCAACAAGGTGGTAAAGTAGAGATTTGCTCGACACCAAATCAAGACAACCCTTTGATGCCAAAAACAGGTTGTGGAGGAACTCCTATTTTAGGAATAGATGTTTGGGAACATGCTTACTATTTAAATTATCAAAATCGTCGTCCAGATTATATTACCGCTTTCTTTAACGTAATTGATTGGAATGAGGTTTCAAGTAGATATGCGCAAGGAAAATAAATTGTAGAAAATTTCTATATAAAAAAGAGTCGCAGTTTGCGACTCTTTTTTTATGTTGATAATTACGAATTGTCCTAAAATAAAAAAAGGTGGAAAGTCCACCTTTTTTTGCCCCAAATCTACCATGAACTTAACCTACTTATGCTATGGCTCTGCTAATATAAGACGGAAATTCATTGTGAAAAAATGTTTTAGATGAAAGGTCAAAATACTTGTTGAAATACACAAATTAACCATTTTTAACATCAATTTTTTTACGCTTTTCTAGTAAGCTCTTTCGTTTTTACCTTCAAAGAAATTTATAAATGCTTTATTTACCACTCTGTTTCCTCCTACAGTAGGATAATTTCCAGTAAAATACCAGTCCCCTAGGTTCTTAGGGCAAGCCTGGTGCAGGTTTTCTACGGTTTGATAAATAATTCGAACTTCGGCATTAACCGTATCGTCGCTAAGCAATTCTGCAATTTTATCACTTATTTCCTGATCTGAAAACCCACCATAAATCTCTTTCACAAAGTTCTGAACTTCAGCATCTTTAAGATTTTCTTGAGCCTTACATTTTTCATAAACTTTTTCTACCAAATCATAATTCCCATTTTCTTTTAAAAGTTCTAATGCTGCCTGAAATGCTATTAAGCCTTCTAGTCTAGCCATATCGATCCCATAACAATCCGGATATCGAATTTGAGGTGCAGATGAGACAATTACTATCTTTTTTGGATTAAGTCTATCCATCATCTTGATAATACTTTTCTTAAGCGTCGTTCCTCTTACAATACTATCATCTATAATCACCAAATTATCATCAGGTTTTACAACGCCATAGGTGATATCATAAACGTGTGCTACAAGATCATCTCTACTACTGTCCTCGGTAATAAATGTTCGAAGTTTGGCATCCTTAATAGCAATTTTTTCTGTTCTTAATCTGGATGAAAGTATTTCAGATAAACGCTCATCGGTTAGGGTTTCCTTTTCGGACAGGATAGTTTCATTTTTCTGCTTATTCAATTCATCTTGTGCAGCTTCTACCATTCCGTAAAATGAAGTTTCTGCTGTGTTTGGTATAAATGAGAAAACCGTATTAATTGTATCGTGATTAATCTCCTGTAAAACCTGAGGCATGATTAGTTTACCTAGATCTTTTCTCTCCTTATAAATCTCTGCATCACTTCCTCTAGAAAAATAGATGCGTTCAAAAGAGCATGCTTTCCTTTCTAATGGCTCGATGATCTTTTTTATAGTGGTATCTCCATTCTTTTTTACAATAATGGCTTTTCCTGGCTTTAACTCTATGACTTCTTCAAAAGGAACATTAAACACTGTTTGTATTACGGGTCTTTCTGAGGCTACTACTACTACTTCATCATCCTTATAATAGTATGCAGGCCTAATTCCAGCAGGGTCCCTTAAAACAAATGCATCGCCATGCCCCAGCATTCCAGCCATAGCATATCCACCATCCCAATCTCGTGAAGATTTTTTAAGGATTTTTGCAACATTAAGCCGTTCAACTATTTGTGGAGACGCTTCAATTTTATTATACCCTTCTTTTTTGAGTTGCTTATAAAGTTTTGCTACTTCAGAATCAAGAAAATGACCTATCTTTTCCATTACGGTAACCGTGTCTACCTTATCTTTTGGGTGCTGACCAAGACGTACCAAATTTTTAAATAACACGTCATTATTGGTCATATTAAAATTACCTGCTACAATAAGGTTTCGGTGCATCCAATTGTTTTGTCTTAAAAACGGATGAACACTTTCTACACTATTTTTGCCAAAAGTTCCATAGCGAACATGCCCTAATAGCACTTCTCCTATATAGGGTATGTTTTTTTTCTGAAGAGTAACATCATCTGTATACTCTGGATGATCGACCAATTCTTTATTTATTCGATCATTTATTTGCGAAAATATATCCTGTATGGGTTGGGGTGCACTCGACCTAACTCTGCTAATATATCTTTCTCCAGGAGGGGTATCTAATTTAATACTTGCAAATCCAGCTCCGTCTTGTCCGCGGTTGTGTTGTTTTTCCATCATTAGATACATTTTATTTACTCCATAAAATGCACTACCGTATTTTTCTTTATAATACTCTAATGGTTTTAATAATCTTATGAACGCAATTCCGCATTCGTGTTTTAAAGCATCACTCATTGTATTCCAAAAATTCTAAGTTGTTGTGTTGAGTAAACCATAACTAAAAAAGCCCCGAAAACACTGTTTCAAGGGCCAGATTTGTATCAAGACAATTCTATTTCAAATTGTGTTAATTCTTTAAACTGCTGAAGCCTCTTTTGCACTTCGGCCCGGTCGAGATTCTCCATTCGCTCGGTTCCAAACTTTTCTACGCAAAACGAAGCTAAGTTAGACGCATGAATAATTGCATTTTTCATGTTTTCGAAAGAAATATCCCCGGTCTTGGTTAAATATCCCGCAAAACCTCCGGCAAATGTATCTCCGGCTCCAGTTGGGTCAAACACCTCTTCTAACGGAAGTGCCGGTGCAAAGAAAATTTGCTCTTTATGAAATAACAAGGCTCCATGTTCTCCTTTTTTAATAACCACATATTTTGGCCCCATGTTTTCTATTACTCGAGCTGCTTTTACCAAAGAGTATTCACCGCTTAACTGTCTGGCTTCTTCATCATTAATAGTGATCACATCTACCATAGATATTATTCTGCGAAGATCTTCAATAAAAGCATCTTCCATCCAGAAATTCATAGTATCCAAGATGGCAAGTTTTGGTTTTGTTGTAAGTTGTTCCAGAACACTAATTTGTACCAACGGATTAAGGTTTCCTAACACCACAATCTCTGCATCTTTATATGTATCGGGAACTACTGGATTAAAATCTGCCAATACATTAAGTTGAGTGTCCAATGTATCTCTAGAGTTTAGGTCATTGTGATATTTACCACTCCAGAAAAAAGTTTTCCCTCCTTTTACGACTTCAATCGCAGAAGTATCTACATTTTTTTCTTCCAGAGTTCTGAAATAATCCTGAGGAAAGTCTTCGCCCACCACAGAAACAATGGCAGATGATATATTAAAATTTGAAGCAGAAAGTGCAATATAAGGTGCTGCTCCACCTAAAATCTTATCAGTCTTCCCAAACGGAGTTTCAATTGCATCAAAGGCAACAGAGCCTACAATCAATAATTTGCTCATAAAATAGCGTATAATTTTTTTGCAAATATACGTTTTACTTTTAAGTAGTAGAGAGATAATTGTAGAAGCTTATTTTATTCTGAAATCTGCAGGTAATTCACCTAAGATTTGTTTTAGTTCTTTGGAAAATTAACCATTTAAAAACTCTTGGAAATTATAATATTTTAATGCTTCTCGTTTTAAAGGATTGGTACTCCATTCTTCCCATGTGTTAGTATAGGGATCATATCCACATTTAAGCGGTTTAGAAAATTGATCTTCTGGGTTTTCAACATATGCTCTACAATCTGTGCATACATGCCTATATTCACAATCTTTGCAAATATTGACTTTCTCTTTGTTAATGCTCCAAACTTTCTGAAAATCACTAGAGTTAACAACCTCTTCTAGTAGATGTGTTTTTACATTTCCAAATGATTTTGACATGGATGGACAATTTTTAATATTTCCATCAATGTCGACAGATAACTTTTTGTTTAAGCACGAATTGTGATTTAACGATTCTGTAAACACGGGGATTTTTATTGAAAACAATTTGGGGTCAATAATTCCACAATGGTTTCGATTATCTATAGTGCGAGAAACAAACCTAATTTTAGGGTTTTTCGTTTTTAAAAGAGTGTATTTTTCTTGAACAGAATGTAATACAAAAAGAACTATTCTTGGATATTTAATTGATAGATTTTCTATTTCTTCAATATCTAAATCAGGAGTAAATGGTAAAAAAACAGTAATACTTCTTATGACTGATTCAGAACAATTTTCTACGAAAAAAGAAATTTTGTCTAGACTTACAGTTTTATACAATCTTAGTTCAATGTATTTACAGTATAAATTGGTCAGAGCAGTAGTAATTTTTTTTATATCGGTATTATCCAACTGTTCTATTTCTATAATAGCATTATTTATATACTCGGGGGATTTCCATTGGAGGTTCAGGTTTGGAAATCTTTCTGGTTCATCCGTCCAAAACCCCAGTTCATTACTCTCAAGATATTGTAAATACTCTATTACGGTTTCCTGATCTTCATTTGAGAACTCTTGAATATTTTCCAAAGTTCTACTATTCTTAGTCTTTTCGAGAAATTCTGCTAATGGCAATGGAATGGAATACACCTTGCCACGATGAAGATCACAAATTGTGGCCAACGAAGCCCCTTTAACGATTATACAATTTGAGAATAGTCTAAAAGTCTTTTTGTTCATCAAATGTAAGTAATTTTGAAATGGGTTTGTTAGGTAATTTACACTCTACAAGTTCCGATTGATACATAGGTATTTTATCAGAATAAGTGGTTTTGTAATCCTTGGAAATTTGTAGTTCTTTTGTTTTATGATTTCTAAAGAAAAAAGGGAGGTTATGTAGATAATTTTTAAAAAATGTTTCTTTTTTAGCTGTCATGTTTTATTAATGTTTTAGCAATCTTTTCTTCTATATAATAATTGCACGCTTTTGAAACAAAGCCAAACTGTCCCGTTGGGTTTACTTCTAAAAAAATATGCTTTTTATCTGGACTTTTAATTAAATCAATAGACCCCGTATTAAGATTTAATTCTTTCATTAATCTTTTTAGTTTTTCTTCGATCTCCTTTGGCAACAAATATGGTACTTTTCGATTAGGGTTATCTTCATTGTAATTTCTAAAATCTACTTTGGTCATTGGATCTAATTGGGAGAATATAGCCATTGTATAAAACTCTCTCTCTAGATAAAAAGCCCTGAGTTCTATATCTTTTTCTATATAAGCTTGAAAAAAAGATGGAAAAAAAGTATCCGGTAAATTATAAATTTCTGACTCTTCAATTTTATCTGTCTTGAAGCTAATGAAACTATCATCTTCTTCGAAGTTTAAAGTTTCATACAGAGGTTTTGTTATAATTTCTTTATGTTTCCTAAAAAAAGCTTTCAAGTCGTTCTTAGAATTAGTAATTATTGAAGGAGGTATCTCCAAACCAAGGTTTTTTGCCAGACGAAGATTTGAGAATTTATCTACTTTGGTCGATTTTGGATTGGGAAGCTGAAATGCATTCTTAAAATTATTAAAGATTTGAGTATTTGTCTTACTTATTTCTTGCCCAAGACGCCAACGTAACTCTGCTACATTATTATTTGAGCATTCAACGGTATCAAAAATTGATGAAAGATGGGTATTGTGCTGTAAAAAGCCTCGAAACCATACGCTTTTGTATTTAGAGAAATCTTGACTCGAATTATCTTTGGTATTATTTAGTTCTATAGACCAATCCTTACCATCTTCATAATGATGTCTGCCAGAAAGAAATTCGAATTGAGCATTATTATAAGACAACCAGTCAACAACCTCTTCATAACTTTCATTCTTTTCTTTATATTTTTTACAAATAAGTATCATAATAATAAATAGATAATCTCTAAAAAGTATCTTCTAGCCCTAATTTTTCTAATAATTGTTTTATGTTTTCTTCATTAGTTATCGCATGGGGATGACTATCACCATACTTATGCCTATGCATGTTGTTGAGTAGAAAAGAAAAACTATCTGCCTCAATAAGACTATCTTTATAGGCCTTGTGTAGATAGGGGAACAACTCTAGCTGTTTTTGATATGTGGGTTGGTGCATACAAACCAGCCTTATCGCCGAGCCAACTCTATAATCTTCAGATTTAAATGTAGGATATCCATAGGTTTGCAGATATTTTTTAACTTTTACAAAGTTAATACTATCAACATATATCATTCTATATAAATACTCCTTATATTCATATGAGCTCTTATTGTACTTGTTTCTTTTTAGAATTTCATTGGCTCTATCAGGGTTCCGAGCATCTTGATCATTGTGATCTATCTTGATAAGAAACTTTTCTTTTTTTCCTGTAGTATTTAATGAGTTTATTAACGAATCGATATCCAAATTTGATTGCTCTATACTAAAGGGTTTGGGCCTTGATTCTGTATGACATGATGTAAAACAAATGCCAAATAGAATTAAAAGAATCTTTACAGAAAATTTCATAAATATATTTTTAAATTTTAAGAAAATTGATAGCCTACCAGCATTGACAGGCTATCAATAAAATTTCACATTACTTATTCACAACAACCATCATCTTCCCAATCTCCATATTCAACAATTTCTCCTCCAAACATCCATCCTGGATCCATTACAAATTCGGTTTTCTTAGTTGTTCTACCTTCACATCCACCTTTTATAGTCAACGCATTTTTGTCTTCAATAACATTCAAATTTAAATCTTTTAATTTTTTCATTTTTAAAATATTTAATTAAAACACCTACTCTTTTATAGGCTTTTCGGTTTCCGCCTATTTGTTGCGCAACAAATTTTATTATAAACAAAAACTAGAATCAAAATTCTGCTGTTTGAATTACAATAATACTAGTAGCCAGTTTCATTTTTCGGGACTGGAGATTTTTTTTGTAAAAAAATTGAAAAGGGGTAAGTCTTATAGTTTTATCAAAAACTAAGCGCAAATCTATATAAACAACCTTAGCTTATTAATAACTTTTAATATAAATTCATTACTTTTGGTAAAATTATTATAACTTATGGTTATGGAAAGTGTATTAGAAAGAATAAAAAGTATCCGTAAACAAAAAGGATATTCTCATGAATATTTAGCCCAAGAACTTGATATAAGCCAAGTAGCTTATAGTAAGCTTGAAAAAAATGAAACCAAACTTACGGTAGAGCGATTATTTAAATTAGCCGAAATATTAGAAACCCCTATTGCAGATTTGCTAGATATTAAAGCAAACAATATTTACCATCAAAATAATTCGGACCAAGCCATTGGCCATCAAGAAGTACAAAATCTATATCAAGAAAACAAAGATAAAACCGATAAAATTATTGAATTGTATGAAGCTCGATTACAAGATAAAGATCGATTGATTGCCCAACTCTCTAATAAAATTAAGTTTTAAGCCAATTTATTAGACCGCAATCCTATAGCTACAGCATGCCAAAATAGCAATAGAACTAATCTACAGAGTCCTAGCGATTATTTTCTTCCAAAATCTGCCGGTATTTCACCCCATGCTTTGGTTTCCCACTTTACAATTTTGGTAGTATAGGTGTTCTCTTTGAGCCATTGTATTGCTCGATCTACCAAATCAAACATTGCAGCATTTTTGCTAGTTCTCTTAAGTTTGGTTTTACAAGTTTTTTGTTTTACCCATCCAATAGCAATTTTAGAATCAGAATATAGTATACGATCGCTATTTTTCTTTTTTAGATAGGCCAACCCATGCACCAATGCCAAAAACTCTCCTATATTATTGGTTCCCTGCTTAAATGGTCCTTGATGGAATAACTGTTTTTCGGTTTGGGTATCTACACCTCTATATTCCATAACACCTGGATTACCACTTGACGCTGCATCTACAGCAATAGAATATAAATTGGGTTCACCTATTTTTGCCAATTGTTCTGAAGTAAGTGCTTTCTTAGGTTTTGCTTTTCCTTTATAATCTTCATAATCTCCATTGTATGCTTTTTTGGCAACGTCAAACGATTCGAAAGACTTATATTTTGCATTTGGGTACCCTTTTACTGCAGCTTTACAATCGTCCCACTTGGTATAAATACCAGGTCTGTGGCCTTCCCACACTACATAAAATTTTTCTTTTTTAGCCATTATTTAGTTGTTAGTTTATGGTGGGTAGTAGTTTGTGTGTTCTCAACATATAAATTCATTGACTATTCATTGGTCTTATCCAGAATTAATTCGTTTGTTTTTAGCCTCTATTTCAAAAACTAAAGTCAAACGACTAACCACTATCTACTATTTTTCAGGAAATAGAAGTTCTTCAATAACGACCGGAAAGTGTTTATATTCTAGTTTATGGATTGCTTTTGCCACATCCTCTGCAGAATCATTTTCGTTTATTACGGTTTTTGCCTGAAAAATTATTGCTCCTTCATCATACTTTTCGTTTACATAATGAATCGTAATCCCACTTTCTATCTCTTTATTTCTTATCACAGCTTCATGAACATGGTGTCCATACATACCTTTTCCGCCATATTTTGGTAATAAAGCTGGATGAATATTAATTACTTTATTAGGAAAAGCATCGATAATTTTTTTGGGAAAAATCCATAAAAATCCAGCAAGTACAATTAGGTCAGGGTTTGCGTCTTTTAAAATATTAAGCACATCATTTGTGTCGTAAAATGCCTCTCTGTCAAAGTGCAACGCCTTTACCTCAAGGTCATAAGCACGTTTTAAAACTTTGGCACGCAGGCTGTTAGAGAAAACGTGTGTCACCTCGGCATTTTTTCGTTCGTGAAAGTATTTAATGATATTTTCGGCATTGGTACCAGAGCCGGAAGCAAAAATTACGATACGCTTCATAATATGAAAGGTTGTTAATTAGAGAGCACAAAAAAACAATTATTATTCAATTTTAGGCAGCAAAAAACCTAATACTTCCCTATATTTGATAAAAACACAAACACATTTTTACGGGATTATGGGGTTTTAAAATAAAGTTTTTTATTTTTGCCTCCTAAATTAAAAATTAAAATTAAACATTATGTCAGACATTGCATCAAGAGTAAAAGCGATAATCGTTGACAAATTAGGTGTAGACGAAAACGAGGTTGTAAATGAAGCTAGCTTCACAAATGATCTAGGCGCAGATTCGCTAGACACCGTAGAATTGATTATGGAATTCGAAAAAGAATTCGATATTCAGATTCCAGATGACCAAGCAGAGAACATTGCCACAGTTGGTCAAGCAATATCTTATATTGAAGACGCAAAGTAATAACTTCACAACAAAGTATGAGCCTAAAGCGAGTTGTAGTCACAGGCCTAGGTGCGCTAACACCTATTGGTAACAATATTGAAGAATATTGGGATGGATTAGTAAATGGAAAGAGCGGTTGCGCTCCTATTACTTACTTTGACACCGAAAATTTCAAGACTAAATTTGCTTGCGAAGTCAAAAATTACAATCCCACAGACTATTTTGATCGAAAAGAAGCACGCAAACTAGATAAATTTGCTCAGTATGCTATTATCTCCTCTGAAGAGGCAATAAAAGATGCTGAAATTGATCTTGAAAAGGTTGATAAATTTAGAGTAGGTGTCATCTGGGGTGCCGGAATTGGTGGATTAGAGACTTTTCAGGAAGAAGTAATTGGCTATGCCAAAGGTAACGGAACACCGCGTTTCAACCCTTTCTTCATTCCTAAAATGATCGCCGATATTGCCCCTGGACATATTTCTATACGTAATGGTTTTATGGGACCTAACTATACTACAGTCTCTGCTTGTGCCTCTTCGGCAAATGCCATGATCGATGCGCTAAACTATATTCGTTTAGGACATTGTGATATCATTGTTACCGGAGGAAGCGAAGCAGCAGTTACTATAGCTGGTATGGGAGGATTTAATGCGATGCACGCTTTATCTACAAGAAATGAGAGCCCAGAAACAGCTTCCAGACCCTTTGACGCTACCAGAGATGGTTTTGTTCTTGGAGAAGGAGGAGGAGCTTTGATTCTTGAAGAATATGAACACGCAAAAGCACGTGGTGCTAAAATCTATGCCGAAGTTATTGGAGGAGGAATGTCTAGTGATGCTTATCATATGACAGCTCCACATCCAGATGGAATTGGTGTAGAACGTGTTATGCTTAATTGTTTAAGGGATGCAGGTGTAGAACCAGAACAGGTAGATGCTATAAACACACACGGAACATCTACTCCCTTGGGAGATGTTGCAGAATTGAAAGCCATTACTAAAGTTTTTGGAAAACATACTCCTAACATCAATATCAATTCAACAAAATCTATGACAGGTCACTTACTTGGTGCTGCAGGGGCTATAGAAGCAATTGCTTCTATTCTTGCGATGCAAAACAGTATTGTGCCACCTACAATCAACCACTCTACCGTGGATGAAAATATAGATTCTAGCTTGAATTTGACCCTAAACAAAGCTCAAAAACGTGATATCACTTACGCAATGAGTAATACATTTGGTTTTGGAGGCCATAACGCCTGTGTGTTATTTAAAAAATTGGATGAATAATGAACGTTATTCGTAACATATTAAATTCCCGCTCTGAAAAGAACGGGAATTTTTTTTCCAAAATTCAAAAAATATTGGGTTTCAAACCCAAAAATATTAAACCATACGAAAAAGCGTTTACCCACAGATCTCTTAATCTAAAAGATCCCAAGGGGAACGCGATTAATTATGAACGATTAGAATTTCTTGGAGATGCTATGTTAAGTAGTGTTATTGCTGCACATTTATTCAAGGAAGTTCCCGAAGGAAATGAAGGATATCTCACCAAAATGAGAGCCAAAGTAGTGAGTAGAAAACACCTTAATGAACTAGGCAAAGACCTTAAACTAATCGATCTGGTACGAACCAATATTCCAAAATCTCAATTTGGAGTAAATATTCATGGAAACCTATTTGAATCATTAATCGGAGCCATTTATCTTGATCGAGGATTTAGCTATTGCGAACGCTTTATACAAGAAGCCGTTATCAATCCTTATGTTGATATCGAAAGTTTGGAAGGACAAATTATAAGTTACAAAAGCTTACTGATCGAATGGTGTCAAAAAGAGAAAAAAGCATTTAATTATGAGATCTATGAAGATACAGGCAAAGATGAAATGAAACATTTTGCTGTAAAATTATGGATCGATGAAAAAGTAGTGGCCAAAGCTAGAGCAACTTCAAAGAAAAAAGCAGAAGAAAAGGCTTCAAAAAGAGCTTTTTTCGCATTTCAGTCCAGAATAACTTCTAACCAGTAAATGGTTCATCTTAATTGATATTTCTTAGAAAAAACCTCTCTTATTTAGAAAGATCGTAAAAAACTGACCCAAAAGATACTAACTCAATCGTTTTCGGTGAATATCTTTATGTTTTATTAAAGTTGTTAGGGTATTTTATTTGTATATTTCGCGTTAATTCTGAAAACAAAATTAGTTAAAAGTGGCTATTCAAAAGTTAGTTTTAGACACCCTAGAAGATGATGATTATGAATTAATAGCCATTCACAGTTCATTACCTTCATATCGGTTAGCTTTTCTATTGAACAAAACACTTAATTTACATCTTTTCAGAAAAAGAGAAGATATTAATTTTGAGTATGACGATCTGACGGCAAATTTTCCTTTGTATCAATATGATGATCATTTTCAATATAGTACTTATAATCTCTTGGGAAATAAGTTTAGTGTTAAAATAGAAGCCAAGAAACCTGCTACTCAGGGATTATTTGCCACCACTGAAGACACTTTTGTAACCAAATATTTGATTCCAGAATTAAAAAATGTGGATTACTTCTTAAAAATAGAGACCGAATCTACAACATTAATGAGTAAACCCATATTGTCAAAAATACTTGATGTTACTCAAATTATTACAGCATATACTGTTGAGTATACAACCCTAAAATCAAAGAACAACTTAATATTTGAATAATGCCAAAACGTAAAAGAACCAAAATAGTCGCTACCCTTGGACCCGCTACGAGTAGCAAAGAGACTCTTAAAGAAATGATGGAGGCTGGTGTAAATGTTTTTAGAATAAACTTCTCCCATGCCGATTATAATGATGTGAAAGAGCGCGTAAAAATTATACGGAAACTAAGCGAGGAGTGCGGGTATAATGTGGCAATATTGGCCGATTTACAAGGACCAAAATTGCGAGTTGGTGTCATGAAAGGCGATATTGTTGTTAATGATGGTGACACTATAGATTTTGTTACCGGGAAACCTTTTGAAGGAACGGCAGAAAAAGTATATATGAACTACGAAAGCTTTCCTAAGGATGTAAAGACCGGAGAACGTATATTGCTTGATGATGGTAAATTGATTTTTGAAGTTGTTTCTTCTAATAATAAAGATAGTGTTAAAGCTAAAGTGCTACAAGGAGGGCCTTTAAAATCCAAAAAGGGAGTTAACCTTCCTAATACCAAGATTTCTTTGCCCGCATTAACCGAAAAAGATGTAAAAGATGCCATTTTTGCTTGCCAGCAAGAAGTAGACTGGATTGCTTTATCCTTTGTACGCCATGCACAGGATCTTATGGATCTTCAGGATCTAATTAAAGAGCATAGCGAACACAAAATACCAATTGTTGCCAAAATCGAAAAGCCGGAAGGTGTAGAAAACATTGATAAAATTGTAGCCTATTGCGATGGTTTGATGGTTGCTAGAGGAGACTTGGGAGTAGAAATTCCAGCACAAGAGGTTCCTTTGATTCAAAAAAAGCTAGTGCTTAAGGCAAAAACTGCTAGGATACCAGTGATTATAGCAACACAGATGATGGAAACCATGATCGACAGCCTTACTCCGACGCGTGCTGAAGTAAACGACGTTGCAAATTCGGTAATGGATGGCGCAGACGCCGTAATGTTATCTGGAGAAACATCGGTTGGAAAATACCCTGTACAGGTAATAGAGACCATGTCCAAAATTATCAAAAGTGTAGAAAAGTCTGAACTAATAACGGTTCCTCAAAATCCTCCACATATTAGAACCAATAGATTTATAACAAAGTCTATTTGTTATCATGCTGCTACAATGGCCAACGATATAGAGGCCAAGGCAATTTGTACACTAACCAATAGTGGATATACGGCTTTTCAAATATCGGCCTGGAGACCCGACGCACATATTTTGGTATTTACCAGTAATAAAAGAATTCTATCTCAACTTAATCTATTATGGGGAGTAAAAGCCTTTTTCTATGATAGGTTTGTAAGTACCGATGAGACCGTTGAGGATATTAATAAAATAGCAATGGAGCGTGGTTTTGTTGAACAAGGAGATATGTTAATTAACCTTGCGGCAATGCCAATTACTTCAAAAGGTATGGTAAATACCTTACGGGTTTCTCAAGTTTAAAAGAGCATAACTACAAATATCATAAAGGGCCCAAATAGGCCCTTTTTTATACCGTTTGGCTAAGGAAGATTGCTTCCAGATCATCTATGGTCACTGGTTTAATAAGATAATCTTTCACAGTATTAATGTTTTTTGCTCTTTCTATATCTGCCGGATTAATTGAAGAACTTACAATGTAAAGCGTGATGGCCTTTCCTAATTTGTTTTTGATCTTGGTGAAGCTATCCAAAAATTCCCATCCATCCATGATTGGCATATTAATATCTAAAAAGATAATTTCTGGGATGCTGTTTTTGTCTAAATTATTTAAAATCACTTCAAAATAACTAAGCGCATCCTTTCCATTCTTAAATACCATAAGGTTTTGGCAAAGATTTTTTGCTTCGATAATCTTTTTTACGAGGTTTACATACATACTATCGTCATCGATAATACACGCGAGTCCTATTTTACTACTCATTATAAAAGGGGAGTTATGAGTTTATTTAAAATTCTATTATAAAGGTCGTTCCCTGGTCCACTTCACTTTCTACAGAAATGGTACCGTTTAACGATTCAATTTGATTTTTTGTTAAAAATAAGCCTATTCCTACGGCATCTTTATTGTAATGAAATGTTTTGTACATACCAAAGACCTTGTCTTTAAATAATTTCATATCAATTCCTCTTCCATTATCAGTAATCTTTAAGTACTTGTTATTCTCTTCGGTATATGACTTAATTTGAATAATCGGATCTCGGTCTACGTGTTTATACTTTATAGAATTGGTAATTAAATTCAATAGTATACTTTCCATATAGGCGGGTATGTATGCTATTTCTTCCAGTTCTTTAAAATCTACTTCAATTTTTGTCTTGCTCAGGGCTATCATTTGCCCAATTCCGTTTAAAACCACATTAAGGCAGTCTTGAAACCTGATATTCTTTTTCTCCTGATCTTTATTTGTGTGAATGGCTACAATCTCATTAAGATGTTCGATTGTGGTGTTCAAGCTATAGGATATTTGTTTTACTTCATTTACTAATTCTATCTTCTCTTCAGGATTATCGATATCTTCAATTAATTGAACCAATAATGATAAATTACTGGTATGAGATCTTAGATTATGAGATACAATATGTGCAAAATTGAATAACCTGGAGTTTTGTGAAGCTATAATATCCATTGACTTTTGAAGTCGTAATTCTTTTCTTTTAATATCATCTATATCTTGAAAAACCCCTCTTATCCCAATTATTTCTTTGTTTTCATTATAGACTGGTTTTCCAATGGCTCTAACCCAAAAAACCCTTTTATTGGCTGTTACCATTTTAATTTCGGTATTAAAAGGAGTTCCCGCCATCGCACAGTTAAAAAAACAGTCTGCAGCCTGTTGCTGGCAATCCTCGGCATAATAGTTTGCAGAATCTTTTAGAGAAGGTATATAGTCATCTGGATATTCCAGGATTCTTCTTGTTTCAAAATCCCAATAACTTTTTCTTTTCTGAAAATCTACATACCAACTCCCCGTAGCAGTCATTTGGGCAGTTTCTTTATAATAAAAATTATCTTTGGCTATGGTATGGTGCTCTGGTTCGAGCTTTATCTCAAAAAAGAACAATAGATTTATTTCAGATTTGATGTTAACCGGCAACTCATCATTGGTAGCACATCTAAACAGTTTATAGGCTCCTTTTTTGGTAAGAATTTTAATATGCTGCTTGAAGTTTACGCTATTTTTCTTGTAGTTAAGAAAATTATCCCTAAATACCTCTACATCTTCCTGGTGAATTAAATTTTCAAGGAAATAATCTATTGAAGGATCCAATTCCTCTGGCACATATCCAATACTTTCATAAAACTTCTGAGACCATTCTTCTTTGTCTGGATCATTATGTAACTCCCAATACCCAGCATTAAAATCCCGTATAACATTATCAAAAAGCTCGTTCTGAAGCATTCAAGAGAAATTTCAAGTGTTTTTTTCTTACAATATAAGAATTTATCACCTATTTTCTTCTATTCTATCCAACCTGATTGATAGTGCTTTGGTAGAAATCTGAACTTCGATAAAAGATAAAAAAAGTGAAACCATAAGACACAGTAAACTTACTCCAAAAACCAAATTGGCCCAATTTATTTGTTCTACATATAATAAGAACATGGTAATTACACTGGTGAGAAAACTTACAATAGCGATTGCCTGCATGTTTCTAATTAACCATAATCGTTTCCTTAAATTTTTAATCTGTAAACCAATATTTTTTGAAGGTGTCGCAACATACTCGCTATGCAATTGTCTAATTAAAGCGGCTATTGCCAAATATCTGGCATTGTATGCCAACATTGTTAGTGATATTGCTGGAAATAATAAGGCGGGAATCCCCATGGTAAGTGTCATAATTGGCTATTTAATCTTCGAATAATGAATAAAAGATACTATATTTCTTTGTCAACGCATTGTTTGTTGTTTTTATTTTGAGATCATTAGCGAGATTTTGAAGCCTAATTGCTTAAAACAAATAAAAAACCCTTCATAAATCTATGGTTAATAGAATATGAAGGGGTTGCATCAATTGCTAAGGAGTAATCGAGTCTGTGTTTTATTTACTTTTTAAGATCAAAAAATGCTACTATTTCTTCGTAAGACATGTTTTGAAAATCGATTCCTGATCTCGCTACTCCTCCTGGAATAATTATATATCTAAATTCTTCTAGGAAAGGAGCTCCAATATTATTAACTCCATTGGCGCCTTCTACCGCGATATTAAGAATGCCCGGACTAAGTAATCTAAAAAAATAGCTTTCGTTTATCCCTCCATTAAGCGTAAGTGGAATCTGATAAACAGTGCTTCCTTGTCTTCCAAATACCAAAACCACTCCTGTGTCCTTTATTTCTTGCGTGATTTCTGAGTCTTCGATATTAAAGGCATCAAAGCCATCGGTTACTTCTTCATCGAATTCCTGTGCAATCCAATCAGAATACATCACATTTGCCGTTCCGGGATCTCCTTGCTCCCCTTGTTCACCTTGGGGACCCTGTTCACCCTGTGGCCCTTGCTCTCCTTGTGGCCCCTCTGGACCAATAGCTCCATCTTCACCATCAGAGCAGGAAAAGAGAATAACAGATAACATCATTACTGTTATAAGCCTTACTAAATTTGTTATTGCTTTCATTTTTATATAATTTTTAAAAGTTAATAACACAAACCTAATTAGAGTAAAAAATGAGGATATCCGAAAAGTTTGAATTTCAAAGAATCCGGACATATTTAAGGGGGTTTTCCTGTTGCACAGAAATCAAAAAAAGGATCCTCATCACTTTGTTTTTAGGTTAGTTAATGAGAATCCTTAGTAATGAAAAGCAATTGGACAAAAAACCTAATCATCACGTCATTGAAAATAAAACTAAAGGTAATTCTGAATGGAATAGAGGATGTCCGGAAAGTTTGAAATTCAAGAAATTCGGACACATTAAGCAGATACTCTATATTCTTTGGGAGAAATGCCGGTTAACTTCTTAAAAGCACTATAAAATGTAGATTTCGAATTAAAGCCTGCTTCTAATGCGATAGAAATAATGGTATAATGCACAAAACTAGGGTTTCTTAATTTTGATTTTACATCTTCTATTCTGAACCGATTCACATAATCGGCAAAATTATACCCACTAAGTTTATTGACTAATTGGGATAAATAGTTACTGCTAATTTTAAGTTTCCTGGCCATACTTTCTAATCCAAGATTGGGGTCTCTGTACATTTTGGCCTCTTTCATTAAAAAGTCAAGCTCTTTGAAATATATATTGTCTTTGGTAAGAGTACAATACCCTTTGTTGTAGATCTGCTTTAGTTTTTTACTTAATAAATCTGCGATAAGTCTGAAAAGAAATATATGATCCTTACCAAAAAAATCTTTTTTAGAATGTTCAGAATCCAGAACACCTACTACTTTACCGTCTACAAAAATTGGAACCGATAATTCTGACATTCGAGATTCATCATCAACAATATAATTTGCATTGGTAGTCACATCAGAAATACATTGATACTTGCCACTTTGGGCAACCCTACCAACAATCCCATGACCAAGCTTAATTTTGATGGGACTTATCACTTTTTTTTGACCATTATTTTTGTGTCCATAAGCTGCTTTCTGCACCAAAAAAGTTCTTTCTTTATTAATCATATAAATGACACAATCCTCTAGCTTGAGCTGTGCAATGCAATTTTCAAGAATGTCCCAAAGTACCTCATCAAGATTATTTTTTCCGAATAAAGAAGTAGCAAAATACTTAAGCACAGTTATAGTTTCTCTGGTTGCGTAATGTTTAAACATGGTATCTTTAGAGAAAACAAAATCGCGAACCAAAGGGTCAAAACTTACTTTTTTATTTTGATTGTTTTTTGACATGATTGATCTTTTTGTCCAAATCAAATATAGACGCATAACTCCATCAAAAACAAACCAAATTTCTCGAAATTCTCAGAATTTCCAGATTAAAAAATAGACACAAATATTTGATTTTCAATTAATTAATTATAAACCGGATGAGATTATAAAAAACACAGAAAGTAGTATCTTTATAAACAACTAACTAAGCTTACCAACACAAAAATTACCCTTGAAACTTGTACGTACATATTTCCTTTTTTCTTCATTTATTATAAAGAGACTTGTTGTCTTTTTAATATTTGGAACCTACCATATGTATAGTCAAAATTTGGTTGATACCTTTAAAACTCCCGATTCTTTGCAAGAATTAAGTTTTGACGAATTGTATAAAGATTATATCAAAACCTGGCCAGATACTTTAACTTCAAAAACCTATTTGTATTCTTTTCTTAAAAAAGCAAAGCAAGAGAATAATCAAATCAAAATGGCGCAAGCCTATTGCTTGCTATCTTATTATTCTGAAAAAGAATCTGAAAAAATAAAATTGCTTAACCGTTCTATTGAATTAAGTAAGGGGCTTGGCGATAAAACATACCCTGTAGAAGCGTATTCGTTTAAAGGCGGCTATTATATGAAAAAAGGGAATTATTCAAAGGCTCTTGACAGTTACCTTAAGGCATTACCTCTTGCCGAAAAAGTAAACCACATCGAGTATATTTATATCACAAAACACAATATTGGCCTTATCAAAACAGAAATTGGAAAGTATGATGAGGCGCTTCCTCTTTTTAGGGACAATCATATCCGAAATAGTAAGAAGCAACCTATAGACACAACGCGATTTACAAAGTCGTCTATTGCCTTAGGAACATCCTACCGTTATAATAACAAACTAGATTCTGCCTCTACAATTCATCGAAAGGCTATTCAAACCATACTTGGATCTGATTATCATTATAAAAGGTTTTATGCTACAATAATCATTAATGAAGGGATTAATCTATTCTTTAAAAAAGAGTATGAAGTCGCACAAGACAGTATTTTAAAAGGGGTAAAACTTATAGATAAAAACGGAGCAGGAACAGAAGAAAATCAAGCCTTGGCAGCATTTTATTTAGGAAAACTTAAACTTTTAGAAAATGATATCGATGCTGCTCAACAGTATTTCAAGACTGTAGATTCTGTGCTTCAAAAAAAAATGATAACCCCTCTAGAAGTAAGAGAAGGATATGAACACTTGATCAACTTTTATAAAGCCAATGATCAAAAAGAAAAGCAATTAGCATATATCAATAAATTGCTGCGATTTGATAGCATAGTTAATCGTGAAGCTTCTTTTGTAGCGTCCAGGCTGTTTAAAGAATTTGATACGCCTATTTTGCTTAAAGAAAAAGAGAAACTCATTAATGAGCTAAAAGGTGATAATAAAAACCTCAACTTTTTGGTTTTTCTTTTGTTGTTTTTTTCTGGTCTTATAGGTCTATTTTTATACTGGCAATACAAAAAAAGGAGGATATATCAGCAAAAGTTTGAGGAGCTTATGCATCAAAAGAATGCCCCCAAGGTTTCTGAAGAAAAATCTAAGGACGATATAGGTGTGCCCAAAGAAGTTGTTGAACAAATTTTAAATAAGCTTTTATTATTTGAAGAAAAAAAACAATTCCTGAAAAAAAATATAAGCACCACCTCGCTGGCCAAGGATATTAAGACCAATACAAAGTATTTATCCAAAGTTATAAATCACCATAAGCAGAAGAATTTTGCTAACTATATTAATGACTTGAGGATTAATTATGCCGTTGATCGCCTTAAAACTGATAAAGCTTTACAAAACTATACTATACAAGGCATCGCCGAAGAAATGGGATTTAATACGGCCGAGTCTTTTTCGTCTGCCTTTAAAAAAACTACCGGGATAAAAACTTCCTACTTTATTAAAAAATTGAATAGCATAGACCGTTCTTAATTTTATCGAAATTCTGGGAATCCAGACTCATAACACATTAATTTACAAATTGTTATTGTCTTTTTATTCTATCTTTATTGCAGGGAATGAAAAAGTAATTAATTAAATCAACAATCATGAAAAATGTAAAGGGGAAAAAATTAAGCCTTAAAAAGCTTAGCATTGCAACGTTGGATAATATGTCTTTGGTTAAAGGAGGGTTCGTTACAGATCCCAAAAGTAGAGGCCCAGGTTGTACAGGTATCTTTATAAAACTTACCCATAACCAATGTCCTACATATTTGATAGGCTGATCCTTCGGGACCGACGATTATAGGAATATAGTTTTAATAATCTATATAAATTAAAAACCCTTCAGTAAAAAATTGAAGGGTTTTTAATTTTAATTCTCTTTACGTAAATTATTTCACTTCAAACAAAATTTTCTCACTAGACTCTTTATTAGAAATCTTAGCATAATACTGCCCTACGGGTAAATAATATTTTCCGTTTTTCCTTTTTGATACTTCTTCATCTTCATACTCTTTTTCTAATATGTTCTTTCCTTTTTCGGTAATGGTAAGGTCATATTCTATATAGTTAAGACCTTTATCTGCACTTGTTGTAAACTCCTGTAGTGTCTTACCACTTTCTGATGTAATCTGTACAGTATATTCTCCTGCTTGAGTGGTATAAAACTTAATGGTAGATGATGGGGTATAGGCCTCTAACCACTTGCTCCATGAAACTCCCCATCGCTCGGACCATTTAATTACCGGCACTTCAAAAATGTGAAGCGATTTGTTGATGATTTTATCGTCAAGTAGTTGTATCGCTTCTACATTGGTTTTATAAATACTTCTACCGTGCGTACCAAGCAGTAAATCATTTGCTTTTTCCTGCACCACCAAATCATGTACAGCAACATTAGGCAGCTCTTTAGAAAAAGCTTGCCATGTTTTTCCTTTGTCCAAAGAGACATAAGCTCCATTATCGGTTCCCAAATACAATACGTTTTCATTTTGAGGGTCTTCTTTGATAACATTTACTGGAGAAACCGGTAAGTTTTGACCAATACTTTGCCATGACGCTCCATAATTGTCACTTACATATACATAAGGTTTAAAATCATCCCAACGATACCCATTTAAGGTAACGTATACTCTTTCCTTTTTATGAACTGAGGCAATTACTCTGGATACCCATAATTCCTTTGGAAAAGAATCTGAGATTTTGGTCCAACTTCCTCCCGAATTTTTGGTAACATATACCAAACCATCATCGCTACCGGTATAAATCAAACCAAATTGTGATGGTGATTCTGAAATGGTAGTAAGCGTACCATAAGCAACATTACCTTTTTTCCCGCCGGCAGTAAGATCATTTGAAATTGGGGTCCAATCATCACCTTTATTCATAGAACGCATTAATTTATTGCCTCCCAAATACAAGATATCCTGGTTATGAGGTGAAAGCAATATAGGGGTCTGCCAATTGAAGCGATAGGGTGATTCTCCTAATTCATGTTTAGGCTGAATATAGGTTTGTTTGTTTACTGCTCTATTAAGTCTGAAATAGTTTCCAAATTGAAATCCCGTATACACGATATTACTATCTCTATTGTCGATTTGCACCTGCATACCGTCTCCTCCCATAATGCTTTCCCATGGATAATGACCACTTTGGTGCCAGGATACATCTTCTTTATTATTATGAGCTCCTACCCAAACACCGTTATCTTGTAATCCTCCGTAAACATTATAGGGGGTTTCGTTGTCTACATTGATCGCATAGAACTGACCCACATTTGGTTGGTTTGCTTTGATCCAATTCTCTCCATCGTCATAGGTAATATTTACTCCACCATCATTCCCGTTTACAAGGTGCTCTGGGTTTTTGGGATTGATCCACAAGGCATGGTGATCGGCATGTACATTTTCTGCACTAATGCTTTTGAATGTTTTACCACCGTCTTTGGACTTTAAAATTGGTACTCCGCTTATATAAATGTGGTCTTTATCGCTAAGATTTACCTGAATCTGCGCAAAATAATATCCATAGCTATAAAAAATATCATCTAGAAAATCTTCATGTGTTTTTGACCAAGACTTCCCTCCGTCATCACTACGATATACTTCAGCACCAATAACAGGAGTATCAAACAGCATTGAGTTGGCATCTTCTAGATATTTGGCCAGATCGATAGGTTGTACGGTACCGCCTCTTACTAATTGTTTCACATTATCTGCTCTATATTTTTCTTGAAAACCATTGGTTTTTAAAAAACTATTCAATTTTTTGTCCTCAATTTTCAGGAAATCTTCTGCAGACATGGTTTTAAAGTCTTCTTTTGTTAATTTATCTGTGCTTTTTTTAGCATCACTTTTCTTTCTTCTAAACTGATTATCATGTACCGCATATACCGTATTTTCATCAAAAACTGCCAAACCAATTCTTCCTACACCATCTCCTGTCGGGAAACCGCTATTTTCCAATGAAATTTTGCTCCATGTCGTCCCCGCATCTGTACTTTTATAAATACTTGATCCAGTGCCATTTCCCGTAAAGTTCCATGCTTTGCGATCCTTGTCCCAAGCAGCGGCATACATCACGTTAAAATTATTGGGGGCAAAGGCAAGATCTATAATTCCCGTTTGATTATTTATAAAAAGTGTTTTCTTCCAGGTTTTTCCGCCATCTGTTGTTTTATACACCCCTCGTTCATCATTAGGTGAATATAAATGCCCCGTAACACCCACAACAACTTCGTTAGGATTATTAGGATTTATAACAATTCTTCCTATATGATGTGAATCTTGCAATCCAACATTTTCCCAGGTTGTACCTTTGTCTGTCGATTTCAATATCCCTACCCCGGCATACGAAGATCTTGACGAATTGTTTTCTCCTGTACCTACCCAAATTGTTCCATTTTTCCAATCTACCGCAATATCTCCTACATTAATTGTTTGGGCTGTATCCAAAACAGGTTCGAACGTTGTTCCATTATTATTAGTATACCATAAACCACCAGAAGCATATCCAACATAAAATTCTGTAGTATTATCCGGATTAACATCTACATCAACAACACGCCCACTCATAACCGATGGACCAATATTCTTAAAAGGAACATTTTTAACTATTGATGAAACTTCCATTGCCTCTTTTTGTGATAGTCCTTTTAGAATATCATCAGAATTTGTTGCCGGTTGTTGTGCAAAAATGGTTAATGATGTGATAAAGAAAAATAAAGCAAATGTTTGTGTTCTCATTTTGACTGTAATTTAGTGGGCTGAAAGTAGATATTGTTAAAACAATCTCAAAATTTTTAGACATTGTTTAACAATACATCTTGTATGCTTTAGTATTTTTGGAAATCCATAATGACTACGTAATTACGATACCATGAAATACCACCCAATAGACCGCAATCTTTTTATTAAAAACCGAAAGAATTTTACTGCGCAAATGAAGCCAAATAGTATTGCTGTTTTTAATAGTAATGATATTTATCCTATAAGTGCAGATAGTACTATGCCCTTTGAACAGCATCGTGACATCTTCTATTTAAGTGGTGTTGACCAGGAAGAAAGTGTACTGCTTCTTTTTCCTGATGCTCCCAATGAAAAGCATAAAGAGATTTTGCTTTTGAAAGAAACTAGTGAGCTTATTGCCATTTGGGAAGGAGAAAAACTTACCAAAGAGCGAGCTTTTGAAGTATCAGGTATCAAAACCGTGTATTGGCTCGATGAATTGGAAAAGATTTTCTTTGAAGTAATGACCCAATGTGAGACTGTATATGTAAACACAAACGAACATTACAGATCCAACGTAGAAACTGAAACTCGCGAAGACCGTTTTACAAAATGGTGGAAAAATAAATATCCTGCTCATTCTGTAGCGAAAAGTAATCCAATATTACAACGCCTGCGTTCTGTAAAAGATCCTATAGAACTGGATCTTATGCAAGTCGCTTGTAATATAACCGAAAAAGGATTTCGCAGGTTACTAAGCTTTGTAAAACCTGGTGTTTGGGAGTATAATATCGAAGCCGAACTCTTGCACGAATTTATTAATAACCGATCAAAGGGATTTGCCTATACACCAATCATTGCCAGTGGTAATAGTGCCAACGTACTGCATTACATAGAAAACAATCAAGAGTGCAAAGCAGGTGACCTTATCCTCATGGACGTAGCTGCAGAATATGCTAATTACTCCAGTGATTTGTCCAGAACCATCCCTGTTTCAGGTAGATACACAAAGCGCCAAAGAGAAGTATATGACGCAGTGCTAAGAGTAAAAAACGAGGCTACCAAAATGTTGGTTCCTGGAACTATTTGGGCCGATTATCATGTTGAGGTAGGTAAGATTATGACTTCAGAACTGCTTGGTCTCGGGTTACTGAATAAAAGCGATATACAAAATGAAGATCCGGATTGGCCGGCTTATAAAAAATATTTTATGCACGGCACCTCCCACCATATTGGCTTGGACACACACGACTATGGGATTTTAACCGAACCTATGCAAGCAAACATGGTATTTACCGTAGAGCCTGGTATTTATATCCCAGACGAAGGATTTGGAATTCGATTAGAAGATGACGTGGTGATTCAGGAAAAAGGAGAGCCCTTTAATCTTATGGCCAGTATTCCTATTGAAGCAGAAGAGATTGAAGAACTGATGAATCAGTCATAGGCTGAATTATTGTAAAACGTTTTAGACCCGTCAGGTTTTTAAAACCTGACAGGTCTTTTTGTTTTTGAGGAAAAATTTTTCTTATAAACCTTCTAAAAGCAATATCTTTGACTGTACTTTGAAAATAAGTAGAGCCGAGTCAACATGCCAAAGTCCCTTTATCTATTTTTTACAATCTGTTTTAAGACTACTTTGATTTTTTCCCAAGGTCAAACTGACCTTGATCTTTCTTTGTATGATCAAAAAATAGCTTCGCCACAAGATAGTGTTGCCAAATACAAACAATTGCTAAGTAAATCTCATCGTACAGGTGATTTAAAGGCATTTCAAAAATACAGTCATATAATATTTCACATTGCAGAAGCCAACGAATTAAAAGAGGATCAGATCTCAGCCTTAGTATACCTAGCTATTTATCACCAGCAAATAGATCAATATGATCAATCGTTGGAGCGATATCTTGAAGCAGAAAAACTAAGTGAAACTTTACCAGAAAATGCATATTCAAGACTTCTAGTGCAAGTGAACCTTGGAAATCTATATAATCATATTGAGGATTATGAAAAGGTAAAAATTTCTATGACAAAGGTTGTTGAGTTGGCTAAATATCAAGAAAATCCAGATAATTTTATTATTTCGGCATACAACTCCTTAGGAACTGCAAATCTTAATCAAGGCAACTATGCTGAAGCTCTGGAATACATGTTTAAGGTGAAGAGTATTGCCGAAAAAATGAATCGAAATGATAAAATCATCGGAGCATTAATTAATATTTCTGAATGTCAACGTTATTTGGAACAGTATGATCAAGCAATAGAAAATAGCCAAAAAGCATTGGATAGAATTGATGAAAATGAATCTGTCGAACTCGAAGCTTCTGCCAATGTGATCATGGGGGCATCTTATTACTTATTAAATCGCCCAACTAAAGCGCTTCCGAAATTAAAAAAGGCCAGAAATATAGCTACACAAGGTAATTTTTTATATATAAAGATGGAGGCGCATCAATATCTAGCTGAAACCTACGAAGCGTTAGATAGTATAAAAAGCTCTTTAGAAGAACAAAAAGCCTTTACAGATACTCGAGAGAAGTACTTAAAAACACTTTCAAAAGCACAACAACTAAAACTAGAAAAAGAATCTAAGATAAAATCTGATATTATATCTAAACAAAAGGAATCCATACGCTTCCTAAGCAAGGAAAAAAGGGTATCTATTTTTGCAGGAGTACTTTTAATCATTGTATTAATTGCATCCTCATTTGTGTATTATAAAAGACGCCAAAAACTAGCCCAAGAGTCTTTACAATTGCAAGGTGCTAAACTATTATTACAAAATGAAAATGAAGCACTAAAAGATAAGCTGAATGGGTTGGCAAAAAGGATTCAAAAACAGGAATTCTCTGGAGAAGAAGTGAATACAAACCAAACCAAAAAGACTTCAATTACTCCAGAAGATCAACAAAAATATATGGAGCTCATTCTAAACTATATGGAAAAAGAGAAACCATTTTTGGATCATGAGATCAAACAATCAAATATTGCAGATAACTTAAAAATGAGTGTACATCTTTTTTCCGAAGTTTTGAACGTATGTTTTCAAAAGAATTTCAACAACTTTATCAATCTATATCGCGTTGATATGGCAAAAAAAATGATGAAAAATCCAAAATACGAAAACTACAAAATCCTGGCTATTGGATATGAGGCTGGGTTTCCTAGTAAAACATCATTTAACAGAGTATTCAAGAATCTTGTTGGACTTACTCCTTCAGAATTTCAGAAAAAAAATACTTTAACCAGAAATTAAAGCTCCAATTTATAATTTGGTACTTTTTTATCCAGTATTTCTTTTTATTTCCCAAAAAATATTGAAGTATTCTAATAGAATGCATAAATCTAGCATAATGAAAACTCTGAAAATACTATTCATTATACTTCTCATACTTACTATTCTATTTGCGAGTCTATCTTTTTTTACTTTAGATGTTTTTGGTAATGGTGGTAATTCTTCAGGAGGAGATTATCTTGGAGGATTCTGGATACTTGTTATATTTTTTGGTTCTTTTTTGGTTTTTATCGTTGGCTCGATAAGCATAGGCACTATTGTGTTTTTACCCAACTCCTCAAACATAATACGCTTTCTTACTGCGGCATTCTTGTCTACACTTACCGTATATTTCGTATTAGTTTTTACCTTTTTTCCGAACATCTGTTTTTGGTAAGAAAAGTATCTATTACCTAGATATTATTAAATACTATGTATCGAAAAACTACATGTCCCAAATTATAATCTGGCACTTTTATACAATGCTTCTCGCCTACATTTGATCAAAATCATTTCAAATCAATTTTAGAAAACTAAAACCTAGATCTTATAAATTATGAAAAGTAAATTCATTAGATGTTTTTTGATAATCTTGGCAATTACGGCTTTCTCTTGTAGTGGTGAGGACGGTATGGATGGTATCGATGGTGCTGACGGAGTTAATGGTGCTGATGGAGTTGATGGTCCAGATAATGGCCTTGGAATCATAGTGCTTTCGGGGGATATTACCAACAACGAGGCTGCCACAAGTCTCAACGAAAATTTAGGTAAAAACACGCATACGATTTCAATTACCAATACAACAAATCTAACAACTATAGATTTATCAGGAGTATCATCATTGGCAGTTTTAGAGATCAATAGCAACGAAAATCTACAAAACCTCAACCTGCCAGATTTAGAATCTACTTTTGAGAGTGCTCAAATCATTAACAATCCTTTATTAGAAAGTATTGATCTTCCAAATCTTGAAACTGCATTGGGTAGTTTTACAATTAGTAGTAACGAATTATTGGCTTCAATTAACTTACCTAATCTAACCAGTGCACAAAATATTTCTTTTTCTTCGCAACCCTTGTTACAGCGTTTAAGTTTGCCAATGGTTGCTCAAATAGGTGTTTTGTCAATTACAAGTAACGAGAATTTAGCTACGATAGATCTTCCTAACTTAACAGAACTATTGGGGCTTTCTCTTTCTAGTAATGCACTGATTGAAAACATAAGTCTACCTTTATTAGAATCGACCAATATCAAAAACGAAAACTCCTTTACTTTAGGAAATAACCCAAATCTACAAACCGTAGATTTTGGTAATATTAGTGAGGTTGGGAGCATTTCTATTTTTAATAATCCAAGTTTGACTATACTGGACATGAATGCTTTGGTAACAGTTAATTCTACAATTAGAATTAGAAGTAATGTTTCATTGACAAGTACTTCTTTTTCTAATTTGAAAAGTGTTGAGACTATAGATATAAATAGAAATGAAGCATTGATAACTGCCAATTTTGATGAATTAGAAACCATTGGTCGCGTGCTCCAAATTACAGATAATAATGTATTATCAGGTCTTTCTTTCCCTTTACTAACCTCAATTGGAACAGAAAATAGTTTTACTTTCCGAATTTGGAACAACGACCTTATCACAAGTATTTCTTTTCCAAACTTAGAAAACTTAGGAGATAACATTTCCAGAAGTATTGATATTAGATCGAACGGTTTAGAAATCTTAGATTTTAACAAGCTCGGCACGATTTCTTCATTTTCCGTTCGTTCAAATGCTACATTAACTAGTATAAGTCTATCTGCTATTCAAGATTTTACATCACTACGATTTACCAGGATGTCAACAGTGGCAATAGATACTATTGTAGGTAGATTAGTGAGCATCATCCCAGCAATTACAGATACCTCAATTTCATTAATTGGTACAGCTTCGGCACAAGCCTTAACTGATATTGAAACCCTACGAGCTAATGGTAACGAGGTATCTATTACAGATTAACCCCTTAACAAGTACATCAATATTTAAAAAAGTAAAACTAAAGCATTTAATAATGAAATATACATTCCTTAGAATTTTTGTAATAACCATAGTAGTGGCAATGGCTTTTTCTTGTAGTCCCGAAGATGGTGAAAATGGTGTGAATGGAACAGATGGTATCGATGGTACAGATGGTATAAGCGGTGCGGATAATGGATTAGGATATGTTGTGTTCTCTGGAAATATAACCAATGATGAGGCAAGCGCCATTGCTGCTGAAATTAGCGGGAAAAATACGCATACACTACTAATCAAAAATACAACGAACCTAACTACATTGGATTTATCTCAAGTTTCGACGCTAGTACGACTTGAGGTTATCGATAATGACAATCTACAAACATTATCACTACCAAATTTAGAGTTTACTTACGAAGAGGTAATTATAAGTGACAATCAATCCTTAGAGCGTATCGATGCTCCTAGTTTGATAAATACTTTTGGGAGTTTCTCTATCAATTCCAATAGTGTATTGAATACCATAAATTTTGGAAACTTAACTAGAATAAAAACACTCTCAATTCTTGAAAATCCATTACTAGGAAATGTCAATTTACCATCATTAATTGATATAATAAGTAGATTATCGATTTTAAACCTTGAGAATTTAACTTCAATCGGCTTAAACGCTTTGGAGTCTACTAATGTCTTAGAAATACGAGAAAACCCGAAATTAGAAATTATTGATATTCCTAATCTAATCACTCATGGGGCTATAGGAATTTCTGACAATGAAAATCTAGAAACCATCAACCTCCCAGTATTATCAAATAATAATTCAGACCTTCAGAGTATTCGATTTAATAACGATGATCTTGATCTAGAAGGACCTGGTTTGTATATAACGAATAATAGTATCCTTACAACAATTGATATTACAAGTTTAACCAACCCTGGAAATCTAGTTATCAACAATAATGATAATTTAACTATTATCGATACCGGGGCAATTACATCCACTGCTGGTATTTTGTTTCGCTCGAACCCGAGAATTACTTCTATAGCATTTCCAAGTCTTACAAGTTGCACCAATATTATTATCTTAGAAAATGAAGCCTTAACGAACGTAACTTTCCCAAATTTGGAGGAAGGGAATTCTAATATTTACTTTTCAGAAAACAACCTCGTAACCAGTTTGGCTTTCCCAAAACTTATAAGTTCAGACGGAATATTTATTTCTGAAAATGTAGCTCTCGAAAATATTGAGTTTAATCTTTTAAGAAGTAATGAAGGTTCTTTTAACGTTAGCGCTCTTCAAAGTTTACAGACTGCTTCTTTCCCAAGTTTAGAAACCTCTTTATCAAACTTTTCGATTGCCAGCAACGCTGCTCTAACTTCAATATCTTTTCCGATGTTAACCACCATTGGACGTGAAACTCGAGCCAATTTTAATATTTCTAATAACCCGCTGGTCACCAATGTTGATTTCCCGAATTTAAGTACTGTATTTCTGGGACTCACAATCACAGGTAATACTGCTTTAACAGAAATCACATTTCCTTTGTTAACCAACATTGGAAATGAAAGAGGTCCTAGCTTCAGAATTAATGATAATGGTTTAATCTCAAATATTTCATTTCCAAATCTTGAAGTGGTTAATTCTATTAACACTATCGATATTTCTGAAGATATGCTCGAAACGGTGGACTTTGGTACACTTACAACCTTGTCAGAATTAGATATCGATTCGACCGTTTTGTTAACATCGCTTAGCCTTTCTTCAATTCAGGATTTTAGTGCCTTAGATTTGGATAGCACTGGTGGACTATCCACCACGGTTCTCGATGATGTACTAACCCGATTAGTCAGTATTACTCCTGAAATTATGGGAAAAAGAATTGTAATACGAGGTACACTTTCTACTGAGGCCTTAGTCCAAGTAGAAACGTTAAGAGCAAACGGCAACTCGGTAACGATAAGAAATTAATAGTAAGAGTAGCAGTTAAATTCAATTAAAAATAAAAGGAAACAAATGAAACATATAATCTTTAGACTTTTTATGATCACGATAACCATGATAGCTTTTTCATGCAGTGATGGCGAAGATGGTATTGATGGTGCTAATGGTCAGGACGGTACTGATGGTACAAATGGCTTTGATGTTGGATTAGAATACGTAGTATTTGCAGGGGACATTACGGATGAAGAAGCTGCAGAAATTGCCGCAGAGAATTTCGGGAAAAACACTCACTCTATTTTGGTTATTAACACTACAAATCTAACAACCCTGGATCTTACAGAGGTTTCAAAATTGATACGAATAGAAGTACGAGATAATGAAAATCTACAAAGTCTTTCCTTACCCAATTTGGAATCTGTTATTGAGGATATTTCTATCGAGGATAACAACGCTTTGACAATGGTAAACTTTGAAAATTTGGCAACCGCACCATCTATTAAAATTGAAAATAACGCTGCATTAAACTCTGTTAGTTTAAATAATCTTACGAATTCAAACAGATTAGATTTTGAAGAAAATCCTGCGCTTGAGGCGCTTACTCTACCTGCACTTAAAAACACCGGGAGTCTGAATATACAAGAATTAGAAAGTTTAACGACTCTTGATCTATCAAATTTAGAAGTTATTGGAGGTTTATCAATTTCTGAAACTAAACTCTCTGAAATAAACCTGCCTAAACTTGAAACGATAAACGGTTTGTTTGTTCAAACTAATAAGGATTTACAGACGATAAATTTTCCACTACTTGCCAATACCCGAGAAGATGGTGCTAGTGTTACCATCCGAGGTAATGAGACTTTAACTACCGTAAATCTTGGGGCAATAGGCAAGTTTGAGCGTTTCCGAATTGAAAACAATGACAGTCTAACCCTTTTTGAAGCAAACGCTGTCGAGGAGATTACAAATACTTTTACATTACGAAATAACCCTAGATTAACCTCGCTTACATTTCCTGGTTTATTACGTATTTCGTCACTTGATATTTCTGAAAGTAGTTTAACAACTATAAATCTTGGTGCCTTGCAAGAAGCAAGAAGGGTGCGCATTATAGAAAACGAAAACTTAAATACTATTTTGCTTCCAAGTCTAAGCTCTACTGAAAGCATTCAAATTTCAGAAAACCCTGCTTTAACAGGCGTACAATTTGATGGGTTAGAAAACACAAACGCTTCTATTACGATTTCAGAAAACGAAAATTTAAACACTATTAGTTTTTCTAATTTAACAAACTTAAATGCCAACCTTAACATATCAAATAATGATGGGTTAGAAACTATTGCATTCCCAAGGTTAATTTCTCTTGGGGTTTCAGATACTCGAACTAGTTTGACAATTTCAAATAACAGTATGTTAAACAGTATCGATTTTTCAAATCTTGCTACCCTAAATTCAGGAACAACCATTTCAGGAAATAGTACTTTAACATCACTTTCATTTCCATCTTTAACCACAGTAACCGGTAGTGATACGTTTACAGATTTAAGAATAAACAACAATACCACTATAGCTACTATTGCTTTCCCCAGTCTTGAAACGGTTACCAATATTAGACGTATAGAGATTAGTGAAGCACTTCTGGCAGATGTTAACTTTGGAAATCTTGCTACTTTTTCTGAATTAAATGTTGATTCTGAGACCTCCATAACCGCTCTAAACTTATCTTCTGTTCAAGATTTTACAAGTATGCGACTAGGGCTTCGTGGTAGCCTTTCTACTACAGCCATTGATGGAATCCTTACAAGACTTGTAAATATTACCCCTGCCATAACCGGAAAGAGAATTTCGATTAAAGGAGATGCATCTGCCCAAGCACTTGTAGATGCACAAACATTAAGAGATAATGGGAATAATGTGTCACTTTCTAACTAGAATATTTGTAACATCCTAAAAAATATAAACCCTAAAAATTTAAGTCATGTGGATATCGGTTAAAGAACATATCATTGAAGAACGTGAGTTTAATTTGTTAACTCAAAATTGCTCATCTGGTAAAGTGTTACTTCAATTAATACGTAGGGATGTGCAGGCTTCATTTTTCCTTTTTCCTAAAAAAGTAACCGAACTAATCTGTACCGACACGGGTAAGCATATAAAAAAATCTGATTGGACTACTGAGATCAAAGAAACGGCAGAAGAAATGAGAAGAAATCTAAAAGTTCCAACATGGGGTTACTGGAGCTTTGCTACGATTACTTTAACAATTCTTCTGGCTGTTTCTATTGGTTTTTATTCTGAAATTAAAAGTACCGCAGCGTATCAAGATTCTTTTATGGCTAAAAATAGGCAGGAACAGAAAATCATTTTACAACAACTTGGAGAGGGAGATCTAATAGCCACTATGAAAAAAGTTTACCAAATAAAAACCATTAACACTAACTATGTTGTATTAATCGAAAGTGAAAATCCCAGACCCGAAAATTATACAGAAGTGTTAACCAATGAGGCTTATCCTAACACATCATTTACAGATCATCAAATTGAAATACCTAAATCTGTATTTGTTAACGGTATGATTTCAAACACCGATATGATTTTGAATGTTTTGGATAATTGATATAAAAAATTGTTAGTGCAGTATACTATTGTCATTATTTAGCGTCATTCCAAATTTATTTCGGAATCTCATTATGCTCATAAATAATCATTTATGATGAGAACCTGAAATGAGTTCAGGTTAATGATTGCAACTTATGATATATGAATATTCTATTATGAAAAAAAAACTCCTACAAGGTTTTGTTACTTTTGTCGTCATTGTATTTGTCCTATGGTTACAAAAAATATTGGAAATCCAAGAAAATAGTAGAAACGCAACATCGTCTAAAAAAGAAATTATTGCAGAATTGAAGTTAAACTTCATGAGCTTTAAATCCTTTACCAAAGACCTTTCTGATTATGACAAAATGCTTGATAGTATTGTAAGTGATAGAGTAATCAATAGAAAAAAACCTATTGACAGTACTCATTACAAAGATCTTTTCAGAAGTATGTACTTACAAGCTTATTTCTGTAAATGCGACCAATTTACGTTTCAAAATACTGCGTATACTACAGCTCACAAAAAAGGTGTTTTACAATACTTTGATATTGATTTGATTAAGGATTTAGAAAAAGTATATGCCTACCAAAAAAATAATTGTGCTGCCAGAGATGCGTTACTTGACGTATTGCAAAATCAAATTGAATTAATTGAAACACATAGTTATTTAAATTTTTTAGATTTAAATCTACAGTTATCAAGAATTTACCTTCGTGGATATCATACCTACAGTATTGATAATGCATTTGATGATGCCTTTACAGAGTTAGGAACTAGTTTTGAAGAATTAGGCGTCGAGCGTTTTTTGGAAAAACCCGTTAAATCTTTTTGACTAAAATTCACTCAGAAGTATAGAATATTTCATCGCATTCATTCGTTACCAATAAAAACTCTCATTTTTCTTATGCAACGAATGAAAATTACGGCTGGTCATCAACAAACAATGCCTTATCTGGTAGTAGAAAAAGCAGAGGACTTTATTGATTTTATTCGTAAGATCTTTAATGCCCAGGAAATGATCCGCAATTTGGATGTTGATAACCGCATACAACATTCAGAAATCAAAATCGGTGATAGCACCATTTTGCTTGCCGAAGCTTCTGCCAATTACCCTGCACACCCTGGATCGATGTATGTATACGTAAAAGATACTGATCAAACGTATTATGAAGCCATTGATGCTGGTGCAAAGCCCCTTATGGAACCTATGGAAGAAGACCATGGAGCCCGTGGAGCTGGTTTTCGAGATCCATTTGGCAATACCTGGTGGATCGCTACTTTAAATTAATTACAACCCAAATCGTTTTGGGATTGCTCATCATTATTTGGGAAGCAAAAACCAGAGTTTACTGTTTCAGGAACATATCTGTTTAGATCTGGATCACGTAATCCAATTTCGATAAAAGCAGTAATGTCTTCAATTTCTTGATCAGTTAGGTTAATGTTTCCAAATTGCTTCGCCAAATTTTCTGCCGGAACTTCTGTAGATTGAGGCACTCCATTATTTTTATAGGCTACGACCTCTTTTACAGATGTAAATGTTCCTCCGTGACCATAAAACCCGTTGTCTACTATATTGTATAGTGTTGGAGTCTTAAACTTGTAGTTATCCTGTGATTTCTTGGTAAAGCTTCCTCTTCCTTTTTTTACATTATCAAATCCTGCGTCATCAAGAACGATTGCCAGGCCGGAATCATCAAAATCATCCATTCCAAAGGCATGAAAACCTTTATCATTAAGTGCAGGCCCAGTATGGCATTCATAACATTTTCCGTTACCAAAAAAGGCAATTGCTCCTCTTTTTTCATCATCACTCATAGCATCGTTATCTCCCTTTAACCATTCTTGCCAAGGTGATTTATTGGCAAGCAACGTTCTTTCATAAGCAGCAATAGCCAGGGCAGCATTTATCGCGCTGTAACGTTCGCTTTCCTGTACCTCGCCAAAAGCTTCATCAAACATTGCTTTATAACCGTGTATGTTTACAAATTCGGTATCAACCAGTAATCTATGAACTCCTTGTCCTTTTAGGGCTTGTACCTCAACACCTTCAAAACCAAGAAAGTTCTCTTGGATATTTTCCCAACTGGCTTCGGTACCTGCATTGGTTCCTGTACCGCCAAATTGCCCATTCCAAAGCATCACGTCTTGATACGCCACATTTAAAATCGTTGGCGAACGAAGCGGTTGAATGTCTACTGAATCAATAGGAACACTTTGATCGATCAATCTTCCATTTCCGTTTATCCCAAAACCAACTCCACATTCTCCTATTCCTTGGCGCAATCCAGAACTAAATCCAGCATTTGCCTGGTGACAAGATGCGCAAGAATAAGTCCCCTTCATTTCTTCAATCTTTGGATTTCTACCAAGAGCAGTTTCGTGCAGTAATAGTTTCCCTAAATCTACCTTGGTCTTTGTAATTGGGTTTAGAGGATCTTGAGGAATATTAGCATAGTCATCACTATCGGGAAATATAAAATATGTAAGGCCTTTTCCTTCAGAAACATCAGTAAGAAGTGTTTTTAATTCGGTGTCAAGATTAGATTCAATAGGCACATAATTGTCGTCCTTGTTACATGAAATTAAAATAAATGCGATGCTAGCAAGAGTAATTATTTTTTTCATAAGTCACTTATGATTTTATGGGTTTGCTTATAATTTGTGGTTGTTTTCTGGATACGAAAGTACCAAAATCCAACAGAACCAAAAAGGGGAAATCACCCCAAAATCCAACCCTGAAATCACTCTTTTTTAAGATGGAAAAAGATATTCGCAATCACCAATGTTACTAGCGCCGGTAATAACCAGGCCAAGCTATAATTACCAAAAGGAAGAGCGTCTAATACTGGCTGTACTTGTTCCTTCATTCCTATTGAAGCCAAAAAGTCGGGTAGACTGAATATTATAGTAACTACAACAACCGCTTTAAAAACTAGTGGAGCAGTTATTATTTCTGGTAAAACATTAAGAAATATTAAAATAATAGTAATAGGATAGATAAACATTAAGGCAGGAACAGCAACGTCAATAATATAATGTACATCAAATTGACCCATTAACACTCCTAAAACACTTCCGATAATGGCTGTAAACACGTACATTTTTTGAGAATTCCCGAAGATTCCTTTCATGAAATCTGCGGTTCCTGTAATAATTCCTACAGCAGTAGTAAAACAAGCCAAAGCTACTAAAATACTCAACAGAGTCTTCCCGATATTACCCAGCGTTTTTAAACTTATACCCGATAGTAATTCTGTACGGGCAATATCAGCATCAAATTGTTTGTTAAATAAAGCGCCGGTATAAATCATTCCGGCATATATGAGCAGTAAACCGATTCCTGCCACAACTCCAGACTTTATCATTAGACTTTTATTACGTTGCGCATTCTCTTCTCCCTTGATCTTTAATGAAATGATGATCACACCTCCTACTACAACTGCTCCAATGGCATCAAAGGTTTGATATCCTTCTAGTAAGCCACTAATAACAGGCATACTAAAATCAGAAGGGTTAATGTCTGCCTGTGTCGAAAAAATACCGATACAAATAATGCTAAGAATAACGATAAATATGATTGGGCTTAAAAACTTACCCAATAGCCCTAAAATTCTTGATCGATTAAGCACAAAAAGTAGTACCAAAGCAAAATATATACTACTTGTTACCCATGAACTGGTTTCGAAAAAAGGTTGTATTGCCATTTCATGCGTAACCGAAGCGGTTCTGGGAGATGGTAATGCTATAGAAATGGCATATACCAATATGCAATAAATCAAACTAAATGTAGGTGACACTTTTTTGGCAAAATCCTGCATCGTGCCTTGCAATCTGGCGTGAGCAAAAATTCCTAACAAAGGAATAACAACCGCAGAAACCACAAATCCCAGAGTTACCAAGAACCATGCATCTCCTGCCTTAAATCCCAAAAGTGGAGGCAGCATTAGGTTTCCTGCACCAAAAAACATAGAAAATAATGCAAATCCCGCAACGAAAGTTTCTTTATTAAATCTCATTTAGTTAGGTTTATGTGCCTAAAAATATAACTTCAAAATGATTTTAACATATAAAGGGATTAAAATAAATTATCATACCGCTGGACAGGGTCATCCTGTTGTTTTTTTACATGGCTTTTTGGAGAACGCTACTATGTGGAAAGAAATGATTCCTTTTTTTTCTAATAAATACCATTGTATTTCTATCGATCTGTTGGGTCATGGTGAAACGGGGTCACTTGGTTATATTCACACTATGGAAGACATGGCTCTTGCAGTAAAGGCAGCTTTGGATCATCTTGAAATTGCCAAGGCGATTCTTATTGGTCACTCTATGGGAGGATATGTCTCTCTAGCATTAACAGATCTTTTTTCTGACCTGATAACTGGATTAGTACTTCTTAACTCTACTTCATTTCCTGACAATGAAGAACGAAAACTGAATCGCACACGGGCAATCGACATTGTAAAGCAAAATCCGAATGCTTATACGAGTATGGCAATTGCCAACCTTTTTGCAGAAAAAAATCGATTAAAGTATTCTGAAGAAATTATAGCGATCAAAAAAGAGGCTTCAAAAACCAGCTTACAAGGAATAATATCGGCTTTGGAGGGAATGAAAATTAGAAAGGACCGTACTTCGGTTTTATCTTCTTTTACTGGTCCAAAAGTTATCTTCTCTGGAAAAGAAGATCCTGTTTTAACTCATGATCAGAATGTTATAGAATCTAAACAATCCAGCACCAACCTCATAAGTTTTGATGGAGGTCATATGACCTATATCGAAAATAAAGAAAATCTAGTGTTAGCGTTGCAAAAATTTTTGCAAAAATTTTAGTTGCGGTTAAAAAAACAACACAGAGTCAATATAGATGAAATACGCATTTTAAGGACAAAAACCCTTAAAAAAAGGCTTTTTTTGTTAAAAAACAAAAACAAAAGACAACTTTTTCTTACAAATGTGTTGTTAATAACAAAAAAAATATTATTATTGTATTGATAATGAACCTTTAACGCTTTTCTATGAACTAATACCCCAAGAAAATAATGAAAAAATCTACCCCTAACTCCGCATTTTCCTTCTCCAAAATTTACTGCTCTCTTTTTGGTCACAACTACGTACTTAGCAAAAAAGTAACACATCATATTAAAGAGTATTGCTGCACTCATTGCGGTGAAGAAGCTACCACAAACAGCAGAGGTCGATTAGAAGTAATGACTCCTAAGCTTAAAGAAATTAATGATGCTTTAGCTTCTGTGCATGCAAAGAAAATAGCACGACGTAAATCTGGCACTTCTTTTCAGGCTGCTTCGTAAATTATTTTTTTATTGGATTCCACCCTTGAGCTTTAAGCTCTATTTTCTCATTGGCACGGGTTACCAACCCAATTCCACTTTTTTCATCTGTCATATGCCCAATAACGGTTAAGTTAGGATTTGCTTTAATCTTTGGATAATCTTCTTGTTTGATTGTAAACAATAATTCATAATCTTCTCCTCCGTTTAGTGCAGCCGTAGTACTGTTTATCTTGAACTCTTCGCATATAGATATTACAGCAGGATCTAATGGGATTTTTTCTTCATACAAATTCACCCCAACCTTAGATTGCTTACATAAATGTATCACTTCTGAAGATAGCCCATCACTAATATCGATCATACTTGTAGGTTTTACATCAAGTGCTTTAAGTAGTTCTGGAATATCTTTTCTGGCTTCTGGTTTGAGTTGTCTTTCGATAAGATAAGTATACCTGTCTAAATCGGGTTGTGAGTTTGGATTTACTTCAAATACTTGCTTTTCTCTTTCTAATACTTGTAACCCCATGTAGGCAGCACCAAGGTCACCAGTAACTACCAAAAGATCATTGTCTGCAGCTCCACTACGATATACCAAATCCTCTTTATTTGCATATCCGACAGCGGTTACACTAATGATTAAACCAGTAGTTGATGAGGTTGTATCTCCACCTACAACATCAATATTGTATAACTTGGCAGCCGTTTCGATACCCGCATATAATTCTTCCAAAGCTTCCAGGGGAAATCTATTCGATATTGCAATAGAAACGGTTACCTGTGTTGCGATAGCATTCATTGCATAAATATCAGAAAGATTTACGATTACAGCTTTATACCCCAAGTGTTTTAAAGGGACATAAGCGAGATCAAAATGCACTCCTTCAAGTAATAAATCGGTAGAAAGAACACATTTTTTGCCTTTAAAATCCATTACAGCTGCATCATCGCCAATACCAAGATCAGTAGTTTTTTGAGTTATCTTAAAATTCTTAGTTAGATGATTAATCAAACCAAATTCACCTAATTCTGATATAGGTGTTCGCGATGTGTTTTTATCTTCAATCATGCTGCAAAGGTAGGTAACAAAGTCATTTTATTTCATAAAAAAATCCCGAAAAATCGGGATTTAATTCTTTGTAGGTTTTATTATAAGCATTCTCTTACATAGTTTTGTACTTCAGTATCATTGGTAGGTGCTATACCCTCAGTAAAAGAGGTGTCGGATACAATGATTAATTTATAAGTTCCATCAAATCCAGCACTTAGACCCCAATCTCTGGCTATGGCCAGATTATATGTTCCTGTTTCAGAGATAAGGATATTTGCTAGAGACACTTCGCCATCTTGTCCGGTACATCCATAATACGATAATGCGCCTTCGTTAAGAATATTAGGCCCGCCAAATTGCCCAAAATCGGCAGCAAGATCTAGAGATACCACAGAAGAACCGGTTACATTATCTATACTAATCGATATTCTAGAACCCTCTTTAAATTCAAATTGATAGATATCCTCGCAGGTGTGACCTATCTCGCAATCCCATTCCCCTTCTTTTTCAAATAAGGTAACTCCCGTATCTACGGGTGTAGCATCATCATCATTAGAACAACTTACAAAAAATATGATACTTAATACTAATAGAGCTTTTAAAATTTGCGTTTTCATGATTAAAAAAATTTAATGTGTTTTCCTTGTTTACTCTTATATCAACACAAGTATGATTTTGTTACCCCCTTTTTTTATAAAACCTTATTTATCAGTTATTTTCAATTTGCAGAATACTCAAAACAAAAGACACAATCCTATTTTTGTAGAGACGTTTTATAACTAATCCCTATTTTAACATGTGTTATATATATGTTAGGTTTTGTGAATACAATCTACTTATGTAGTATATTTGCAACTCATTTAGAATTAATCTATATTATTACACCCTATGATTAAGGTATCAGACATAGCAAAAAACAAGGTTGTCGAATTGATGAATGAAGATGGGTACAATGCAACTACCGATTATGTACGAGTAGGTGTAAAAAGCGGTGGTTGTTCTGGTTTATCGTATGACTTAAAATTTGATAAAACACAACAAGAAGGAGACAAAGTCTTTGAAGACAATGGTGTAAAAATTATTGTTGACAAGAAAAGTTTCCTATATCTCATTGGTACTACCCTTGAATATTCTGGAGGTTTAAACGGTACCGGTTTTGTTTTTAACAACCCAAACGCAAGCAGAACTTGCGGGTGTGGAGAAAGTTTTTCATTATAAATATACCTGGATTTTAGTAAAAAAGATCCTGAAATAAGTTCAGGAATAGAAAGATGGCATATACAGAAGACGACTTAAAGAAAGAATTAGAGACCAAGGAATACGAATATGGATTTTATACCGACATAGAATCCGATACCTTTCCTGTAGGGCTTAATGAAGATATTGTACGCGCAATTTCTAAGAAAAAAGAAGAGCCGGAATGGATGACCGAATGGAGGCTTGAAGCTTTTCGAATTTGGGAACAGATGGAAGAGCCCGAGTGGGCAAATGTAAATTATGAAAAACCAGATTTTCAAAACATTTCCTATTATTCTGCGCCAAACAAAAAGCCAAAATATAACAGTATTGATGAAGTAGATCCCGAGTTACTCGAAACTTTTGAAAAGCTAGGGATCTCACTTGAGGAACAAAAGAAATTGGCTGGAGTTGCAGTAGATATTGTAATGGACTCTGTTTCTGTAGCAACAACTTTTAAAGAAACCTTGGCAGAAAAAGGAATTATATTCTGTTCAATTTCGGAAGCAATACAGGAACATCCGGATCTTGTAAAAAAATATATTGGAACCGTAGTTCCTCAAAAAGACAACTTTTATGCAGCATTAAACTCTGCTGTATTTAGTGATGGTTCGTTTTGTTATATTCCAAAAGGAGTTCGATGTCCTATGGAATTATCAACGTATTTTAGAATTAATCAAGCAGGGACAGGACAATTTGAGCGCACACTAGTTATTGCAGATGAAGGAAGTTATGTAAGCTATCTTGAAGGTTGTACCGCTCCTTCACGTGACGAAAATCAATTACATGCAGCGGTTGTGGAATTGATTGCACTGGACGATGCAGAGATAAAATATTCTACCGTGCAGAATTGGTATCCTGGTAACGCCGAAGGAAAAGGAGGAGTTTACAATTTTGTAACCAAAAGAGGGCTTTGCGAAACCAATGCTAAGATTTCATGGACACAAGTCGAAACAGGATCTGCAGTAACCTGGAAATATCCTTCATGTGTGCTGAAAGGAGATAATTCTGTAGGCGAGTTTTATTCGATTGCTGTGACCAATAATTTTCAACAAGCAGATACAGGAACCAAAATGATACATTTGGGTAAGAATACCAAAAGTACCATTATTTCTAAAGGGATCTCTGCTGGAAAATCACAAAACAGCTATCGTGGATTGGTACAAATAAATAGCAGAGCAAAAAATGCGCGTAATTTTTCACAATGTGATTCTTTGTTGATGGGCAATGAATGTGGTGCGCATACGTTTCCTTATATAGAAGCAAAAAACAAGACCGCTCAAATAGAACATGAAGCGACTACTAGCAAAATAGGTGAAGACCAAATCTTTTACTGTAACCAACGTGGTATCGATACCGAAAAAGCGATTGCCTTGATCGTAAATGGTTTCAGCAAAGAAGTATTAAACAAATTGCCTATGGAATTTGCTGTAGAAGCTCAAAAACTTCTTGAAATTTCACTAGAGGGTTCTGTGGGCTAATATTGTGTAACCATCAAATCTGTATTAATGAAAAAATCGTTCCTTCTCATTGCTGTCACCTTATTAATTTTTTCGTGTAAAAAAGAAAAATCAAAAACAGAAAATATTGAGCCAAGTTTAATTCGTGGAGAGTTTATTTTGATTGATGGTGCGGCAGTAATTATGGGAAAGGATTTTATTTATGGGGTTGTGATTAATGATATAACCCAAGAGCTTGCAAAAAAAGTAGAGCCCTTACAAAGAGAAGAATATGACATGGTCCCTGTAGTTATAAAGGGGGTTGTCAAGCCAAATGATACCAACGGTGTAGAGAAATGGAAAGAAATCGTTGAGATAAAAGAAATTATTGGGGTCAGCGCTCCTACTTCAGAATTGCCAACAAAAATCAATTCGGCCGAAACTGAAGAAAGTGCTAATGACTCATTAGAGCAAAAAGAAAATTAAATACAACATATCTATTTTATAGATAAAAGAATTGAGCATGTTAGAAATAAAAGATTTGCACGCTAGCGTAGAAGAAAAAGAAATTTTAAAAGGTCTTAGCCTAAATGTAAAGGCAGGAGAAGTTCATGCTATAATGGGCCCAAACGGTTCTGGAAAAAGTACATTAGCAAGTATTGTTGCTGGAAAAGAAGACTACGAGGTTACCAAAGGTGAAATTCGTTTGAACGGAGAAGATATAGAAGAATTGGCCGCCGAAGAACGAGCGCACAAAGGCGTTTTCTTATCGTTTCAATATCCGGTAGAAATTCCTGGGGTTACGGTTACCAATTTTATGAAAACGGCGATCAACGAAACTCGAAAAGCACAAGGCCTTGAAGAAATGCCCGCCAAAGATATGTTGAAAAAAATTCGTGAGAAATCTGAGTTACTAGAGATCGATCGTAAATTTTTATCGCGCTCTCTTAACGAGGGGTTCTCGGGAGGTGAGAAAAAAAGAAATGAAATTTTTCAGATGGCCATGATGGAGCCAAAACTTGCTATTCTAGACGAAACAGACTCTGGACTGGATATCGATGCTTTGCGTATCGTAGCCAATGGCGTAAATAAACTTAAAAGTGATGACAATGCCATCGTTGTAATTACTCATTATCAAAGACTATTGGATTATATTGTCCCCGATTTTGTGCATGTATTATATGATGGTAAAATTGTAAAATCTGGTACCAAAGAATTAGCATTAGAACTAGAAGAAAAAGGATACGACTGGATTAAAGAAGAGATAAACGCTTAATTTTAGTTTATCGTTGATGGTTGATAGTTATAGAAATTAGGTCTTTAGCTCTCTAAAACAATCAACGAACAACGAACAACAAACACTAGGAACATGGAATTGAAAGAAAAATTAGTATCCTCTTTTTTGGCCTTTGAAAACACAGTCGATGTGGATGCACCTGTTCATGATATTAGAACACAAGCCATCAAAGTTTTTGAAGAAAAAGGGTTTCCCTCCAAAAAAGAAGAAGCCTGGAAATACACTTCTCTTAATACTATATTGAAGCACGACTACAGTGTTTTTCCAAAGGAAGAAAATGCATTAGAATTCAAGGATGTAAAAAAATACTTTCTACATGATCTTGACACCTATAAAATAGTATTTATCGATGGTCGTTATTCTTCGCATTTGTCTGAAACCACACATGACAAGATAGATGTTTGCCTAATGTCTTCTGCATTAACAAAGGATAAATACAAACCTGTTATCGAGAACTATTTTAATAAAATTGCTCATAAAGATGGGCTTAGTTCTTTAAATACTGCTTTCTCTCAAGAGGGAGCCTATATCTATATTCCAAAAAATAAATTGGCCGACAAACCAATCCAAATCATACATTTTTCTACAGGAAAAGAGTCATCTCAATTACTGCAACCTCGTAACCTGATCGTTGTTGAAGAAAATTCTCATGTTCAGATCATCGAACGCCATCAAAGTCTAACCGAAAATCCGGTTTTAACAAATTCGGTTACCGAGATTTTTGCAGACAAAAGGGCTGTAGTGGATTACTATAAAATTCAAAATGATAACCAAAATGCATCGTTGATCGACAATACTTATATTGATCAACAGGCGCAAAGTTTGGCATCTGTACATACTTTTGCTTTTGGTGGAAATCTTACGCGAAATAACCTGAATTTCTTCCAAAAAGGACAAGGTATAGATTCTGTGCTTAATGGGATAACCATTATTGAAGGAAAACAGCACGTAGACCACAATACATTGGTGCATCATACCGAGCCAAATTGTGAAAGTCATCAGGATTATAAGGGTATTTTTGACGAAAAAGCAACTGGAGTTTTTAACGGAAAAATTATCGTTAATAAAGAAGCTCAGAAAACCAATGCTTTTCAATCTAACAATAATATCTTGCTAAGTGATAAAGCAACAATTAATTCAAAACCTCAACTTGAGATTTTTGCCGATGATGTAAAATGTTCTCATGGTTGTACCATTGGGCAATTAGACGAAAATGCTTTGTTCTACATGAGGTCTAGAGGTATTGGAGAAAAAGAAGCAAAAGCTTTGATGATGTATGCCTTTGCAAATAACGTTTTGGAAAGTGTAAAAATCCCTCAATTAAAAAGCAGAATCAATAAATTAATAGCTAATAAGCTCAATGTAGATATTGGTTTCGATTTATAATAGATTTCAAAAAACTTAAACAAAAAAGCCAGGGTAATGCCTGGCTTTTTTTTATTATTTTACCGAGGCCACTACTTCTTTTAAAAATGTATTAAAATCAACTCCTGCATCCCCTATCAATCCAAAACGTACAATAACCAAGTCTTTTGAAGGGATTATAAATACACGTTGCCCCTGATATCCGTTAGCCGAAAACATATCTCTTGGTGCATCAGGATAAAATCCACCAGCATTCAACCAAAAATGACCACCATAATCACCATCAGATGTTGGACTTGGAGTCTTCACATACTCTGCCCATTCTTTAGTGAAAATCTGCTCGCCATTCCAGTTACCTTCATGTAAATACAATAAACCAAACTTACCCCAATCCCTAACGGTTGCCCAAGCATAAGAAGAACCCACAAAATTACCTGCCAGATCGGTTTCGATAAGCATTGAGTTCATCCCGATTTTATCAATAAATTCGCGATAGGGGTAATCCAGATATTCCTGGTAACTATCAAAGTGATTTCTTAAAATCCCGGATAATAAATTAGACACTCCTGAAGAGTAATACCAAAATTCATTGGGTTTATGAATTGCCTTTTTATGAATTTGAGCCTTGGTCATATCGGTATCCAGGTACAGCATTTTGGTTGCGTCAGAAATTGAACCATAGTCCTCGTCCCACTCCAACCCACAATTCATTTGTAATAGGTTATGGATTGTAATTTTCTTTCGATCATCATTTTGCCATTCTTTTATAGGCGCTTTCGAATAAATGTCAATTCCTCCTTGTTTCTGTAAAACCCCATATACGGTTGCCAATATACTTTTGGTCATAGACCATCCTGGTAGTCTGGAGTTTCGATCCAAGCCATCGATATATTTCTCTGCTATAATCTGATCCTTGTATAAGACCATAATAGCTCTTGTCTTCTGTATATCTTCACCTGGTTTATCAAAAATCGAATTGACTGCTGCATTTATCTGGTCATATGCTATAGTATTAAATATAGTATCCTTTTGAGGTAAATTTCCATAAGGATATGGTAATCCTGTTTCGATTTTAGATCTTCTAGGTTTAAGAATGACTTTATTTTCATCAAAGTCATCATTAATTAATACACTTCCTACTCCGTCCCTATATATTGCTTTTCTTTCTTTGAGACCAAAAACCGAAGCAATCGATGTCTTGGTTTTCATGTCAACCACATCATCAGCCAAATGAACAGGGGCAAAGTTGTTGTCTTTTGTATCGGTAAATTCTACGCTTCTATTTCCTATAAACACCGAAGAGTTCATGTGCTTGGCAGAGTAGCCTGTAAGGATTGTAAGCTTGGGATAATTAAGAGTAATTGTAATGCAAATCGCCAGAAAAAGAAACAAAAATGTGAAACCAATAATTTTTTTAAATCGCTTCATAAGAAAAAAGATTAAACCATACTAAAAATAGCTAATCTTAATTAGAAATACTTATTACTTTTGCAGAAAGAAATTGCAATGTTTGATGTACATAAAATCAGGGAAGATTTCCCGATCCTAAAACGAGAAGTAAACGGAAAACCTTTGGTATATTTTGATAATGCGGCCACTTCACAAACGCCACAAGTTGTTATCGACACCATTGTAGATTATTATAGTAACTACAATGCAAATATTCATCGAGGAGTACATACATTATCTCAAGAAGCCACAGATGCTTATGAAGTGGCTCGTAAAAAAGTACAGCAGCATTTTAATGCAAAACAGGCACACGAAATCATTTTAACCTCGGGTACTACCCATAGTATCAATATTGTAGCTACAGGTTTTACAAATCTTCTTTCTGAAGGAGACGAAATCATCGTTTCTGCACTAGAACACCACTCCAATATTGTGCCATGGCAAATGCTTTGCGAACGCACGGGTGCCATTTTGAAGGTAATTCCTATGAATGAAGAAGGGGAATTGCTTATGGATGTGTATGACACATTGCTTTCAAATAAAACTAAACTTGTTTTTACGAATCATATTTCTAATGCATTAGGGACCATAAACCCTATTGAAGAAATCATTGAAAAGGCTCATAAAGTTAACGCTGCAGTACTTATTGATGGGGCGCAATCTTGTCCTCACATTAAACCCGATGTACAGGCATTGGATGTTGATTTTTATGTAGCATCTGCGCACAAGCTTTGTGGACCGACGGGTGTTGGGATACTTTACGGAAAAACCGAGTGGCTAGAGAAACTACCGCCTTATCAAGGTGGCGGCGAAATGATAGAGCAAGTAACTTTTGAAAAAACCACCTATGCCGGACTTCCACACAAATTTGAAGCAGGTACGCCAAATATTTGTGGTGGTATTGCTTTTGGAGCAGCTCTGGATTATATGAATGCCATAGGTTTTGATAATATCGCAGCATACGAAAAAGAACTACTAGATTATGGTACCGAAAAGCTTTTGGAGATCGATGGACTAAAAATATATGGTACTTCACCAAACAAAACATCGGTAATTTCCTTTAATCTTGAAAATATACACCCTTATGACGTCGGTACTATTGTGGACAAACTCGGAATAGCAGTACGAACCGGACATCATTGTGCGCAACCCATTATGGATTTTTATAAAATACCTGGTACAGTAAGAGCCTCATTTTCTTTTTATAATACCAAAGAAGAGATTGATGCACTTGTTGAAGCGGTTAAAAAGGCAAAGATGATGCTTTCTTAAGATTTCATACCCTAGACAGGAAATAAGGGGAAACTTTATTCAATTTTTGGGGAAATTTCCTCTTATCAATTTAAAAAATCTTCTCTTTTTTTACTGGTTATTTTCTATCTCAATTTTGAATAGAAAAACGCTCTCATCCTAACAATAGTGTTAAAATCATAAAATAATAACCTATCTATCAATCACTTACAAATAAGTCAATAACGACTAAATATCTAGACAAAATGTTAAAATAATTTAGATAATTCTTGCAAAAAACCTTTTTTCAGGATAACTTTAACAGAATCAATTTAACCAATAAATAAATATATTATGAAAAAAGTACTGTTAAGTATGATGTCTATCTTTTTTATAGTTTGCAGCGGTATAGCGCAAGACTATGAAATAAGTTCAAGCTCTAAAACCTTCAGAGATTCTGATCGACGTAACAGAAGAGTAAATGCAAGAATTTACTACCCAAAAATTACTCAAATCAATCAGGCCGAAGCACCCCAAGGTTCATTTCCTGTCATTGTACTAGGACATGGGTTCGTCATGGGGTCTGATGCTTATGAAAACATTTATGATGAACTGGTTCCAAAGGGGTACATTGTCGTTTTTGTAAATACCGAAGGGTCGTTTTTTGCCAACCACGATGCCTATTCAAAAGATCTGGCTTTTATGGTCAATGCGATACAAGCAGAAAACACTAACCAAAGTTCTTTTCTTTTTGGTATAGTCGACGATAAAACCGCACTAATCGGTCATTCTATGGGAGGCGGTGCAGCCACAGTTGCCGCCTCTTTAGTAGAAGTAGAGACTTTGGTTACTTTTGCTCCCGCTCTACTACGATTTGATACATTAACACCTGCGTCATTAGTTTCAGAAGATGCTATCGTATTTTCGGGAACCGCAGATGGGGTTACTCCCCCCCAAGAGCATCATATTCCCATTTACAACAATCTGGGGTCTGATTGTAAATACATTATAAACATTACAGGGGGTGCTCATTGCTATTATGCCAATAGCAACTTTTTCTGCGATTTTGGTGAAAACAGTTCTTCTGGAAATATTCAGATATCCAGAAGTCAACAACAAGCTATTACATTTCAATTCTTAAACTCGTGGTTGGATTACAAGTTAAAGGGAGATCTAGGGGCTCAACAAACCTTTCTAGTAGATCTTTCCACTTCGGAAGATGTTACTTCAGAAAACACATGTAATAATCCTGTAGCAATTTATGAACCTGCAAAGATTGAATTAACAACATTTCCAAATCCTGCAAATAAGGTGTTAAATATTAAAATATTGGATAACCAAACGTTTGAAAAAGTAGAATTTTATGGACAGAATGGCCAGCTTGTTCGCAGCTCAAAAAAGAATCATATAGATGTTTCTGGCATGAAACCAGGTCATTATTTGGCAAAAATATATGCCGGTAAAACTAGTATTACCAAAAAGATTTTAATCCAAAAGTAACATTGTTAATAGTTGTGTTTGTATAGAATGTTGTTTTCAGATGAGGGGGCTTTTGCTCCCTCATTTTATTTGATTTCACCTTATAAATTGTTAAATTAGAGTACAATTGAATTTATACTAAAAATTTGTTAATCAATTTGTTAAATGTTTCATTGTTTCCGTTAAAACATAAAACATGACCTTCTTTATTTCGTTGATATAGCATAATACTCTTAAACATGAAAAAGTTAATAATTTCAGGAATAATTCTCTCGTTGTTTTTATGTCTAGGTTGTCCCAGCGGAAAACCCACTGCCGAAGAACCAGAATGTATGGACGCTGAAAAGGCTAAAACATTGTATAAAATTGCCGGTATAGATCCCAATAAAAGATGTGGTACCATGGATGTTTTGATTAGACATATGATCAAAAACCCGAATTTGAAATCCAATATGGAAACTATAGAAAAGCAATGTGACTCATTTATCCAGCTAAGGAAAGCCGGAAAAATGATGGATTTGGATACTATTACTATTCCTACTGTTGTGCATGTAATCTATAGTAAGCCCGAAGAAAATATTTGTAAGCAACAAATTATGTCTCAGATTGATGTTTTAAATCAGGATTTTACCAAAACTAATACCGACATTAGCCAAATCCCTGAAGAATTCTTAGGTCTATCGGCAAACACTCAGGTTAGGTTCGAATTAGATGACATAATACGTGTAGCTTCTACTAGAACAGATTGGGGAACCAATGACCAGATGAAATTTTCTTCCAATGGAGGTTCAAATGTCATTGATCCATCAAAAAAATTAAATATCTGGGTGTGTAATATCGGAGGCGGAGTTCTAGGGTATGCCCAGTTCCCAGGTGACGATCCAAAAACCGATGGGATTGTAATTTCTCCCCAGTTTTTTGGTACAATGGGTTCTGCAACTGCACCATTTGATAAAGGCAGAACAACTACTCATGAAGTAGGTCATTGGCTTAATCTAAGGCATATTTGGGGTGATGGTAATTGCTCACAGGATGATTTTGTTGACGATACACCACTATCAGATGGGCCTAATTTTGGTTGTCCTTCATATCCAACTGTGCGTTGTAATACCAATGATATGACCATGAATTATATGGATTACACCGATGATGTGTGTATGCATATGTTTACCGAAGGTCAAAAAAATAGAATGAGAGCTGTTTTTGCCGAAGAAGGACCCCGAGAAAGTTTTTCAAAACCTTTGATACAATAACTACTTTAAATGCTATTTTTAAAAATCTAAAATTCACATATGTATAAGTTTGTTCTGATACTTAGTCTGGTTTTTCTGTTTTCTTCATGCCAGGAGACAAAAAGAATCTATATCGCCAATCATTTGACCAACTGTGAAGGTGTGGTTCCACAAAAATGTATGTTGTACAAAGAAAACCCAACCGACCAATGGAGCTATTTTTATGATACCATCGAAGGTTTTAATTATGAAGAAGGGTATGCCTATCAATTGGAGGTTGTGATCACCCAAACAGAAAACCCTCTGGCAGATGAGTCTTCTTTACAATATTCTTTATTAAAAATAATCTCAAAAGAAAAAGACAACTCTATCGCTCAAAACATACCTGCAAAAAGCCAAGAGTCTCAAAGTGATATTATAAGTATTGAGTATCAAGCTGTATCCAGAGGGACGTTTTTTCAGGTTAGTGTAAGCGAAAAATTCATCCAAAAAACAATCGATCGAAACCTTAAAACAATTGATTCAAGAAAATGCTCAAAAAAAGATTGGGAAACTATTCAATCGCTTATTCAAAATATAGATCTAAATACAATTAACGCATTAAAAGCTCCAACAGATAAGCGACTTTTTGATGGGGCAGCTCACGCACAATTAAAAATCTCATATAAAACCAAAATTTTTACTTCAAATGGTTTTGATCATGGAAATCCTCCAGAAGAAATAAAACAATTAGTTAATACTATACTATCATTGTCAGAAAGTATTGAATAGCAACTATTCTTATTGTACTTTTGTTGAAAATTTGTAGACAATGACCATACAAGAAATTCAAGAAGAGATTGTTGATGAGTTTAGCATGTTTGATGACTGGATGCAGCGTTATGAGTATATGATCGAATTGGGAAAGTCTCTCCCGTTAATTGATGAAAAATATAAAACCGACGATAATATCATTAAAGGTTGCCAAAGTAAAGTTTGGGTTCATGCCGAAATGAAAGACGATAAAATAGAATTTACCGCAGATAGTGATGCTATTATAACCAAAGGAATTATAGCTATTCTTATTCGCGTATTTTCTGGACAACATCCAAAAGATATTATTGATGCAAATACTGAATTTATTGACGAGATTGGGTTAAAAGAACATCTATCTCCAACACGAGCAAATGGTTTGGTAAGCATGATAAAACAATTAAAAATGTACGCGATTGCTTATCAAACACAATTAAACTAATCTCTTTTTGTTAGGCCACAAGAGTAATGGTCGACTAAATATTAAGAAATAATGAGCAAAACAGCTATAGACACAAACGAGTTAGGAGAAAAGATCGTAAGAGTTCTTAAAACTATTTATGATCCCGAAATACCTGTTGATATATACGAACTTGGATTAATTTACGATGTCTTTGTAAATGAAGATTATGATGTAAAGATCTTGATGACACTTACATCACCAAATTGCCCTGTGGCAGAATCATTGCCAGAAGAAGTACGAGAAAAAGTAAAGTCTTTGGATGCCGTAAATGATGTCGAAATGGAACTTACTTTTGATCCGCCATGGTCCCAGGACTTGATGAGCGAAGAAGCAAAACTAGAATTAGGAATGCTATAATTTTTAACTATAAAACATCCTTTCTTATATGAATCAGGCACATTATGATAAATTAGAAAGAATGTATTTACAGGCAAAAGTTAATACCAAAATATTTGATACAACCAAAGTTAAAATTTCAGAAGAAATTGCTGAAATTAGTTTAGAAATATCAGATAAGTATTTTCATGCTTTAGGAGCTATTCACGGTTCTGTATATTTTAAATTATTGGATGATGCTGCTTTTTTTGCAGTAAATTCTATTGTTGAAGATGTTTTTGTGCTTACAACATCATTTAACATTAACTTGATTCGTCCCGTAAATAAAGGTGTTATTACCGCCATTGGTAAAGTAAAGTTTAAATCAAGAAATATATTTGTAGCAGAGTCTACTTTGTATAACGAAGATGGTAAAGAAATTGCTTTTGGAACTGGAAATTTTGCAAAAAGTAAAATCGAATTATCAGAAAAAATAGGATATCTATAATGGCCGAAGAAATAATAAATAGAGTTGCAAACAATAAAAACCTAATAACTTTTGACCTAGAAGCGTATTATCCTGAAGGAAAGCGCACTCTCTTTGATATAAAAGACTGGCTCTATGAAGGGCTTCTTTTAAGAGAAAAAGACTTCAGGCAACAGGCAAAGGATCATGATTGGAGCCAATATCAAGATCAATATATAGCACTTACCTGTTCTACCGATGCCATTATCCCCGGCTGGGCTTATCTTTTATTAACAAGCTCACTGATCCCTTATGCCAAAAAAATTGCCGTAGGTACATTAGAGGCTTTAGAAACTGTTTTATACACCGAAATTATAAGCAACCTTGATGTTTCAACATATCAAGACAAGTTATTAATCATAAAAGGATGTGCCAACAAGCCTGTACCCGAAGGAGCATATATCGCTTTAATACAAAAATTACAACCCGTTGCCAAAAGTATAATGTATGGTGAAGCCTGTTCTTCGGTACCACTATATAAGCGCAAATAAGTCTTTTGTCGTTTAATTTTGTCTTTTGTCGAAAAAACGCTTTCAGACATCTTCTATCTAAAACAAAAAACGTTTCTTAAAATATATTTGCCAACATAAATTTTATACAGATTATTTATTTTGGTTAAGTATGCCAAATGTATTCTAAAAATTGAATTGTTTGGCATATACCCCTCTTGACTAGAGTAATCGTCTGATCAACTCTAAAAACTACTTATCAAATGAAAAAAACACTATTAACACTAATTTTATTAGTAAGTTCTACCATTGCTTTTTCACAAGAAGAAACTAAAGAAGAAGGCCCAAAAGATGGATGGACACGAGCTGGAAACATCAGTTTTCTATTCAATCAATCGGCTTTTAATGCCGAATGGCTTGGAGGAGGTACTTCAAACATTGCAGGAAACCTTTCTATTTCTTATGATTTTAACTATCGCAAAGGAAGTTTGACATGGGACAATAAAATTCTTGCAGATTATGGGTTAACCAAAATTAAAGATCAGGAGTTTACTCGTAAAACAAACGACCGTTTTGAGTTTAACTCTTTACTTGGTAAACAAATCAAAGAAACAAACTGGTACTATTCCTTTTTCTTAAACTTCAGAACGCAGTTTGCACCGGGTTATGAATTTGGAACCGATGCCGAAGGAAATGAAACAAGAACAGAAATCACAGATATTTTCTCTCCAGCATACTTACAATTGGGGCCAGGTATACTTTGGAAGAAAAGTGACAATTTTAAAGTAAATATAGCTCCTGCTACAGCAAGATTCATTTTTGTAGATGGCGCATTTACCGATGTGGGTGATGATCAAGCCGCTATCGATGCTTTTAATGATGCTGGTGGATATTTTGGTGTAGAAGCCAACGATACTTTTAGATTCGAATTTGGTGCCGCAGTAAATGCTTATGCAAAATTTGATATCATGAAAAATGTATCAATGGAAAATATCCTAAACCTTTACTCAAACTATCTTGAAGATCCTCAAAATGTAGATATCGATTATACTGCTAATGTAGTGATGACTATCAACAAATATTTATCAACCAATCTTACCTTCCAGGCAATTTATGACGACAATGCTATTGGAGCGGTACAAGTACGTCAGGTATTTGGGCTTGGTGTAAACTATGGATTTTAGTAACTAACACTTAACTTAAAAAAGCTCATCAAATTGATGAGCTTTTTTTATGCCGTAATATTGCTTCTTTGCATAAAAAACTCATAATTGTCCTCGCCTATAATTTTAAATCCACAACGCCTATAAAGGTGTTTTGCAGGGTTATCTTTTAAAACTTTTAGAAACAGGTCTTTTTTCATTGTTTCGGCTTTCGAAATCATTTTATTGAGTACCTGCTTTCCTATACCATTGCCTTGAAACTTTGGTAGTATTTGTAACTGCAAAATTTCTATCCTGGTATCCTCTTCAATGTATTTCAACAGACCTAGTTTGTTAAAAGAGTTTGAGATGATGTAAGAACCGTCATAATTTTTATCTACCCTGCCTTTATGTTCTTCTTCTGACAAATAGATGCCCGCTTTTTCCAAGTGTTCATTCATGGTTTGCTTTCTCAAATTCAAGAAAAAAGCTTTATCCTCTTCTTGGGCTTTAACAAATTTTATTTCCATTTCTAACATATATTACGAATATACTTCAATTAACAACTATATAAGCTTTTAAGAACTAATCGTTTTGCCATTTGAAAAAGCTACTCGCATCTTGTATATTTGTTGTTTACCCCTGTAACAAAAGATCTATGAAAAGGGTTTTTGTAACTATTTTTCTTCTTTTTTATATAACACATACCTTCTGCCAAAAGGAAAAAAAGGTAAAGCAGCTCGATTCTATACAATCTAACCTAAAAAAATCCCTAGACAGCATCCTAAAATCGACTCCCAATGACCTTAATATTATTGTGTTAAAAGATATTTTAAAAGAAATAACTCCCAAAAAACAAAAAGAAGAACATATTGGGTGGAAAACCAAAGGAAAGTTCTCATTACTCTTTAACCAATCTGCTTTTAATTTTGATTGGCAAGGAGGGGGTACTTCTAACATTGCAGGGAATGCAGTAGCGAATTATGAGTTTAATTATAAAAGAAAAAGCCTCACGTGGGATAATAAAATTCTGGCAGATTATGGTCTTTCATTTTTAAAAGATGAAGAATTTGCCCGAAAAACCAATGACCGTATAGAATTTAACACACGACTAGGCCAACGAATCAAAGAAAGCAATTGGAACTATTCTTTCTTTGCCAATTTCTTATCTCAATTTGATAAAGGATATGAGTTTAGTACTGATCCTGATACCGATGAAACCATCCGTATAGAACAAACTCATTTTTTCTCACCCGCATTTATACAAGCCGGTCCTGGGTTATTATGGAAAAAAAGTGATGACCTTTCTATTAATATTGCTCCAGTTACTTCACGTATGATTTTTGTAGATAAAGAATTTACCAATGTCGAAGGATATCAAGACGGAGATTACTTTGGTGTAGATGCCGGTGAAAGTACCCGATTTGAGTTTGGAGGCGCACTTGCCGCCAATCTTAAGTTTTCTATCACACAAAACCTTACTGTAGAAAATATACTAAACCTGTATTCGAACTATATCGAAGATCCTGCAAATGTTGATATGGATTATACCTTTAATCTAAACCTAAAGATTAACCGTTACATTTCGTTTAGCTTTGTGTTCCAGAGCATTTATGACGATAACGCCACTAGTGCATTTCAAATACGTCAGGTTACTGGTATTGGGCTTGATTACAAATTCTAAAGATTACTCTTCTACAATCTCGGGATACAAGAAATTGTTATATGGAAAACGAGTAACATGAATATCTCTCACCTCTTTGTATACTCTTTTTCTAAACTCTTCCATGTTTTCCTTGTTAATAGCCGAAATAAATAAGGCATTGTCCCCTATCCTACTCATCCAGGTTTGTTTCCACTCATCAAGGGTGTAATGTGCTTTGGTTCTTTCGGTAGTTAGATCATCATCATCGATGGTCTCATGGTGATACGCATCAATCTTATTAAACACCATAATAGTTGGTTTATCTGTACAGTCGATTTCTCCAAGAATCTTGTTTACAGAATCTATATGATCTTCAAACTGTGGGTGTGAAATATCTACTACATGCAACAACAAATCTGCTTCGCGCACCTCATCCAGCGTACTTTTAAAACTTTCTACCAATTGCGTAGGTAGTTTTCTTATGAAACCAACTGTATCTGTCAACAAAAAAGGAAGATTACCAATAACCACTTTTCGTACCGTAGTGTCGAGCGTAGCAAAAAGTTTGTTTTCGGCAAATACTTCACTTTTTGAAATTACATTCATAAGGGTAGATTTTCCAACATTGGTATATCCCACCAAAGCCACACGAACTAGCTTACCACGGTTACCTCGTTGTGTTGCCATTTGCTTGTCGATAGTGAGTAATTTCTTTTTGAGTAAAGAAATGCGATCACGTACTATACGACGGTCAGTCTCGATCTCAGTTTCCCCAGGACCACGCATACCAATACCCCCTCGTTGTCGCTCAAGGTGTGTCCATAATCCCGTTAACCTGGGTAGTAAATATTGATACTGCGCCAACTCAACTTGAGTGCGCGCATAACTGGTTTGCGCTCGCTGTGCAAAAATGTCGAGAATCAGATTGGTTCTGTCTATAATTTTTGCTTTTAAAATACGTTCGATATTGCGTAATTGAGCCGGAGTTAGCTCATCGTCAAATACAACTGTCCCAATTTCATGCTCTTCTACATATGCCTGCACTTCTTCCATTTTACCGGTACCAATAAATGTTTTAGAATTTGGCATATCCATTTTTTGAGTGAATCGCTTTACCACTTCGCCTCCGGCAGTATAGGTAAGAAATTCTAGCTCATCCAGAAATTCTTCAAGTTTTTCTTCGTCCTGATTTCTGGTTACAATCCCTATTAAAACAGTTTTTTCGTATGCAATTTCCTTCCTCTCTAGCATGCAATATGTTTATCTTCTATTTCTTAATTTATTATCTTGTACTATAATAGTAGTTTGCAAAAATACGACAATTATATACTTGAAAGCCTACTATTGATGGGGATTATTAAAAAAATTAGACGAAATGGCCAATAAATTTTATTTCAAGAAAAAAAATACAAATCACTATACCGTAGCATTTTATAATCTTGAAAACTTGTTTGACACCAAAGATGACCCTCGCATATTGGACGAAGATTTTTTACCCGACTCAGAAAAACGTTGGACTCGTAAACGTTACGAAAAAAAGATCTCTAAACTTGGTACTGTAATCTCGAATATAGGTTTTACAAAAACAAGAAAGGCTCCAATACTAGTTGGTGTAGCCGAAGTAGAAAACAAAAAAGTGCTAGAAGACCTCATTACAACCAAACACTTAAAAAATAAAAATTATGGTGTTGTACATTATGATTCTCCCGATGAGCGAGGTATAGATGTAGGTTTATTATATCAAAAACAACATTTTGAAGTCATCTCTTCAGAGAATATCCCTGTTTTGGTAGACAACCAACAAGGTGAGAGAGATTATACAAGAGATATTTTATGGGTAAAAGGAGTTTTTAATACCGAGGAAGTAAACATCCTTATCAATCACTGGCCATCAAGACGAGATGGTGCAGAACTCACCTCTTACAAACGTGTGGCCGCTGCAGACAAAAACCGAGAAGTAGTCCAACAAATTACTTCAGAAAATAGTGAAGCCAAAATTATTATTATGGGTGATTTTAATGATGACCCAACTAGTGAAAGCATTAAAAACCTGGTAAGAAACGATCTTTTTAACCCAATGGAAAAACTACTTACAAGATATAGTGGTAGTTTAAATTATAGAAGTCAGTGGAATCTGTTTGACCAGATAATCTTCAGTAATAATTTTCATAAATATGAAAAAGGAAAACACAGCTTCTCTGACGCTTCTATTTTCGACAAAGACTTTTTAAAAATCTACAAGGGCAGGTATAAGGGTAACCCTTTTAGAACCTATGTGGGTCGAAAATACCTGGGCGGTTATAGCGATCATTTTCCAGTATACATAAGACTTAAGCACAACGAATAAAGAACTTATTCAAAGGTGTTTTGCCGCCCAGAAAACAGGTGAACAACCCTAAAAAAGTCCGAATAGTTTGAAATTCAAACTATTCGGACTTTTTTGTTTTTACCACACAATATATTCGCCAATATAAACTAAAAAACTTTAAATATGAAAACACAAAATTTAAAAAAACTGGCGCTTTTATGTGTAGGGATTCTAATCGTATCTTGTAGCAAATCAGACCTGTCTGAGGTTGATGAAAACGAAGCGTTGGTTCAAGAAAAAAATGAAGTAAAAATTGTAGAAACTCAAGAGAACAAAGATTTTATTGTTATTGGTTTGGCACCAGGTATCTATGGCGATTCTAATGTTGATGCCTATGAGAGTGCTACTTACAGTTATATTTTAACTCAGACCGAGTTAAACACCGTGCCGAGTAGCTTAAGACGTTTTAGGGTTCGATTTCAAGTATGGTCTGGGGGTTCATGGAAACATAAAAAGACCTATAACAATCAACCCAGTACGGTAACCGCAAAATTTCCAACCCATGGGAATGGTAATTCGGCCATCTGGAGAATTGGATTTCAGATGTACAATAAAAATACGGGTACATCGTATAGCAAAAAATGGAAAACAGTAGTAGTGAATAATTAATTTGTTTTAATTGCATTGTTTGTAATTGGTTTTAAGAAAAGACCAAAGCTATTCCTTGGCTTTGGTCTTTTACACTACTATAACTAACTAAAACTAAAATTCTAATTTTCCATATCCTCCTCGTCTTTGATATGTGTCCCAACAATCAGCGCAGTTATTATCTAACCAAACATTAGGAAATGTATATATATTGGTAGTGCCAGAAGCAGGTACAGTTTGATCTGAAGTAACCATATACGTGTGAAATTGTTTTACAAACCATGCATCTGTACCTTGCAATTGAATATTTGACGCTCCAACTTTCACCCAACTTACCGCTTGGTTCGGGAAGGCCGTTTTAAAAAGATAATAATCCCATTTTCCCAATTCTCGCTCATCTATGTCAGGATAATCCAGGACAATATTCTTTGCATTATGCGCTCCTTTATCTGTATAAAAATATACAGAGGCTCTTACATTGCCATCTGTACCATTGCCTGCTTGAGTTCCTGTAAGTGTAGCAATTCTATAATACCACTCTGTGCTAACAGCTTTATCAGACTTCTCGTTGTTTTTCATGTATTCTGCCACCACTTCATCAAATCTTGCTGCCGCCTCTTCTTCACTTAAATCTCCGTTTAATTTCATGTGTAATAATGGTAATTGAGCTTCAAATTTATTCTCTAAAATCTGGTTGCTGTTACCCGTTGTACTCATAAAACCGGCCTGTTCGTTAGTATTTATAAAATCTGTTCCTCCATCTGGTTGTTCACAAGAAGCTATACAAAACATAAATGATGCTACCCCAACAACTCCAATGAAATTCCCCCCTTTTTTCATTTCGATTTGTATGTTTGATTAATAAAATTGTTAATAAGATTCAATTCCCAATTGATGTTGTAAAATCCCTTTTACAAACATAAAGCGTTGATAGTCAATATTCAAGAGTTTAAAATCCCATATTAAAAGGGGTGATTTTACCCTTTTCGTGCATATCTGCTATCAAAACACATAAGAAGCTTTATAATCAGCTATACCTCAAATAGTTGATGAATAAAGGGCTGCGACTATTGTTACTAATTTGTTGATATTTTTTTAACACTAGTAGGGTGATCAAATGGTTATAATGCCATACCTTGCGCTACGCAAAAAATCACACTAACAAATAATTGTCATGAAATTAAAATTACTTTTAATTCCATTTATTACTTTATGCTTTTTGGGGAAGCAAAATGGGATTGCACAGTCTGTATTTATTAATGAAATACATTATGATAATGCAAGTACAGACGTAGATGAAGCTGTCGAAATCGCAGGTGCAGCAGGAACAGATCTTACCGATTGGAGTATTGTCCTTTACAATGGATCAAACGGAACAGTTTACAACACAATTGCACTTTCGGGAACATTAACCGATCAACAAAATGGTTTTGGAACCGTGGTAGAAATACTTCCTGCCAACGGGCTACAAAATGGAGCACCCGATGGGATTGCTTTGGTAGATAATAACAATGCCGTAGTTCAATTTTTAAGTTACGAAGGCGTTTTAACAGCTACCAATGGTCCTGCATCCGGACAAACTAGTACAGATATTGGAGTTTCCGAATCTGGCAGTACTCTCGTTGGAGCTTCTTTACAGTTATCTGGAGCAGGGACTACAGCTGCAGATTTTGTTTGGGAAGTTACTACAGCAAATACGTATGGAGCTGTAAATACTAATCAAGTGTTTGGTACACCAGTTGTTATTCCTATGATCAATGAATTTGTATTTAACCATACAGGATCAGATACCGATGAGTTTGTAGAGGTTGTTGCAGGGATAGAAACAGGCCTAAGTGAATATTGGTTATTAGAAATAGATGGTGATAGCAATTCTGCTGGTACTATCGACGAAGTAATTCAACTAGGTACAACCGATATAAATGGATACTTTACCACTCCTTTGGCTAGCAATACATATGAAAATGGAACTGTTGCCTTGTTATTGGTTAAAAATTTTACTGGAAGTTTAAATGAAGACCTTGACACCAATGATGATGGTGTTTTTGATGTTACTCCTTGGGAAGAAGTTATAGATGATATTGGAGTAAACGATGGAGGAGCTAGTGATCTTAACTATGCTAGTGTAACCTTATTACAATCTTTTGATGGAATTTCGTTCACTGTAGGTGGTGCGTCAAGATTTCCAAACGCAACCGATACAGATGCCAACACCGATTGGACAAGAAATGATTTTGATGGTAGCGGATTGCCAAGCTTTCCAACCGTTATGGCCGAGCCAGGAGAAGCAGTAAATACTCCTAATCGCGAAAATGTAGTTATTGAAGATGGTGGCGGAGAAGATGCCGTATTGCTTATTAATGAAATAGATGCCGATACCGAGGGCTCTGATGTTCTTGAATTTGTAGAGCTGTTTGATGGTGGTGTTGGAAATACTGCTTTAGACGGACATGTTTTAGTATTCTATAATGGCTCAAACAATCAGAGCTATGCGACTTATGATTTAACTGGTTTTACAACCAACGCAAATGGATATTTCGTAATCGGGAATCCAGACGTTGCAAACGTATCTATTACCTTTCCTGGTAACGGATTACAAAATGGTGCAGATGCTGTAGCTCTTTATCAAGCAGACGCTGCCAGCTTTCCTAATGGAACTGTGGTAACCACGGACAACCTATTGGATGCTATTGTATATGATACTAATGATAGTGACGACGTAGAGCTTTTAGTATTACTGAATACCGGTGAGCCACAGATAAACGAAGATGGTAACGGAGATAAGAATTTTCATTCCTTACAACGTTTTCCAAATGGGTCTGGCGGACAAAGAAATACAAATACCTATACCCAAGCGGTTCCTACTCCTGGATCTGCAAATACCAATGCTACCGAGGTAGTAAATCTTATTATCAACGAACTTGATGCCGATACACAAGGATCTGACACCTTAGAGTTTATCGAATTATATGATGGCGGAACAGGAAATACTGCTTTAGATGGATTCGTATTGGTAAACTATAACGGAAGTAACAATACCAGCTACAATGCTTTTGATTTAGATGGATTTTCAACTGATGCCGAAGGATATTTTGTAATCGGTAATGCTGATGTTGCTAATGTAGATCTTGTTGTACCCGGAAACACTTTTCAGAACGGAGCAGATGCCGTTGTACTTTATTTTGGAGATGCCACTAGTTTCCCTAATGGAACTACTGTAGTTACTGATAATATTATTGATGCGATCGTATATGATACCGATGATAGTGATGATGCCGAGTTGTTGGTGTTACTAAATGTTGATCAACCACAAGTAAACGAAAATGCCAACGGAAGCAAAGATTTTGAATCTCTTCAAAGAGTTCCAAACGGAGAAGGTGGAGCTCGTAATACCATTACCTATGTTGCCAAAGCTCCTACTCCTGGGGTAAGCAATGACGGTGTTATAGTTGTTCCGGGAGAACCTATTACTATAGCAGAAGCCAGAGCTGCCGCCGAAGGAACTCCTGTTACTATTGCTGGAGTGCTTACAGTAACCGATAGTTTTAATGGTCCAGCATTTATTCAGGATTCAACAGGTGGTATAGCTGTTTTTGATGAGCAGGTGCAAGCCAATGCCGCACTTAAAGTAGGAGACTCTATTACCGTAACCGGAGTAAGAGCTGCATTTAATGATCAGGTTCAGATTGGATCAGTTGTAGAAGTAGTTAATAACGGTATTCCAAACAATCCAATAGTCGCACAAGAAATTACACTCACAGAGCTTGCCAACCATCCAGGAGAATTGGTTAGAGTACTTAATACTACATTCCCAAACCCTGGGGATCTTTTATTCGGAAATTCAAACTTTACCCTTACCGATGCAAGTGGAACAGGAGAATTGCGTATTGATAATGATGTTGAATCTATCGTTGGTAAAGTTCAACCGGTAACCTGTCCAGAAATTACTGGTGTTGTAGGCCGCTTTAGAGAATTTTTCCAATTATTGCCTAGAGAACTTGCAGATATTTCTTGTGCGGTAGAATTTGTTCCGCCAGGTGATACAGTTGGTTTCCCAAAAGAGGACACTTTTGATGTAGTGGCGTGGAACATTGAATGGTTTGGAGACGAAAACAATTCTCCGGTAGGACAAAATCCAATGTCTGATGCTATTCAAAGAGATAGTACGGCAACAGTACTTCAGCAACTAAAAGCCGATATTTATGCCGTAGAAGAAATTGCAGATGATGCCTTGTTTGCAGAGTTAGTGGCTCAATTGCCTGGATACGATTATGTGTTGTCTGATGCTTTCTCTAATCCAGGAGGTACTCCTCCTTTCCAGAAATTAGGTTTTATCTATAATACTGAAACTGTAAATGTAGTAAGCACAAGAGCCATGTTTACTTCAATTCACCCACTTTATAATGGTGGTGATGATTCTGCAATTGCAGACTACCCTAATGAAACCTCGCGTTTCTTTGCTAGTGGTAGATTACCATTTCTTATGACTGCCGATGTAACCATAAATGGGGTTACAGAGCGTATTGACCTTGTTGCACTACACGCTAGGGCCAATAGTGGTAACGATGCTCAAGCTCGTTATGATATGCGTAAATATGATGTTGAAGTATTAAAGGATTCTCTAGATGTAAATTTTGCAAATAACAAAGTAATATTGTTAGGAGACTATAATGACGATGTTGATGAAACTGTAGCCGATATTACCTCAACAATTTCAAGTTTTCAGGAATATGTAGATGATACTGCTAATTACAATATCGTTTCTTCTGCATTAAGTGAAGCTGGATTACGTTCTTTTGTATTTAGAGAAAATATGATCGATCATATCGCGATTACCAACGAACTTAATGATGCTTATATAGAAAACTCTGTTACTGTGCATTATGAAGTATATGATGCAGATTATGCGTTTACAACTTCAGATCACTTCCCGGTTTCAGCCAGATTTTTATTAGAAAGACCATTTGTAGATAACGAGTGCGCCGGTGCATCTGTAGTGGCTTTCGAACAAGGAAGAAGAAGAGATGGCGGAAGAATTTCAAGGCTAAGAAGCTATCCAGAACGTGCTATTGGTATGCCAAACGAAAGAAAATTCTTCGATTTTGTAAGTTTAGGTTTTGGTGGATCTATAACCATCGAACTTAATAATGAAATCTTCGACAATAAAGATGTTAATGAATTTGCGGTGTTTGAATCTACTGGATTCTTTGGTAACATTCCTTGTAACTATTTCCCAGAAACTGCCGAGGTTTTTGCATCTCAAGATGGTGTAGAATTTGTTTCTTTAGGAACCACTTGCCAGGATGGAGAATTTGACCTTGCTGCTGGTAATCTATCTTCAGCAAAATATATCAAGGTTGTTGACACCAGCGACAAAAATATTTTCCCTTGGTTTGCCGATGGTTTTGACCTGGATGCTATTGTTTGTCTTGAAAATGGAGAAAATCTATTTGCAAGAAAAGCAGCTACTACACTTGCTGAAAACCCAACAGCTTTTGAAAGTGAATTAATGGAAGAAGGCTTTGGTCTCGAAGAAGTGAAAGTAACCGTATCTCCAAACCCGGTGCGTAATGATCTATTTGTAGATTTTAATGTACTTGCCAAAAGTGATATCGATGTCTTGGTTACCGATGTTACTGGTAAAACGGTATATGCGCAAACCATACGATTAAATGTAGGGCAGTCTAAGTTAACTATAGATATGAGTCGTTTCCCAAATGGATTTTATATGGTCAAGGCTTTTGACAAAAAAGGAAGTTTAAATATTACCAAGAAGATTATTAAAAATTAATATCTAGTCACATATCAAAGAAAAGGGCCGAATTGAATTCGGCCCTTTTTTATTTACTATTTTTTCTTTTTTTCTAGTTCGCGTTTTCTTCTTTTGGCTTCGCGATCTCGTTTGCGTTGTTCTCTTTTTAATTTTCTAAGTTCCTTTTTAGATAGTTTTTTGATTACTGTCTTTTTCGGACTCTTTTTTACAGTGGTTACCGTTGTTTTCTTTGCAATTTTTTGTTGTTTTCCTTCTTTTTTCTTGTCACCACAAGCAACTACAGTTATTAAAAACAGTGTTAAGACGAACCACTTTTTTAAAGTTTGCATGATACAACATTTTATTAGTTTGTACAGTGTATTAAACGTAATTCGCTATAAAATGTTTTATAGTTACTTTATAACCAGAATTTAACAGCTTTTACAGATCTCTCATGAAAAATTGATAACAAGAAGGTGAATCTAAGTTTATTTAATGTGGTTTAGACCCATTTTTCTATTCCCAGAATGGTAAGATTGTATAAGGCATGTATTACAAATATTGCGAAAAAAGGATGCGCTTTCCGTTGTATACACAGATAATATATCCACCCAAAATATAACCCTAAAATAAATGCTGAAACGGTATAAAACACGCTATAAAAGTGTAACACTCCAAATATCGCTGCCGCCAGAAATATCGAAACAATCAAAATTGTATTTCTATTGGTTTTGTCGCCAAATGATATTTCACCCAAAATAATAAATGCCCTAATCAGAAATACTTGAAAAACTAATGTTTCTATTACTGGTCCCAAAATTATTGTGACCAGTAGTAATACCCAAAAGCTTTCTATCTCGTGGACTATACTATTGTTTTGAGTGCTATCTATTTGAAATAGATATTCTATTCCTTCGATTGGTAAGATGAAGAAAACGAATAAAAATACATAAAGAACGAGAATAAAACGTAAATAATTACAAGAAATCAGGTATGAAACTATGTTCTTAATCATCATGTTTATTGCAGCTGAAAAATAAAATAGCCACCAAGGTACTACTTATTGCCTTGAAAAGAGAAAAGAACTTGCCGTTTTAGTCAAAAAAGAAAAATTCAGTAAAACACAATAAGTTTCCTAATGTCAAAATGAGAAAAGTGTTATTCTGTGTATGGAATAACACTTTTTATTTGTCGGTATTCATAAAATAGCTAGGCTATATAACTCAGATTTACTAGGCACTACTCATAAGCTAAATCTATCCAACACCACTTTTTGTTGTTGATTATACAGCTTTACTACTTTTACTGCTTTCGTTTCATCGTTTAGACCATAGTTTCTATAGATCGTGTATTTAAGAAAAGCAGGATTGAGTTTTGAAGCTTCATCAAAAGATTTAATATTGATACTCCATTCTCCCATTGAGGAATTATCTACAAAAAACTCTTTGGAGGTGACTCCACTTCTTACATGACTCGATAAAAGTTCTGGATTTTCCTTATGTACATGAGTCCATTTCTCATACTTTTTTTGTGGATTAACAAACTGCAGTTCAAACTCTGCCAATGGATCGCTCCATTCAAATACAATCCGTGCGGGGACACCTTTGACAACAAGAAATGGTTCTGGCATCTCGGTATAGGGTACCTCGGATCTATGATTGTTTAAAAGGTGCCTTAACTGAGATTCTGCTTGGTCGATAAGCTGGGTAAAATCAATGTTTTCATCATCGTTTTCGAATATTCTTTTGTAGAGCTCAAAGGCTTCTTTAAAACGGTTGTTTTCTTTATAAATTCTAGCCAAATCAAGATATGATTGGGCATAGGTAGGTTTTAGAGCAGCTATTTTCTCATAGGTTTGTAATGCCATTTCTTTTTCATTTCTTTCTTCAAGATAAAAGGCCAGAGTTCGAAGTGCATTATAATTATCTGAGGACAACTCTGCCAAATTCGATAAAATTTGCTTCGAGAATTGCCGATCCCATCTATAAAAATATTCGGTAGTATATATATAAAAGGGAATTTCATTAAAATACTCTTCTCGCAACAAAAAGTATTGCTCTTTGGCTTCGGCGTAGGTTTTACTTTCCCAAAGGCCATTCAAATAGTCAGGTTTTCCTTTGTTGGGGCTCATCATAAATGGCGATTCGTTGTAGTCGTTACCCTGTACCAAAAGAGATCTTTCCGGATCTTTTATTTTTTCAAGTTTACTTTTATCCCCAACATCTGTTGTGATAATAAAAACTCCTCCTGCAGCTTGAGGTCCATATTTCATAGTCCCCGAAAGTGAAGTTATCACAGAAATATTTTCTATTTGCGAGGCAAGTAATAAATTTGGTGGTACATTAAGTGGAACACCATCTAGGATAAAAAGCGGAGATCTTAACGCGGCACCTCTAACACTATAAGAAGTATTTACCCCAACCCCCGTAACTGTTACACCAGGAAACCTGCCACGAATCACGTCGTAAAAAAAGATCGCAGACTTAGGAACCTCTTCTCTGGACATAGTATAATGGGCATAACCTGCCTTTCTTTTTTCTAATTTAAGAGGGGTCGGTTCGATGATTTCTGGAGCCTTCTTCGCTTTTATAGTAACTTGGTCTAGAGGATCGTATTTAGCTTTTAAAGCTATTATAATATCTTTTGTAGCATCCAACACCATGCTTTTGGTTTCCATCCCAAAGGATCTAAAAACCAAGATTTCCCCTGGCTTTGCATTTATGGTAAACTTACCATTGGCATCTGTTTCGGTTTCTACTAGTGTCCCCTTGATAGATACATTTGTACCTTGTATAGGTATGCTGTCCATGGTTTGCACAAGCCCAGATACTTGTTCTTTGGTGGTGTCATTATTGTAAATGGCCCTATCTTCAACATCATGAAGGATGCATTTTACAGCAGTAGACAATGAGGTTTTTGACAAATTAATATAGTACCCCTCACTAGAAATACCTCCTTCTTGAAGGTCATTATCATTGGCTCGAACACTACTATTGATATAGAATACAGGGGTGTCATAAATAAACTTATGGTCTCCAAAAGTGTTGTGACCATCGGTAAATACTAAGTATTGATCGGGGTTTAGGCTGTCACTAAAAAGATCTTCAAAGCTGGTGCCTCCATTATGTTTTTGTTTATTAATCTCTAACAATAAGGGGTTAATGTTTCCGCGTTTTATATCAAATGTCTTAGCCGATATGATCGATTCTGAGAAAGGAACAAAAGTCACTTTTGCTTCCTGTAGCTCTTTAAAATATTGTTTCAAAAAATCTAATTCTTTTCTTTCATTAGCATCTCTTCGAGACAGCGAAGTGTCCCAATACAATACGATATCCTCGGGTTTTTTTCGTTTCTTGAACTTATCGGATGATAGGGGATACGAAACATCCATTTTATAGGCAATGCTCACTCCTGAAGACTGTTGCCAGACATCTTGACTAATATATTTAAGGAAAATTCTACCATTATTTATACCACAAATGGCAAAACCAATTTCATCGCCATACACTTTTATCAGCTCTAAACTTACAATTACATCATCATCTACCACAATGTTATATGGAGATAAATCGATGACCTCTTCGCCTACCTTTTTGGATATTGTATGAAAGATATTGCTGGTGAGTATATTTGGGCCAGGTTTTCGTTTTTGTGTTTTGTAGATGTTTACTCTTACCAATAAGCTGTCACTGTTATTCTCTAGAATGTAGAATTTCAAATTCTCTAATTTGGTATTTTTCTTTCTTATTTTTATGGGCGTGGCAATCTCACCTCCCAATGCTTCTTTTTCTTTCCAATAACCCATAATTTTTCTAGGATAATCATCGGCGCCAATAGTCATTTTCTTTCTTTTCTCGGCAAAAACAACTGTGGTATCCAAAGCAACAATATCGGGTTCTATATAAATCTTATTATCTTTTTCTAAGAGTCGATATAATTCTTTGGGGGTTAAGGTTAAAGTTTTATAGCCAATACTCGATATTTGTAAAACCTCATCATCGCCGATGGTGTTCTTGTCGTATTGTAGAAAAAAATTACCGTTTTCTTGACTTACCGTACCAATTCCTTTTTCGATAAAGCCAATATTGGCATAGGGCACAGCCTCTTTTGTAGTTTCATTTAAGATATATGCATCGATAGTAAACTCATATTGAGCAACTCCATAGTGATAATGACCTAGAAGAAATAGAAGGAGTAACGTTTTTAATCTCATACGTTTATTTTTAAGAATTCTATAACAACAACTAACTAACTTTCAGTAAATTACTTCTATTCAAAATATAAAACAAGCTATTTAACCTAGTATTAGCAATGGTTTGAGGTGTTATTTAAGAGTTTCGATTTTTTTAGCCTTAAGGAGTATTCTTCTTTTTTGATTTTCTGAGCTTACAAGATCATTTAAATAATCTCGAATGCAAGGTAGTGTTACCTTAACAGGTCTCGAAAAGCAAAAGTTAGAACACTTGGCCGAAAAAAAGCATTGTTCAAAAAGAGAAACAAAAAAAGGCCTTATCAAAACGATAGGCCTTTTACATTTTTTAAAAAATAACTTCTACTTTAAGATTTTCTGGTATTCGTTTTTATTATTAAGTATCTCTTTACTTTTTGCTACTTCTGGATTGTGATTTACGTAGTAATTATACAATCCCTCTCTGTAAAAATATCGCTTGATAATCTCATCGGTAAGTAAAGCTACGATCTCATTTTTGTGGGTATCTAATGCTTTTTCTTTGGATGCTTTAATTGCTCCTAATAGAGAGTTGTAACTAGCAGCTATTTCATCATCAAGTTTTTCTTCTTTAGCAGTACGCAATGCTTTGTTAAATGATTTTTCCGTCCTGGTTTCAAAATTAAAATCACTTTGTTTTACAAATTCTTTAAAATCCTCATAATCTTTATCTGTAAACTTAAAATCTTCGGCTTTTTGAAGTTGGTGAGCATAGTAATACTTCGTTCCATAACCAAAAATAGCGTCAGATTTTAATAGCGCTGTAGTAATATCACTGTATTTTGACGTTTCTAATTCAATATCAGGCTGTATTCCTCCTCCATCATACACGGTTCGCCCGTTTTTGGTTTTAAAGGCTTTAAAATCCTTCTCATCAATGCGCACAGCGTTATTGTTTTTATCACGGTTCCAGTAATCTAGTGCCTGTATACAGCGTCCACTAGGTGTATAGTATCGTGAAATTGTAATTTTTAGTTGTGTTCCGTAGGTTAACTTCTTTGGCCGCTGTACCAATCCCTTACCAAAACTTCGGGCTCCAATAACCACTCCTCTATCTAGATCCTGGATACTTCCGGCAACAATTTCACTAGCCGAGGCACTTCTTCCGTTTACCAAAACAACTAACGGGATTTGAATATCAATCGGATCCTTTTTAGTAAAGTACTCTTTATTATATTTTTTTACAATTGACTTGGTCGTGGTTATTAACGCTCCCCTGGGAACAAAAATATTGGTCACGTTAATAGCTTCACTTAACAACCCTCCAGGGTTACCGCGTAAATCTAAAATGATTTTATTAGCTCCTTTTGCCTTAAGGTCCTTGAGCGCATCAATTGTTTCACTAGAGGCTTTGTTATTAAATTTTGACAATACAATGTACCCGATATTGTTTTCCAAAAGGGTATAAAAAGGAACTGCATCTACCTCTATTTCTTCTCTGGTTAATACCGTGGTTTTGGTTTCTCCTTGTCTTTTGTATTTGATATCTACTTTAGTTCCGCTAGCACCTTTAAGTAATTCACCAGCATCTTCTTTAAAATCGGCAACAACGATATCTCCAATCTGAATAATTTCATCACCCGCTTTAAGGCCAGCTTTATCTGCCGGATAATCTTTATACGGTTCCATAATGATAATTTTATCTTTGATGGTTTTTACTGAAGCTCCGATACCTGTATATTCTCCTGCATTTCTAATTTTTGAAGCCTCGACATCTTGCTCGTTCCAATATTTGGTATACGGGTCCAAATCATCCAACATTGCCTTGATAGCCGTATCCATAAGCTCTGCTGGATTAGTCTCGTCTACATAATTCATGTTTAACTCTTTAAACATGGTAGTGAAAATCTCGATTTGCTTGGCTATTTCAAAAAAATCTGACTTAAAACTTACCGTCGTAAAAAAGATGGTGATGGCCAGTACAGGTAAGATTATTTTCTTTTTCATGAGTGTGTCTTTTATATGAATGCAACGCCAAAAGGGCTATATATTATTCTGATTTTATCTCCTTTTCAACAAATTTTAGCAATATTCCTTTTACTTTAGATTCTATAAATTGATACTCAGGCATTTCTTTTCCCGAATATAAAAACATAAAAGTGAATTGATGTGTAGTGTTGGGTACAAGATACTTATTTTTTCGATAACTTTCACGAAGTAAACGTTTTATACGATTGCGGTCTACCGCTCTTTTGAAATGACGTTTACTTACCGAAACCGTTGCTTTGATCGTAACCTCATCTTCAAAATTAGTTTTTCGATATACCAACCTAACTGGATAGTTAGAAATTGTTTCTCCCTCAGAAAAAAGTAGTTCTATCTCCTTTTTACTCTTTAGTCTCTCTTTCTTATTAAACGTCGCCTTCATGAGGCAATAAAAGTAATGATAAGATTTGTATTACAAGAAACCAAAACCCTAATTAGGATATGTATTATTACTAGGGTTTACATCGGCCATTGTGCCTGTTATATCAATGGCAATTGCTTTTATTTCTGAAATTGGTTTCGGAATCTCTATCACATATGTTGGGTTGGTCCAGGGCCAATCTACCAATACGGTTCTGTTTATTGAAGGAATAGGATTCTCCTTTTCTCCGCGCATCATTCGTAAAGGTGCATAAAACGACTCTACTGGGCCGTCTTTAAATTCAACATAAAGATCCAACGGCATAGGCATTAAACCGATACGTTCTATAGTAACTATGGTAACATTATCTTTTTCTGCTACTTCTTTGATCCCATAATCTATCCAATTGGTGGTTTGGGTCCAATCTGTTAAATACCAGTCTAATTGTATGCCTGACACCTTTTCTGCTACCCTTTTAAAATCATTGGGCGTTGGATGCTTAAATTTCCAGGTGTCGTAATACCTGCGAATCGTTTTTGCAAGGTTATCTTCTCCTATAATGTACCCTAATTGAGATAGAAAAACAGCTCCTTTGGAGTATGCCGAGTTCCCATATGCAAAATTATGAGCATATCGATCGGCATGTGTGGTCTGTGGTTGTTCTACACCCGAAATTGCCAACTGAAAATAATCGATGTACATTTTCTTGAGAGAGTTGGGGTTGTTCTGTTTCATCACCTCGTTCATCGCAAGCGTCGAAATGTAACTGGTAAATCCTTCATCCATCCATTCGTGTTTGGCTTCGTTGGTTGCCAAAATATGCTGAAACCAGGAATGCGCCATTTCATGAGCTGTAACGCCCACCAAGCTACCAAAGTTTCGCTCTCCGGTAATCAATGTACACATGGCGTATTCCATACCGCCATCTCCTCCTTGAATAACAGAATATTGATCGTATGGGTATTTTCCTATTTTTTCACTAAAATATTGCATTAGTTCTACAGTTTTTGGCTGTAGATCTTTCCATTTATCAATAATTTCTTCATTGTTTTTATACAAAAAGTGAAGTGTGGGTCCGTCTGGAACCTTAACCGAATCATGTATGTATTCTGGATCTGCCGCCCATGCAAAATCATGAACATTTGGAGCCTTAAAATGCCAAGCCAATTTATCGGTTTTATGTTTTACTTTGGTTCCAGGCGTTTGATATCCATGCCCAATCTCATTAGGGTTTTGTAAATAGCCCGAACCTCCTACAGTGTAATCTTTGTCGATGTTTATTGTTACATCAAAATTCCCCCAAACACCGTGAAACTCTCTTGCTATGTAGGGGTCTGCATGCCACCCTTCAAAATCATATTCGGCCATTTTGGGATACCATTGTGTCATTGACAAGGCCACACCTTCTTTATTGTTACGACCAGAACGGCGTATTTGTTTTGGTACCTGCGCCTCAAATTGCATTGAGAACGTTGCCTTTTCTCCAGGTAAAATTGGTTTGTTTAACATCACCTCTAATACAGTCCCCACGGTCTTGTGTTGTACTGTTTTTCCATTTTGAGATAAAGAGGAAACTTTTATATATCCTATCTCTTTGGGTTTCAGTTTGCTTATTTTGTCCATAATCTTTGGACTTGGATCCGGTAGGTTTATAGAGCGAACATCCATTTCACTACCCGGTTGAAATGCATTAAAATACAGGTGATAAAAAACCTGGTTCAACGTGTCGGGAGAGTTATTGGTATATACTAATTCTTGTGTTCCTTGATATTGAAAATTCTTGACGTTCATATCAATGTTCATCGTATAATCGACATGTTGCTGCCAATACGATGTGTTATTTTGTGCAGTAGTTGCAAATGCAATAAGGAAAACTATGTGGGCAATTTTTTTTAACATCATTCAAAAAATTATTTAGACATTTTATCGGCCATGATAAGTGCATTATATAGATTCACCATCTTACCTGATTTTGATAACTCTGAAAAGCTTTTGATCTTATTAGGGTCTCTACCTATTACAACATCGGTTTTTGTGTTAAGGCCGCTGTCCATAAGTATCTTTTTTACTTCAAATGCTTTAAGTTTTGGATAATAGGATCTTATCAATGCCGCTACACCTGCAACAGTAGGAGCTGCCATAGAGGTCCCATCAAGAAAATCATACGAATTATTTGGCGTAGTAGCCCAAATCTCTACTCCTGGAGCAAAGGCATCTACATTATTTTTTCCATAATTAGAAAACGGGGCAGCCAAGTTTGATCCATATTCAAAATTTAGAGCACCAATAGTAATAAAGTTGTTTGCTACTTCTGGTTCCTGATCAAATTGATCATTAGGATAAACAGCTTTTTGATCTAGATCTTCAGTTTCATTTCCAGCTGCATTTACAATAAGTACATCTTTTGATGCAGCATATTTTATAGCTTCTCGAACCCATTCTGGGTGTGTGCTGAAGTATTTTCCAAAACTTGTATTGATTACCTCAGCCCCATTATCGACGGCATAACGAATGGCAAGTGCAATATCTTTATCATATTCATCACCATTGGGTACTGCTCTGACTGCCATAATCTTAACATTTTTCGCCACTCCATTCATACCTATGCCATTATTTCTTTCTGCGGCAATAATGCCCGCTACATGTGTACCATGTTTTATCCCTTTTTTGGTTGAATCTGGTCCCATCACATTGTTGTTACCATAACCTACGTCTTTAATGTCATCTACATTATCGCCAACGTTTTTTCTAGCATTCAACTCAAGGTTTAAGTCACATGATAGTTTTTCTTCAAAAATTCCTAAATCGGATGTAATGGCTTCAATAAATTCGGGAATAGTATCTCCTGGTTCTAAAAAGCTAAACATTTGAGACAAAAAAGCCATGTGATACTCCACCTCTTTATCTTCGGTTTCTAATTGCATCAACTCTTTGTGTGTGTAATTTTCTTTACCTAAAATACTAGTAACCGATTCATGAGAAACTTTGGTTTGCTGTAATATCTGCTCATATTGAAACTTGTTTGAAGAAGTTTCTTGGTATTCTTTTTCAAATTCGGCCTTGGCTTCGATATAATTTTGGTATTCTCCTTTATCTTCTTCTGCTACTGATGACAAAAACTTTCCTTCATATTTAGGTTTCAGTTTTTTCATAATTCGGGTAAACTCCAGATTTTCACATTCGGTATCTCCCAAGAAATTCCACCCATAAACATCATCTACGTACCCATTGTTGTCATCGTCTTTTCCATTTCCCTTAATTTCTTTGGTATTGATCCAAATTACGTTTTTAAGATCTTCATGCTCTATATCTACACCACTATCAATCACACCAACAATAACGGTCTGCCCTTTCCTGTTTTTTATAATCTCGTTGTAGGCTTTATCTATACTCATCCCAGGAATTGTGTCAGTTACCAGGTCGGAAAATGCCCAGCTTTTTAATTGATCCTCTGTTAATTCACTATTTTTTAATGGGACAGAATCTATATTCTCTATTGGGGTTGAAATTATTGCGGGAGCACCACAGCTTGCCAAAATTGCTGAAGCCGAAACTACTGTTAAAATCCTTTTTGATAGGGCCATTTTTTGCATTCTCTTAATTAAATATTTCTTTACAGGTGAACACCTTATCAAGACGCACACCTTTTTCTGTATGTTTTACTGTTATAATTTCGTTATGAGCATCGTGCTCCAAAAACAAATACCAACCATTATCGGCTGCATTATCCAAAAATAGTCTCTTTTCGTCCAATGTCAATAGCGGTCTTGTGTCATATCCCATCACATAAGGCAATGGTATATGCCCTGCTGTGGGTAAAAGATCTGCCATAAAGACTATTGTCTTTCCTTTGTATTCGATATGCGGAATCATTTGTTTCTCTGTATGACCATTAACAAATAGTACGCCAAAACCTATTTCTGAGTTTTTTTGAAACGTTGGATCGATCCTGTTTATAAAATTTAAGTGTCCACTTTCTTCAATAGGTAAAATATTTTCCTTTAAGAAAGAAGCCTTTTCTCTAGCATTGGGTTCTACGGCCCATCGCCAATGTTCTTTATTGGTCCATATTTTGGCATTTTTGAATGCCAATTCATAACCCGTTCTATTTTTGTTCCATTGCACCACACCCCCGCAGTGATCAAAATGAAGATGCGTTATAAATACATCAGTAATATCGTCCCTGTGAAAACCAGCTTTTTGTAAAGACTTGTCCAAATTATCATCACCCCATAGCGAATAATACCCAAAAAACTTCTCAGATTGCTTATCTCCCATTCCGGCATCGATAAGCGTTAATCTATCCCCATCTTCTACCAATAAACATCGGGCTGCAATATCTATTAGATTGTTTTGATCGGCAGGGTTGGTTTTTTGCCATAATGTCTTTGGTACTACACCAAACATGGCACCACCATCAAGTTTAAAGTTTCCAGCTTTTATGGGGTGTAACTTCATTTAGTCAACTATTTTATGAACAAATTGTTTAATAAGCACAAATTCTATCCTCTTAATTTCTTTTTGTATCAGATAAAATTTTCGCAAATTAGAAAAAAAGGCAAGGATGAGGGTTTAATTTTTATACTTTTTAACACAATTTCAACTATTACTTGCTTATAACCCTTGAAAATGCAGTAGTCATAAAACAAAAATCTTATCACAAAGTTCCTTAAAAATTATTGATACTTTGCTACCTAAGGAACAGAATATAATCTTAATTTTTCAAATTATAAAATAAAGGAATTTCTATTATGTTTAAAAAAATTACGATCTTTCCCATTAATAATTCGGATTATACATAAAATATGATAGAGCTTGCGGGTATCGTAATACTAGGAATATTAGCGCAATGGGTAGCGTGGAAATTTAAAATCCCAGCAATTTTACCACTTATTTTAATAGGGCTCCTAGTGGGTCCAATTGCAACTTTATATACCGAGGACGGCACCAAACTTATACAACCTATCTGGAACGGTCAAGAAGGGTTGTTTCCTGGAGAAAGCTTGTTCTATTTTGTTTCTTTGGCCATAGGTATTATCCTTTTTGAAGGTGGACTCACGCTTCGACGTAGTGAGATTCTAAACGTTGGTCCCGTAATTATCAAATTAATTACTGTGGGCGTTGTCGTTACTTTTTTTGGAGCAGGTTTGGCAGCACATTTTATATTTGACCTAAGCTGGCGAATTTCTTTTTTATTTTCATCGTTGATTATTGTAACAGGACCTACTGTTATCACACCGATTTTAAGGAATATTCCACTAAAAAAAGATGTGTCGGCAGTTTTAAAATGGGAAGGGATATTAATTGATCCCATTGGTGCGTTGGTAGCCGTTTTGGTCTTCGAATTTATTCGAATAGGTGGTGGTGAAGAGTTTACCCTAACAGCACTTATAGAATTTGGAAAAATTGTATTTATTGGCCTAACCTATGGATTCACTTTTGCTCATGCTCTTGCTTTTTCACTTAGAAGAAAAATTGTTCCTCATTATTTATTAAATGTAGTGACTCTGGCAGCAGTATTGGGTGTCTTTGTATTATCTGATATTTTTGCCCACGAATCTGGCTTGCTTTCGGTAGTAGTAATGGGAATGGTATTAGGAAATTTAAACCTTCCTAATCTTAATGAAATATTATATTTTAAAGAATCTTTAAGCGTTCTTCTTATCTCAATATTATTCATTCTGCTTTCTGCTAATATTAATATTGAAGATTTAAAACTTGTATTTAACTGGAAAGCTGTCTCGCTTTTTGCAGTGGTAGTTTTTATTATAAGACCATTGGGCGTATTTTTAAGCGCATCAAAATCTGGTCTCAAAACCAACGAAAAGTTATTTATAAGCTGGGTAGGACCCCGCGGAATCGTAGCGGCAGGTATTGCTTCTTTATTTGGTTTGAAACTTTATAAAGATGGTGTCTCTGGTGCAGAATATATCACTCCATTGGTATTTATGATCGTATTAGGAACGGTTTTGTTAAATGCTACTACGGCACGTTTTTTTGCCAAACTGGTAGGGGTTTTTCTAAAAAAATCAGAAGGTATTTTAATTATAGGAGCGTCTAAAGTCTCTAGGCTTATTGCGGCCTACATAAGAAATAACAATCGTCATGTCGTCTTGGTAGATAACAATAGAGATAATATTAATAAAGCCAAAAGTCTGGGGCTTGAAGCTATAGAAGGAAATATTTACGGAGATCAACTTAAAGATAATATCGAACTCAACGATGTTGGATACCTAATGGCACTAACTGCAAATAGTGATATTAATAAATATGCAATTAATAAGTTCAGGGATCAATTTGGGGAGCACGGATCCTTTAGGTTAATCACTCCCGAAGAAATGAAAGATCCAAAAAATAATCCACAAGAAGGATTGTTTTCTCATACCGATGATTATTTTAAACTTATTGCCCTGGCCGAAAAATATCCTGGGATACAAGAGATAAAAATACAAGGTCAAAAACATTATAACACCCTTATCGATGTTACCAAAGAGGACAACGAAATTATTCCGTTGTTTATAAAAGATGCCAATAGAAACATACGTATTATTTCTTCATACAGCCAAGAAATACAACAGGTCGAAGAAGATAGTTTTCTTGCCTACATCGGGAAACCGATCGATATTGAAACTGTGAAATAGCATCGATAAAACCTCATAAATTATCGATAAAAAGCTTTTTTTAACATAAAAATTTGTTAATAAGATATATTCTCATATATTTGGGCTGTTAAAAAATTAAACCCCCAGATTATGAAAAAACTTATGTATGTGGCTGTATTTGCCTTAACTCTTGGATTTACTTCTTGTGGAAATGACGACGATGGCGGAAACTGTAGAGAATGTGAAGTATTAACTATTCCTATTTCTATATGTGATAATGGAGACGGAACAGTAACTACCTCTGGAGGTGGTGAGTCTGAAACTATTACACTTCCTGAAGGCACATCGTTTGAAGATTATGCAGATACACTTTGTTCTGGTACGATTACCATTGGATTGTAATTTTTACAAAAAAGCATAAAAAGAAAGGTGACCAATATGGTCACCTTTTTTCTTTTATAACATAAATGTATACCGGGAAATGATCACTATACCCATTTGTAAAACTGCCACTGCTAAAACTTCTGAAAGGATATCCTTTGTACTTTCCTTTTTGAGTGGTAAGAAAATCTTCATTGAATATCCCGGCTTTGTAATATCTGTATGAGGAGTAATCTTTTCTCAAAAATTCATGAGAAACAATAATCTGATCAAAAATACCCCAATTATCTCTCCATGCATGCGTACCAATACCTTTTTTCGCCATTTTCATCATGGGATTATACAATTGTTTTAAAGACACATTTTTTACATTAGACTTTGTATTCAGAATTTTTTTTATGCTCGAATCGGTAGGGTAATCATTAAAATCGCCCATGGTAATGATTTTAGAATAAGGGTCTATTGAAAAAATAGAATCAATGATCTTCTTATTTAAAAGTGCTGCCTTTTCCCTTTTGTATTTGCTTCGAGCCTCTCCTCCTCTTCTCGACGGCCAATGGTTTACTATAATGTGAATCAAATCTCCATCCAGATAACCACTCACCACCAATTGATCTCTGGTATAAATTCTTTTATTACTATCATTGTCATACAGAATCAGCTCATGTGTTTGTGAGTTTTTTGGTTTAAACAATGGTTTCTGATATAATAATGCTACGTCAATTCCTCTTCTGTCTGGAGAATCAAAATGAACAATTCCATACTTCTTTTTTGAAAGCGTAGGGTTATTAACAAGATCCTTCAACACTTTTCTATTTTCTATTTCTGAAACTCCCAAAATAACCGGAGCGTTTTTTGAAATATCAACTCCTATTTTAGAGATGGCAAACGCCATATTTTTAATCTTTTGCCGATATATCTCTTCTGTCCAGTGATCTTTTCCTTGTGGTGTTCTGTCATCATCAAAAGTCATTGGGTCGTCTTGGGGGTCAAAAAGATTTTCAAGATTGTAAAATGCTATTGTTTGAATGTTATAAATTTTCTTCTCCTGTGATATCAGAGTCGTTGAAGAGATTATAATAATTAGAACAAGTCTTCTTGAAATCATATCCTGAATTTTAAAACACAAAGATTTCTTTTTTCAGTTTCAAAAAATGAAACTGGCATACATTATAATTGCACTGTGTTGAATTAATTATCTCAACAATAACCACTTAAAGTTAAAATGTAATTAGAAAATGGTAACCAAGCCAACCATATTAATGTTCCTTTTATTCACAATCCTGTGTTTTGTCTCAAATATAAATGCTCAAGAAACAATAGTGAAAGGACGAATCATCGACGCTGTTACAGGTGAAAATGTTGTTACAGCCAAAATTCATATCAAAGAAACAAATGTGTATTGTTTTACCAATGACTTTGGAGCTTTTGATTTTAAAGATTCTATCGTCCCTTTGGGAGAGCAAATCCTGATAATTTCAGCCAAAGGATATATAACCAAACGTTTTCCGATTGTAATTAACGAAAATGAAGTATTGGATTTAAGAATAATAGAATTAAATCATGATTTTGATAATCGGCAAAATCAAATAGGAACAATAGCTCTTTCTGATACCGATCTAGATGATGAAAATGATATCTCTTTTAATATGTCTGGACTATTACAGGCCAATCGAGATGTGTTCCTAAATGCAGCAGCATTTGACTTTGGAACAACATTCTTTAAGCCCAGAGGGCTCAAAAATGAAAACAGCAAGGTTCTAATTAACGGCATCGAGATGAATAAGCTTTTAGATGGAAGACCGCAGTGGAGCAATTGGGGCGGTCTTAACGACGTGCAACGTAACCAGGAATTTGCTTTTGGAGTTTCGCAAAATGACTATGCCTTTGGTGAACTTCTGGGCACGTCAAATATAATCATGAGAGCTTCCAAATACAGAAAAGGAGGAAGAATTTCCTATGCCTCTTCTAATCGAAGTTACCAAGGCAGGGTAATGGCTACTTATAATTCTGGTATTACTGCAAAAGGTTGGGCTTTTTCGGCATCTATATCCCGGCGATTTGGAGAACAAGGATACATAGATGGTACGGGATACGATTCTAATTCTTTTTTTGCCTCCATAGAAAAGAAAATTAACAGCAATCATAGTCTAAACATTACCGCATTTTATACACCAAATCGCCGTGGTAGATCAACAGCAATTACTGAAGAAGTTTTTCGTATAAAGGGAGCCACTTATAATCCTAATTGGGGTTATTTGGAAGGAAATGTTAGAAATTCTAGAGAGCGAATTGTGGAAGAGCCTGTAATTATGTTAAACCACTACTGGAACGCAACAAAAAAAACAACGGTAAATACCAATATTGCGTTTCAAACAGGAAAAATCGCAAATTCTAGGATTGATACAGGAGGTAGTGATCTAATTTCATCTGCTTTTGGAAATACATATCTTGGAGGTGGAAGAGGAGCCAATATAAATCCCGTTCATCCTGACAATTTACCAAGCTCTTTCCTTGAAGATCAAAACCCAACCGCTGCAGACTATCAAAATGCATTTCTTGCTCAACAAAACTTAATTAACGACGGTCAATTAGATTGGAAGCGTTTAATACAGGCAAATCAGCAAAACGCTTCACTAGGAAGCAATGCTACCTATATTTTATACGATGATCGAACAGATAATACTCAGATTAGTGGTAACATCATTTTAAACAGTCGAATACATAAAAACATATCAATTAATTCGGCTATTAGGTACCAAAATTTTAAAAGTGAAAACTTTGCTGAAGTTAAAGACTTGTTAGGTGGTTCTGGTTTTTTGGATATTGATTTGTTTGCCCTATCCTCTTCTAGCTTATCATCATCGCAACTTATTAACAGGGCGCAAAGTGACTTGCAAAACCCTAATAGAATTGTACAAGTAGGTGATCGATATGACTACAACTATGAAATGTATGCCTCAACTATTAATGGGTTTGTACAAGCCGAATTCAAGTTTAACAAATTAGATTTTTTCCTGGCTGGTGATGTTACTCAGACTTCATATCAACGAAATGGTCTTTTTGAGAACGGATATTTTCCCGGTATACAATCCTTTGGAAAAAGCCCAAAGGTCAACTTCAAAAATTATGGAATAAAAGGTGGGGGTGTTTTCAGAATTCATGGTTATCATTCTATTAATCTTAACGCAGCATATTTTACCAAATCACCTACAATAAGAAATGCTTTTGCAAATGCCAGACAAAGCAATGCTCCTGTTTCTCAATTAATTGGTAAGACGCAAGAAAATGAAAAAATTGAAACCATAGACGCCAGTTATATTTTTAAGTCTTCAAAAATCAGAGCAAAAATAACAGGTTATTACACCAAAATTCTAGATGCATCAAACGTTTCATTCTTTTTTACCCAAGCAATTTCAGGATCTGGAGCTGGTTTTGTTCAGGAAATTCTAACAGATATTGACAAACAGTATGTTGGGGGAGAATTAGGTTTGGAATATCAAGTTACCCCTACTCTAAAGCTTAAAGGAGTTGCTGCGGTCGGTCAATTTACTTACAACAACAATCCCGATCTTGCCTTGGCCAGCACTAGTGAAGTTTTTAACGATTTTCAAGGAATTCGAACCTTCGGAAAATCGGCCCTTAAAGGTTATTATCTCTCTGGTGGCCCTCAAAATGCGGCTCAGGTAGGTTTTGAATATCGAGACCCCAATTTTTGGTGGTTTGGTGCCACCACCAACTATTTTTCTAATGCTTTTATTAATGTAAGTTCATTTGCCAGAACATCTAATTTCAATCAAGATGTTGATGGACTTCCTTTTAATGGTTATGACGATACTATTGCCAGATCTTTATTAAAACAAGAGCGTTTTGATGATTACTTTTTGGTAAACGCAATAGGTGGTAAGTCCTGGAGAATTAAAAAGTATTATGTCGGTTTTTTTACTTCGGTCAATAACATCCTTAACCAACAATACAAGACCGGTGGTTTTGAACAAACCAGAAATGCAAATTACAAACGTGCTTTAGAAGAATCCCAAAGGGAAACACCTGTATTTGGTCCAAAGTATTTCTTTGGATTTGGTACTTCTTACTATATCAATTTTTATATACGATTTTAACAAAAAACAATATGGATATTAAAAAATTAATAATCTCGGCATGTGGACTAATAACTGTTTTGCTTGTCACAAAGTGTACTCCAGAAGAAGATTTTGCAACCCCTCCATTACTTATAGAAGAACCGTCTATTAATGGAACCGTAATAAATATTGAAGCCGTTTTGGGTATTATGAATCAACAAATCGAAAAGGAAGGAGAAAACGCAAAGGCTATTTTTAATAACACAAACAACTATCTAGTTGGTTATGTAGTGTCCAGCGATAAAGGGGGTAATTTTTTTAAAGAACTTATTATTCAAAATAAAAATGTAAATCCAACCGCTGGAATTAGAGTTTTAATTGACAATGCACCCTTATATACATCTTTTGAATTTGGCCGAAAGGTCTTTGTTAAGCTTGATGGTTTATCAGTTGGTTTAGAAAATGGACTTCCAACATTGGGCGCTCTAGACGGTAATACAGTACGGGCTATTCCTTCTTTTTCTGTAGGTGAATTTATAATTCGTTCTTCTGAAGTATTTGCCATTACTCCTTTGGAAATTACAATGGAAGACTTTGCCGACCATTTTTTAAATCTTTATATAAAAATGAACAACCTTCAATTCAATAAAAATATTGTTTTAGACAACAACGCCTTTACGCTTGCTGCAGAGCCTAATGATGAATTTGATGGCGAACGAATTCTTGAAAGTTGTGAAACTGGGCAAAAAACTATTTTAAGCACCAGTACCTTTTCTGATTTTAAAGGGCTTACTTTACCCAACAATCAAGGAAGTTTTACCGGGATTCTCACTAAAAATTTTTTGGGCGAAGCTTTTAATTTGGTACTAAACGACCCACAGGGTCTCGTTTTTGATATAGAAAGCCGTTGTGACCCAGAAGTCTTACAATGCCCTTCTACCGATCAGGGAACCAACACTTTGTTTGAAGAGGGTTTCACCGGATTAAAAACCAAAGACCTTAAAGATCTGGGGTGGATCAATACCAACATTGCTGGAGGTATGCTGGATTTTGAAATTGGTGACTTTGCCGATAACCAATATGCACAAATTACTGGGTTTAGATCAAAAGAACCTATATACGAGGTATGGTTAATAACTCCAGAAATTGATTTGGATGCTTCAACTAGTGAAATTTTGAATTTTGATGTGCAAGCAGGGTATGATAATGGCAATATTCTGGAAGTTTTTGTAACTAATGATTATACAGGTAACATTCATTCAACTTCTTGGATAAAATTGGATGCAAACCTTCCTCGTGGGCCTTTAAATGGTTTTGGCGACAGCATTCCAGCCGGCCCAATACCTTTATCATGCTTAGATGGGCGTATTAGAATAGGTTTTAGGTATATAGGTGGTGACCCTAGAGCAACTACTCGCTACCATATTGATAATTTTATAGTAAAAGGACAGTAGCTTAGTTTGTTTATTCAAAGATCCTGAGGTCCTTTTTTAGAAACTTTGGGGTTTCTACGATTAAACTTATTGATAATTATGATTTCACCATCCCAATATGCGGAATTCCATCTTCAAGATACTCCTCTCCTATCTGTTGAAACCCATGGGTCTCATAAAACTTTTTTAGATAGGTCTGAGCAGATATTTTGATATCTGTGGCACCAAAATGCTTTTCTATAGCCCAAATACTTTCTTTAATAAGATCGTGGCCATAACCATACTTTCTTTCCTCTTCTGAAACGACTACACGTCCTATACTGGTTTGTTCAAAATAATTTCCTGCTTCAAAAATCCTGGTGTAAGCAACGATGTTATCATTTTTATATCCAATCACATGTAAAGCTTTTTGATCTTTATTATCAATATCTTGATAAACGCAATCTTGTTCTACTACAAATACCTCTGCGCGCAAGCGCAAAATTTTATATAATTCTGGCGTAATCAACTCATCAAAACGCTTAACTTCAAATCTAAGACCCATAATTAATCCTGTACAATTATATCTTTATTATCCTTTTTGCCATATTCTGGTTGTAATGTTACATGATTGATATTAAACTGTTCTTGTAATATAGCTTCAATTTCATGAAGTATATTTCCAAATTCTGATACCTGAATATCTTCTTGAAAGTCGATATGAGCTTCTAAGTGCGTTTCTTCCTCATTAAGTTGCCAAACATGAACATGATGTATACTTTTTACTTTTGGGAGCCCATTAATTGTTGCTACAATTTCTTTCACTTCTATTGTGTCTGGTGTATATAGCATTAATACTTTAAATGACCTTTTTAATAAATCAAATCCAACAATAATAAGATAAACAGCTATAGCAAACGTAAGAACACTATCCACCCAAAAAATCTCATAATATCGCATTAGCAAACCACCTATTAATACTGCTACCGATGCCATCAAATCAGTTATAAGGTGCAAATATGCCGATCGCATGTTCATATTTACTTTACTATCCCTGCGCAGTAGCAAAACACTAAGTCCATTTCCTAAAATTGCAATACCAGATAATATAATCACAATCTGAGCACTAATCTTTTGAGGGTTTTGAAGGCGTTCTATAGCCTCAAAAATCAATATAATTGCAATAATCATTAAAGAAGCAGCATTAATAAATGCTGCCATAATTTCGGCTCTTTTAAAACCAAAAGTTCTTTTGATTGATGCTTCTTTCTTAGCAAGCCTATTGGCAAAATAACTAACTATCAGAGAAAGTACATCACTAAAATTATGCAAGGCATCCGATAATAACGACAAACTACCCGATATTAATCCCCCTGCTACCTGGGCAACAGTAATACCAACGTTTAAAAGAATAGAAAATAATAAATTACGCCCGGTAAGTTTTTGATGTGAATGATTATGAGTGTGATGGTGTGTCATATGTCAAATACACATCGGTATTTTATTTACTCTGTTAAGGTGTCTGCCTGCCTCAAATTTTGTAAATAAAAATGTCTTTACCATCTCTAATGCCTGAGGTTGTGATGTAAACCTTGCAGGAATACATATGATATTAGCATCATTATGTTGTCTCGTTAATTCTGTTATTTCTTTTGTCCAGCAAAGCCCGGCTCGTACATTTTTATATTTGTTTGCAGTCATACATACTCCATTACCGCTTCCACAAATTAAAATACCAAAATCTACCTTTTTACCATCAACATCTTTTGCTACCGGATGTACAAAATCAGGATAATCCACACTACTCTCTTCGTTTGTACCATAGTTAGTCACCTCGATTCCTTCTGATTTTAAGTATTCAACAACTGCAAATTTATATGCAGTTCCTGCATGATCGTTTCCGATAGCTATTTTCATTTTTTATGTGTTTTTGTTGTTTCAACAAAGATAATTCAATCCAAAAAAAGTAATATCCAAAAAATCAATTATTTAACGTAATGTTACCCCAATGTTAATAACTACTACTCTTCTGTTAACACTAGATGTGAATAAATAGTTCCTAAAATTCAGAAAGTTTTTTTGGTGATTTTATTTTTTATTCGAATACAAGGATCTTTCAAACAAATCAAAATTAAAACTCACCTTTTTTTGGATAAGTTTTCAAATGTTAAATCAATGTTATAAACTACGGTTTTACCGTAAAAATATTAAAATTTTAATGTGTTTATTACCTATTAACAACTGTTAATTAAATTTTACTTTTAGAACATTTTCAGGCTATTAACATATTAATATCTTGTTTATATGTTTCTGAAAATTTAAGCTAACCAAAAAAACAAATAAAATATCAAAAAGTTATACCGCTATCCACACTACATTATAATCATCATTTTTAGTTTTAAATTTTTAAAAAGAAAAAAAGATATATATAGTATATGTTGAAAACTGTTCTAATTTGTAAAGTAAAATTGAGTATAGAATTTAGACTATTCTTAAATGTGAATTAGTGTTTAGATCATTAATGATTTGAAGTACTTTGTTTTTATCTTTTAGGTGCACTCTAAGATTGATTCCGCCCAAAGCGTTGGAGTAAAAGGGGAAAACACCTATCATTGTTTCATTTTCAAAGAAATAAGAAATTCCTTCTTGGTCTAAAAGGAGTTTTAGAACCGCATACTCATGTGGATAAGTGTAGGTCTTTATGATAACAAAATCTTTCATTAAGAATGTTTAGATATAGGTTTATCTAAATATACAAAATATAAAAAAGAATCTAATTTATCTGAACTGCTTCTCTATCCAATTTACCAGATCCCGTGGTTTCATATTCTTGAACGGTTTCTTTTTTCTGATCGATTGTGTTGCTTATGTAAAGAGTAAAAGAATATATGCCTAATAGAAAAATTAGAACGAAGAATACTATAATCTTATGTATTTTTTTGATTTTAGGCATAGTTGATTAAAATACAAAACGTTTTGATTTGAATAGTAGTGTAATAAAATTAAGTAATTTTTAAGAGAAATGATCAAGTTTGTTTAGAATTTTTAAATGTAAACCTTTGATTTACAAATAATGCATTTTTTTATTATTAAACAGTTATACGATTTAGGGATTAATAAAAGTTTAAACTTAAAATTACTAATGTTAAAAGATAAGCTGTACTTTTATCATATATAACATAATTGATATTAATGAAAAGAAAGAGTAGAAGAAGAAAAAAGTCTCCCAAAATAGAGAATATCACCCAAGGAATACTCAAAATATTAAAATCTGAACCCAGTAAAACATTCAACTATAAACAAATTGCAGCAAAGTTTGGAGTAAATGATGCAAGTAGTAGAAATCAGATAATTAAGAAGTTAGCACAATTAGCGGCAAAAAAACAAATTGAAGAGGTTGATAGAGGAAAATTTAAGATTATACCCAATATAAATACCTATACCGGGATTTTGGATATCACGGCAAAAGGTAGTGGATATGTAATAGTAGAGGATCTTGATGATGATATTTTTATTCCAAGCAATAACTTAAATAAAGCACTGCATGGTGATGAAGTAGAAGTATATGTGTATCGTAGAAAGCGCAGAGGAAAAAGTGAAGGCGAAATATCTAGAATCATTACACGTAAAAGGAGTGAGTTTGTTGGAGTAATTGAGATCCAAAAGAAGTATGCATTTGTAAATATGCAAGACCCTAAAATGTATACTGATGTTTTTATTCCAAAAAATAAGATCGGAAAAGCCGAAGATGGAGATAAGGTTTTAGTAAAACTTGAAGATTGGCCAGATAAAGCAGATTCACCTTTTGGTAAGGTTGTAAAGGTACTGGGTAAACCAGGAGAACATAATACCGAAATTCATGCAATATTGGCGCAATATGGCCTTCCGTATGAGTTTCCTGAAGATGTCGAAGAATATACTAATCAGCTAGATACCAGTATACAAGAATCTGAGATAAAAAAACGTAGGGATATGAGAAATATCTTAACGTTTACTATCGATCCAAAAGATGCTAAAGATTTTGATGATGCGTTGTCATTTCGGGTTCTGGAAAATGGGAATTATGAGGTAGGAATTCATATTGCAGATGTTTCTCACTATGTAACTCCTGGTACCATTTTGGACGATGAGGCGTATGAAAGAGCAACATCGGTGTACTTGGTAGATAGGGTTGTTCCTATGCTCCCCGAAGTATTATCGAATAACGCTTGCTCACTACGACCTCACGAAGAGAAATATACTTTTTCAGCCGTTTTTGAATTAAATGACAAGGCCGAGATCAAGAATCAATGGTTTGGCAGAACGGCTACCTATTCTGATGCTCGTTTTGCATATGAAGAGGCGCAACATATTATAGAAACTAAAGAAAATATTATTCCGGCCGATATTTCACTTACAGGTAAAGAATATAAAAGCGATCAGAATATAGCCGATGCAATTCTTAAACTGGACCAATTAGCAAAGATCATGCGTGGTAAAAGAATGCGACATGGAGCAATTTCTTTTGACAAAGTTGAAGTAAAATTTAGTTTAAATGAAAACAACGAACCCGTAGGCGTATTTTTTAAGACTTCTAAGGACGCAAATAAACTTATCGAGGAATTCATGCTTCTGGCAAATAAAAAGGTGGCAGAATTCATCGGAAAACAAAATCCTAAGAAAACATTCATTTATCGAGTTCATGATGAACCCAATGATGAAAAACTAGCTGCCTTACAAAATATCATCGGTCGATTTGGATACAAACTAGACCTTCGAGATCGAAAAACAACCACAAAGTCCCTAAATGGTTTATTAAAGGATGTCCAAGGTAAAAAGGAACAGAACCTGGTAGATACGCTTGCTATACGAAGTATGAGTAAAGCTGAATACACTACGCATAACATTGGCCACTATGGATTGGCGTTTGACTATTATTCACATTTTACCTCACCTATTAGAAGATATCCAGATGTTATGGCACACCGTTTGTTGCAACATTATCTGGATAAAGGAAAATCTGCTGCAGAGGAAGAATATGAAGAAAAATGTAATCATAGCAGTTCTATGGAGAACCTAGCGGCTAGTGCTGAACGAGATTCTATAAAATACATGCAGATTAAGTTTATGAAAGATCATGAAGATGAGCAATTCCTGGGAGTTATTTCTGGTGTTACCGAATGGGGAATTTATGTAGAGATTATAAGCAATAAATGTGAAGGAATGGTTCGTCTGAAAGACATAAATGATGACCATTATATTTTTGATCAAGATGAATATGCTGTTATTGGGCAAACATCAAAGAAAATATATCAATTAGGTGATGAAGTGTATGTAAAGGTAAAGAATGCTGATTTAGTCAAAAGACATTTGGATTTTACACTTTTAGGAGGTAGAAACGAGATAGAGTAATACTAACTTTTTAATATAAAACACATAAATCTTAGGTTTAATTTTAAATTTTTAGGGCGATGAAAAAATTAATGTTCATAACAGCATTTATTCTTGCAGCAACTATACAAGCTCAAGATGTTATAACAAAAAATGTTAGAGATTTTAATGAATTGAAGGTATTTGATAAAATTCAGGTTACTTTAATTAAAGGGAATGAAAATAGAGTAGAAGTTACGGGTATAAAGAGAAGAGAAGTAGATGTAGTTCAAAATGGAAGTCTTCTAAAAATAAGAATGTCGCTTGATAATATATGGGATAATAATAACACCAAAGTAACCGTGTACTACACCCAGATTAATAAAATTGATGTGAACGAAGGAGCAAGAGTTAAAGCCAAAGGCGTTATTAGTGCCGAGAATTTAGACCTACGAGCACAAGAAGGTGCAAGTATAAGAGCCGAAGTCGAAGCTGGATTTATTTTTGCTAAAGCAATTACCGGAGGAGAAATTGAAATAAAAGGAGAAGCAAAAGAGCAGGAGGTAACCATTACTTCTGGTGGCCAGTATTATGCCAGTAATCTTAGAACCAAGGATACACAGGTAAAAGTAAGTGCAGGTGGTACTGCCGAGGTGAATGCACAAAATTATATGAAAGCCAATACCAATGCCGGTGGAACCATTAGAATATATGGGAATCCTAGAGAAATGGATACGCAAAAACTTTTAGGTGGAAAAATTATTGAAGTTAACTAAGTAGTTTTTAACTTTGTAAGAAACACCTGGATACCCAATGCTTCAAGATGCTCAAGCTGCTATACCTTTAGGATTTTTATTAGCTTTTCTAATCGGACCAGTTTTCTTCGTACTATTAGAAACAGCTGCAATAAAAGGATTCAGAGCTGCTTTGGCGGTAGATTTAGGAGTTATTTTTGCAGATATTGCCTTCATTCTTATTGCGTATTTTTCTACCAATCAAATTCTGGAAAAGATCAAAGATGACCCTGCATTGTTTATTTTTGGAGGGGTTTTATTGGCTACTTATGGTGTGATTTCATTTATTCAAGAGAAAAAGAATTATAACAAACTTAGGGATACATCTGTAGAAATTATCAATAAGCATAATTATTTGATGCTTTTTGTAAAGGGGTTTTTGCTCAATTTCATAAACATTGGTGTTTTAGGTTTCTGGTTAAGTATTATTATTGTTATTGGACCTCAATTGGATATGGATACCAATAGAATACTCTATTTTTTTAGTGTTGTTTTGGGTACATATCTTTTTATTGATGTTTTTAAAATGCTTTTGGCAAAGCGCCTTAAAAGAAAACTTACGCCAAAAAGAACCTATATTATCAAAAGAATAATAAGTATTATGATGGTGGTTTTTGGTGCATTTTTGATATTAAAAGGGGTTGTTCCTGATGAGGTAGAACAAAAAATACAGGATAGAATCGAGAAAATAAGACCTGAGTCAAAGTTTAAATAAAAAAATCCTGTAAAATTACTTACAGGATTTTTTTTGAGGTGTCGAGCGGATTCGAACCGCTGTAGATGGTGTTGCAGACCACTGCCTAGCCACTCGGCCACGACACCAATTTTTGGTCGGTTGGCAAATGTAAAAAAATTTATGAATACTTCTTAAATGATTTTACATTAAATGCAATTCCGAAGAATATTATTATGCAAAGTTAACGATTTTTACTTCTTGTAATCGTAACCATTTCAACATTTCCTCCTATAGGGGGATTAATTTTTGAAACATCAATAGTCGCTTTTTGTACCAAAGGAATTTCTTTTAATATTCTAACCAGTATACGTTCTGCCGCATGTTCTAGTAATTTAGAACGAATAGCCATCTCTTCTTTTACAACATGATTAAGATGTACATAATCTACGGTGTCGCTCAATTTGTCTGTTGCAGCAGATTTGGTAAGATCGGCTTTTATCTTTAGATCTACTCTATAATCAGAACCTATTTTTTTCTCTTCAACCAGGCACCCGTGATAGGCATAAATCTTAATATTCTTTAGCTTAATTAATCCCACAGAATTTTTTAGCAAAGTTAAAAGTTTCTTTTTATCTGCACACCGGAAAACAACCCTTTTTTTGTTGCTTTACAAGATGAGATTTTTAGTAGTTTTGTAGCTCATTTTATATGTAATGACAGAAGATAAGAAATCGCTCAATTTTATAGAGCAAATTATTGAAGAAGATTTGAAAAACGGAATGGATAGCAAAGATCTTAGATTTCGTTTTCCACCCGAACCCAATGGATATTTACACATTGGTCATACCAAGGCAATTGGTATTAGTTTTGGATTGGGACTTAAGTATAACGCACCGGTCAACTTACGTTTTGATGATACAAATCCGGCAAAAGAAGAGCAGGAGTACGTGGATGCAATAAAACGAGATGTAACGTGGTTGGGATATCAATGGGACCAAGAGTGCTATTCTTCAGATTATTTTCAACAGTTATATGATTGGACGATCCAGTTAATAAAAGATGGAAAGGCATATGTAGATTCTCAGTCTGCAGAGGCGATTGCAGAACAAAAAGGAACTACCACAGAACCAGGAACCAATAGTCCATACAGAGACCGTTCTGTAGAAGAAAATTTGGATCTTTTTCGAAAAATGAAGGAAGGAGAGTTTGATGAAGGAGAACATGTAGTAAGAGCCAAAATAGATATGACAGATCCCAACATGTTGATGCGTGATCCTTTGATGTATAGAATACTTAAAAAGTCACATCATAGAACAGGAGATGAGTGGTGTATCTATCCTATGTATGATTGGACTCATGGCGAAAGTGACTATATAGAAAATATTTCGCATTCTTTGTGTTCGTTAGAGTTTAAGCCACATAGAAAATTATATGATTGGTTTTTGGATCAGGTTTATAGCAGCAATATAAGACCCAAACAAAGGGAATTTGCAAGACTTAATCTAAGTTATACCATTATGAGTAAGCGTAAGCTTCTCAAATTGGTAGAAGATGGTGTTGTTTCGGGTTGGGATGATCCTAGAATGCCTACAATATCTGCATTAAGAAGACGCGGTTATACGCCAGGATCTATTCGGAAATTTGTAGAGACTGTAGGGGTAGCAAAACGTGAAAACGTCATTGATGTTTCACTTTTAGAATTTTGCGTTAGAGAAGATCTTAATAAAACCGCACCCAGAGTGATGGCCGTTTTGGATCCTGTAAAGTTGGTTATTACTAACTATCCAGAGGGAGAGGAAGAGTGGTTGGATGCCGAAAATAATCCTGAAGATGAAACTGCAGGATCTAGAAAAGTGCCTTTTTCTGGTGAATTATATATTGAAAGAGAAGATTTTAAAGAAGAAGCAGGCCGTAAATTTTTTAGATTAACATTGGGAAAAGAAGTTCGTCTTAAAAATGCATATATTATTAAGGGTGAGAATGTTGTAAAAGATGATAATGGAAATATTACTGAAATTCATTGTACCTATGATCCTAAGAGTAAGTCGGGTAGTGGTACCGAGGAATCAAAGCGTAATGTAAAAGGGACATTGCATTGGGTGTCAATTGCGCATGCTATTCCTGCTGAAGTGAGGATATATGATCGATTGTTTAATGATGAGGCACCAGACGGGCATAAGGATAAAGATTTTATGGAATTTTTGAATCCAGATTCTTTAAGGGTAATTACAGGTTATGTAGAACCAAGCTTAAAAAGCGCTAAACCATTAGATCAGTTTCAGTTTCAAAGACTTGGATATTTTAATGTGGATTTGGAGAGTAATGCTAAGGCATTGGTGTTTAATAAAACTGTTGGTTTACGAGATACCTGGGCAAAAGTAAAGCCGAAACAAACATCACAAAATAACAATAAACAACAGCCAAATACCCAAAAAGAAATACCTGCAATAGAAGAAATCAAAAGAGCAGGGAAGAAGTATACAAATTTACCAGATCAAAAGCGAGAAGCGCTTAAAACAAAGATAAAAGAAACTGCAAAGAAGGTTTCTGTTGAAGAACTTGAACCTCTTTATAACACAGCTGTAAAAAAGGTAGGTACAAGAATAGTCACAATGATTTCCTTGGGCGTTATTCTTGAAGATAAAGTTTTGATACCAAATCAATTGGCAAAAGAATTTATTCTTAAAGCAGTGGATGATAAAAATGAGCTATTGCAGGCAGAAGCTTTGATTTTAAAAGAGAAATATAGCATATAAAGAACAAAAACCCTTGATTATAAATCAAGGGTTTTTTAATTATAGAGAGTATAGTTTTTTAATTATCTTCAATATGCTCATCGATCGGAATTTCAATTTCTGTCTTAAATTTTGGAAACAGTTTTTGAGTTTCAGGATCATCTAGAAGTTTATTAGATTCTACAAAATACCACTGAGAGTTTTTATCGTTATAAAAGCCAAACAAAGAACTTTTTAAAGTAACGGACCTACCATTAAAATTCATTTTCGTTGTTGTTTTTGCCAAACAACGATATTCTCTGTTTTCTTTTCTTATATCACTAATTTCATCGATTTTAGAGCTCACAATTTTTATATTTTGCGCATCCATAGTTCTAAAAATCTCATCCATGGTCTCCATTAACTGCTTTTCTCCATAGGCTTTATAAACTTTCGGATGTGTATATTTTAGGATATTGCTTAAATTTTTATCGACAGAGGCTTGTGTGGCGGCTTTTGCATCGCGTAATGCGGATTTTTTTAATGTTTTAATATTCTGGGAAAAAACACTTCCAGAAATAAATAATAAAATAATTAAGTAATTTTTCATGGGGATAATTTTACGCAAATATACATATATTTCAAACTATAGTATGTCTTTATCGATTTTTGAATATGATTGTTTTTATTTATTAAAACTTGTTTTATATGAGCTAATTTAAGACAATTTAAAAAAAAAAGAATACAATTTATTTCTGTGCTTACCAAAATGCCCTTAAAAAGCTCTAAATTGATTATTTGTATAAAAAAATTGGTTTTTTACAAAAAATAAAAAAATCCGATCTTTTTTAATGACCGGATTTAGAAACAAACTTTATATGTTCATTTTTATTGTTCTGAATCTGGTTTTTTTCGACTAATTCCTTTTTTGGCATTTTGTCTTTTCATTTCTTCACCAATTTGGTTGGAGGCAGTAAAAGATGCGATCATATTATTTAACATATCACTTCCGGCTTGTGGAGAATTTGGTAACAAAATAAGATTGCTGTTGGTTTCTTCACCAATAGATTGCAGGGTATCATAATGTTGAGTTACTACAATTAAGGCAGATGCTTCTTGCGAATTAATTCCAACATTATTTAACACGTCGACACTTTCTTCAAGACCGCGAGCTATTTCTCTTCGTTGATCTGCTATACCTTGACCTTGTAATCTTTTACTTTCTGCTTCGGCACGGGCTTTGGCTACAATTTTAATTCGTTCTGCTTCTGCTTCATATTCGGCAGCAACCTTTTCACGTTCTGCTGCATTAATTCGGTTCATCGCTTCTTTTACCTGCAAATCCGGGTCAATGTCGGTTACGAGTGTTTTAATGATATCGTATCCGTAATTAACCATAGCCTCGTTAAGCTCTTGTTTTACTGCGATGGCAATGTCATCTTTTCTTTCAAAAACATCATCAAGTTTCATTTTAGGAACTTCGGCACGTACAACATCGAATACATAAGATGTAATTTGGTCATGTGGATTTTCTAATTTATAGAAAGCATCATACACCTTTTCTTTAATTACCTGAAACTGAACCGAAATTTTAAGGCGCACAAACACATCATCTTTTGTTTTAGTTTCTACAATTACATCAAGTTGTTGAATTCTTAAATTAATTCGGCCAGCTATTCTGTCGAAAACAGGAATTTTGAAATGTAAGCCAGAGTTTCTTATGCTTAAAAACTTACCGAAACGTTCAACGACGGCAGCGGTTTGTTGTTTTACGGTAAATATTCCTGATATAAGAACAATAAAACCGAAAATGACTAGTGGAATTAAATATAGACCCATTATTTTTTGTTTAAAAGTTAGTATTTAGAAAGAATGAATTTAGGTATAAAATGTGAAAGATTGTAGTTATTTACAAATAGTTATCATGGCTGTAGACATACCCGAGCTACTTGAAGACCCAAAGGCTACCGAAACAATTTCCCAACCTTCTTTTGATACTTTATTTAAAGTGTCTTCAACTTCTTTTCTTAGTTTTTCGGTAGACCACATGTTTGATCTTTTTAGTACTTTGTATTGTTTTTGCATTGATTAGAAGTTTTTAGTGTATACAATATCAGTATATATAGATATAGAAATGTTACAAAATGTACTATATAGAAAACCGCTGTTCTGTATAAGAACAACGGTTCAAAACATACTAGTGTATTTTAAAACTATAGCTTTTCTATAGTATTCTCTATTCTCCTAATTGTTTCTTGTTTGCCGATCATCGAGGCAATTAAAAACAAATCTGGCCCTTGTAAAGAGCCTACCAAAGCAATACGAAGGGGCATCATTATTTTACCAAAACCGATCTCTTTGCCTTTAATCCAGCTTTTAACAATACTAGAGACATTGTTTTCTGAGAAATCGGTAATGTCATTTAGTATTCTTACCAACTCGTGCATTAGCATTGGTGTGTCTTCCTTCCAGGCTTTTTTAACAGCTTTCTCCTCATACTCGGTTGGTGCCATAAAAAAGAATTGAGCGAGATCCCAAAGATCTTTGGGAAATGTTGCTCTTTCTTTAACCACATCAATAATTTTTGTTACGTCCAATTCTGTAGATATATTCTTTTCTGAAAGTAATTTTGTAAAGTGATTAGAGAGTAAAGAAGAATCGGTAAGCTGTAAGTGCTGTTGTTGAAACCATTTGGTTTTTTCGGGATCAAATTTTGCTCCCGCTTTGTTAACTCTTTTTAGATCAAATTCCTCTATTAACTCCTGAAGCGAAAAAATTTCTTGTTCGGTTCCTGGGTTCCAACCTAAAAATGCTAACATGTTTATTACGGCTTTTGGCAGATAACCATCTTCTCGATAACCCGAAGAGATATCATTGGTTTTTGGATCTTGCCATTGTAACGGAAACACCGGAAATCCCATTTTATCTCCATCGCGTTTGCTTAATTTTCCTTTACCAATAGGTTTAAGGATTAGAGGAAGATGTGCAAATTGAGGAGCATCCCAGCCTAGTGAGCGATATAATAAAACATGTAGAGCTAAAGAAGGTAACCATTCTTCACCACGTATTACATGGGAGATTTCCATTAAATGATCATCAACGATATTAGCAAGATGATACGTTGGCATACCGTCACTTTTAAATAATATTTTATCGTCTAGAATGTTGGTCTCTATTTTTATGTCACCGCGAATTTCGTCTGTCAAATGAAGCGTTTCGTTTTGAGGAGGCTTAAATCTAATAACATATGAGTCTCCATTGGCTATGCGCTGTTGTACTTGATCGAAAGACAATGACAATGAATTGGTTAATTTTTTTCGATTGTGCCAATTGTATATAAAGGTATTGCCTTTAGCTTCATGCTCTTTTCTATGTTTATCGAGATCTTCGGCGGTATCAAATGCATAGTAGGCATTACCACTATTTATTAGTTGATCTGCATATTGTTTGTAAAGATGTTTACGTTCACTTTGACGATAGGGCCCATAATTGCCTTCTTTACCAGGTCCTTCGTCATAGGGTATATTACACCAGTCTAGAGCTTCTTTTATATAATCTTCTGCTCCAGGAACGTACCTGCTTTGATCGGTATCTTCGATACGCAGGATAAAAGTACCATTACGCTTTTTGGCAAACAAATAATTAAATAAAGCGGTTCTTACACCTCCAATGTGTAGAGGACCAGTTGGACTAGGAGCAAAGCGAACCCTAATGTTCTTTGTCATAATTTATGTTTTACGAACTAAAAAAGTATTCAAAATAGAATGGCAAAGATACGATCTTATATATGCTATTAAAACCAATTTGGATGGGAAATTAGGGTTTCTTAATTTTTTGGATTATGAATTTTTCACGTGAAACATTACGAAGTTTTAATCTTAGAGCTGTAAGAGGAATGATATGATTTAGTATAACTAAAGGATACCTTGTTAAGGGAATAAAAGAATATAGACAAGATAATGTATTAGATACGGTGAAACTGAATTATCATAACTATAACAACGGTATTGAAAATAAAATCGTAGTTTTAAAGGTTAATGACAAAGGAAAGCTATTTGATGGATAATTTTGAACACATAAAAGGAAAGCTGGAAAAGTTTATTAAGAAGTATTATGTCAATGAATTGATTAAGGGATTCATACTGTTTTTTGCTATAGGGTTGTTGTATTTTTTGCTTACGTTAATGATCGAAAATTTTCTGTGGCTCAATAGCATAGGCAGAACGATTTTATTTTGGTTGTTTATCGTTGTCGAATCTGGTTTGTTTATTAAGTTTATTTTATTACCTATTACCAAGTTATTTAGATTGACAAAGGGAATTGATTATAAAGAGGCATCTACTATTATTGGTAATCATTTTCCTGAGGTTAATGACAAGCTCCTGAATTTATTACAGTTAAGTGATAATGGGTCTTCGTCGGCATTGCTTTTGGCGAGTATTGAACAGAAATCTGGACAATTAAGACCAGTACCGTTCAAATTGGCTATAAATATTAAAAGAAATGTGAGATATCTGAAATATGCTGCAATACCGATAGGTTTATTTTTGATCTTAGTGTTATTTAATAAAACAAGTTGGATATCAGATAGTTATGAAAGAGTAGTTAATTATAAGGTGGCGTATCAACCTCCGGCGCCATTCGAATTCTTTTTGGTGAATAATAACTTGAAGGCGTTTGAAAATAAAGATTATATTCTTAAAGTTAGAGTAGCCGGAGAGATCTTACCTGAGAGTGTTACTATTGCCTATAATGATGAAGTGTATTTTCTAAAGAATACTGCTGTTGGCGAGTTTGAATATACATTTATCCAACCCAGGGAGTCATTGGATTTTGTGCTCAGCGCGAATGAAGTTACGTCTATGCCTTATGAATTATCCGTTGTTCCTGTGCCAGCTTTGTTGAATTTTGAAATGAAATTGGATTATCCGGCTTATACTAGAAAAAGAGATGAAGTGTTAAAGAGTTCTGGAAATGCTACTATACCAGAGGGAACTAAAGTAAGCTGGACGGTCTACACCAGAAATACCGATAAGGTTGAAATAAAGACAAAAGACACAATCTTATCTCTACGTAAAGAAGATAACTCTTTTTATAGCGAAAAGAAATTGTATTCCAATATGGATTATGAAATAACCACTACCAATAGTGAAGTAAAGAACTATGATAATCTCACATTTAATTTAAATGTAGTAAAAGATCAGTACCCTGAACTAAACCTTAAATCAGAAAAAGATTCTTTGGATAATCAGACGTTGTATTTTTTTGGAAGGGTAAGTGATGATTATGGACTTAGTAAGCTTAGATTGGTATATTACGATATTGAAAATGAAAGCGAAAAGAAGTATAAAAATTTGGCGGTAAGCGCTTCTAATTTTGATGAGTTTATTTATGCTTTTCCATCAGATCTTGATCTAGTAGCTGCAAAAGAATATGAGTTTTATTTTGAGGTTTTTGATAATGATGCAATCAACAAGTATAAGAGCACAAGAAGCCAGATTTTTAGTTTCATTAAACTCACAAAAGAGGAACTGGAGAATAAATTACTGCAGGAACAGAATGAAGCAATTTCTGGCCTGGATAAATCACTGGATAAATTTAAAAAACAGGAAAAAGAACTCGAAAGCTTAAGTAAATTACAGAAAGAAAAGAAGGAATTAGACTTCAACGATAAGAAGAAACTTGAGGATTTTTTGAAAAGACAAAAGCAGCAGGAAAAAATGATGCAAGATTTTTCTAAAAAACTGAAGGATAACCTTGAACAGTTTGATAAAAAGGAAGAGGAAGAACCATTTAAGGATGCACTTAAAGAACGACTGGAAAGGAATGAAGAAAAATTGCGAAAGAATGAAAAACTGCTAGAAGAAATAGAGAAGCTTTCTGATAAAATTAAAAAAGAAGAATTAACTGAAAAACTCGAAGATTTAGCAAAAGAAAATAAAAATGTAAAGAAAAACCTAGAGCAACTTTTAGAGCTTACCAAAAGATATTATGTGATAGAAAAACACGAAAAACTAAGTAAAGCACTAGAGGATTTAGCAAAAAAACAGGAGGAACTATCTAAACAAAATGAAGAGAAAAATACAAAAGAAAAGCAGGATGAACTGAATAAAAGTTTTGAGGAGTTTCAAAAGGAAATGGAAAACCTAAGAAAGGAAAATGAAGATTTGAAAAAGCCCATGAGCTTGGATCAGAACAAAAAAGATGAAAAAGAAATTAATGAGGAGCAACAAAAAGCAAGTGATAATTTAGAAAAGGAGAATAAGCCTGAGGCTAAAAAGAACCAAAAAAGCGCGGCTCAAAAAATGAAGCAGATGAGCAATAAGATGAGTATGCAAATGCAAATGTCTGGCGAAGAACAACAAATGGAAGACATGGAAATGCTACGACAGGTGTTGGACAACTTGGTGGATTTTTCTTTCGAGCAAGAAAATCTCATGACTGGTTTTAAAAAGATAAATAAGGACAATCCTACGTATTCAGAGAAGTTGAAAAGACAAAGTGTGCTGCGTGAAAATTTCATTCATATCGATGATAGTTTATATGCGTTGGCGTTAAGGACGCCGCAGATAACCGAAGAGGTTACACAAAAGCTTACAGATATAGAATTTAATATTGACAAGTCATTAGAGAAGCTTGCAGAAAATCAAATTGTACAAGGTGCGGCTAATCAACGGTACACAATAACTGGTGCCAACGACCTGGCGTATTTATTGAGTAGAACTTTGGACCAAATGCAGAACAGCATGTCTGCATCGGGTAAGGGGAAAAGTGGTTCTGGCCAAAATGAATTTCAGTTACCTGATATCATTAAGAAACAAGAAGAGCTTAATGAAAAGATGAAAGAAGGTGCCGAAAAAGGCAAAAGGCCTGGTGAAAAGAAAGGGGAAAAAGAAGGCGATAGTCAAGGTCAGGAAGGTGACAACGGTGAACAGAAATCAGGTGATAAAAGTGGTGATAACGAAGGGAAGAAGTCTCAGGAAAAAGGCAAGAAAAAAAGTGGGGGCTCTAAAGGAAATGAAGGTGAAGGTAACGGAGAACGGGAAGAACAATTTAATGAGGACTTGAATGGAGAATTATATAATATCTATAAGGAGCAACAACAGCTTAGAAATGCACTTCAAGATAAAATAAAGGAAGAAGGTTTGGGTAATAAAATAGGAAGTGATCTCCTTAAAAGAATGGAGCAGGTAGAGCAAGAATTGTTGGAGAAAGGGTTTAATGAAAACACCCTTTCAAAAATGATAGATCTCAAACATGAATTGTTAAAATTAGAAGATGCAACCTTGCAACAGGGAGAAGAAGATAAAAGAGAAAGCAAGACAAATCAGGTTCAGTTTGAAAACGATATTAGGGAACAGCTCGAGAAGGCAAAACAATATTTCAATACTACTGAGATATTAAATAGACAAGTATTACCTTTGCGGCAAAATTACAAACAAAAGGTACAAGAGTATTTCAAGAAAGATCATGATTAGTTTTTTTTATGAAACAGAAATAGAAACGATAAATGAGAAGGATTTTTCCGCATGGATAGGCAGTGTAATAAATTCTGAAAACAAAGACGAAGGACATATAAACTATATCTTTTGTGATGATGAATATCTTTTAAAAATTAATCAGGATTTTCTAAACCATGACACTTATACTGATATTATAAGTTTTGATAATACGATTGGAAATGAACTGCATGGTGATATTTTTATATCGTATGAGAGGGTGGTTGAAAACGCCAAAGAATTTGGCGTAGACGTATATGAAGAATTAAAAAGAGTTATGGTTCATGGAGTGTTACATTTTTGTGGATATAAGGACAAAACGAAAGAAGAGGAAATGATAATGAGGAGGAAAGAAGACCAGAAAATGGCATTGTTCCACGTGGAACAATAAAAAAGCAAGCCGATATTTTGTTCCACGTGGAACAAAAATAGTATTATAAAAATGTATAATGTTCCACGTGGAACAATGAAAGAAAGTTATGTTTGAGAAGGAATATGATGTGATCGTCGTGGGCGCAGGACATGCAGGAAGTGAAGCCGCGGCGTCAGCCGCAAATTTGGGTTGTAGCACTTTGCTTATAACTATGAATTTGCAAAACATTGCACAGATGAGTTGTAATCCCGCAATGGGAGGAATAGCAAAGGGACAAATTGTAAGAGAGATTGATGCGATTGGTGGGTATAGTGGTATCGTAAGTGATAGAACTGCGATCCAATTTAAAATGTTAAATAAGTCAAAGGGACCCGCGATGTGGAGTCCAAGGGTGCAAAGTGACCGAATGCGTTTTGCTGAAGAGTGGAGACTGCTTTTAGAACAAACACCTAATGTGGATTTTTATCAGGAAATGGTCAGTGGTCTTTTGGTAGAGAATGGAGAAATAAAAGGAGTGAAAACCTCTCTAGGAATTGAAGTAAAAGCAAAGACCGTTGTGCTTACCAATGGAACCTTTTTAAATGGGTTAATTCATATAGGAGAGAAACAGTTTGGAGGAGGACGAGCGGGTGAAAAAGCTGCAACGGGAATTACAGAACAACTTGTGGGTTTAGGCTTTGATTCTGGAAGAATGAAAACAGGAACACCACCGCGAGTTGATGGAAGATCTTTGGATTTTTCAAAAATGATTGAGCAACCCGGAGATGAGAATCCAGAAAAGTTTAGCTACACTGCGTTGACAAAACCGCTTACAGAGCAGCGATCTTGTTTTATGACATATACTTCACCTGAGGTGCATGATTTGCTTAGAGAAGGTTTTGATCGTTCTCCAATGTTTAATGGAAGAATAAAAAGTATTGGGCCCAGATATTGTCCTTCTATAGAGGATAAGATAAATCGCTTTGCAGATAAAGAAAGACACCAAATGTTTGTAGAGCCCGAAGGCTGGAATACTGTCGAGGTTTATGTAAATGGATTTTCTACTTCATTACCAGAGGATGTTCAATTTAGAGCATTAAGGTCTGTAGCTGGATTCGAGAATGTAAAGTTTTTTAGACCGGGATATGCAATCGAGTACGATTATTTTCCGCCAACACAGTTAACGCATACACTCGAAACCAAATTGGTTTCAGGTTTGTTTTTTGCCGGACAAATTAACGGCACTACAGGATATGAAGAAGCGGCTTCTCAAGGATTAATTGCAGGAATAAATGCTGCGTTGAAAGTCCAGGAAAAAGATGCTTTTATTCTTAAAAGAAGTGAAGCGTATATTGGGGTGTTAATTGATGATTTGATCACAAAAGGAACAGAAGAGCCATATAGAATGTTTACATCGCGAGCAGAATATAGAACACTCTTAAGACAAGATAATGCAGATTTTAGATTAACGCCGATGTCACATGAAATTGGCTTGGCTTCAGATGATAGAATGAAAAGAATGGAAGAGAAAGAAAAGAAGGCTAAAAATTTCGTTCAGTTCTTTAAAGACACAAGTGTGTTACCCGAAGAAGCTAATCCAGTTTTGGAAGCCAAAAAGTCGGCTCCTGTTAAACAAAGCGGAAAGATGTTTAAGTTATTTGCTCGTCCTCAAATAACACTTGAAGATGTTAGACAATTTCATAAAGTAGAAGAATATATTAGTGAACATAAACTTGACAAGGAGATATTAGAGCAAACAGAGATTCAAGTTAAATATTCTGGATATATAGAAAAAGAAAAAAATAATGCTGATAAACTTAACCGACTAGAAGATATTAAGATTCCAGAGAATTTTGACTATACAAAATTGAAGTCATTGTCTTACGAGGCTTGTGAAAAAATGTCGAAAATAAGACCGGCGACCATTTCACAGGCATCAAGAATTAGCGGGGTGTCGCCGAGCGATATTTCGGTTCTTTTAGTTTATATGGGAAGATAATGAAAAGCATAATCTGTAAACAAGAAAGAGCGCTTAAAGGTAAAATAGTTTCTTTTATAGTTTTGGTTTTTTCTGTATTGTATCTGTTAGTTATTTCAGAACCTCTTTTGTCAAGACTTTTGCTTTTTACGATTTCAATAGTTGTTTTCGGTTTCTCGGTTTCCTATAAAATTAATTCCGATTTTAATAATCAAAAATTGTTTTCAGTTTTTGACATTATACTTTTTAAGACAAAATTGGATTTAGATTTCCCAGATTATGTTTCGGTTTTTTCGGCTTCTTTTAAATTGGATAATGATTGGGGAGCGATAGGCGCTTTAGGAACAAAAGAAAAGCATGATAAGATAGTAGTTCGTTTTTTCACGGGAAACAAAAATTTTACCTTGTATAAAACAAATAAATATGAAGAAGCAGTAAACAAGGCAAATGCGTTAAGTGAATTACTTAATGTTGAAGTTTATGATGCAACCAAAGAATAGTTCCACGTGGAACAATGTTAAAAAAAGGATAAGTATAATTTAGTATTTCGACCTTAAAGCAACCTTGTAATTCAAAATTGTCACTACATCCAAGAAGAATAAAATTTGTGTAAAAGAGTAATGTTACTTTTTGGCAGGAAATGTATAAAAGTAAGACTCAACAAACTTCAACAAAATCAAAATTTAGTATCCTAAGTTTATATTTGATCAGTTTATAGAGAATACATTTTGAAAAAGACCTGAATAGAAATACTTTTGCCTTAGTTTTTTAATTCCAAAAAGGCATTAGTAAAAAGAATGAACGAAAAACAAAACGCAAATGTTTTTATGACCTGCAAAGATTATAGTGTGTCTGGAGAAGATTTTCAACTTCTATATGATTCTAATAACGATATGTTGTTTACTTCTCCAAAACCAAAGGATCAGGATTTGGGTAAATATTATGAAAGTGAAGATTATATTTCTCATACAGATGCGAAGCGTTCGGTTTTTGAGAAACTTTACCATTTAGTAAAAGTGTATTCACTAAAGAAAAAGGTAACCCTTATTTCTAAACTAAATAATGGTCCTGGTAAACTTTTGGATATCGGTGCTGGTACAGGGGACTTTTTGGTGACTGCAAAAAGCAGGAATTGGTTGGTTTTTGGAACAGAACCAAATGATCAAGCCAGGAAGCTGGCAAAAGAGAAAAAAATGAATTTGGATTCTGAAACCAAAGATTATAAAGATGCTACGTTTGATGTTATTACCATGTGGCACGTTCTAGAACATGTGCCAGACTTGCAAAGTCAAATTAAAGAACTAAAGCGGCTTTTAAAACCAAATGGACATCTAATCATAGCAGTACCGAACTATAAATCCTATGATGCGCAATTTTATAAATCTTTTTGGGCGGCATATGATGTTCCGCGACATCTTTGGCATTTTTCTAAAAAATCGATACAAAAACTTTTTGCGAATGAGAAGTTTAATTTGGAAAGCGTTTTACCAATGAAATTTGATTCTTTTTATGTTTCCTTGTTATCAGAAAAGTATAAAACGGGTAAAATGAATTTTTTGAAAGCATTTTCGGTTGGTTTGCGATCTAATTTAGAAGGAAATCGAACTAAAGAGTTTTCTTCGCATATTTATGTACTAAAAAAGAAGTAATTCTTCTTTTAAAGACGTTTTGATGCATTTTTTATCTGGTTAAGCTAAATCTCATTGCTTTTTTTTAAAAGGCCCTTAAATCGTTTTATTTTCGACTCTTTTTAATAGATTTTAACTATTTATTTGATAAAAACAATTGTTTTTTATTATACATTAATTATTTAGAGGGTATTAATGAACATCATCAAGTGAACTTTGATATTTTTGCCCAGAACTTAATTTTTGAAACATGAAAAAAATATTATGGATTGCAAGTGCAGTTTTAATTCTTGCTTCTTGTAATCAACAAACCGTTAAAACAGGTTTTGTTAATAACACCAAAGTTGTTTCTGATTTTACTGAAATGAAAGCGGCTCAGGAAAAATGGACAAAAAAAAATAACGAAGTACGTGCAGAGCTCGAAGAAAAGGCAAAACAGTTTCAGATTGAGGTACAAGGGTATCAAAATATCATGAAGTCTATGTCTAAGTCGAATAGAGAGAAAAAAGAACAGGAATTAATGGGGAAACAGCAATTGTTGCAAAGAGAACAGCAGCAAAAGATGCAGGAACTTCAACAAGGAAGCCAAAAGGAAATAGACTCTATTATTGCTAAAGTAAAGGACTTTATAAAAGAATATGGTAAGAAAAATGGGTATACCTATATATATGGTGATACTGAAGTAAGTAATATCCTTTATGGTAAGGAAGAATTGGACCTAACTGATGAAATTATCAAAGAGCTAAATGGAGGAAAAGAGGTTACTTCTGAAGAAAAATAGTAACTCTTTTTTATACAATTTTAATAACCTCGCTGAAAGTTTTCGGCGAGGTTTTTTTATTGGTTAAAAGCAGCTGGAAATGAGCAAAGATTTGTGCGAGATTTTTCTAAGATTTTTGTCTATTTGTTGTCAAATTTTCGATTCGAATTATTACACTTAATCGAAAAAAGTTGCCTTTTTTGGGTTTTTTTCATCGTAAAAAAAACACAAAAATCTCTAAGATTTGGATAGATATCTTTCCTTTTCGGGCATTTTTAAGAGGAAAAAAGGGGGAGATTTTAGCTTAGGTGACTTGGTGAATCGGTTTTTTCAGATCAATACAAAATGCTGATTAACAAAAATTTATGTATATTAAGATGTTTTTAAGATTTTGGAAAACAGCAGCCAAAATGGGGCAATAAACTAAAGGTCAGAAAATTATTACAAAAAAACATTAAATTTTAGTTTGATATAAACATTTAATTTATAATTTTATGACTTGGTAAAAAATATATTAACAATATTATTAACAAGCGCCCCAAATCGCTAAGTTAATATTAGCATATCGACCCATAATTTAAGTGCGATATCATGAAGAAAAAACTTAACCTAATATTGCTAATTTGCGCATTTTCGTTCATAAATTGTTGTGAACTTTTTGCGCAACGAACAGTTCAGGCACCAGAATTTGTGAATAATTTTGGCCCCCTCTCCACAGTTTGTAGTGAACCAGGTGATGTTTTTACAGTAGTTGCCGTTTTATCACCAGGTGATGCGCTTCCTTCCGACAATCAATTTATCTTAGAATTATCAGACACAACAGGAGGATTCGACAGCCCTGTAGAGTTGGCTAGAGCCAATGGTCCAAATAACGGTACATCAATCGAACAAGATATTCGTTTTGAAAATGTTCAAATCCCCGAAGGCACAGGTAGTGAAAACTATAGAATTCGAGTAGTTACTTCTTCAACCGGAATACCAAGTGCAAGTTCGGATCCCATACCAATTTATTATTACAGAAATGATTTATCATTACGAATTAATAACACACAAAATGTTATTTTATGTAATGTAACCAATTTTGTGCGTACTATTTCGATTACGGCTACAGATATCGATGATGGCAGCGATGTTAATCCAGATGATTTCGAATATCAGTGGTTTAGAGGAGGTTTCCCAGGAGGAACTCTTATCCCAAATGAAACAGGATCAAGTCTTGATGTTACTCAAAATGACCTTGACGCCAGTGGAGTTGCAGTTTTTTATGCTCAGATAAATTTGGGAGCGTGTAATCCACAGTTTCCTTCTTCCAGAACAAATAATTTAACAGTTCAACTTATTGATCCAGATGATGTAAGTATCTTAGAGGGTCCAAGTATTAATTTCTGTCCGCAGGATACCAATAAAACTTTGAATTCTAGCATTACAGATTTTAGAAATTCATATCAATGGTTTAAAGATGATGTTTTAATCGAAGGGGCAACAGATACTTCTTATGACCTGCCCGATAATAATTTTGACGGCATGTATACTCTTCAGGTAACCTATAGTGAAGATTGTACGTTAACAACCGCACCTGCAAGAGTAATTAATGATGGATCGACAATCACGGTTCCCTTGCTTGAAAATATTATTATTTTACCACAAGAAACAATTACACTCGAAGTAACTACCGATGCTCCGGTTTCACCTGCAACGAGTACATTTCAATGGTTCAGGGATACAAGCCCACTTACCGGGATTCTTACTTTAACAGAGCCTACTGTGTCGATAGACATAGGTAATCCCGGGACATATGGTATTGATATTTTGGCAGATGACAGTTGTTTAAGTATGCTAAACTCCAATACCAACGTGTATTCACCCGTTGCTATTGGATTAGAAATTGGCCCATCTGATGATTTTACCTGTGAAGATAGTTCGATCACACTCGAAATAAAAGACATGTTTGGTTTTACCCAAAGTGGTAGTGGTGCTCCGCCCCAGATATCGCTTACCCCCAATCAATATGACCTCTTTAATTTTGAATGGTTTAAAGATGATCAGCCCACGGGGATAACAACGACAACATTAGACGTGGACACCTCCGAAGAAAATGCAAATTATACGCTCAGGGCAGATTTGATAACAGGAGAATTTACAGATATCGTATCCAATATACTCACGTTAACCACGATACCTTCCAATATAGAAATTCAAGCTTCTTCCACTACCATACCGGATAGTGGTTCTGTCGTTTTATCGGTTATTCAAAATCCAAACTATTCTTATGAGTGGTTTAGAGTTGTTGATGGGGTTGAAGAGTTGATTTCAGATAGTGCCGGAAACACAATAACGGTTACCGAAGAAGGAGTTTATTTTGTAAGGATCTCTTCAGGAATATGTTCGTTTGATACTCCAACAGTTACAATAGGAACTCCGGTAGGTGTGTCTGAAATCATCCCAAATGTTATAACTCCATTTGGAAGTGCGGGTCAAAATGATACATGGATACTACCTTCATCATTGGCAAATCAACAAGATGTTGAAGTTACTATATACGATACACGTGGACAGGTAGATTTTATAGGAGTTGGTTATCAGAACAATTGGCCATTAGAGAATTCAAGATCCTCAGGTCAAAATCCGATATATTATTATATAATAACAAAAAATAATTCCGTAGTCAGAAAAGGTTCGATAACGGTAATGAGATAGTTTTATGATCAGAAAATTACTTTTATTAATAGTGTGTTTATCTCTTAGTCAAGTTAAGGGACAAGACGAAAGTACATCAACCTACGGTGTACTTCCAACAGATATTCCCACCCATAATTTGGTAAAGTATAATCGATTTTATTTTAACCCAACCTTTTCTTTGGTTCGAGAAAATAAGAAATCTATTAATGTATATAATAAAACCCAATGGGCCGGTTTTAATGACAATCCGCAAACATATTTAATAAATTATACTGCAAATTTTGATGAAAAAACAGGGGTTTCTATAGGTTTACATCAGCAAAACGAAGGTATTTATCGATATTTTGGAGGAATAGCCAACTTTGCTTACAACCTGGAGTTGGACGATGATATGAACTTCACTTTTGGATTAAACCTAGGTTTTTCTCAAAGTGGAATAAAGTCTAACATAGATTCTGCGACAAGTACGTTGCTAAACAATGGAGTCGAGGTTACCGACCCGGTAATCCTAAATTATGAGAACAGTTCTGTTTTTCAATTAACACCCGGTGTTAACTTTAACTATGCAGAGTTTGATGTGGGTGTTTCGGTTGTAAACCTGGCAGCTTATAACCTAAGTGCTAGCGAATTGTTCACCGACAACATGGCATTTACTGGTCATGTTATGTATACTACAAGTTTAGAAAGACGTTCAGACAAGACAATTCGTGGTATGGCATATGCCAATATGCTTACCAGTGCAGACGATGCAGAGTCTGATTCAAGTCTTAGATATGGAGGTAATGTAATTGTAGACTTACCCGAATTGGGCTGGGCTCAGGCCGGATATAATAGTTTTTATGGAGCATCTGTGGGTATTGGTGGTAATATTACCGAAAATGTTTCTGTAGGATATACGTATGAAATGGGTTTAGGGGATACCAGCGATTTTGGTTCTACTCATGAGATCGGGCTCGCTTATAATTTTGTAACCGAAAAACCTAGAGGAAGAAGAAGTGGACCTAAATCCAGTACACAAAAAGCTTATGAAGAGAGAGATTCTGAAATAAGAAGGTTGAAAAAAGAAATATTAGAACAAAATAGAATTATTAGAGATCTTCAGCAAAATGGCGAAATACCAACACAAGAGCAAAGAGCCATGAGCGAACTTGAAAGATCTATTGCCGAGGCTAAAGAAAGAGAAGCAAAAGCAGCTAGCGAACTCGAATTAAAACGTGAAGAAGAAGTAAAACTGCTTAATAAGGAAGCCGAAGAATTGGCTGCGCAAAGAGAATTAGAACGACAAGTTGCAGAGCAGCAGGCTGAAGAAGAGCGACTAGCAGCAGAGAAAGAATTAGAACGTCAAACAGCAGAACAAAAGGCTGAAGAAGAAAGACTTGCTGCACAAAAAGATATTGAACGAGAAGTTACCGAGCAAGAAACAGAAGAAGCAAGGATTGCTGCAGAAGAAGAAGCAAGAGAAGCCGAGGCGGCACAACAGCAGGAAGAAGAAGAGCGACTGGCCGCACAGAAAGAAATAGAACGCCAAGAAGCCGAACAGAAAGCTGAAGAGGAGCGATTGGCTGCGCAAAAAGAAATCGAACGCCAGATAGCAGTACAACAAGCCGAGGATGATCGTAAGGTGCAAGAGCTAATAGAACAAACCAGACAGGTCATCGCTACCGGCGATCTGGATGCCCTTAGAAATCAAGCACAGATTGTACAAGCGAGTACGATTCTTCCGGAGGCTGATATGCAAAGCTTAACGGCCGAACTTAATACAGCAATCCAATCGAAAGAAGATGCGGCAGCACGCCTGGCCGAAGAGCAACGATTAGCAGCAGAGGCTGAAGCAGCCCGTTTGGCCGAGGAGCAGCGTAGCGTTCAGCAATTAATTAGAGAGACCAGAGAGATTGTAGCCAGCGGAGACTTGGCAACCTTAAGAAGCCAGGCTGAAATTGTACAAGCGAGTACGATCCTTCCAGAAGCAGATAAACAAAGTTTAACCGCAGAGCTTAATACGGCGATCCAGGCGAAAGAAACAGCGGCAGCACGCTTGGCCGAAGAGCAACGATTAGCGGCAGAGGCCGAAGCAGCCCGTTTGGCCGAGGAGCAACGTCAGATCCAGGAATTAATCACGCAGACCCAACAGGTTATTGCTACTGGCGAATTGGATGCGCTTAGAAACCAGGCACAGATTGTACAATCAAGTACAATTCTTCCAGAGGCTGATAAACAGAGTTTGACTGCAGAATTAAATACAGCAATCCAAGCAAAAGAAGAGGCGGCAGCGCGCTTGGCTGAAGAGCAACGATTAGCAGCAGAGGCCGAAGCGGCCCGTTTGGCCGAGGAGCAACGTCAGATCCAGGAATTAATCACGCAGACCCAACAGGTTATTGCTACTGGCGAATTGGATGCGCTTAGAAATCAAGCACAGATTGTACAGGCGAGTACGATTCTTCCGGAGGCTGATAAACAGAGCTTAACCGCAGAGCTTAATACGGCAATCCAAGCGAAAGAAGCGGCAGCAGCCCGTTTGGCCGAGGAGCAGCGTCAAGTACAAGAGTTAATTACGCAAACCAGACAGGTTATTGCCACTGGCGAATTAGATGCGCTTAGAAACCAGGCTCAAATTGTACAATCAAGTACAATTCTTCCAGAAGCAGATAAGCAAAGCTTGACCGCAGAACTTAACGCGGCAATTCAGGCAAAAGAAGATGCAGCAGCAGAGGCAGCACGCTTGGCTGAAGAAGAAAGAAGACGTCAAGAGGCAGCGGCAGCAGCGGCCGCATCAAGTGAGGATGAAGAAGGCCTTGATGAAATCAAGAAAGAATTAGACAATAACGCCCGTGTGTCTAGTAAGATATTTGCACGTAGAGATTCGTTATTAACTACTAGTCTTAATGTAGACAAGAGAGGGTTTAATAGATTATTAGAATCTCTGGTAAACATGAACGATGATGCAGAAGAAGCCAAAAATTCGGACCCTGTAAGTTCTAAACGTTTAACCGCTAGTAACAGGTTTGTGAAGTTTGCCGATGCTACAAGACCTCAGGCGCAATATGCTACCAAATTTATTCCTGGTTATCCAGAGGGGTATTACCTAATTGGTAACGTATTTAAAGGAGGAACGTATGCCGAGAAATTTACAAGTACACTAAAAGATTTAGGATTTAATGATTCGCAAATCATTGTTAATCCTGAGAATCAATTCCAGTATGTTGCTATTGAAAGCTACACAGACAAGGATGAAGCGGCAAGAAAATATCTAAGCAATATCGATAACAGATACTTCGGTGAGATGTGGATACTGCATATCGCCAAGAGTAGAGTAGAATCGTTTAAACGCTTGTTACAAGAAACGAAGCTAATTACAGATACTGTAAAAGACGACACGGTATTAACCGAGAGTCTATCGTATATCGGAGGCCATAATATTGAAAATGGATATTACTTAATTACCAATATTTTCAAGAGAGAGAACTATTTTGAAAGAGGAATGGCCAAATTAAGAGATCAAGGTCTTGAGCCTCAGTATTTCAGAAACCCAAAAGATAATTATATATATGTTTACCTAAAAAGATTTGATAATCTTGATGAAGCAAAACAGAGCTTGTTCTCTAACGTAAACAACTCATACAGTGGTGATTTATATATATTGAAAATACAATAACCCCCAAAAGAAGATGGCGATGAAATCCAAAGTTTTAACACTCATTATGAATAAAGGAAACTGTCAACGACTCACGCTGGTACTAATTATGTTACTAAGTACCGTTGGGTTGTTTGGTCAGCAAGGTTTTAGACCCCGACAAGATATTTCTACCAAAGGAGATGTCTTAATGATTGGTAATGCTATTCATGGTAGAATCCAGGATCCCAATGGAGACTATAATACATTAGGCACCAATAACGGTTCATCGTTTCAAACATCATATATTGATATTGATGGTGACAATACTACTTTTAGTTCGAGTAGTGCCGATCTGGAAGATCCGAATATTGGATGTACAGAGATCATTTATGCGGGGTTATATTGGAGTGCGAACTATTATTTGGCTAGAGAAGATTCGCCTAATAATTATAGTTCTGATGAGGTAGATGTTTTTCAAGTATATGGAATTACGGATAGCGATTCTAATACTATTTTAAACATCAATAATAGTCAGTTCAGGGGAAGATATTTTGTAAGGAACAGTGAGTTTAGTAATGATGTTTCAAATATTAGACTTAGTCCTGCATCGGCCAATTTAGTTGTAGCACAACCCACAAATGGTTGTTCTATAACCAATGGGGCACAGTTGGCGGGTAACATTGCTGTGATACAAAGTGGTAGTGGAGGATGTTCAGACAGAGAACGAGTAGTTAACGCGCAGAATGCTGGTGCGGTAGGGGTTGTATTGATAAATGATAATGGTAATTTACATAGACTTACAGGTAATGGTACTACTACAATTACCATTCCTTCAGTAAGTATGGGTAACAATAACTTTTTTTGTTGTGGTTCTCAAAACCCTATTACAGAATTATTAGCAGAAACCGAAGTGGTAAACGCTACACTTTCCACTACAGGTGATGAGCAAGAAACGGGATTACCAACCAATGATACTAGAAAAACGGGTACAGCCGATTTTCAGAATATTCTTTTTGGATTTGGTGCCCCAGGAGCAGTAACATATAACGCTATAGCGCCACAAGCAGGTACTATGGTTATTGATGTAAATGGAGTGCCTACAACTACGCACGGAGGTGTAATTTATGATGGCTATCTTAACTCGGCAACAAACCCAGGTACATCAGCTAGTGATAACGTACCCTATGTGTGTTATGCAGATGTAACATCCATAGTACAAGCCAATGGGTATGGTACCTATACAGTTGGTAATATGAAAGCAACAGTTGGGGTAACCTCTGGTGTTTCTGGTGCTACTGGGGGTTGGACCCTTGTAGTTATTTATAGTGACCCCGATGTATCTGCAGTAAACAGGTTTATCTCGGTTTTTGATGGATTTAGAGAAATACAAGGGGGTAGTAGCGCCTCTACTGTAGACTTACCCATTTCTGGATTTAGAACACTACCAGCGCCTAATCCGGTAAATGTAAGGTTTGGTGCGGCTACGCTTGAAGGAGATAGTGGTATTGACGATGATAACTTACAGATCCAGAATACTTCCAACAACTATGTAGACATTTTTAACGCTGCAAACCCTCAAGATAACTTTTTTAATAGTTCGATATCTTTGGATGGAGTGGTAACTACAAACCGTAATCCGGCATCAGCAAATACCCTTGGTTTTGATAGTGATATTTTTGAGCTAGAAAATGATGCCAAAGATCTTATTCCGAATGGTGCTACTAGCGCAGATTTTCGATTAGAAACAAATGGAGATACCTATCAGGCTTTTATGACAGTCTTCTCAATCGAAGAAATAGTTCCAGAGCTTAGGATATTAAAAGAAGTGTATGACCCAAGTGATTTATCTACTGTAATTAACAATCAGTCTGTAGAGCTTGGAGATCAATTGATATATCGCTTACGAATAGAGAATACAGGAAATGAGGATTATAATGGCAATGTGATTGTAGATGATATTCTACCTGCCAATGTTGATCTTGTTAGTGTCGATGGCATTGATATAGCGGCAAATCCTACAGGGAACCTCAGTACAATACCGTCTATTAGCTATACATCTACAGGTGTGGGTACTGGTGGTGTACAAACCATACAGTTTTCGATACCGCCAAACTTATTAACGCATAGTGAACCTGGCATACCAGGTACAGGAGAGTTAACGATAGACTTTAGGGTACAATTAGTTGCAGATTGTCTTTCATTAAGAGATGCATGTTCTGATGAAATAAACAATGTCGCGCAGGCAACCTATACAGGTATATTATCTGGGGTAACGGTAACTGATGATCCAAGTAGTAGTGCCTTATTGGCCTGTGGTAATACCGATGGTTTGGCAACTAACTTTTTGGCAAACGTACCTGCATGTCCTAGCGACGTGAGTTTTTGTGGGGGAGTACTACAATTAGTAGCTGGTGACGGTTATGACCGGTATACTTGGTCTGGCCCTAATGGATTTTCGGAGGTAACTACTACTAATGTTGTTAATATTCCAACAGGTACTGCGGGAGTGTATACCGTAATCAAAGAAGATACAGATCCTTCAGATGGGACCTGTATGACACTTACCGAAGAGTTTACAGTTACAGATTTTACGACAATTGCTCATCCATTAGAAGATAATGCTGATCCTATGGATCCGGATTTCGAAGACTTCATTGAGTACTTTGATGATAGCAATGGAGGTTGTAACGTACCACTTGCCAAAATTAACTTGTGTGGTGATCAAACATATACATTAAATACTGGTTTTGTGCCAGGCAACCTTATTAATATTACGTGGCAAGAACTTACCAATAATGCTTGTTTGGATAGAGACGACAACTGTCCTGCTATTACGGGTGGTTGTGATGCTATTGCAAATTGGACAAACATTGCTACTCCACCATTAACAACAAGTCTTGATTTTGATACCGCGGGAGAATATAGAGTGGTGGTAGAGTTTGATGGTGGATGTACGCAGGTATTCTATTTTGATGTTAACAAAAATGATTATCAACCACTTGTAGATGTTGTTGATATGGAGTGTGATAATGATGGATCGGTACAGGTAAATAACATACCACCTGGCGACACCTATAGATTTTTAATTAGACCTCAAGGCGACCCCGCACCTACAGTGGCAGATGTGGCTTTATTTACAAATAGTGATGGTCTTTTTCCTATTACTTTTCAAACAAATCCATTTGATTTCACAGTTTATGCAATAGATACAGCGTTCCCTAACTGTGTGTATGAAATAGATGGTACTGTAAGATCATTTGATCCTGAATTTAGAATCAGGGTTGTAGATCCAACCTGTGTTAATAATGATAACGGTAATGGGCTGGGAGATGTATTTGTTGAAGTTATTGGAGGTATTCCTCAATATGAATATCGATTAGTTGGAGGACCAAATAATGTTGACCTTGTTAGTGGTAACAGTGATGCATCAAACGGAGACTTTGCATTTAGAGATTTGGATCCGGGAACGTATGATATCGAAATCGTTTCCAACAGAAACCCAGATCCAGAGTGTGTATATTCAACACTAGACGATCCAACTTTACCAAAAGTTATAATTGACTCAGCTCCTGCTTTTACTGCTGAAGCTAGAATTACGGCTCCGCCAACGTGTACCTCTGGAGCCATTGTCGAGATTGTAGTGACTTCATCAGGGACCGGACCTTATCAATTTGCAGAATTGGGAGGTGTGTTTAGCACAAATAATACATTTACGCTTCCAGATACGGCTACAACGGCAGATATATTTACATACCAGGTAAGTGATACTAGTGTAACCGATGGATGTATTATTGAAGTTGAAGTAAGAGGCCCAGAACCGTATCAACCTATAGTGATTCAAAGTGTAAATCCGGTAGATCCTTTATGTCCAACAGATTTAGGAAGAATAGAAGTAACACTTGATCCAGCATCAGATGTAGCCGGAAGAACCTTTACTTTCGAGTTATTAGATAATACAAACACTCCCATCGCTACACAAACTGCAACAGGAGTGACTTTCCCTTCTCCTGGACCATTTACGTTTGCCAATGTACCTAGTGGAACGGGGTATACGGTACGAGTGTCGCATAACAACACAACAGATCCTACTGCAGCCGATATTTGTCCAATTGAAGATGGAACCTATGATATTGGTGGCGTTACCGCAGTCTCTTTTGATGCCAATGTAACAAAACCGTTGACTTGTGTTACAGGAGATGAAGATGCACAAGTAACCATAAACAATTTTGCGGGAGGAAGCACCGGAACATGGGAATGGTCTTTGGACCCAGATCCAATGGCAACGTGGAACGCGGTTCCAGGTTCGGGAACGGTAACAATCAATGTTGCTACTGCTCAAACAGGTTTTACTGTTTATGTAAGAGATCCAGCTGCTATTAATTGTGCAGTACCAGAATCCGTAGATATCGATCCGTTATTGGATCTTGATAGTGTAGTTGTAGCCAACGAGAGAGATGCAGATTGTATTAACCAAACGTTTGTGGTCGATGTTTCTGCCAGTCCAGCCCTATCTGCTGCAGATGTAACCAATGGAGTGGAAATTGATTTTACAGTAAGCCCTGCACCAGCTTCGGGTCCTGCAACCTTCAGCATCACCACATCGGCAGGAGTGCAAGCACTTACTTTTAATAGAGATGTTACGTATACAATTACAGCTACTAGAACAGATAATCAGTGTTCTGCAAATACAACACTATTTAGAGATTTAATTAATGAAATTGCAATTTTAAATGCGGCACAAGATAGCCAAGTAAGTTGTAATGGAGGCAGCGACGGAGCGTTCTCTTTTACAGTGGATACTTCATTGTTCCCGACCTTTAATTTTGAAATATATGATAGTGCGATTCCAGTACCTGGTACAGCAACACCTATATTCACAGGCTCTTCAAGTACGGCAACCACAACAGTTGATAGTGGTGATGTGGCTTTAGATGCAGGAACTTATACTATTAGAGTAATAGACCCTGCTAGTGGTGCTACCGTGGCAACTTCTTGTTTTGCTGAAAGAGAAGTTACCATTACACAACCTGATCCAATAACTTTTGATATAGACCCAGTAGAACAAACCTGTCCAACAGGAAATACAGTTACTATAAGTAATGTTCAAGGAGGAAGTGGTACAGGATATACATACATCTTATATGATGATTCGCCAACAACAGGAGGTACACCAATAGGACCATCAAGACCGATAAATCAACCTTATGAAAATGTACCTGCAGGAACAGGATATGTTATTATTGTAACCGATGGCACAACTACTTGTTCTTCTGCAGAACAAACAGTTCCTGATATTATTGCATTAACAGATCCTGTAATAGCCGAAGGGACTGTAGATTACTGTTTAGGTATCAATGCCGATGAAACGTTCCCAGACAATACAGTAAGTTTCGAGATTGATATTACTACTCCAGGAACAGGTGAGCATTTCTATACAGTTACAAGAGATGGAACATTAGTAATCCCCTCTACTAGTTTAGGGGTAATAGCAGCGCCTACAACATTTAGCACGACGCCACCACCTGCATTAGATCAGGCCGGGGTGTATCAATTTATAGTTACCGATAGTAAAGGATGTGCTTCTACGCCGGTAGATATTACTATAGAAGAGCCTATAGAATTAACCGCTGCTTTTGTGAGAGATATTCTGTGTAATGCTTCTGGTGATCCGGGAGATCCAGATCAAGCAGGAGAAATATTGTTGACACGCTCGAACGGTTACGCACCAATTTCTCCGGCAACAAATTATATTATTGAGGTTTCTACAGATAATGGAGCAACGTTTAATCCAACAACCATCTCTGGACCCGGACTAACGTTTACTTTTAATACTGCGACTCCAGGAATCTATAGATTTAGAATTTCTGATGGGCGTGGGTGTAAGGCAATCTCAGAGCCTGTAGAGCTTACTGCTCCGGTAGATCCAATATTTAGTGCAGCAGATGTAGCGCTATTATGTGCGGATGATACGGGAGAAGTTATTGTTAACATAAATGGTCCTGATAACTATACAATTAGTTTTAACAGTGATCCCCCCATACCAGTTACTTCTGCTCAGACGAGCTTTAGTGGTATTGCTCCTAATAATTTAGCACCTTATGGCTATACGATTACAAGTGATAAGGGATGTATATATAATGGAACTGTAAATGTTACTTCACCAGAACCTATAACAATTTCCGAAGTATCAAGAGATGATCTTGATTGTATCCCTGACGGAATGGGAGGAAATATTGGAACTCCTGGGCAAATTACCTTGGCAATAGATGGAGGTAATCCGGATGCCTCATTAGATGCAGATGATCCACTTATAACCTATGAGCTGATTAAAGATGGGGTTACAACGGCTATACTGCCAGTATCTCCTCCGCCAGCCAATCCAACTGCAGTAGATCAAATTCAGTATCCAAATTTGGATCCTGGAATTTACACAGTTATAGTAACCGATGATAATGGATGTTCTCAAGATTTCGATTTTACTATTGCAGATATTGCTAATGATTTAAACCTAAACTTGGCAGTTGGTTCTGATTGTATTACCGGAGCTATAGTAGATCTTACAATTATTGGAGGTACAGGACCTTATGAACTTTCATACAATAGTGAATTAGGACCTATTGGACCAATATTATTAGCAGGAAACACCTACACAACTTTAGCAGGCGAACTTGATTTCGGAATATTTTATACTTTTGAAGTAGTGGATACCAGCGGATCAGGATGTCGTTTCTTTATAACCAGACAGGTTCCACCACCAGCTGCACCAACAATTGTTTTGGGAACTCCAGTACCAGAGCAATGTGAAAATGCAGATGACGGAGAAATAGAATTTACAGTAGATAATTATAGCCCCATACCAACAACATTAACCTGGGAAGTGCGTCAACTTTCTGACAATGCAATTGTACTTTCGGGAGGACCAGTTGCGGCTCCAGGAGGACCGGTACCAATAAACACTAACACTTTTACAGCACCTATAGGCGCTACAGGTTTACCCCCAGGGCGATATTATATTAGAGTAACCGAGGATGCCGGAGGGGGACGTGGATGTTCTACAGCTTCTGCTGATTTTCTTATTGAAGAAGCAGAACCACTTGACCTTACAGCAGGAACAGAATTACAAGGTAACTGTAATGAACCTTCTAGAGTTACAATGACTACAACCGGAGGTAATCCTTTTACTAGTGGAACAACAGACGGTTACCTATATTTAAGAGTTGATGAAATAGCAGGATCTCCGGCTATTGCATTTGCTGCTTTGACTGCTGCCAATTTTACGGCGCCAGCAGCGGCAAATACGGTGATTAGTACTACTAATACAATTGACTTAGGAAGTACAGCAGGTACTGCATTCTATATTGCGGCGATAGATGATAATGATTGTATTGTCGGATACGAAAGAGTTGTTGCAGCAATGGATACAGAACCAACGATTAGTTTTGTACCGCCACCGCCACCAGGGCCGTTTGTAGATGATCCATGTAATTATGATAATAACTACACGTTTACGGTATCTGGTATCGATGGAGTTTTAATAGGAGGTACTTCGTATACCTATGAAATAGAAATCGATGACTCTGAAGATCCTACCGATGTACCAAGAACGTTTACAGATACCGATGCGGGTACGTTCCAGTTTACCGTAACTTCGGCAGGTTTGTATAGAGTAACTATTATAGATGCCAATGGTTGTAGAAATAGTGATACGATAAGAGTTTATGATCCTCTTGAATTTGATGCAGAATTTATAACACCACCAACGTGTAACGATCCCGACGGTGTTGTTCAAGTTGAACTTACTTCGGGAATTCCTGCAGGAACACTTACATATGCGATCACAGGGATTAATGGTACGCCTAATCCAGCTACGGCCGTGCAGGGTCCAGTAATAGTTGGCCCTCCACAAACAACCACTTTTACGGGGGTACCACCAGGGGAGTATCAAATTACAATTACAGATCCTGATAGAGGACCTGCGGGTTGTCCGTTTACTACTACAGTTAGTATCGAAGCCCCAATAGAGCCAGTGTTAATAGCTCCGGTAACAAATCCTATTGTAAGTTGTATAGGGGCAGAAGATGCTACGCTTACAGCGATACTAAGAGGAGATCCAGCACCACCGGCTGTAACACCTCCTTCTTCTATCGATCCAAGAGCGACCTATATGTATCAGATTGTATCTGGGCCAGTACCGCCGCCACTTACAGTGCCTACGGCTTTACAGTCCAGCCCATCATTTCCAAATTTAGGAGCGGGTACCTATAGAGTACGTGTGGTAGCAACATTAAATAATGGTACAAGTGGGTCACCACCAGCACCGTTAGACGTAGAATGTGAATTCGAACTTGATTATACGATAGATGCCCCAACGGTAGTTAGCTTTGGTTTAGCGCCAGGAGATGCTTTCTCTTGTTCTGCAGGAAATGTAGTTAATACGGCAACTATAAATATTACGGGAATATCTGGTGGTACACCACCATATACGGTAAGAGTTGTCGAGCCTGCACCAAGTACAGTGGTAAGAGTGATAAATGTTCCTACACCAGTGACAGATCCATTCCCTGTTGATGCCCCAGTAATTACTGGAGGAACATATTCTATTCAAGTAATAGATAGCAATAATTGTCCAGTTACCGCGCAGACTATTGCGGTGCCTGGTCTACCAACAATGACTAGTGCATCGGCAGCACCTCAAGTTTCAGCTACCTGTACAAATGACGAAACAGTTAGAGTTACAGTAGTTGGAGGATCTGGAAACTATAGTTTTGAAGGGTTTGATGATACAAATGCGAGTATAGGAATAATAAATCCTATTGCGGGTATAGATTTTGCAGATTTCCCTCTTACAGGAGGTGAACCAGGAGATTTCTACAGGTTTGTAATTACCGATGAGGGCACGATGTGTACCATAGACACAAATTATACCATACCAGAGTTCGATTTCCTTGAAGTACGGGCACAAGAAGAATCTAGTGAAACCTGTTTTGAAGAAGAAGACGGTAGAGCACGAGTGTTTATTCTGGGATATGCAGGAGAATTCTCATATACTATTGTAGATGCTTCTGCAACTATTGTTTATGATAGTGCGGCACAAGGTACAAATGAAACTACGGATGGCGATATCACTACCGAAGATTCTTTCGTAGTACCTCGTCTTGGAGAACCAGGATTAGGTATCGGAAACTATACTATTAACATTACAGAAATTGACGCCCCAGAATGTACCGACTCAGCCAATTTTAACATCATGGGACCAACCAATGACTTTGAGATTGTTCTTGATGCAAGAAACGATCAAGAAAGTTGTGACCCAGGAACTGATGGTGCATACCAGGCTAGTTTTACGGGTGCTCAAGGCCCAATTGGGGGTATAGTCGTACGTTATGAATTAACGGGCCCTGTAAATCAAAACAACACAACAGGTACCTTTACAAATCTACCAGCTGGTAGTTATACAGTAACTGCTTATAATGATATAGATGGTGCAGGTCCAGGCACGCTAGAGTGTACGGATACGGATACTTTTACTATTTTCCCGCCTGCAGATGATGTTGCTATTACCAACGTAGTAGATAACGATGTAAGCTGTTTTGGTGAACAAGATGGTAGTATCGTGGTTACGGCAAACGGAACAGATACACCGCTTCGATACGAACTGAGGAATGCAGTTGGTGATATAGTGAGAGCACAGCAAACATCTGCTACATTTGATTTGTTGGCGCCAGGTAATTATACAATAACCGTTTATGATGATCTTAACTGTACTGAAACTGCACCAGCAGTAATTAATGAAAAAGCAGAACTTACCGTAAACTTTGATGCAACGTTGATAACCTGTATAGGTAACCCTAATCCGTCTATTACGGCAACAGTAACTGGAGGATTTGATACCAGCACGGGTGGAATTATAGATGGAAGAACCATTGTTACCTATGTAGTAATGGATGCTAGCGATCCATTAAATCCTGTAGAGCTTACAAGAAACAATACGGGTATTTTCCCATTAACTGAGGGTAACTACCAGTTCTTTGTGATAGATAGCAATAATTGTCAATCAGATCTTTCGGCACTATTACCAGTGATTCCAATTCCAGATATTGAAATTGATCTGGATGAAAGATTTGCATTTGTAAACTGTAATGGTGGAGCAAATGGAGTGATTGATGCTAGCGTAACTGGAGGTACAGGAGCTTATACGTATACCTTAAGTACAGTGGGTGGGGTGTTGTCAGACGGTACACCATTTACACCGATTGTTCAGTCCAATAGTGAATTTAGAGATCTTGCACCTGCACAGTATATCTATACGGTAACTTCAGAAAGAAGTTGTGAGGCAGAAGATAGATTTACAATTATTAATCCACCGCTATTCGAACCGGTATTCACACCAAGTAATGTTACTTGTGAAGGATTTGATAACGGTACCATTAGAATTGACGCTAGTGGAGGTACACCACCATATTCATTTGCGATCAATAATGAGGAGTTCTTGAATGATGTTTCAGACGGAGAAATCGGATCGCATGTATTTGAAGAATTAGCTCCGGGTACGTATACAGTAATAGCACAGGATGCTCTTGGATGTAGTGAAATTAGAGATATTGAAATTACCGAACCGGATGCATTAATGGTTGCTGTAGATGGCGAACCTACACCAGAAACTTGTTTTGGAGATGCAGATGGTGCCGTAACAGTAATTATTACTGGAGGTACAGAACCATATCGTACAAATATCACAAATAATGATGCTGATTTTGTAGAAGGACTGTTAACCTATGAAAACCTTCCGGCAGGAATCACTACAGTATACATTATTGATGCCAATGATTGTAGAACAGAGTTACCGGTAACCATAGAACCAGGTGTTATTCTTAATGCAGTATTAAGTGACCGATTGGAGTGTCCTGTAATTGATAATGCAGGTAACGTAATACAGCCACCTAGATACTTTATTGATTTTGTGTTAGGAGATGACTCTGTGACCGAAGATATTGTGTACACATTAATAGGAATTAATGGAACGCCTAATCCAACAAGTAACTTTAATATGACTGGTGAGTTTGAAGTAGCTCCTGGACAATACGAGGGAACTATGTTGCATGCAAATGGTTGTGAAGAGTCAGCAGGTACTATAGAGGTTGATGTTTATGAACCACTTTCACTTCCTGTAGCGCAAATGACTAACAACCCGCTCGATCCTAATGAGTACGAAATTATAGTCTCTGGAGGAATTCCTCCATATACATATTTTGTGTCATTCGATGGTGTAGAAGAAGAGTTGGAGTCTAATATTTTTGCGATCAGACAAACAGGGGACTATGTATTGCGTGTGGTTGATTCTAGTGGTTGTGAAGTTATTGCTACGCAATTCCTGACCTATATCAATATTCGTATCCCGAATTACTTTACGCCAGATGATCCTAATGGGACTCCAGAAGAAAGATTCTGGTATCCAAGACAGATTACACCAAATATTGATGATCCTTTCTTCTTTGAAAACATGGAAGTAATGGTATTTGACAGATACGGAAGAATGCTAGCCGAGTTCAAAGGAGATCAACAAGGATGGGACGGATTGTACCAAGGAAAACAGCTTCCTTCGGGAGATTATTGGTTCACTATCCAATTAAACGATATTGATAAAAGAGAGTTTACCGGCCACTTTACTTTATATAGATAATATATAAAGCATAAGAGAGTTATAAAACAATATGGACAAAGCCAAATGACAGAGAAGAGAAAAAGAAGTCAATGGTCTGTAATTTTAAATGTTAGATGAAGAAATATATTGTAATATTCAGTCTATTTGCAAGTTATTGCACTTTTGCACAAGAGTTTTTTGCTCCTGTACAAAACCAGTATATCGCAGATAACCCATATTTAATATCCTCTGCCTATGCAGGTATCGGAGATTGTTGGCAGATCAGAGCCTCGGGCTTTGAGCAATGGGTAAATATTGAAGATTCACCAGGAACCCAATCATTATCTATTGATGGTAGAATCTCTGATCGATCGGGAGTAGGAGCTATTTTATTTAATGATCAGAATGGTTTTACAACCCAAAAAGGGATTCAGTTATCATTTGCACATCACTTAACATTAAGTGAGTATAACAATCAATATCTTTCTTTTGGTATTAGTTATAAGTTTACGCAATTTGGTATTGATACCTCTGAATTTAATAATGGTGATCCAGATGCTCCAGTAAACCCTGGATTGGCAGATGTAACTGTAAATGATTCTAACTTTGATATTGCAATGCTATATCGTTTAGGTAGATTCTTTTTAAGTGCCAATGCCGTAAACTTGTTGCAAAAGGAAATAGATGACTTTAATCCAACAGAACCATCACAGATCCAGAATTATTATATATATACTGGGTATACATTTTATCATAGATTTAGTGATCTAGAAATTGAACCATCAATTTTGTATCAAAACTTTGCAGGAGACGGACGTTCTACGACAGATATCAACCTGAAGGTTCGTAAAATGTATCGTAGCGATTACCTATGGGCAGGAATAAGCTTGAGATCATTGGTAGATCAAGATTTTAAACCACTAGCCCTTTCACCAATGGTGGGTATCAAAAAGTCTAACTTTTATGTGGCGTATGGATACCAGGTAAATGTAAATGAAGTTCTCGAACCGACCACATCGGCAGGTTCACATATGATTACGCTTGGACTTGACTTTGGATGTAGACAGAGTAAATGTGGATGTACCTACTAAATTGGGTAACATTTTATATATAAATAACATAAAGATAAAGACCACCCCCAAGCTTAAGGTGGTCTTTTTGTAGAAAAAAATTAATTTTGCCTTCCATTTTCTATAAAAAGTGAGAAGGGCTAGGCTAACATTTTAGGAAAACAACAACTAATAAATAGCTGATACAGATATATCAGATCAGGTAAACAAACAAAAACTGTATGAAAATACTTTTACGAAGTAGCTTATGGGCAAAAGCTTTAATCTTCTCTTTAGTAGCGGTAACAGGTACTAATGCTCAACAGGATTTTAGGCCAAGAAAGAACATTTCTACCAAGGGCGACGTGTTGCTTATTGGTAATGCAATACATGGGATAAAAGGAACTCAAAATGATGCGTATAATATACTTGGCACTAATAATGGGGGATCCTTTGATACAGCCTATATTGATATCGATGGCGATGACACCACTTTTAGCTCTAGTAGTGCCAATTTGGATGATCCAAGTGGAGGTTGCGCAGAAATAGTATATGCCGGCCTGTACTGGACAGCAAATTATTATTTGGCAAGACAAGACTCTCCAAACGTTTATTTAGATAATGAAATTACCGCTGAAGACGCATATGGTGTTACAGACAGCGATTCTAATGTTACACTCAATATTAATAATGGTGCTTTGGCAGGCAGGTATTTCGTAAGAAACAGCGAATTCGACAATGATGTTTCAGATATTAAACTTAGTCCGGCATCTTCAAATTTGGTGGTTGCAGAACCTATAGATGGGTGTTTGATTACCAATGCTGCACAGTTGACAGGTAACATAGCTGTAATACAAAGTGGTAGTGCCTCTTGTACAGACAGAGAACGAGTGATTAACGCACAAAATGCAGGTGCTATCGGGGTTGTGATAGTAAATGATAATGGAAATTTACACAAACTTACAGGTAGTGGTAGTACCGCAATTGCAATTCCATCGGTAAGTATGGGTAACAACAACTTATTTGGTATTGGTTCTGAAAACTTAATTACAGAGCTACTGGCAACCACTGAAGTTGTAAACGCAATACTATCAACCACCGGTAATGAAGTTGAAACAGGATTACCAATCAATGACGTAAGAAAGAATGGTACCGCAGATTACAGAAACATTCAATTAGGATTTGGATTGCCTGGATCGGTAACGTATACTACGGTACAACCACAGATTGGCACACAAGTAATTGATGTTAATGGTGTTCCCACTACAACACATGGTGGAGTTCTTTATGATGGCTATGCGAACACAGCATCGAACCCTGCATCAAATGCAAGTGACAATGTTCCATACACGTGTTTTGCAGATGTAACCGATATTGTAAAAACTAACGGCTTTGGAACCTATACCGTGGCAAATATGAAAGCTACCGTAGGGGTAACCTCTGGGGTTTCGGGTGCTGCAGGAGGTTGGTCATTGGTAGTTGTATACAGTAGCCCAGATGTTGCGTCTACCAACAGGTTTATATCCATTTCTGATGGGTTCAGAGAAATATTAGGGGGCGCAGGTGCAACAATGGTAGATTTACCGATTGAAGGGTTTAGAACACTTCCTGCCCCAAACCCTGTAGATGTGAAGTTTGGAGTAGCTTCTCTTGAAGGTGATAATGGTATTGCAGGAGATAATTTGGAGATTCTTAATACGTCTAGTTTTTATGTAGACATTTTTAATGCGGCCAACCCTCAAAACAATTTTTTTAATAGCTCAATTTCTGTAGACGGTGTTTCAACTACTAATCGTAATCCTGCATCCGTAAATACACTAGGCTTTGATACTGATTTTTTTAGGTTAGAGAATGATGCATTAGACCTTATTCCAAATGATGCTACTAGTGCCGATTTCCGCTTGTCTACAAATGGAGATACGTATCAGGCATTTATGACCGTTTTTTCTGTTGAGGATATTGCTCCAGAGCTCAGAATGATTAAAGAAGTATATGATCCAAGTGATCTTACTACAGTAATAAACAACCAAACGGTAGAGTTAGGTGACGATTTGGTATATAGATTACGACTTGAAAACACAGGAAATGAAAACTATATAGGGAATGTGATTGTTGAAGATATTTTACCTGCAAATGTTGATTTGGTAAGCATAGATGGTATAGATGTAAATGCTAATCCAGCAGGAAATATAAATACAATTCCTACGATAAGCTATACAACTACAGGAGTTGGAACAGGTTCCTCTCAAACCGTACAATTCACAATTCCTGCCGATCTTTTAACTTCTGGCCCGTTGGGCACAGGAGAAATCGCAATAGATTTTACAGTACAAACCATAGTCGATTGTAATTTTTTAAGAGATGCATGTTCTGATGAAATCTCCAATGTAGCAACGGCGACTTATGTGGGAGAGGTTTCAGGAACAACGGTATCAGGAAACACGAGTAGTTCTGAAATCGATGCTTGCGGAAACCCTAATGGTGAAGCAACAGGTTTCTTTATTAATGTGCCCGCTTGTCGTACAGATGTTGCTTTTTGTGGAGGTTCACTTCAATTAGTTGCAGGAGCAGGATATGACCAATATATTTGGTCTGGACCCAATGGCTTTTCGGCAACTACTGCTACTAATTTTGTTGAAGTTTCTTCAGGTGGGACAGGAGTATATTCTGTAGTTAAAAATGATACCAACCCATCAGATGGTACTTGTGTATCCTTAACCGAAGAATTTGAGGTTACAAATTTTGCAGAGTTTCCACACCCCTTACAAGATGTTGCAGCGATTGATAATTTTGTGGATTATTTTGATATCACAAATGGTGGGTGTAATGTGGAGTTGGCAAAAATCAATCTTTGTGGCAACCAAACCTATACTGTAGACTCTGGTTTCAATGCGAGTAATGTATTTAATATTACATGGCAAGAGCTTACCAATGTAAATTGTTTAGATAGAAGTGATAATTGTCCGGCTATAGTAGGAGGTTGCGATGCAATTGCCAATTGGACGGATATTTCAACCACTGGATTAACTACAAGTTTGGAGTTTGAAAACCCAGGAGAATATAGAATGATTGTCGAGTTTGACGGAGGCTGTACTCAGGTTTACTATTTCGATATTAACAAAAGCGATTATCAACCTGCTGTGGATATTGCCGACATGAAGTGCAATAATGTAGGGATTGTTCAGGTAAACAATATTCCTGTAAGCGGTACATTTAGATTTTTATTGAAGCCTCAATCAGATCCTGCGCCAACCTTGGCAGATATTGGATTGTTTACGAATACAGAAGGTCGATTTGACATTCCTTTTCAGTTAAACCCATATAATTTTACGGTATATGCGATAGATGGTGCTTTACCTAATTGTATTTATGAAATAGATGGAACAGTTCTATCATATGATCCACAAGTAATTATAAATCCAATATCCCCAGAGTGCGTCAATAATGATAACGGAAACGGTCTCGGAAGGATCGAAATTGAGGTTACAGGAGGGCTACCACAATACGAATATCGAATTACCGGAGGGCCCAATAATATTGATATTGTGACGGGTAACGGAGAAGTAAACTCAGGTAACTTTACGTTTCACGACATAGAATCAGGAACTTATACTGTTCAGGTGATTTCAAATCGAGATCCACTGTCTGAATGTAGTTTTGAAGAAGTAGTTGTCATTGTTCCTGCGCCAATTTTTATAGCCGATGCCCATATTATTGCACCTTCAACATGTGATAGCGGAGCGATTGTTGAAGTGGTGGTTAATACCGGTTCTGGAGGCCCATATCAATATGCTGATGAAAGTGGGGTTTTTAGCGCGAATAATACATTTACACTCCCTCAAAATGCAGTATCTACAGATACGTTTACCTTTTTTGTATCAGATACAAGTACTTTAAACGGATGTATCATAGAAGCACAAGTAAATGGACCAGAGCCGTATGTTCCTATAGAAATTCAAACCGTTACACCAATTAGTCCTGTATGTCCATCTGATAGTGGAAGTATAAGAGTGCAGTTAACACCTTCATCTGTAATTGCAGACAGGACATTTACTTATGAGTTATTAGATGATACATATTCGGCTATACAAACTATTACAAATGCTATAGATACTGATATTACATTTACCAATGTCCTAGTGGATAATGAGTATACAATTAGAGTATCGCATAACAATACGACGGACCCTGCGGGGAGTCCTATTTGTCCAGTTGATGCTGGGCCATTTGATATCACCGTTCCAAACGGGATAACATTTGATGCGGTGGTGACACGAGAATTGAGCTGTATACAAGGTAGTGAAGCAGCACAGGTAACTATATCAAATTTTGCTGGAGGTACCGGAGCCTTTGAATGGGCCACAGATGCTACTGGGCCTTTTACTCCAGTTTCAGGACCATCTGCTGTAATTGAAGTAGCTACAGCACAAGCAGGCTTTATAATTTACGTGAGAGAACCTAATTCTCCAGGTTGTGCAGTGAGCAGAAGCGTTGATATTTCCGAAATAATAAGCATCGATGATATAATATTTAATTCCGGAACAATAGATTGTGATGCGCAAACAGTAGAAACCACATTTGAAGCCTTGCCTGTAGTTTCACAGGGAGTATTCTATGAGTATAGCATCTCTCCAGATCCTGCAAGCAATACAGGAAGCACCTCGTTTAGTAACACAAATACATATGTGCTTACCAGAGGAACAAACTACACCATTACGGCAAGACGTAGTGATAACCTATGTATATTTGAAAAGGATTACTTTTTGCCAACTGTGCAACCAGTGCAGATTAGTAATGTAAGAACCCAAGACATTGCTTGTTTTGGAAGCAATGATGGATTTGTTGAATTCTCTGTTAGCTCTACAAATTTTAATTACGAGATTGGAAACCCGGCCTCTGGTTTTATAACCAGCGCAACTTCTAATAATGATTATGTAAGTGTCGATAATCTGGCCTCAGGTAATTATTATATTCGAGTTTTTGATATTAGTACAGATTGCGAAACCACAGATAATTTTATTATTGATGGACCAACGGCCGCTATACAAATTGAAACATCCATTTCCCAACCTATAACAAATGAAGGGGGTAAAATCGAAGTTTCTGCAACAGGAGGAGTTCCTCCATATGCTTATTCCATTGATGGAATCTCATTTTCTCAATCAAATATTTTTGAAGACCTTGCTGCCGGAGAGTATACAGTTTATGTACAAGATAGTAGTACTTGTATCGTGTCAAGTTCAATAATTACTATTGATCCCGCACCAGGACTTATGGTAGAATTAGACCTTAGCAATGCAGTTATTATCTGTTTTGGCGGAAGTGAGGCTTCTATAGATGCAACAGCAACAGGTGCTTCGGGGGTATATTTATATAGGTTAGTAGGTACAGATTATCTTGGAAATACGATTAGTACAGGCGCACAAGCAAATAGTCTGTTTAGTAATTTGGCAGCTGGTAACTATGAGTATATTGTAGAAAGCTCAGATAATGCTTCACAGAGTATTCCATTCGCAATTACACAGCCAGAGCAAGTAACGATAGAAGTAAACACTACCGATATTGTATGTAATGGTTTAGATAATGGTATTGTAACTGTTACTTCTAGAGGAGGAACACCTCCTTATAGTTATTCTTTATTCACTGGTTCGGGAGAGGTTATTTCTGCATTTGTTCAAGACGGTGTGGATGGCATTGCAGGAGAACATACGTTTGAAGGATTGGTTCCCGGATCATACAGGATTGCCGTAGAAGATGCAAATGGCTGCCCTACAGAGCAAGATGCCAATATTTTCGAACCATCGGTTTTACAAGCTACTACTTTAGAAGTGTTCCCAGAAACCTGTAATTCGAGTAGTGATGGAGCGGCAAGGTTTGAAGTTACTGGAGGTACGCCTCCTTATGAAACTAATATTACTAATAATGATGCCGATTTTGTGCAAAATGTATTTACATATACAAATCTTCCTGCTGGATCGACAACAGTATTTATTAAAGACGCAAACAATTGTAGAGTAAATCTAACAGTAGATATTGCAGAGGCCGAAGCATTATTCTTTGATCCTACAATTACACCAGTAACTTCAGATGCAAGCGGTTCGATCGAAGTCGATGTTGTTGGAGGAACTGCACCTTATAGCTATGAATTAAGAAATCCAGCAGGCGAAGTTATTGTTCCGGCACAAACAGATAATTTACTTATAGTAGATATTGCTGGTAACTACCGGGTATTCGTTAGTGATGCAAATGGTTGTGAGACATGGCTAGATGTAACTGTTGCGGGGCCACAGGAAACACCATTAACAGAATATGCAGATGAAATTTTCTTCTGTACGATTACAGGCCAAAGCTATCCTGTGGTTACTATTGAGGATACCGAAGGGGAGACCTTAGAAATTCCTGCCGTAGCAGAAGCGTTAATAGTATGGCAAAAGTTAAGCGATATCACTTGTACAGAAGTAGAAGAAGACACATGTCCAACAACAGACTCTAGTTGTAGTTCAAGTTGGTTTGATATTGCCACAGGAACATCAGGAACCATTACCGACGAGGGTCAATATCGTATTGTGATAACATTTGTAACCAAAAATGGAAATAATACGATCATCTATTATTTCAAAGCAGAAACGAATATGCCAGATCTGGAAGGGGAATTTAAGATGTACCCTAATCCAGCCAGGGGACGTGTAACACTTAACCGAGAAGTAAAAAGCATTCAGGTTTTTGATGTAATGGGTAAAATGGTACTGGAAAGCAATGAGAACTCTTACGACATTAGTTCTTTGTTCAACGGAGTTTACTTCGTGAAAGTTATTACCAATGATAATGAAGAAATAATAACCAAATTGGTCAAGAAGTAATCCCAGAAATTCCTTATAAATAAAAAAAGAGCACCTCGAATGGTGCTCTTTTTTATACCAAAGATGCTGCTATACAGGATTATTAAGTAATTATATACAATCCAAATATGGCCACAATAAAGTAACAGGTTATTGTTAAAGCGCCTTGATAATCTTTTGCTACTCTTTGCCCAAAAAGAAGCATTAAAAGTGTTAAACAAGCCAAAAACATAGCCAAAACAGCATAAAAAGTATGGTTATCTGCAATTAGATGATAAATGCCCATAACACAGCAAATAGCCGTTACCAGCTCAATAAGTAAAATAGTAGCAAGGAGTAGTGGAACCACCCTTCCCATAAAAGTTTTGGCAAAATGGCCTTTCAACCATTCCAGATTTCCTTTCCAGTCTATTAGTTTATCAATACCAGATTGCAAAAATGTGATCAAAAGAAATAATAAGATTGTAATTGCGACAATGTGAGTCATAAAATTATCCATAGATGAAGAGTTTAGTACCTCAAATATAGAATAAGATTTGAAAATGCTATGACTTGTTTTTGAAAGTCTGAATTAATTACTAAGCGCTTTTTTTATGAAGCAAACGAGTGAGCTTAATAGAAAGGTCGGTAAGAATGATTTTTGCATTTCCATTTCGTTCAATATGATAGGCAGCTTCCTGTAGTTCATTGCAGATATCCATAATGTTGGCACCATGAACAAACGGGGCGAATTTTTCGAGCTTAAAACCATTCGTGCTGGGCTCTAGAAAAACCAAATCTTTGGCTCCATAATTAAGTAACATAGCTTGTCTGAAAAAATCAAGGCAATAGTTTAAAAACCGTTTTTGGGTTTCACGGCCAGCACCAGCAATAGATTCACTCCAGGTAATAAGATCATTCACTGCAGACTTGTTTCCTTTGGCTCTAAATGCTGTACGCACCCATTGTATAAACCATTCTTCAAACTGCTCATCACCGCCATCATGATGCAACAAGTGTAATGCTTTGCTATAGTCACCATCAGCCTGATGCGCTATTTTTTGAGCTTCGCTATCACCAATATTTTCATTTTTCTGAAGTGCTTCTTTAATCACTTGCTCTCCTAAAGGCGGAAAGTGCAATACCTGGCATCGAGATCGTATAGTTTGTATGAGTTGCTCTTCATCTTCAGTAATAAGAATAAATATGGTTTTTTCTGGTGGTTCTTCAATTAACTTTAGAAGCTTATTTGACGCGGCAATATTCATTTTATCGGCCATCCATATCAACATCACTTTATAACCTCCTTCATAACTTTTAAGAGATAGCTTTTTTACAACCTCGTGAGCTTCATCAACACCTATTTGACCTTGTTTCTTTTCAATTCCCAAAGAGATATACCAATCAAAAATACTTCCATAGGGATTATCCTTTACAAAAGCTCTCCATTCTTCTGCAAATTGATCAGAAGTTGGATGCTTTTTTATTTTATCGTTTACCGCTACAGGATAGACAAAATGAAGATCGGGATGAGCCAGGTGGTCAAATTTTATATTGCAGGCCTGGACACCTTCGGTGTTTTCTCCATTTTGGTTTTGACACAGAATGTACTGTGCATATGCTATGGCCATTGGCAGGGTCCCGCTTCCATTAGGTCCCACAAAAAGTTGGGCATGTGGAATCCTCTTGCGATCTGCACTGGTAGTCAAGTAACTCTTGATATGTTTTAGGCCTAAAATTTCTGAAAATAGCATAGGCAAATATAATGAACTCACCTGTAGTGAAACAATATAGATTGCTCGGGTTTTAGATATAGGATAAGATTTTGGTTAATTTCCTTATATTCTAATTGGACATATTATTTACCTTGACAGATAACTGAGATACTATTTTTTCGAATTCTTCTGAAAATTGATAAGGAGCAGTATCATCATTTTTTGAAAGATTAATATAATCTGAAACTAAAAGTAAAGGACTGGCTTTCATGTAGGTGATCAGATCTGTTTTGGGTTTATTTTTTAATATATAGGTAGTAATGGCGCTTCCCAGATAATAACCTATTTCATCAATGTTGGTAGTAAAAAAAGTGTTGTAGAAGTTATTTACATTTTTTTGCGAATGGCTTTTTTGAAAATCTACCATAAGTCTGTCGAACATCCAAAATATAAACTTTTCTCTTTTCTCATTGTCCTTATACCGATCCAACCAACTTTTATTGGCCTTGGTTTCTTTGATGGTTTTTAAATCGTCGAGATACGTTGCGCTACCTTCAAGATATAGAGCATTAAATAAAAAGTATGTCCAATAATCAGGTGAACTATCCTTGGTTTTTTCAAGGGTATTTCTGATTTTTTCGTCTTGAGACCAGATGGCCTGTAGATTATGAAATAACTCATGTTTACAAATCATAAAAAAATAGTCCAAATCATTATTCATATGGTGTAGTGAAATATGAAAAGTGTTTCCGTCACCAAATGTATAACCTGTTGAATTTCCTCCGACAATGCCTATGATTTTAATCGTAATATGTTTGTTTGAAGGGATAAATATTTGCAAAGATTTTTTCAGTTTTGTTTCAATAATCCCGAGATTTGATTGCAATTCTTTGATAAAACCAGACAAGCGATCTAGGTCTTTTATGATAGCATTATATTGAAATTTTTGTTCAATGGTATTAAGAGATCCTGAACCAGATTGTACTTTTTTAATAGTTTCTATCATAGTACTATCCTTTGTATTCAGTTTTTTCAATAATGCTTTCGAACTTCCTAATTGCGCTAAAGTAATTGTTTGGCTTTCTGAGAACGTCTTGTTTTTCAAAACTTCAATAGTTTTTTGGGCATTAGACAGATCCAGTTCTAATGATAGTTGTGAATAGCCGAAAAAGCTGTTTGTAATTAATATTACTAATAGAATACTATATTTTTTCATTAGTGTATTTGATTTTCAATTTTAGATTGTTTGTAGAATTTTGTGTAATTCTTAATGTTTAGAATTTCTTTTATGGCTTTTTTCTTATTGGGATGATGATTATAATACGACTCAACAATTTTATATCCTATCCAATATCCCAGGTTCTGGGGTCTACCATCGTTTGTTTTAGAGTATAACCAGGGAGATAGGTTTGAACTATTTTTATTGTTGTCAAATTCTTTTAGTAATCGCTTAAGATTGGCTTCTCCATAGGAATAAACATTTGGACCATTGCAATATTTTACTTGCTCACCGGCAATCATTTCGGCAATAAAGTCTGCTGCACCTTCTCGTATACAATGCTTTAACAGGCTGTCGTCAGATTTATCATCAAGTTGAATAAAATGAATGATTTCATGAGAGACCAAAAATGGAAGTAGGTCTAAATCTAAACTTGGCCTCCCATATTCTGTGCTAATTTGGTTATCTGAGAAAATCTCTATTCCAATACTTAAACCAGCATCAGATGCTGTGCCTCCCGAAGTCGTTCTTCCTATTAAAAAATAGGTAGGAGGAAATATGGCATCGGGATAAAGATATTCCAGGGCATAAAAAGAAGCTTTAATCTGTTTGCTGAAATCCTTTGCATTATGGGTAGAAGGTCTAACTTTTTGATAGTATTCTTTTTCTGATAGCACTAGTTTTTTTAGCTCATGGGCGCTTACAATACGTTGGTCATTTATAAAGTTTTGGACTCCCGGGCTTCCATATTTTATATAACTTTCAAAAGGATTTGTAAGAGTATCCTTCATAAGTTTGTCAAACGATTTCCAGAACAAATCTATGTCGGTAACGATTATCTTTGCATTCTCGGGTTTGTTGGCGAAAACAGTTTTTTGTTCTCTAATATCTGGAGAACAGCTAAGACAAAAAACGCCAAGAATCAGAAAAAGGAATTGTATTTTTCTCATAATCATTTCATGCTCTTTTTTCAAAAGGAATGATGACATTTTTTTCGATGTAATTTTTTAATCCCTGTAGCAGTATAGCCCAACAGTATGAAGATTGTCTATATTCATCATTGCAGGATAACCACCCTGTATGCTGAAACTTAAGCACTACACCATTTTCAGATTTTTCCAAATCAAAACCAAAAGAGGTAGGATTCCAGTTTTTATCTGATTTTGTCATTTTAATATGAAAACTCTTGTTTGCTTCGGCTTTGATTACTTTCCCGTACCAATCATAATCGTCGGTGAAATTAAGATTGTAAACTTCTCCTGTTTCAGGAGTACCTGTACAGCGTAGTGGCCACCAATTAATAAGGTGCTCTGGGTTGGTTATGGCATCAAAAACTTTATTTATATGAGCATTGATATGCAAATCGTGATAAATCGAATAATTGTTCATGAGTATCGTATATTTAGTTTATAAAGTACTGCCAAAATATTGTGTCATATCTAAGGTAAAATGAACCAAAAAGAACCACCAAACATCTTTGGATCTACTTATTACAGAAAGAATTACTACCCCGATAGCAGTATCTAGGATCAAACTGCCAAGTTCGGCAAGAGAATATCCGTCTGCGATCATACTGGGAATATGGCCAGCAGCAAACAGAATAGCAACAATTCCTATGGTCCATGAACTCCCAATCCATTTGGAAAGCCGTACAAATATCATAGCAATTGTAATGTCTTCCATAAATACTTGAGTAAGCTCGGATATGTTTTTGGGGTTATATATATTGAGCATCATCTTTCCCAAAGGGGTGGCATTTTCTCTAACAATCCAATAGATAATTAGGGATATCATAGCAATGCATAGTCCAATACCAATACGAATTATAATGTTTGCCTTTGGTAGCCAAATGCTATCTAATGAATCTTTGCGCAAAAATACCAGAATCAAAGTGGGCGAAAAGATAAATGCTTGATTTATAGCATCTATTATGGGTAATTTATTTTTATTGGGAAGTAACATTCCATTAATATAAAGTTGTCCAATACCAAGTATTGCCAGTATTGCAATGCTGGCAAAAATAAAATCTATATATGGTTTTTCGGGTTGGTAATCAACAGGTTTGTTCCAAAGTCTATTTCCGAAAAAACGATTGAAGAGAAGCCATAATAAAGCAGCAGCACTATAGGCTATCATGAGAGATGCATAATGTGTAGTCATAAGCATATGTAATAACGGTTGTATATCATTTAGTGTTGGTCAAGCATGATTTGGTTGCCATCTGGATCTGAAAAAACAACAGACTTCATTGTTTCATTGGGTGAGGTTTCTTTTATGAGTTTAACATGCTTTTCTTTTAAACTTTCCTGAATGCTTAGGATGTTTGAAGGATTAAAAGTCAGTATGTTTTGCTCAAACATTCCTTGAAACAATCCTAGCTTTAATGATGAATGTTTCAAAATGCGCCATTTTTGAGTAGGGGTGTCCTTAAAACTATCGTTAATATGTCCGCCATCTATAATGGTAAAACCTAAATGTTCATAAAAAGCTACAGATTCTTCTATATTTTTAACCGCTAGACTAAGTGAAAATATTCCCAATTCCATAATAATATATTTTATGATGTGATTGCAATTAGCAAAATGTTTCAGAAATACTATTCATACTTAAGTACCATTTTATATGATTCCTGAATTCAAAATCTTTAACTGGTTTGATTTTATATGCGAAACCTCGCACTAATATATTTATGGGAAGTTTGTTTTTAACTTAATTTGGTCCCAAACACCTAAAATAGTTTCTGAAAAAGGGATAATTTTAAAGACTGAAATGTTTGTTCTTATGAAACCCAAAACAATTACCCTTCAGTTTGAAAACTTGATATCCATAAAGAGTATCGTTATCATCACTTCGATAACTATGTTGATTGTATTAAGCATTTTTTATTTACACCCTGCAAATATTGAATGGACATCTAAGGATGATTTCAGTTGGTTTAATGTATTGCAGTTTGTTTTTATAGACCAACTTTTGATAGAATTCCTCACTACATACATTATTGCAATATCGATGATGCATTATGCATCAAAGTTTAAACTTCAAAATGTTGAATTATCGGCAAAAAGTATTGTATTGCTTTTTCTGAAATTTATTCCGTTGCTTCTTCTCGTATATTTTGTAATAGCCCCGGTAACGACAACGATTCGATATTTTTATCATTTACTAATATTGCAGCGTGATAATTTGAGCTATTTGGATTCTTATTTCTTTATCAATTCTAAAATCTATTTTGCATATTTAATACCTATTTTGCTAAGCAGTGTTTTGTGGTTAACTAGTTTAATAATATCTGGCCTGAAAATAAATAGTCAAAAAATTAAAAGCCAGCTTAACAATATTACGTTAAAAGTTAAAACTGAAAAAGGGGAAAGGTTGATTAGTAGCTCAGAGGTAATTTCGATCGTCAAAGAGGGATCAAACTATATGGTAAACATAGAGAATATGAAGTATCAAATTACTAAGAACCTTACAGAACTGGAGGAAAAACTGGACCATAATTTTATAAAAATCAATAGATCAACCATAGTTAACCTTCTTTTTTTTAAGGATTATTCATTCTGGGAAAACGAAAAATACATTTTTAGAATGAAAAACGGTGCAGAATACAATGTAACCCGAGAGCGATTAAAAAAAATAAAAGAAAGAATTGAGTTCTGTAACACAAATTTTGAGCCTCCTTATCGGGTATAATTAATCAGTGCAAGTTTTTAGTTGGATTTGGTTTTTATTGGTTGACAGCTTCAAGGCTTTTGATTACGCCAAATGCAAAACAATCAGAGTTCAGAAATTACGTAAATCTACCACTATCATATTTCTAGCAAAAAACGACTTTTTCTAAAAAATCAATAAAAGTGAAAAATTACCATCGTTTTCGTAGATTTTTTTAACCAAATCGAGGTGTTTTTTAAGGAAATAAAATTATTTTCGTTTGCTTAATACCAACACAGTAAAATGAAGACAATCAGCGATTTTAATTTTGAAAATAAGAAAGCGTTAATTCGAGTAGATTTTAACGTGCCCCTGAACGAAAATTTTGAGGTAACCGATGATACACGTATCCAAGCGGCAAAACCTACAATAATTAAAGTTTTGGAAGATGGTGGAAGTGCCGTTTTGATGTCGCACTTAGGAAGACCCAAGGGAGTACAGGATGAGTTTTCTCTAAGGCACATCGTTGATAAGGTTTCTGAAGTTTTGGGTGTGCAGGTAAAGTTTGTATACAATTGTGTTGGGCAAGAGGCCGAAGATGCAGTTGCTGCACTAAACCCAGGTGAGGTTTTGCTGTTAGAGAACTTAAGATTTCATGCCGAAGAAACCGCAGGGGATGTTGCCTTTGCAGAACAGTTATCAAAGTTAGGAGATATATACTTAAATGATGCTTTTGGTACAGCACATAGGGCACATGCCTCGACTACAATTGTAGCGCAGTTTTTTCCCGAGAATAAAGCTTTTGGAAATTTATTGGCAAAAGAGATCGAAAGTATCGATAAAGTTTTACGAAGTGGTGAAAAACCTGTTACAGCTGTGTTGGGAGGATCCAAAGTATCATCAAAGATTACCATTATCGAAAACATCCTTGATAAAGTAGATCATTTGATCGTTGGGGGTGGTATGACATATACTTTCATTAAAGCACAGGGTGGACAAATTGGTGATTCGATTTGTGAGGATGATAAGCAAGAATTGGCATTAGAGATCCTTAAAAAAGCCTCAGATAAAGGAGTAGAGATACATTTACCTGTTGACGTATTAGGAGCTGATGCTTTTGATAATGACGCAAATACCAAAGTGATTGCAGTAAATGAAATCCCAGATGGGTGGCAAGGACTTGATGCAGGACCCGAAACGCTTAAAAACTTTCATGAGGTAATTTTGAAGTCAAAAACCATACTTTGGAATGGACCCCTAGGTGTTTTTGAAATGGAAAACTTTGCCAAAGGTACTATTTCATTAGGGCATTCAATTGCAGAGGCAACACAAAATGGCGCATTTTCTCTAGTGGGTGGGGGCGACTCAGTAGCCGCCGTAAAACAATTTGGTTTTGGAGATAAAGTAAGCTATGTATCGACAGGAGGAGGAGCGATGCTAGAAAGTTTGGAAGGTAAAACATTGCCAGGAATTGCAGCAATAGAAAAATAATAATTTCCTCTCCCCAAGGAGAAGAAACCTTAATAAAATGTTGTAGATACTAATACTTGGCGCGAGCACATTGTTGATAACCTGTAAGAAATACTACATTTTTTGTAAGAATATTAGAAAACCGGTCTTTTTAACCGGTTTTTTTGCGTTTTTAACGCGTTGATCTTTTGGATTTTAGAAAAAAAATGCGATTTTCGCTATCGTATTGTTGATAAGGTGTTAAAAACGACACTTTTTTACCCCAAAATTCCCGAAAAAAATAAATTTAAGTAAACAGTTCTTGAAATGAAAAACCGGTTTTTATTCTTTTTTTCTTTTGCATTGGTTTCAACATCACTAATCGCACAGGAAGTTACTGCACAAACAACTTCAGAAGAAAATACTGCCAAAGAAATCCTTTTAAAAGAAAACCTGGAGTTAAAACAAGATACCATTCAGGTAATAGACACCACCCAAGTGATTAGAACCGTAGGGAGTGAACTGCAAACGGCAACAGTTACTTCGACTAGCGTAAAGGATAGTTTGATTTACATTGCTCAGGACCATCCAAAAATGTCCAAGTTGGATTCTCTTTGGAAGCAAGAATTATACAACTCAAGCTTGTTCGACACTATTTATAAATCGGTTACCGAGTTAGAATATCAGCCTGTAGAGTATGTCGATCTTCCTACCGATACACTTAAGGCAAGACTAAAAGAGCTTAACGCACGTACGCCTTTTAATGTAGAGTATAACCCTTCACTAGAAAGTGTGATCAAGAACTATTTGAAGAATCGCCATGAGCATCTAGAACGATTAATGGCGCTTAGCGAGTTTTATTTTCCTCTTTTTGAGCAAGAATTAGACAATCAAAACATACCCTTAGAGATAAAATATCTGGCTATTGTAGAATCAGCTCTTAAACCAAGAGCAAAATCAAGGGTAGGAGCAACAGGCCTGTGGCAATTTATGTTTGGTACAGGTAAAATGTATGGACTAGAAGTAAGCTCTTATGTAGACGAACGCATGGATCCCATTATGGCAACCAAAGCAGCCTGTAAATACCTAGCCAAACTGTATCAAATATTTGGCGATTGGGATTTGGCCCTTGCCTCCTATAATTCTGGACCAGGTAATGTGACCAAAGCGATAAGACGCAGTGGTGGTTATACCAATTATTGGAATATCAGACACAATTTACCTAGGGAAACGGCAGGATATTTACCAGCTTTTTTGGCAACCATGTATATTTTTGAATATGCAGACAAGCATGGTTTTAAACCTAGAAAACCAGAATTTGCCTATTTTGAAACAGATACGATCAAAGTGAAACAAATGATCACACTAGATCAAGTGTCAGAATACATAAATATCGATGTCGAAGAGTTACAGTTTTTAAATCCATCGTATAAATTGGATATCATTCCCTTTATCAAAGATGAAGACTACGTTTTGCGTTTGCCATTGGATAAAGTGGGCACCTTTGTAGCCAATGAAGATAAAATCTATACATTGGCACAGGCCGAATTTGATAAACGAGAAAAACCATTACCAAAATACTTTGAGGCCAATGATAGAATTCGATATCGGGTACGTAGTGGAGATTATCTCGGCAAAATTGCAAGAAGATATGGCGTAAGAGTAAGCAGTATTAAAAAATGGAATGGATTGCGCACGAATAATCTAAGGATTGGTCAACGACTTACAATTTATCCAAGAAGACCCGTAGTCAACCGGCCACAAAAAAGTAGTGTAGCATCAAAACCCAAGGCAGTTACTAGTAGCGGAGAGATGTATATTGTGAAGTCTGGGGATACGTTATGGAGCATTTCACAAAAATTTAAAGGCATTTCTGTCGAAAATCTTAAAAATTGGAACGATATTAGCGGTAGCGGTATAAAACCTGGTATGAAACTCAGGCTTTCAAAATCATAACCGCAAATAATATCGTATGAAAAAATTATCTCTCGCAATCATTTGTTTACTATGTCTGGTAAGCTGTACAGAAACCAAGAAGGATAAAAAAACCAAATCTAGTGGTGCCATGGCCCATTCGGTTGGTAAGATAAATGAACTTTCTGTTGTTGTAGATAATAATCTATGGAAGGGAAGAGTTGGTGATACCATTCGCAAATATTTTGGCGCAGAAGTACCAGGGCTCCCGCAAGAGGAACCTTTATTTTCGATGAGGCAGATGCCCAAGGAAGCCTTTTCGGGTCTAGCGAGAAAGAATAGAACCTTTCTTTGGATTAAAAGAGGAGGACAAGGTGGTTTTACAACCTTAGAAAATAAATATGCTACTCCGCAATTAGGAGCCGTAATTTCTGGTACTGAAAATGAAATTATTGATCTGATTCGAAAAAATTACGAAACGATCATTTCAAAGTACAAAATGACCGAGACCAAAGAGAAACAGAAACGAATCAGAAAATCTCTGGAAAAAATCCCACAACTTCCTGAAAAAATGGGAATTACACTAAAAATTCCTACTGCGTATCGTATAGCGATAGAAGAAGATAAATTCTTTTGGATTAGAAAAGATATCCCACAGGGAAGTATGAATCTTATGATTTACGAACTTCCATTAGGAACAATCACCAAGGATTCTAATACGGTTTCCAGCATTATAAAAATGAGAGATTCAATAGGCGCAAAAAAAATCCCTACCGATGTAGGCAACTTTGTGACCGAAGAGGCCTATGCGCCTTATCTCTATGAAACTACTCTGGATGGCCGTTTTACTTTTGAAACCAAAGGTACCTGGGAGATCAAAGATCGATTTATGGCGGGTCCATTTGTGAACTATGCAGTCGAAGATGTACCCAATAATCGATTAATGGTTCTAGAAGGTTTTGTTTTTGCACCTTCAGTAAATAAAAGGGACAATATGTTCGAACTTGAGGCGATCATTAAGTCACTTAAATTTGAGTAATATTTTATTAAAAGCTCATAATTCTTTGGAATATACTTGTCAGCCTGAACTTGATTCAGTATCCCATTCGCAAAAATCAGTTTCTCAATTAATGTGAGATGCTGAAATAGATTCAGCATGACATAATAAGTTTAGTACAACACAAATTTGTAGAAAACTTTCTTGAGTATATAAAATAAACCTTCGTTTTTGGCATTATATTTAGCGATTCTAAAAATAAATTTATGAATACCGTTTCTTATATCGCCAAACATCTTCCTGTTTCAGAAAAACAGATTACCAAGACTGTTGCTCTTCTAGATGAAGGAGCCACTATACCTTTTATTGCCCGTTATCGTAAAGAGATGACAGGAGATCTCGATGAGGTGGCAATTGGTGAGATTGTAAAATACAAAACGGCCTTTGAAGCACTCGAAAAACGAAAAGAAAGCGTACTGTCGACCATAAAGGAGCAAGGAGCCTTAACTCCAGAACTTGAAAATAAAATTAAGCAGGCCGAAACGCTTACGCAAGTAGAAGACTTATATCTGCCGTACAAGAAAAAAAGAAAAACCAAAGCTTCTGTAGCCAAGGAACATGGATTAGAGCCCCTGGCAAAAATTATAATGCAGCAAAAAGAAGAAGAGATTCTTTTTGTAGCATCTAAATATCTTAATGAGACTATTGAAAATGAGGAGCAAGCGCTTCAAGGTGCCAGAGATATTATTGCAGAATGGATCAATGAAGATGAAAAAGTGAGAAACAGGCTACGCAGATTATTTCAGCGAAAGGCAAGTATCGCTTCAGTGGTAGTAAAAACCAAAAAAGATGAAGAAGAAGCTCAGAAATATCAACAATATTTTGATTGGGATGAACCTTTGCACAAATGTCCATCGCATAGATTACTAGCAATTCTAAGAGCCGAAAATGAAAAGATTGTAAGAGTCAAAATTTCGGTTCCCGAAGATGATGCCCTCGATATTATTGATGGTGTAATGATCAAAACCAATGTCGAGGCTTGTACAGATCATATGTTTTTGGCAATTTCTGATGCGTATAAGCGATTATTGACTCCTGCAATTTCTACTGAAGTACTTAATCAAGCCAAAGAAAAAGCAGACGATAATGCGATCAAAGTATTTGCTCAGAATTTAAAACAACTTCTTTTGGCTTCGCCACTTGGGCAGAAAAGAATATTGGCCCTCGATCCAGGTTTTAAATCGGGGTGTAAAGTGGTTTGCCTTGATGAGCAAGGGGATTTACTTCATAACGAAAACATATATCCGCACCCTCCGCAGCGAGAAACTACAAATGCGATCAAAAAAATAAGATCTCTGGTTAATGCCTATAAAATCGAAGCAATTGGTATCGGAAATGGTACTGCGGCAAGAGAAACAGAGGCATTTATCAAAAAAATACCTTTTGATACCGCCATCCAGGTTTTTATGGTAAATGAAAGTGGTGCGTCTGTATACTCGGCATCCAAAATAGCCAGGGCAGAATTTCCAAATTATGATGTTACGGTTCGAGGAGCCGTTTCTATAGGAAGAAGACTGGCAGATCCCCTTGCCGAATTGGTGAAAATAGACCCAAAAGCCATTGGGGTGGGGCAATACCAACATGATGTAGATCAAACCAAACTCAAAAATGAATTGGATACTGTGGTAATGAGTTGTGTAAATAGTGTAGGAATTAATGTAAACACAGCCAGTGTACCCCTATTGAGTTATGTATCGGGTATTGGAGAAAAACTAGCTGAGAATATTGTAGCCTACCGATCGGAAAATGGAGCATTGCGATCCCGGGACGAACTTAAAAAAGTACCAAGATTAGGAGGAAAAGCTTTCGAACAAGCCGCGGCATTTCTTAGAATTACCGGTCCCAAAAATCCTTTGGACAACTCGGCGGTACATCCAGAGCGATATCAATTGGTTTCCAAAATGGCAAAAGATGCTGGAGTGCCATTAACCGATTTGATAGGAAATGCAGCAGCCATCAAAAAGATCAAATTACAAAATTACATTACCGATGAGGTGGGTTTACCAACGCTTACCGATATTGTAAAAGAGCTCGAAAAGCCAGGAGTAGATCCAAGAAAAAAAGTGACCGTTTTTGAATTTGATCCCAATGTAAAAACGATTGAAGATGTAAAGACGGGAATGAAACTACCGGGGATTGTAAATAATATCACCAATTTTGGTTGTTTTGTGGATATAGGAATCAAAGAAAGCGGATTGATTCATATCTCAAAACTTGCCAACGAATACATTAGCGATGTAAACGCTGTTGTGCAATTACATCAACATCTTATGGTAACGGTTATCGATGTAGACCTAAGCAGGAAAAGGATTCAGTTATCTCTAATTGATTAACAAATTTAAGGTGTAATATATAGTGTCGTGCAATGTTTTTTTATTCCGAAACAATTGGGGGAGCACTTTCTTTTTTTAAAATCAATACTACAAGACCTAATGTTAATAAAATATGACCTAAGACAATAAGTATTCTGCTGTCAAAAGTAAATGCGCCTAATCCAATTCCAATAACTCCGATAAAAGTTAAAATTGGCCATAATGGATGAGTTCGTATAAATTTTCCTGCGTGAGTTGCTAATCCAAAATAGAAAAGAGCAGGCCCAATAGTCATAAATGGAATTCGAATTGATGGTCGTTCCATTATTTGAGTTGTTAATTTATCCATTCCTTTAAAATCGGTTCCATAACTCCACCATAAGAAATCAATTGTTGACTGTCCGATTAGAGCAACAATTCCCAATGAAGTTAAAATTGTTGCTACATTACTAAAAATATTATCTGAAAAGATATAGTTTAAGGATAAACACAATAATGCTCCAATTAATAACAGCCAATGTGCGTAATCAATTGGTTGTTGATTTTGAATAAACTCATGACCTCCTAAAAGCATTACTTGATTTAGAATTAGAAAAATAAGTCCGATTGTCGCAAATATTTTTAATTTCATTTATAAGATTTAATATCTATTTTATTGATTTATTTTTCAAAACTCCAGTATTCTGTATAATTCAAAAAGCTTTTAATCTCGAATTGTTGAATATTAGTGACAGATTGTAGTAAGTGTTGCCCAACTAGGATACAAAACCAATAAAGAAAACCCCAGTTGTCTCTAGACAGCTGGGGTTGCATATTACATTTGATTTCAGAAATTATTTTTTCTCATCAATTTGATTTGGATCTTCATCTTCTTTTGAAGCATCCTTAAATTCTTTAATACCGCTTCCAAGACCTCTCATTAGCTCAGGGATTTTCTTTCCTCCAAATAAAAGCAATACAATGATTACAATTAAAGCGATTTGCCAAGGGCCTATCATTCCTAAAAATATACTTGATGATATCATGATCTAACTATTATTAAGTTACAAAGTTAACAAGAAATGACAAAACCGACATAATTTATGCAATCTTTAACTAGATAAAAGAGATATATTCTCTTGTAGACGAGCATCAATATTAGATTTATCAAAGGATACATGGTGAACTTGAAACTTGCATGACCACATTTTTTTGGTTTTTATAGACGAATTAAACCTAAAAGACGTTGTGCTTTAATATTGGCAGATTGCGTATATTTGTGTCTTAAACCTATGGCAAAAAAGAACAAAGAACAAAAGAAAATTACCAAAAAGCTGCTTAATAAGTATCGGCTGGTAATTCTTAATGAAGATACTTTTGAGGAGCGTATTTCGTTTAAACTCAACAGGCTCAATGTTTTCGTAATGGTTACCATCACAGGTATACTTTTGGTAGCCGGAACTACCTTTTTGATTGCATTTACTCCGCTTAGAGAATATATCCCTGGGTATTCTTCGACATCGCTTAACTTGAGAGCCACGCAACTTGCTTCGACAACAGACTCGTTAGAGTCGGTGATTAATATAAATCAAGAATACTATAAATCCATTCGAAAAGTATTGACAGGCGATGTAAAAACGGTAGAGTTTGATCTTGATTCTGCGATACAATCTCAAAAGTTGAATCCGGAAGAAATAGACCTGGCACCATCAGAACAAGACATTCAGCTTAGAGAAGAGGTTTCCAAAGAGGACAGATATAGTTTGTTTGAAAACGAAAAATCAAGTACCGATTTCACGTTATTTCCTCCGGTAAAAGGAAACATTACATCGGGATATAGTGTTTCCGAAAAGCATTATGGGATTGATGTTGCCGTGCCCAAGGATACTCCGGTAAAAGCGGCTTCTTCGGGAACTGTGATTTTTTCTGAATGGACTGCAGAAACTGGTCATGTGATAATTTTAAAACACAGCAACAACCTTATTACAGTTTATAAGCATAATGCTTCGCTCACCAAGAAACAAGGTGAGCAAGTTAAATCAGGAGAGGTTATTGCAACTGCAGGTTCTACCGGTGAGTTGTCTACAGGCCCGCATTTGCATTTTGAATTATGGAGAGATGGATTTCCTACAGATCCATCCAACTTTATCGATTTTGAACAATAACTATGTCTTTAAAAGCACTAGGAGCGAAGATCTTTGCCAAGCGCATTCGAAAAAAAATAAACAAATGGGCTTCTAACCCTCTTAAAACTCAGGAAAAAGTCTTTAAAAATTTGTTAGAAACTGCCAAAAACACTCAATTTGGCAAGGACCATGATTTTCAGAATATAAAAACATACTCAGATTTTGCAGAGCGAGTGCCCATAAGAGATTATGAGCAATTAAAGCCCTATGTAGACCGAGTTGTTAATGGAGAAAAAGATATACTTTGGCCAGGAAAACCATTGTATTTTGCAAAAACGTCTGGAACAACCAGTGGTGCCAAATATATTCCACTTACCGCAGCATCTATGCCAACACATATTAATGCTGCCCGTAATGCGATTTTATGTTATATAGAAGAAACTGGAAATGCCGGTTTTGTCGATGGCAAAATGATATTCCTGCAAGGAAGTCCAGAAATGGATGAGAAAAACGGGATAATGTTGGGCAGACTTTCGGGCATTGTAGCACATTATGTGCCCAAATACCTACAAAGAAATAGAATGCCAAGCTGGGAGACCAACTGTATTGAGGATTGGGAAGAAAAAGTAGATGCAATCGTGGAAGAGACCGTAGATCAAAACATGACGATCATAAGCGGGATTCCGCCTTGGGTACAGATGTATTTTGAAAAACTTCAGAAAAAAACCAATAAAAAGATAGGAGACCTTTTTAAGAATTTTGAATTATTCATTTACGGAGGGGTAAATTTCGAACCTTATAAAAGCACATTCGAAAAACTGATCGGTAGAAAAGTTGCCGGGATAGAATTATATCCGGCATCTGAAGGTTTTTTTGCGTTTCAGGACAGCCAAAAAGAAAAAGGAATGCTTTTACAACTGGACTCTGGGATGTTCTATGAATTTGTAAAGGCCGATGAGTTTTTTAACGAAAACCCCAAACGGCTCACGATAGCCGAGGTTGAGGTAGGAATTAATTATGTAATATTAATATCCACCAGTGCGGGATTATGGGCATATAATATTGGGGATACAATACAGTTTACAAGCACTTCACCGTATAGGGTAGTAGTTTCGGGTCGAATAAAACATTTTATATCGGCATTTGGAGAACATGTAATTGGCAAAGAGGTGGATCAAGCCCTTAAAGAAGGAGCAGATGCAGTTGGGGCCATGGTTAATGACTTTACTGTGGCCCCTCAGGTAAATCCAACAGAAGGAGACTTGCCTTATCATGAATGGTTTATTGAATTTCAAGACACTCCGGAGAATATAGGAGCTTTGTCTCAAGAAATTGATAATGCCCTTCGAGGTCAAAACACGTATTATGATGATCTTATTGAAGGAAAAATTTTAAGACCTCTCAAAATAACTATTGTTCCCAAAAACGGATTTAACGATTACATGAAATCTATTGGGAAATTAGGAGGACAAAATAAACTTCCCAGACTATCTAACGATAGAAAAATTGCAGATGCTCTTACTGCTATGATTAACAAATAAGCTATATTTGCTACGAAAAATTTATGGCAAATCTTATATTACAAGGACGAACACGTGCTCAAGAAAGTTCGAGTGCGATAGAACGCATGTATATTACCATGCGTCATTTATTTAACCGTGGGTTCTATAAACCTATGGGAGTATCGGGAGAGACGCTAAGGGAGGCTTTATTAATTCTGAGACCTGAAATTTATGGATCTGTTGCCGAAGAAAAGGTAGAATTAAATGGATTACTTTATGTTATTGATCGATTACCTTATGGGATCGAAGAATGTAGGTATATAAACCTTACGAGTGAAGAAGGCTATAAAAACTCTCATTTTAAAGCTATTGTTCCTCCAAAACGTCGAAGAAATTGTTATAGAATCGACGAGGAACAAATGAATATAGAAATTACTCGGGGTCGATCTGAAATTTATGATATTCTTACGCACCTGACATTTCTTTTTATAGAATCGCATAAAATCATGAATAGAGTCGTGATTAACGAAGAAGGAAATGTAACTCGCGATTGGGAAAAATTGGAAAAAGCCGTTCGCACCAAAAAAGAATTAAGTAAAGCTGAAAGAGAAGTTGCGCTTACGCATACGGCAAACATATTGGGAAGAACATTTGAAGAAGTTTCTACCATCTATGAAGATTTTTCTTGTCCCGAAAATAAAGAACGATTTTTGCATATTATCTACTGGTTGGGCAAATTGGCCATCGATGAGTCCATAGAAGATAATAAGCGTATTGTTACATTTAGTCCCGTGTTAAGGGAAAGATTAGGACATCACATTCATGGCGAAATATGGGCTAATGCCATCAAGAAAAAACTAGAAGAACTAGATTTATTGGAACGACCGATTCATATCATAAGTGCCAATATGCATAGTGTTATGAATACATTATTTGCCCCAATAGCTCTAAAAACAGAGCTAAAAAACAAAACCACTTTTGACATATATGAATCTCTTAGTGATAACAAAAATGATAGACTAAGAGCAAGAGTAAACAAATTGGCCTTACAAAAAGGAATGACCTATATCGAAGACCATAGTGGTGCAAATATTAATGTTCAATTGTTTGATACATCAAAATATGAGGGAGAACATGCCGATTTGATGTTAGACATAGAAGACACAGAAAAGCCGGTTATTGTAGTGATGGATTATGCATTTGGCGAACAAGCTTATGAAACTATGGATGAGCTTTTGAAACCCTACCTCTTGGCTTCTGGGACCAAAAAACATTTAAATGTGAAATCGATATCCATCATGGGTAAAGCGGGCATTCTTGAAGGAGGAAAGGGAGATATCATGATTCCCTCTGCTCATGTCTTTGAAGGAACTGCAGATAATTATCCGTTTAAGAATCAATTAAGAAAAAAAGATCTTGAAGGTCAGGGAATCGATATTTATGATGGTGCGATGATTACGGTTTTGGGAACATCTTTACAGAACAGAGATATCCTGAAGTTTTTTCATGATTCAACATGGAATGTGATTGGCTTGGAAATGGAAGGAGCACATTATCAAAAAGCAATACAGTCGGCCTCAAAATTGCGGGGTAGTATTAGCACAAAAGTAAAAGTAAGGTATGCATATTATGCTTCAGATAACCCTTTAGAAACCGGAAGCACTTTGGCTTCTGGAGGTTTAGGGACTACAGGAGTAAAACCCACCTATTTAATTACAGAAAAAATAATAGAACAAATATTTAAAGAAAGATAAAAATGAGTCAAGAGAATCAAAGTGAAGAAATAGATTTAATGCAACTTTTCGGAATGATCAAGGGCTTTTTTAGGAGGTTTCTAGGGTTATTTGTAGATATAGTTTTATTCTTCAAGAAAAAAGTCGTTTTATTTTTAATACTGTCCCTGATAGGCGGTGGTTTGGGTTTTTTCATGGATCAATACAAAGGTAAAAAAGACAGTTTGATACAAGAGATAACTATAGAACCCAAGTACCAATCGGTTGAATATATTTATGATTTTGTTGAGGATTTAGAAGACAATCTTAAGGACGAAAACTATGTAGAAAGTCTGGGGTTGCAAGTGGCAGAGGTTGAAAATATTAAAATGATAGAGCTAGAGCCTATTATTAATCCTGAAGATGTTTTAAACAAGATACAAGATACGGAGTCTTTTACCGAAGATTATAATGACAAAATATTAAAGGAGAGGAAATACCGAAACTTTTATAAACAACATAAGCTTTCAATTGTTTTTGACGAAAAAAATGAAAGCAATCGTAAAATTACCGACGTTATTTTGAAGTACTTAAAATCAAACCCCCATTATAATAAAGTGGTAAATTTACAATTAAAGTTGACCAAGAATAATCTTGAGCAGAATAAAAGATCTTTAACATTTGTAAATGATTATTTAACAAACTTGAGTGAGAACCCTGGTGCTGAGGATAGTAAATTTATTTTTGCTACAGAAACAGAAACACCAACGATTGCTTCTCTGCTTAAAAGAAAAGAAGAATTAATACTTCAAATCAGTAATCAAGAAAGATCATTAGAATTAAGTAAAGAAGTATATACAGTTGTTGAGAATACCGGTGTTATCGCAAGAAGAAAGAAACTTAGCGGGAGGATGATGTTTACATTACCATTAATTCTGGTTGGATTGGTATCTGGAGTATACTTTTTAGGATATCTATCAAAATCGGTGATAAGTTTTGTAAATGAAGAATAGTATTGGTTTAGAGATTAACATTTTATCCAGTATATAAGAAAGAATTAATGTAGAACCAAGTTCATGCTATACCCATTAAAGTTTGACCCTATTTTAAAAGAAAAAATTTGGGGTGGAAATAAATTGAAAACGATTCTCGGTAAACCTGTTTCGTCAACTAAAATTGGGGAAAGTTGGGAAATTTCTACGATACAAGGAAATGTTTCTGTAGTATCAAATGGAAGTTTAAAGGGAATAGGACTAGGTGAACTAATCAAAAAGTATAAGGGAGATCTGATAGGAGAAAAAGTGTATAAAGCCTTCGGAAACACGTTTCCATTACTCATCAAATTCATAGATGCCCATGAAGATTTGTCTATTCAACTCCACCCAAGAGATGAGTTGGCCCAAAAAAGACACAACTCATATGGTAAAACCGAAATGTGGTATGTGGTTCAAGCTGATAATGAAGCCAAAATAATTGTAGACTTTAATAGAGAAACAACAAAAGAAGAGTATCAATCGTATCTTAAAGAAGGAAAATTAATTGATTTACTAAATTTTGAACGAATCTCAAAGGGAGATAGTTTTTTAATCACTTCTGGAACAATACACGCTATAGGAAAAGGCTCATTAATAGCAGAGATTCAACAAACTTCAGACATCACCTATCGCGTATACGATTGGAATCGAAAAGACGAAAAAGGAAACTCAAGAGAACTACACACAGATTTGGCGATAGATGCACTGGATTTTAGCACAGGCAAAAAATTAAAATTGTCTTATGGCAAAAAATCAAATCAAATCAATGAAATTATATCTATTCCATATTTCACCACTAACTTTATAGATGTAGATACAGTTTTTAAAAGGGATTGTAAACAAGATGATTCTTTTAGAATTTTAATGTGTGTAGAAGGTAAGGGTACTATTAATACTAAAGAGTATTCTTTGCCTATTTCTGCAGGAGAAACCATTTTAATTCCTGCAAAAATTGAAAGCCTTTCATTTGAAAGTGCTGAAAAGGATATGAAATTATTAGAGGTATATATTAAGTAAGTTATGATCAATATTTTGGTTACTGGTGGAGCAGGGTTTATTGGCTCTAATTTTATTCCATATTTTATTGATAGGAATCCAGGAATACATATCGTTAATATAGACAAACTTACTTATGCCGGGGATTTAAGAAACCTTACAGAAGTAGAGGGCAACAATAACTATACGTTTGTAAAAGGAGATATTTGTGATCGAAACTTGGTTGAATCTCTTTTTGAGAAGTACAATTTTGAAGGCGTTATTCATTTTGCTGCAGAATCCCATGTGGATAATTCTATTGCAAATCCAGATGAATTTATAAAAACCAATGTCTTTGGGACGTTTACATTACTAGATGTGGCAAAAAATCATTGGATAGCATCTCCTCATCAGCATAAAGAAGAACACAAAGAGAGTAAATTTCATCATATATCCACAGATGAGGTATATGGTACTTTAGGAGAAACGGGTTTATTTTCGGAAAAAACACCGTATGCCCCTAATAGTCCATATAGTGCTTCTAAGGCTTCTTCAGATTTTATTGTAAGAAGTTATTTTCATACCTATGGCATCAATGTGGTTACTACCAATTGTTCTAATAACTATGGTCCAAAGCAACATGACGAAAAATTAATACCTACCATTATAAGAAATGCCCTGGCTGAAAGTGCTATCCCTATTTATGGAGATGGGAAAAATATTAGAGACTGGCTTTACGTTCTAGACCATTGTAAAGGAATCGAATTGGTGTACAAAAGAGGAAGGTATGGGGAAACTTACAATATTGGAGGGAGAAACGAACGTGATAATAATTATATTGCTTCAAAAATTTGCGAATTGATAGATATAAGGCTTCCGAGAAAAAACGGAAAATCTTACAAAGAGTTAATTACCTATGTAAAAGACAGACCTGGTCATGACTTACGATATGCCATTGATGCTACAAAAATTGAGGAGGAGTTAGGCTGGCAAGCAGATGAGAATTTCGAAACAGGCATTGAAAAAACTATAAAATGGTATCTTGAAAAGTACAACAGTTAATAAGTTATGAGTTACTAAGCCCTATGAAGGAAAAGGATAAAAAAGAAACGCCGGTAAAATCCCATAAAGATTTAAGAGTTTGGAAAGAATCGATGCTTTTAGTAGAAAACATTTATAAAATAACAGATGTTTTTCCTCAATCAGAGCTTTATGGGTTAGTAAGCCAGTTAAGAAGAGCTTCTGTTTCTGTTCCTTCAAATATATCGGAGGGTTGTGGCAGGAAAGGAAATAAAGAACTATCTAGATTTTATATATTGCTTTAGGGTCCTTATCAGAATTAGAAACCCAGATAGAAATTTCGATTAGACTAGGTTATATTACAAAAGAAACTGATCTAGAAAAACAAATTGTTTATATAAGAAGGATGATCTTGAATTTACTAAAAAGACTGTAAGTTAAAAAAACATAATCTTGTTCTAGTTAACTTTGCTACTTGATAACAGTATAACAAAAATAAAATGAAAGGAATAATTCTGGCAGGAGGTTCGGGAACAAGGTTACATCCTTTGACATTGGCAGTTAGTAAGCAACTGATGCCTGTGTACGATAAGCCAATGATTTATTATCCTCTTTCTACTTTGATGTCTGCCGGAATTCGTGAAATTCTAATTATTTCAACACCTAAAGATCTACCGCTTTTCAAACAACTTTTGGGAGATGGTGTAAAATATGGATGCAGGTTTGAATATGCCGTACAAGAAAAACCAAATGGTCTGGCAGAAGCTTTTTTAATAGGAGAAAATTTTATAGGCCAGGATAAAGTAGCACTCATATTGGGAGACAATATTTTTTATGGCTCTGGATTACAAAATCTATTAGAAAGCAATAACGACCCCGAAGGAGGGATTATATATGCATACCATGTTCAGGACCCTGAAAGATATGGAGTTGTTGAGTTTGATCAGGATGGAAATGCAATTTCTATTCAGGAAAAGCCAAAAGACTCCAAATCAAACTATGCGGTCCCCGGAATCTACTTTTACGATAATGAGGTTATTAAAATTGCCAAATTGATAAAGCCAAGTGAAAGAGGAGAATTGGAAATTACCGATATTAATAATGCATATCTTAATAAAGGGAAATTAAAAGTGAGCATATTAGATAAAGGAACTGCCTGGCTTGATACCGGAACGTTTAATTCACTTATGCAAGCATCGCAATTTGTACAGGTGATCGAAGAGCGACAAGGCCTTAAGATAGGTGCTATTGAAGAAACCGCATTTAAAAAAGGATTTATAAATAAAGAACAACTCATTAAATTAGCCGAACCTCTTTTAAAAAGTGGTTATGGTAAATATTTACTGCAATTAGATTAAAAATGAATATAGAATCTACCTTTTTAGAAGGATGTTTTATAATAAAACCTAGGATTATAGAGGATAACAGAGGTTACTTTTTTGAAAGCTTCAATCAAAAAGAATTTCAAGAAAAAATAGGTTTCGAGGTAGATTTTGTTCAAGACAATCAATCCTTTTCCCATAGAGGAATACTGAGAGGCCTACACTTTCAAAAAGGAAGTTTTGCCCAGGCAAAATTAGTGAGAGTCGTTAGGGGTGAAGTTTTGGATGTAGTTGTCGATCTAAGACCAAACTCAAAAACATTTAAAAAGCATTTTTCAATCCTACTTAATGATCAAAACAATTTTCAGCTATATATACCAAGAGGTTTTGCCCATGGTTTTGTTACTTTAAGTGATTATTCGATTTTTTCGTATAAATGTGATAATTATTACAATAAATCTTCAGAATCTGGAATTAGATATAATGATACCGATTTGGCAATAGACTGGAAATTAAACGATTCAGAAATTAAGTTGTCTGCAAAAGATAATATGCTACCTTTCCTAAAAGATCTAATTAATGAACAGTAGAACCCCAATACAGATTCTAGTTACTGGAGCAGGAGGCCAATTAGGTCAGTGTATCAGGAAAATAGGGGGTGATTATGATAATTTGGAAATCTATTTCGCAGATTCAAAAAAATTAGATATTACTCAAAAACAAAAGATAGAAAGTCTTTTTATTGAAAAAGGTTTTAAGGTTGTAATTAACTGTGCTGCGTATACCAATGTAGAACAAGCCGAAAAAGAACCAAAAAAAGCATTTTTGATTAATGCCGAAGGCGCAAAAAATGTTGCAGAAGTTTGTAAAAAACATGATGCGATACTTATTCATATTTCGACAGATTATGTGTTTGATGGAAAAAAAAGAACACCATATACCGAAGAAGATGTTCCGAATCCCATCAATGAATATGGAAAGTCTAAATTGTTAGGAGAAAAGTATATTCAAGAAATTCTTGAGAAATTCTTCATTATCCGAACCTCGTGGTTGTATTCTGAATATAGGCATAATTTTTTTAAGATTATTTTACAAAAATCAAATATCGAAAAGCAATTCACAATCACGAATTCTGAGATCGGTACGCCTACTAATGCCAATGATCTAGCAGCGTTTATTCTTAGTTTGATTCGATCAAACAATAAAAAATATGGTATTTATCATTATAGCAATCAAGGAGAAACAACTTGGTATCATTTTGCAAAAGAAATTTTAAGGCTTTCAGGCAAACTTGGTGGTATAAAACTTGAAAAAACAGATAATTATCCTACTTTTGCAGCCAGGCCCAAATATAGTGTTTTAAGTAAAGAGAAAATCGAAAAGTCCTTAGATATGAGGGTTTTACGATGGCAAGACTCTTTAGAAAAATTAATGAACGAATAGTAGTATGCTTTATCCAATAAAATTTCATTCTATTCTCAAAGAGAAAATATGGGGAGGGGATAAATTGAAGACATTGTTAAACAAAGCTTCAGATAAGGAAAATATAGGTGAAAGCTGGGAAATTTCGACAGTCGATGAAGATATTTCAGTTGTTGCAAATGGCGCTTATCAAGGCGAAAACTTGGTACAATTAATAAAGAATTACAAAGAGGACTTACTAGGAAAAAAAGTATATCAAGAGTTTGGGAATCAGTTTCCTTTATTAATAAAGTTTATCGACGCTAAAGAGGATTTATCTGTTCAGTTACATCCAAATGATGAATTGGCAAAGAAACGACATAACTCGTTCGGAAAAACCGAAATGTGGTATGTAATGCAAGCTGATGAGAATGCCAGGCTAATTGTGGGTTTCAATAAAGACACGTCAAAGGAAGAATATTCTGAATTTCTCGAGAACAGAAGAATTCATGATCTCTTAAACGAAGAACAAGTAAAGAAAGGTGATAGCTACTTTATAAGCGAAGGCACCATACATGCGATAGGGGGAGGAACTCTTATTGCAGAAATACAACAAACCTCAGACATCACCTACCGAGTATACGATTGGGATCGAAAAGACGATCAAGGAAATGAAAGGGAGTTACATACAGAGCTGGCTATAGATGCTTTAGATTATAATTATAACAATAATTATAAGCAAAACTATAGTACTCATGAAAACGTTCCTAATGAAATCACTTCATGCGATTATTTTACTACCAACTATTTGACAGTAGACAAGTATCTTAAAAGAACATATACGAATATTGATTCCTTTAAAATTTATATGTGTGTTGATGGAGAGGGAAGTATTACCGCAAATAAAAACGAAGAACCAATAAAAAAAGGCGAAACGATATTGATTCCAGCAGCATTAGATCATATTGAAATTCGTGGGGCAGCAATAGAACTTTTAGAAATTTATATTAAATAAATTCAAGTTTAAATGAGTAAGATAATCAACGTTATTCTAAGTGGAGGTTCGGGTACTAGGCTTTGGCCGCTTTCAAGGGAGAGCCGACCTAAGCAATTTTTGAAAATTTTTAATAGCCAATCCTTGTTTCAGCACACAATTGATAGAAATAAGAAGTTGGTTGATGAGTTTTTGTTAATCACCAATAAACATCAAATCACCGAAGCCAACAAACAGATTAGTGAGGTGAAAGAATCTTTTTCTAACCTTATCGTTGAACCAGTAGGTAGAAATACCGCTCCTGCAATAGCGCTGATGTCGTTTATGGTAAACCCAGAGGACATTCTTTTTGTTACTCCATGCGACCATATGATTACAAACAAGGATGTTTATAAATCTTGCTTTAACCAAGCAATTGAGCTTGCTAAGAACGATTATTTGGTAACATTTGGTATAGAGCCCAAAGCCCCAGAAACTGGATTTGGTTATATCGAATATAATAACGAAGATGTAATAAGTTTTAGAGAAAAACCCGATGCAAAAACAGCAAAAGAATTTCTTGCTTCAGGAAATTTTTTATGGAATAGTGGAATGTTTTGTTTTAAAGCGGGGGTGTTTCTAGAAGAGTTAAAAAAATACAGAAAAGACATTTTTGAAAGCAGTGAAAATGCAATAGGCACTATTAAGAATAATTTGGTTGATGAAAAAGCAATGTTATCTATACCTGAAGAAAGTGTAGATTATGCTGTTTTTGAAAAAAGTAGTAAGATAAAAACAATCCCTTCGGCGTTTGAATGGACAGATTTAGGGTCTTTTGATTCATTGGTTGGATATTTTCAAAGTTATCCCACTCAGATCGATCATATACAAAAATTAGAGGGGACCGAATCAAACAACTCATATTTCATTGGAAACAAAAAGGCCCTGGGAATTGGCGTTTCTGATATGATCATAGTAGATACCGAAGACTGTCTTCTTATTTTACCAAAGGGAGAAAGTCAGAAAGTAAAAGAAATATATAATTCTGTAAAAAAAACAGATAATAGATTAGTAAAATAGTTATTCTTTTTTCTGAACAGAGAGCTTTAATTCTTAGAGATTTTAAAGGAACATTTTAGTACTATTCTGTAAAGGAAATTTTAAGGTATTCTGGTAAACTTGATTACATAAAACTTGAAAAAACAGATAATTATCCTACTTTTGCAGCTAGGTTCAAACCATAGTGTTTTTAGCAAAGCGAATAAAAAGATTTGGACATGAAAATTATTGATGAGAGTTTTGAGATTTTAATATGAAGAATACCATCAATATTAAAGGAAGTCAAAAAGTAAAATATATAATTTTGTTGAAAAACAACAAGTTCTTAAACTAATTTTTTAGATGAAGAAAGCATTTATAACCGGCGTTACAGGTCAAGATGGAGCCTATTTAAGCGAGTTTTTGTTGAAAAAAGGTTACGAAGTACATGGTATGAAAAGAAGATCTTCGCTTTTCAATACAGATAGGATAGACCATTTATATCAGGATTCACATGTAGAAGACAGAAATTTTCATCTTCATTATGGTGATATGACGGATAGTACAAACTTGATACGCTTAATACAAGAAATTCAACCAGATGAAATTTATAATTTGGCAGCTATGAGTCATGTCCATGTGTCTTTTCAAACACCTGAATACACAGCTAATGCGGATGCAACAGGTACTCTAAGGTTGTTAGAGGCTATTAGAATTTTAGGTTTGGAAAAAAAGACGAGAATTTATCAAGCATCAACTTCAGAATTGTATGGAAAAGTTCAAGAAGTACCGCAGTCCGAAACAACACCATTTTATCCTCGAAGTCCTTATGCTGTAGCAAAAATGTATGCATATTGGATTACAGTTAACTATCGCGAGGCATATGACATGTATGCTTGTAATGGAATCTTGTTTAATCATGAGTCTCCAATTCGAGGAGAAACTTTCGTGACACGTAAAATTACAAGAGCAGCATCCAGAATCGCCTTAGGACTGCAAGATAAATTTTACTTAGGAAATTTAGATGCCCAAAGAGATTGGGGACATGCAAAAGACTATGTAATAATGATGTGGATGATTCTCCAGGCAGATAAACCTGAAGATTGGGTTATTGCTACAGGAAAGACAACCCCAGTGAGAGATTTTGTAAGAATGAGTTTCGCTGAGGCGGGAATAGAACTTGAGTTTAAAGGCGAGGGAGTTAACGAAAAAGCCTATATAGCAAAATGTAACAACCCTGAGTATCAATTAGAAATAGGTAAGGAAATCTTGAATGTGGATCCCAAATATTTTAGGCCTACAGAAGTTGATCTCCTTATTGGAGACCCTACAAAAGCTAAGAAAAAACTTGGATGGACATTAAAGTACGATTTACCAGATTTGGTAAAAGATATGATGCAAAGTGATTTGAAATTAATGAAGAAAGATCAATTCCTTCAGAACGGGGGATATACAACCCTCAATTATTTTGAATAAGAAATGCAGAAAGATTCAAAAATTTATATTGCAGGTCATAGGGGTTTGGTAGGAAGCGCCATTCTTAAAAACTTACAAGAAAAGGGATATTCTAATTTCGTGACTAGAACTCATAAAGAACTTGATCTTACAGATAAAAATGCGGTAGCTGATTTTTTTGAAGAACATAAACCAGAATATGTGTTTTTGGCGGCTGCAAAAGTTGGAGGAATAGTTGCTAATAATGTATATAGAGCTGATTTTATTTATGAAAATTTGATGATTCAGAATAATGTAATTCATCAAAGCTATCTTAATGGAGTTAAGAAGTTACTTTTTTTAGGAAGCACATGCATTTATCCTAAAAACTGTCCTCAACCCATGAAAGAGGATTACCTATTAACCGATACTCTTGAGTATACTAATGAGCCATATGCGATTGCAAAAATTGCAGGTATTAAAATGTGTGAAAGTTATAATATACAATATGACACTAATTTCATATCGGTAATGCCTACAAATTTATATGGCCCAAACGATAATTTTGATTTAGAAAAGTCACATGTTCTTCCTGCATTAATAAGAAAAATGCACTTAGCCAAATTGTTATCTGAATCTAAATCGGATGAAGTAATTAAGGATTTAGGCAAGAATAATATTGATGAGGCGAATGAATATCTAAAAGGGTTTGGTGTAGATGCTAGCAGTGTAGAAATATGGGGCAGTGGAAAGCCTATGAGAGAATTTTTATGGAGTGAGGATATGGCCGATGCATGTGTCTATATTATGAAAAATAGAGATTTTGAGGACACCTACGATAAAAATGCAAAAGAGATCCGAAACACTCATATTAATATAGGAACCGGAAAAGATATTTCAATAAAAGATTTAGCAATATTAATCAAAAAAATCGTCGGTTATTCTGGGAATCTAGTTTTTAATTCGGACAAGCCAGATGGGACGATGAAAAAGCTAACAGATGTTTCTAAACTTAATAGCTTGGGTTGGAAACATAATGTTGAGTTGGAAAAAGGAATTGAGAAAATGTATAATTGGTACATTAATAGAAGTCACTAATATATGTGTGGTATAGCAGGAATATATTCTACGGGAAGAATATCCAAGATAGAAGAAAGAATAGATAGGATGAATAATTCTATTTTACATAGAGGCCCAGATGCAGGGGCGCATTATGTAAGTGAAAACAAAATAGCTTTAGGGCATAGAAGACTTAGCATTATAGATACTCGTGAGATTGCTAATCAACCTATGCATACAAAATCAGATAGATGGCATATTGTTTTCAATGGTGAAATTTATAATTTTCAAGGAATAAGAGAATGTTTAAATTATGAATTTATCACAAACTCTGATACAGAAGTAATAATTGCGGCAGTTGAAGAAAAAGGAATAGATTGGTTTTTGGACAGAGCAAATGGAATGTTTTCTATAGCCCTGTATAACAGCTTAGAGAAAAAATTATTTCTAGTTAGAGATAGACTTGGGATAAAACCTTTATTCTATTATAATGATGGACAGAATATGGTTTTTTCCTCTGAAATAAAAGCCATATTATCAAGCGGGTTAGTAAAAGCAGAATTTAATGATAGTGCTGTTGATGAATATTTGGCAAACAGGTATGTTCGAAGCCCATATACTTTCTTTAAAAAGATTTTTCAAGTAGAACCCGGCAGCTATTTAGAAGTAAATAATGAGTTGTTAAGCACTCAAAAAAAGTTTTGGGATATACCTAAAGAATTTAACACTTCCAAGGATTATAATGAGGACCATGTGTTGGAAGGCTTTGAAAAGGAGTTAGTAAAAGCTATTAAGTATAGATTGATTTCCGATGTGCCATTGGGAACATATCTTAGTGGAGGTGTCGATTCCAGTTTAATAACTGCAATTACTGCTCTGAATAAAGATGAAAAAGTTAACACTTATACAATAGGTTTTAATGAATTAAATGAATTTAAATATTCAGAACTTATAGCCGAACAATATAAGACCAATCATCACGAAATATTGATGAAAAAAGAAGATTATTTGGCAAAATGGGAACAATTGATAAAGTTTAAAGACTCTCCTTTAGGTGTTCCAAATGAAATCCCGTTAGCGGTAATGTCATCAAAGCTAAAAGAAAAAATAACAGTTGTTTTATCAGGTGAAGGAGCAGATGAATTATTAGGTGGTTATGGTAGAATATTTAGAAAACCTTTTGAATATGAAAATTCAAAAAAGGAAACCGAATTCTATAATTATTTTATTCATAATTATGAATACGTGCCTAGAAGCATGAGGGATAAGTTAATAAACACCTCTGTAGAATATCGAGATGAATTTGATTCAAAAATTAAAAAAGAATTTAAGTCAAGGTCAAATGAAGAAAATGTATTCAATTTTTTCCATAAATACCATGTAAAAGGCCTTTTGCAAAGGGTTGATATGACCACTATGCAAACTTCAGTCGAGGCTAGAGTTCCGTTTCTTGATCATAATTTGATTGAATATGCATACAAGAATATTCCTTACGATTTAAAATTGAAATGGTTAGATGAAGAGTCCAAAGAAAAAGCCAAAGAGTTGAACTCTAATGATTATAGTGAAGAACTTGATATTCCTAAATATATATTACGAGAATTGTCTTATAAATATCTTCCTAAAGAAATTATAGAAAGGAAAAAGGTTGGTTTTCCCGTACCTTTAAATGAATGGTTCGATAATCTTGATATATTAGCGAGAGACTTACTGGAGAATGTTGATTGGTTGAAGCCAAATGTGCTGGACAACTTGATTGATCGAAGTAAAAAAGAACCTAGAGCAGGTCAGATCCTTTGGATGTTTATAAATATAGAATTATTCAAGAAAAATTATTTCAACAAAGACTGGAGATGGAATTAAGTCGAACATGATATTTAATCATGTTAAACAATATTAATTTCGACTATAGTTTAAACTTAATTAAGATTATTATGAGCTTTAAAAGAGGAGATGAAAAGATGATAGTAGGTTATACTTCTGGGGTTTATGATCTATTTCATATAGGTCATTTAAATCTATTAAAGAATGCTAAAAGCCTATGTGATAAATTAATTGTTGGTGTGACCAGTGATGAATTAGTTTCTTATAAAAACAAGAAATCCGTAATAAACCATCAAGAAAGAATGGAGATAGTTAGAAGCATCAAACATGTAGATGTAGTAATACCCCAAAACGATATGGATAAGTTTAAGATGTGGGAACGACTAAAATTTGATGTCATGTTTGTTGGTGATGATTGGTTAGACACTCCAAAATGGAAGGAATTAGATGAAAAATTTAAAGAAGTGGGAGTTAAAATTGTTTATTTCCCATATACTCAAGGAACCTCATCTACTTTGATTAATGAAACCTTAAAAAATCTTAGAGGAACCAATTAATTGAATAAAGCCATACGAAGTTTGTGAATTCAAAATATATATACCTTAGTATTTCCTTGCTTTGTAAAATGGGGATTAACATTTTTGTTGTCTTTTTTGTGGCAAAAAAGGTAAGTATAAGCGATTTCGGAAGTTTTTCTTTAGCATTTATTTTTTCATCACTTGGAATTTTGTTGTTAGATTATGGTTTTAATCTAAAGAGTTTAATTCTTAGTGGCAAGAAGGAACAAGAAATAAATAGAAATCTCTCATTAATGGTATCCGGAAAGATAATTGTATCTCTTGCTAGTTTAATATTTTTTATTCCCTTTCTTCTATTCAACACATATGATGATATTACGAATAAAATTATAGCAATATTGGTCTTTTCAGCCATTCCTGCTTCTTTTGGAAACTTTTATTTGAACAGTTTTAAAATTGTCAATAGATTTGATAAAGAGGCTATTGGGTATATTATACAGGGCGGCCTTCTTTTTGTGTTGTTGTTTATAAATGAATTTTTTGGCAAAAACGATATAATTTATTTTGCTTACATACTTGCACTTATAAGGGTAGTATATTTCTTGTATTCAGTTCTTGTATTTAATAAAAGTTTTTCAACAACATTAAAATTAGAAATAAGTAAGGTTTTTACAATTTTAAAAAATGCGACACCTTATGCAATTCATTTAATTTTAGGAGCCTCTATTATTTACATAGACACCTTTATATTGTCTTTATTATCTAGTATTGAAGATGTAGGCTTATATCAAGCAGGAATGAGAATAATAATGGCATCAATGCTTATAGCGGTTATAATAAGTGATGCTTTTATTCCTGAAATATCAGGATTACTTCAAAAAAGAGAGGAAGTAAAATTGAAGCTGGCCAAGCTATTTGAATTCGTAATGTTTTTCTCATTTTTGGCAATCGCCACAGTGTTTTTTTATGATAGAACAATTATCCAGTTATTATTTTCCGAGGAATACCTAGTATTAGAAAATTTTACAATTTATATACTTAGTATTATGTTTTTAAGATATATAGGAATAGTTCCCGGAATTATATTAACCTGTTATGGCAGACAGGATCTTAGGGCAAAAGCTGTTATTGTATCTGTGATTTTTAGTATAATGTTTAATTTGATTTTAATTCCAGTAATGGGCATAAAAGGAGCTTTTTTATCTAGCTTAGCAGCGCATATCGTCTTAAACATAATATATGTATTTGGCTCTTTGAGAATTCAGGGCTTTATAAAACTTGAAAAAAATCATTTTTTTTTATTACTCCTTTTCGTCTTAAATGTATTACTGCAAAAATTGCTTTTTAGAGATATCTTATTTGATTTAATTCTAACTGCAATAATAAATTTAATTTTATTAGGGATCTATTATAAAGGCAGGATGCTTATTGGCCTATTACCCTTTTATAATAAGTTATGATTTTAGTATATTATTTTTGTATATAGAAAAACACAATGTTATATGAAGTATCCATACTCACTGGTTAAGAATAGTTTTCATAGTAAAGAAGCTTGGGTTAATGTTTTATTACTTAAATATATAACGGTTCCATTAGTTTTTATTATGGTTAATTATACTAGGATAACACCAAATATAATTAGTATTTTATCTATGGGTTTCGGAGTTCTATCTGCCTATTATTATTTTTCTAGTAATGTTTTGTTTGGGGGGCTAATGTATTTTATTTCCTATATTTTTGATGCTACAGATGGCAAAGTTGCTAGAATTACTAAAACTGGAAAACCATATGGGGCTTGGATGGATATTAGTATAGATAGATTAAATCTAACCCTAATTAGTACAGCAATTGCGTACAATTATTTTCTTTCTGAGGGGGATTTTAAACTACTTCTATTAAATTCATTATTTTTAGGTTTAAGTTTTATTGGCTCCGAAAGCAGATATAATATCGATATATATAAATTAAAAAATTCTATAAAAGATAAGGATGAAACCTCAACTTCAAAATACGGAAAGTGGTGTGATAAAATGGGTTTAATAAAAGAACCGATTTCTCTACCAGAACTATTTCTTTTTTATTTGATTTTATCACCTCAATTTGGTATAGAATTTTATTCTTGTATTATAGTGTCATTATTATTAGTCTTAAGAATATTGAAACAACAATTTTTCTGGGTACATGTCAGTAAGTCTAAATAAAGTTGTAGTACTTTTTTTTACCATATGCTTTTTAGCAATGGTAGTTCCGTATATCTTTGATTTAGGTGAAGGAAACGTTTTCAAGAATGACTTTTATGCAAAAAGAATAATGACGGCATTGTCATTTCCCTTTTTTTTATGGATTTTTTATTTAGTTTTTAAAAAGAGGAATATAAGTATAAATTCAAACATCGTATTATACCTCACTTTTTATGCAATAGTATTATTTGTTTCCTTTTTCAAAGGAAATAAATTTTCACTAATAATTACAGATGGTTTTATTGCTTTGTTACCCGTTTTTTTTTACATCTTAGTTTTCAAGACAAGTATAAGTACAGAGGTATATAAAAACAGCTTTTTATGGCTTCTTTTCTTAGGTAGTTTATTAGTGGTTTTTGATGTGAAATTACAATTCTCGTATTTCAGTTTATTAGCAATAGTTTATATTTTGTTTTTTGTTAAGGACAAACTTAACATTATTCTTTTATATGCCTTACTTCCAATAATTGTGTTTAAAAGTTTGATAGGTAAAAGCGCACTATTAATGCTTATTTTTATGGTATCATACTTTTTTATTTTTGATTCGGTTAATGTAAGCAGGAAAAAGAAAATTTATTTACTACTTATACCATCAGTTTTAATCACGATTGGAATAGTTATTTTTTGGGACAAAATACAAGCTACAGGATCCTACAGAAACTTCACATATTTTTTAAAGAACACTGATTTTTCTAAACTAAAATTTACTGATCATTCTACAAGTCATAGATTATATGAAGGAGAGGTAATTCTTAGTAATTTTAGGGAAAGCAATTTTTTTGAGAAGTTATTTGGAAATGGATTCGGCAGCACTATTGATCTTTCTGGAACTGTAGATAAAACTATTGCAGGTGCGAATACCGACATTCATAATGTGAGAAATATACATATGGGTTTTTTTGCTGTTTTGAGTCGGTATGGCCTTCTAGGGTTAGTGATTTATATCACTTTTATTTTTAGAATGTTTTTTGTCTGCTGGAAAACGTTAAAAAAACCGAATCATTATTCAATTATTTTAGGGAGCCTTTATGTCTTAATATTACTATTTGACTCGTTAATCTCTTTTCCACATATGATGTCAAATTTTTTGTTTTGGTTTATAGCCTTTATGATTTTATTAGAATACAAAACTATGAATAGACAGAAATTAGACTATGATAATAGAGTGGAATAAAATGTGATTCTTTCTTTTATATGCTTAGAGATAAAATTTTAAAAACTAGTTTTTTGAGCTTTGGAGTTTTCCCATTGCTTCCTGAGAACCTAAAAGGGCTTCCTGTAATTTTGTTATTATTGGCTTCTGTATACTGCATTGTTACCTCTGGATTTAAAAGATTTAATGTGTATACATTCCTGATTTTATCTTCTTTGTTTATAATTAATATTTTAAGCCTTTTAAATACTTTCGATTTTCCCAATAGAAAGGTGGAGACGATGCTTTCTTTGTTACTTGTTCCTTTGGCTTTTTTATTAATTAATCGTAAAGTAAATCGTAGTGAATTAAAAGAATTTAGTATTGTTTTTATAAGCAGCTCAGTTTTACTATCAATATCTCACATGGTCTATTATTATTCCATTGGATTATTCAGCGAGGAGTCTTTAAGAGTAAATTCTTTTAGAAAAGCGGTAGTTGACATACCCATGCTTAGCGATCACCCAATATACGTTTCGATGTTTTTGGCTGTATCGATTTTGTTAATCCCAAATATATTTAAAAGAGTAAACTCGAAAGTAAAGGTCTTTTTTATTCTTGGTATCATTTTTTGTGTCATAGATCTATTTTTGATCTCGAGCAAAGGAGTTGTTGTAAGCTTATTTTTATCATTTACAGTCTATGTGCTTCTAATGTTAAAAGGCTCTAGAAAAAGATTTAAATTTATTGTAGCTTTAGGATTTATTGCTACTTTTTTTATAGCCATTTTTTATCTACCTACTTTAGAAAGAAGATTCAGGGAGCTATATCGTAAAACAACATACACCAAAATTCAGCATCATAATTCTTCTAGTATTAGAATTGGCGTTTACCAATGTGTATTAAAAACAATTTCAGAAAAACCAGTTTTCGGTTATGGTTTAGGGTCCAATGCACTTAGAGAGTGTTATTCAGAATTATCAGACCATTTATACAAAAAGGACTATAATTCTCATAATCAATTTTTAGGATATTTTTTAAATGCTGGTGCTTTTGGTTTCTTAACCTTGGTTGGATTCCTGTTTTATAATTTTAAAATTGCTGTTCGTAAAAGTGATTCTACTTACATTTCTATTTTGATTTTCTTTTCAATAGTCATGCTTACCGAAAATATACTGGAACGACAATCAGGGATTATTTTATTTATTTTTATAGTTTGTACATTTTACTTTTTAGACAAACAAAAATCCCCTTATAATTTACAAGATAGTGCTTAACGTTTAGAAATTAACGATTAAGGTTAGTTTCTTGTCAAAGTATACTTTAAAATCCATTCGTCAACCGAATCATTATTGTCAGTCAATAAAAAACTCACAACAGTATCGTCATCCGAAAAAACTAGCTCTTTGATGTCGTAATAATCTAAGCAACTATAAGTGTATGAGTCAGGATCACCTAATAATTCAGTTTCAAAACTTATTGACAGACTACTTCCATAGCCCTTGTTGTCAATAATTTTATCTATTAAGAATTCTCTACAAGGCACCTCTTCAGAGGCTTGCTGCCCAATTGGATTTCCTGTGTCAGGTCCTTGAGGTCTATCGGGGTCTATTATTAAGTAGTATTCATTATAAAATGGTCCTTGTGGGCTATAACCTCCACTTTCGATTGGAGAAGAAAGCCCCGAATAATAACCATTACTTTCAAATGTAAGGTCTACCTTCCATTTTTTTCCATCAAATCTTTTTTGTTCTCCGGTTCCCGTCCAGGTTCCTGTGAGACGTTTTTGAAAAGATCTTGCACTTTCGGTTACGGTGATATCTCGCACTGCGGTAATACTTTTATTACCATCATATCCAACAGTAACCTGTATAATATAATACCCGCCACGATTAGGGGTCCACTCTACAGTTGGGCTATCATCAAAATCTGAAGATATAATAATATCATTCTTATCCAAAATAGACCACTTATAATAATCTGGTGTTATCTGAGAACCATCTATATCTGCATATTCAACTACTCTTAGTGATAATGTATCATACGCTTCAGGTGTTTCATTGTCAAATAATATAGTCGGGGGTGTAATATTTATTTCAGAATCGCAGCTTGCAACTCCAACCAAAAGCACCAATATAAACCCAATTTTCTTCATCAAAAACTAATAAAATTCTTCGCAAAGATATATTTTTTGCTCATAAGATAAAATGACTTAAGAAATTAGGCAGATAATCACATTACGTTCTGTTAAATATCTTAACTTTGCGCGATTATTACAATCATAGTAATATAGAGCTATAGATGTTCTAATAAGATTAATGGCTTGGTTAGAAATAATTAAATACGAGAATTGTTGACTAGTAAAAAAATAACATTAATAGGTGTAAACTTTTATCCAGAAGATACAGCGATAGGATTATATTCTACAGATATGGCGCGGTATTTTGTTGAAAAAGGCCATACCGTGAATGTCGTTACAGGCTTTCCTTATTATCCTCAATGGAGGATTAAAGATTCTTATAAAAAGAAAAGTTCTTTTTACCAAGAAGAGGTTGATGGAATAAGGATATATAGGTATAAACAATACGTTCCTAAAAAACCAAATTTCATAAAACGAATATTTCATTTAATTGACTTTACTATTGGATCTTGGTTCAACCTGTTTAAAATAAAAGAAACAGATATTGTTATTTCCATAGTTCCTTTTACCTCTACAATTTTGCTTGGCTGGATTTTAAAGAAAAGACGTAAGGCAAACTTATGGGTTCATGTACAGGATTTTGAATTTGATGCAGCATTACAATCAGGAGTTACAAAATCTAGTAAAGGGATAAAAACGTTAATCTTTAAAATTCTTTTTGGTATTGAAAAATGGTTGTTTTCCAAAGCGGATATTGCAAGTACTATAAGCAATACAATGCTCAAGAAATTAGACCGGAAAGCCAAAGCTGAGTCTTTTTTTCTTCCTAATTGGATTGATGCAAATAAAATAAATCCTGAATCAGCTCAAAAGCACGCATATTTAAACTCTAATAAATTTAAGATTCTGTATTCTGGTAATATTGGAGATAAGCAGAATTGGGAATTTTTCTTAGAGTTTATAAAAGAACTGGATACAGAAAGAACCGAAATTATTGTTGTTGGAGATGGAGCGAAAAAAGAGTGGTTACTTGATAAAATTAAAGAATACAATTTCGTTAAATATTTTTCGCCCGTTCCTTTTGAAGAATTATCGGATTTATTATGTAGTGCAGATTTGCATATTTTGTTTCAAAAAGAAGATGTCATAGATACTGTGATGCCATCAAAATTATTAGGGATGATGGCTAGTGCTACACCATCATTAGTTACAGGTAATATACAATCAGAAGTAAAAAAAGTGTTAGATGAGTCAAGGGGAGGATATTATTTAAGCGAGGCCAATGTAAATCAAGTAATGAATGTTGTAAATAATCTAGTGGATGATAAGACTGTTTCTCAAGAAATGGGGTTGAAGGCTAGAGAATATATTGTCAATCGATTTTCTAAAAATAAAATTCTAGAAACCTTAAATAACAAACTAGAAGAAGTCTAAAACAATGTTCTTCTTCAAAAAAAGTGAATAAATGAAGATCTCAGTAATAGGGACTGGATATGTTGGCCTAGTAACTGGAACTTGCTTGGCAGAAACAGGAAACGAGGTAATCTGTGTAGACATAGACGAACAAAAGGTTCAAAGAATGAGAAAGGGTGAGGTTCCTATCTATGAACCTCATTTGGACATATTATTTGAACGAAATATAAAAGCCGGTAGATTAAAGTTTTCTACGTCACTTTCTGAAGGATTGGACCACGGAGAAATTATTTTTTTGGCCTTACCTACACCAGAAAATGGGGATGGCGCCGCAGATCTATCTTATGTTCTTGGAGTGGCAGAAGAAATCGGAAATTTGATTACTGATTATAAAGTAATAGTTGATAAAAGCACTGTACCTGTTGGAACCGCAGATAAAGTGAAGAAAGTAATTGCAGAAAGTGCAAAATGTGAATTTGACGTAGTTTCGAACCCCGAATTTCTTAGAGAAGGCTTTGCCGTAGATGATTTTCTAAAACCTGAAAGAATAATTATTGGTTCTAGCTCTGAAAAGGCCACAGAGCTTATGAAAAAACTCTACAAACCTTTTGTAAGATCTGGAAACCCAATAATTGTGATGGATGAAAGATCTGCCGAGCTTACCAAATATGCCGCAAACTCCTTTCTAGCGGCAAAAATTACATTTATGAATGAAATAGCCAATTACTGCGAAAAAGTTGGTGCCGATGTAGACCAAGTTCGTAAAGGCATGGGTACAGATTCTAGAATAGGTAAACGTTTTTTGTTCCCGGGAATAGGATACGGTGGTTCTTGTTTCCCTAAGGATGTAAAAGCACTCCAAAAGGCAGGTAGGGAAAAAGGGTATGATTTCAAAATGTTGGATGCCATTATCAAGGTGAACAAGAACCAGAAGACCATTCTATTGCCAAAAATTAGAGAGTATTTTAATAATGACTTAAAGGGAAAAACTTTTGCCCTCTGGGGCTTGTCATTCAAGCCGGAGACCGATGATATACGTGAGGCACCATCCCTTGCAATAATTGACCACTTGCTAATTGAAGGCGCAAAAATAAATGCTTATGATCCAGAGGCTATGACCAATGTAGAACGATTGCTGGGCAATAAAATTAATTTTGGCAGCTCTATGTATGATGTATTGCAGGATGCAGATGCATTGATTATTTGTACTGAATGGAGTATTTTTAGAACGCCAGATTTTCGCAGAATAAAGGATCGTCTAATTAATAACGTTATCTTTGATGGCAGAAATGTTTACGATCTTCAGGATGTAGAGAAGGAGGGAATTTCATATTTTTCGATAGGTAGAAAAGATATAAAGTTATAAAATGAAAAAAGTTTTAATTACAGGAGCGGCTGGTTTTCTGGGATCTCATCTTTGTGATCGATTCATCAAAGAAGGGTTTCATGTAATCGGAATGGATAACTTAATCACTGGTGACCTTAAAAATATTGAACATTTGTTCAAACTTAAACATTTTGAATTTTATCATCATGATGTGACTAAATTTGTTCATGTTCCGGGTAAATTAGATTATATACTTCATTTTGCTTCACCTGCGAGCCCTATCGATTACTTAAAAATCCCAATTCAAACTTTGAAAGTAGGCTCTCTAGGTACTCATAACCTTTTGGGATTAGCCAAAGAGAAAAAAGCTAGAATCCTTATAGCTTCTACTAGTGAGGTCTATGGAGATCCATTGATACACCCTCAAAATGAAGAGTATTATGGTAATGTAAATACCATCGGGCCAAGAGGTGTCTACGATGAGGCCAAACGTTTCCAAGAATCCATTACTATGGCATATCATACATATCATGGATTAGAAATTAGGATTGCGCGTATTTTTAATACGTATGGCCCAAGAATGCGATTAAACGACGGTAGAGTAGTTCCAGCATTTATTGGACAGGCCTTAAGAGGTGAAGACCTTACTGTTTTTGGAGATGGTTCTCAGACACGGTCTTTTTGTTATGTTGACGATCAAATTGAAGGAATATACAGACTACTTTCAAGTGATTATATATACCCAGTAAATATTGGAAACCCTAATGAAATTACCATCAGAGATTTTGCGGAAGAAATTATTAAGCTCACAGGAACCAAACAAAAAATAATTTATAAAGAATTACCTATTAATGATCCTTTGCAAAGACAACCGGATATAACTAAGGCAAAAGAAGTTTTGAACTGGGAGCCAAAAATTAGTAGAACCGAAGGGATGAAAAGGACATTAGAATATTTTAAAAGTCTTTCAAAGGAAGAATTATATAAGAGTGAACATAGAGATTTTAAAAAATAATATAAAGATTATATGAGTGGTAGAATAGGCAGATATTCTGTATATATAAAACCTCTTTTTGGTTTGATAGATTTGGTTATATTAAATGGTACGATATTATTTTTTCAGACTAACATAACTTATAAAATCTTATTTTCTATTTATATATCGGTTTTATGGATCATACTTTCAATAAAAAATAAGTTTTATGACACTAAGCGCTTTTCTAAAGTAATTCAAGTATTAGCATCCTTGATTAGACAATTTTTGATTTTTGGCCTTATTCTTTATGCATTCATTGGGTTTTTTAAACAACCCAATATAAGTAGGTTGGAAATGGGGAAATATTTTGTTGCTATAATAGGGCTTATTACAATTACGAAGTATACACTTCTCTTTTTGTTATCGAAATATAGGAAAGTGTTTGGAGGAAATATTCGTAAAGTTGTCGTTATTGGAGACAATAAAAAAACAAATCAACTTATTAAGATATTCAAAGACAAGCCAGAGTTTGGATATAGATACCAAAAGAAATTTGGGGTAAAGGATAAAGATTTCGATTTAGAAACATGTTTTTATTATATCGTCGAAAACGAGATCGATGAAGTCTATTGTTCGATAGCCGAATTATCAAATGATCAATTGTATCGAATAGTTAATTTCACCGAAAATAACTTAAAAGTATTAAAATTTATCCCGGATAATAAGGATATTTTTACCAAAAAGTTAATTTTTAATTATTATGAATATATACCTGTTTTATCGTTTCGCGAAATTCCTTTAGATGATTCGATAAACAAATTCTTAAAAAGAACTTTTGATATTTTATTATCATTAGTTGTGTTGATAGGAATCCTTTCGTGGCTTACTCCTTTAATCGCTTTATTTATTCAATTAGAGTCTAGAGGCCCCGTGTTTTTTAGACAACTTCGCAACGGGTTGGATTATAGAGAGTTTTATTGCTATAAATATAGATCGATGAAACCAAGTACAAGTTCAAATCAAGCTACTCGTGGAGATGCTCGTGTTACCAAAGTAGGTAAATTTATGAGAAGAACCAGTATAGATGAATTGCCTCAATTTATTAATGTACTTAAGGGAGATATGTCTGTCGTGGGGCCAAGACCGCATATGGTAAAGCATAATGAAGAGTTTGCTCAAAAAGTGGATAAGTTTATGGTTAGGCATTTTGTAAAACCAGGAATTACTGGTTTGGCACAAGTAAGTGGTTTTAGAGGAGAAATAGAAACTAAAAAAGACATTATTAACAGAGTTAAATATGATATCTTTTATGTCGAAAACTGGTCCTTATTACTCGATATAAAAATTGTGATTCTTACCGTGGTTAATGCCATTAAAGGAGAAGAGAAAGCTTATTAATAATGTTTTGAATAGTATTTTAAGATACTGTAGCTTTTACAAGAAATAATTAATTTTAAAATTATCCGTTTATATATAATTACTCCATAAATAGCTAATGTCCAGAATAATATGGAACTAACCAAAATAACATCTGGCTTCAAGGAGATGCTTTATATCGATGATAATGATCTGGTCTTAACCATTTTTTGGAACAGCTTATATACCGCTTTCTTCCTGTTGCCACTTGGGATTAATCTACCAACCCCATTTTTTATAATTTCTATTGTGCTGGGTCTTATTAATATTTTTAGATCCAGGAAAAAGCATTTTTCTAATGACAAGGCACTTCTATTGTTCCCATTGTATTTTATAATAATGGCATTTAGCCTTATATATTCAGATAATATTTCGGCTGGCTTCGATTTGCTTCAACGATCTTTATCACTATTATTTTTTCCCGTTATTTTCCTCTTTGTAAAAGAAGATGCGTCTACAGTTAAAAAACTCATCGAGTTTCTTCTTATTGGACTGTTGGTTTCTTTTTTTATAAATCTTACGGTCGCTTGTTATAATGTGTTTTCTATAATTAAGGATGATTTTTCTTTTTTTGAACTTTCATTAGAGGGGTTCAATTTACTTCTGAATTCTTTATCAGATGGGTGGAATTATTTTATTGGAGCAGAGTTTTCGGGTCTGGTTAACCCAAGTTATGTCTCTTTGTACATATTGCTGGTTTTAAGTTATTACCTAAAAAACAAAATACTTTCCAGAACCCGGTTACTTATAACTCTTGTACTTTTTTTATATCTATTTCTGTTAGCATCAATAGCAGCTTATCTTACCTTGTTTATTATAAGCATATTGTTGATTTTCAATATTCCCGACAAAAACCAAAAATATACCATGATCATAGTATTTATCTTGGGATTGATTGTTTTTTTACAAAACCCCAGGGTATTTGATTTTTATACCAATGTAACTGACACGGCTGAAACCCTGGAAATTGATAACACATCGGTAGAAAAGTCCAGATTATTAACCTGGGATGCGAGCGTGAAACTTATAGAAGAAGCCCCTATTTTGGGCTATGGTATAGGAGACACCAATGATGTTTTAATCGAAAAATACAAAGAGCTCAATTATATCTCCAACTATCAAAATAAATATAATGCGCATAACCAATTTCTTCAAACCTTCTTACAAACAGGAATTTTTGGATTTGGTGTGTTGGTAAATATATTTGTTTTACTGGCTATACGAATGAATAGAAGTCGAAACGAAGTAGCAGTTTATGTTATTCTTTTTATTTCACTCTTTTTTGAATCGATGCTGGTACGATTTAACGGGATTGTGTTCTTTTCTATAATCATCCCATTATTACTTAAAAAGCGAAGTATTTTGAGTAGTAGAATTATACGAAATGAATAATTTAAAGTTGAATATCCGTTAAGACTCATAATTCATACGTCACCCTGAGACCTCCAATAAAATTTTATCCAGTGTTTACATCGACGTTTACATCCTTCTTTGGCCCACACACAATCTCGCCTGTCGCTATTGCGCCATCGTCTTCAAAAGGAAGGGAGTAAAGTCCCTCTTAAGAAGAGCTATGATGTGTATACAAATAATATTACGATAGAACAGAGTCTGAAACATCCCTTTAAATCTCCACGCCGCGGCATGGAGACTTTTTAACTCCCTTCCTTTGAAGGAAGGGCCGGGGATGGATGTTTTTTTATCAAAAAGGTTCAATTCAAGAGTTGTGTACACACGGTAGCTTTGAAGAGGGATTTAGGGAGATGTTTTACTCGATAATCCTGCCCCGACAGACACAGCGAGATTTAGACCTGAGGCTTGCTTCAATTTTTTAAGTTTTTTCCTAACGAATGCCTCGTGTGCTTGCAGTAAAGTGTTTTACTGACTGAAAATCAATATATTACAACATTGGCCGATGATAATACTGAAACGAGTTCAGCACAAGCTTGTTTCAGCATCTCATTAAGATATGTTCTACCTAGTAAAATGAAATCTCAAATCCCCACTTGTAAGACAAACAGGTAGTTCGGGATGAAATTGTTTATTGATTTAGCTATATACAGTTATTTTTATTAATAAAATTTTAACACTTATGTTTTCTGAGTCTCAAAAAATGAAACTGGAATTTTCTATTCTTGCAAAAATAAGCAGCATAAAAACGTATTATTCTGTGGATCAGTAATTAGAAATTTCATGCTTTTGTTGGGTATTATTAAATTATTAACAATCATCATTTTTAGATATAAAGCAGTATCAATATATCTATATTTGCCGCGCTTTTTACGGCCCCAAAATATAAAAGCCTATAACTTTTTTAATCATCAACGTATTATGAAAACAAGCATTTTTACATGCATGGCAATATTGCTATGTGGTGTTACTTTTGGTCAAACCAATACATTTCCGGATCATGGCAATGTTGGTATTGGAACGATTGCCCCTAACCATACACTAGATATTTATGGAACTTCTAGAAGTATAAATCTTGGAGATTCAGTAGGGTCTTTACTCTTCAGGAATAATTCTGGAGGTACCAATGAGATTAGAAGTTATGGGTTGGCGTTGGAAATAGAAACAAGGGATTTTCAGGATATATTTTTTAACAGTAACAACGGAAATTCAAAACTGGTTACTATCAAGGGCGATGGCAGTGGTGTTGGTATTGGAACGATTACCCCTAACCATACGCTCGATATTTATGGAGCTTCTAGAAGTATAAATCTTGGAGATTCAGGGGGATCTTTACTTTTCAGGAATAATTCTGGGGGTACTAATGAGATTAGAAGTTATGGGTTGGCGTTGGAAATAGAAACAAGGGATTTTCAGGATATATTTTTTAACAGTAACAACGGAAATTCAAAATTGGTTACCATCAAGGGCGATGGCAGTGGTGTTGGTATCGGAACGATTGCCCCTAACCATACACTAGATATTTATGGAGCTTCTAGAAGTATAAATCTTGGAGATTCAGTAGGGTCTTTACTCTTCAGGAATAATTCTGGAGGTACCAATGAGATTAGAAGTTATGGGTTGGCGTTGGAAATAGAAACAAGAGATTTTCAGGATATATTTTTTAACAGTAACAACGGAAATTCAAAACTGGTTACTATCAAGGGCGATGGTAGTGGTGTCGGTATTGGAACGACAACTCCAGACTCAAAACTCACTGTAAAAGGAAAAATCCATGCCGAAGAAGTAAAGATCGACCTAAGCGTACCCGCACCCGATTATGTCTTCAAAAAAGAGTATGACTTGTTGACCATTGATGAAGTGCAACAGCATATCCAGGAAAAAGGGCACTTGCCTAATATTCCATCAGCCAAAGTTATGGAAACTGAAGGTGTGGATCTGGGAACTATGAATATGAAGTTGCTCGAGAAGATAGAAGAGTTAACACTGTATGCAATAGAGCAGAATAAAAAAAATAAGGAACAAGAAGAACGAATCAAGATTCTTGAAAAGAAATTAGAAACCTTGTTAAATAACCAATAGTAAAATAGTTATGAAAAACTTCATATTCAGCTTATCAATACTACTAACATCGGCCCTAACGGCGCAACAAACCAATACATTTCCTGTTCACGGGAGTGTTGGTATTGGAACTATGAATCCGCAAGAAAAATTAGAAGTCACAGGTAAGATTTATTTAAACTCTGGGCCTGATGATGATGGTATATATTGGGCAAGACATAACATGACCATGGGAACAATTCCTGGCAGTTACAATCATAACAATTTTAAACTGAAGCCAGGGGGTTCATCACAAGGGGTATTACAATCGGTTTTCCAGATGTATACAGCAGCTTCAGAAACTAATCATGCCGAAAAAATAAGAATACATACCTCTGGGAACTCTTTTTTTAATGGAGGTAATGTTGGAATTGGGACTACAAATCCACAAGAAAAATTGGAAGTTAAAGGTAAGATATATTTAAACTCTGGGCCTGATGATGATGGCATTTATTGGGCTAGGCATAACATGACCATGGGTACGATTCCGGGTAGTTACAATCATAACAATTTTAAATTAAAACCAGGGGGCTCATCACAAGGAGTATTACAATCGGTTTTTCAGATGTATACAGCGGCTTCAGAAACTAATCATGCCGAAAAAATAAGGATACATACCTCTGGGAACTCTTTTTTTAATGGAGGTAATGTTGGAATAGGGACTACAAATCCACAAGAAAAACTAGAAGTCACAGGTAAGATTTATTTAAACTCTGGGCCTGATGATGATGGTATATATTGGGCAAGACATAACATGACCATGGGAACAATTCCTGGCAGTTACAATCATAACAATTTTAAATTAAAACCAGGGGGCTCATCACAAGGAGTATTACAATCGGTTTTCCAGATGTATACAGCAGCTTCAGAAACTAATCATGCCGAAAAAATAAGGATACATACCTCTGGGAACTCTTTTTTTAATGGAGGTAATGTAGGAATCGGAACGACAACACCCGACTCAAAACTCACCGTAAAAGGAAAAATCCATGCCGAAGAGGTAAAAATCGACCTAAGCGTACCCGCACCCGATTATGTCTTCAAAAAGGAGTATGATTTATTAACGATTGATGAAGTGCAACAGCATATCCAGGAAAAAGGGCACTTGCCTAATATCCCATCAGCCAAAGTTATGGAGGCCGAAGGCGTTGATCTTGGAGCCATGAATATGAAATTGCTTGAAAAGATCGAAGAGTTAACGCTGTATACGATTGAGCAAGAAAATAGAATTAAACAATTAGAACAGAAAATGAATTCAATTTTACAAAATAAGCAAAGGCAATAATCCTATGAAAAAGACAATAATTTTTCTTTTAGCACTAATTTCTTTTCAGTTATCGGGACAAAACACGTTTCCCGTAAACGGAAACGTCACAATAGGATCTAATTTTGGGGCCAGTATTTCAGGAACTACGGGGGGCAATGCGGTTTTCGGGAGCAACTTAGCGCTATTTCAAGGAGGGGCCAATCACAATAAAATGTATACTCCTTTTAATCATTCAAACAATTATGGGTTTGCCGGTCTAAGAGCAAGTTGGAGCAAACTTATGTTTTATACCTATAAAAGTAATACGATTGCTGGTCAGGTTGTCGATCCTTTACCCCAAATGATTATAAACGAATTTGGAAATGTAGGAATAGGAGTATCTGCTCCCGAGTCGAGATTTCATGTAAAAAATGGAGGACAAAACTTTAAGCTACTAACAGGAACCAATAGCGGTGGTTACACAATGAGTTTGGGATTAAATGATGATGGAGTAAATTTTACTAATAACTCAAAAATCCGAAGCTTCAACTTAAAAAATGTGGGACAAACTATCAGATTTCTGACTGGGAGTAACTCCAGTCCCTACACAATGACGGTAGGGATTAATGATGATGGGGTTAATATCTCGAATTCATCCACTATAAGAGGGTATAATTTTGGAAACGCAAACGGAAATTTGGTTAAAATAACATCAAATGGAAGAATGGGTATAGGAACCACAACTCCTGATGCCAAACTTACCGTCAAAGGAAAAATTCACGCCGAAGAAGTGAAAATTGATCTAAGTGTACCCGCACCAGATTATGTATTCAAAAAAGAGTATGACTTGTTGACCATTGATGAGGTGCAACAGTATATCCAGGAAAAAGGACACCTACCTAATATTCCATCAGCAAAGGTTATGGAAACCGAAGGTGTGGATCTGGGAACCATGAATATGAAGCTACTTGAAAAGATTGAAGAGTTGACTTTATATACCATAGCGCAAGAAAAAGAAATACAAACCTTAAAAGCGGTACAAAAACAAAATACAACTTTAGAAGAACGAGTTGAAAATCTTGAAAAAATAATAGCAAATCTACTTAACACACAAACCAATGAAAAATAACATACTTAGCATAGCATTTTTTCTGATCACAGCCTTGGGATTCTCGCAATCAAAATTGGTGTTTACTTATGATACCGCAGGCAACCAGGTAAAAAGAGTGTACTGTAAAAATGGGGATTGCGATGCCTCAAAAGAAGCCGCAACCGAAGAAGTAGCCGAAGAAGAAATCAAAGAAGAGACTACGGTTACTACGCAATTTGACAAAAGTATTGCTGTGTTTCCGAACCCAACCAAAGGGCTTTTAACGATTAACTGGAACCAAGAATACAGCAACTCGATCACTGAGATTGTATTGATCGATATTGCATCCAAAGTGCATCGTGTAAAATATACTCCGGGAGATCATCAAGCCAAAATTGATTTATCAACCTGGCCCAATGGTCTATATGTCGTAAGATTCTTCCTTACCGACGGAAACTCACTAACCAAAAAAATTATTAAAAAGTAACGGATCGATATATGAAAGCTTTACAAAGATTATTAATCTTATCATTTCTGTTTTTATCCTTTATAAACGTAAATGCACAAACTATAGATGCTGGAGCAACTACCGGCGAACTTTCGGTTACTCCTACAGGAGGAGCTAATTATAAAATTCCAATTACGGTACCACCAGGAGTAAAAGATTTAGTGCCAAGAATAGGACTTCAGTTTAATAGTCAATCTGCTAATGGATTAGCGGGTTGGGGTTGGAATATCTCAGGTTTATCGACAATTACTAGGGTGCCTTCTACAACATATCATGATGGCGAAATTGATCCGGTTGATTTTGATAGTAAAGATAGATTTGCTCTAGATGGGCAGCGTTTATTATTAAAATCAGGCACCTATGGTGCGGATGGTTCAGAGTACCAAACTGAAAATTTTAACAACATAAAGATTAGGGCTTATGGAGGCTCTGGAGGATCACCAGGATACTTTGTGGTTTATATGCCTAATGGGACAAAGATTTATTATGGTTTTCATGGTAACTCTCAAGGAAAGTTAGAATGGGCAATATCTAGAATGCAGGATACACAGGGAAATGCAATTGTATATAAGTATTCGGTGTCAGGGCATTTATTAAAAATAGATACCATTACATATAAAGACAATACGATTACTTTTTCTTATAAAACCAGAAAGCGTTCAGAGATCTCTCATTTTGCAGGACAGACGTTTACTAGGTCACATATTTTGGATAAAATTGAAGTAAAAGGAGGAAATACATTATTTCGTGAATATCGTTTAGAACATGATCAGACATTTTTAGGGTATGAACGGTTAAAAACAGTCCAAGAGCTTAATGGAAAAGGAAGTGCCTTTCCAAAAGTATTATTTGATTATAAAAATACGAATGGATCTGACATTGGTTCAATTTATAATGGTGCCCGCTCAATATATCCTTCTGCCAATAGTAAAGATAATGGGGTTGTTTCTGGTGATTTTGATGGAGACGGTAGTATGGATTTTGTTACTTATCCTACAAAAACAAGAAATGAAGTTAATCTTTTTAATCAATTTTTTAATGGGACATCAAATACTACAAGTGCAGGTTCTATCATAGAATTTAGTAATAGGTTTGATGATATTATTACAAGCACCTATATGGATGAAAATAATAAGGTGTTATCAGGAAATAGTTTTACTATTATTGATGAAGATTATTCAAGAAATTCTGGGACTTCTCAAGTTAGATTTAAAACATTTAAAAGAATAAACAACAGTTGGGAACAATATCAACAGGTTTGGAATGAAGTTCCTACTCATGTTTATTATGGTGAGGATCATAATGGAGAACCAACAACAGTTAGCTTTACGAGGGATGTCAAAGGAAAGATGATAAATAAATATCATGATTTTGTTACTGCCAGTCACAGAGTATATAGCAGTGCTAATGTGACTTATGGTGTTTCAGAAGAATTGACCCTGAAACCAGGTTTTCATACTACCGCCGGAAGTACTTTCCATGGTAAAATGGATTATAGAGATCGTAAAAAAATTCCAAAAGAATATATTTCTGGTGATTTTAATGGAGATGGTATTATTGATGTTTTAGCAATTCAGAAAACATATACGGTAGGACTGGATTGCGAAATATCACAGGATCCATTAGATCAGGGTTATGAGGAAGAGTGTTATGATATTAAAAAAAGTGATCCCAAAGTTTATTTTATAAACTTAAATCGTGCTCATACCGGAAACATTGGAACCTTTGCAGGAGAGCTACAAAATTCAATATCTTCATCCTATAAATATCCAATAAGTGTAGGAGACTTTAATGGCGATGGTAAATCAGATTTGTTTCAATTTGGAGATAAATTCTTAAAGATATATAGCCTAAATAAAGCAAATCAGTTGGTATTAATTGAAAGTATTACAGATGATTATATAAAATCTGAAACCCCAATTCTTTTAGGAGATTATAATGGCGATGGTAAAACAGATTTTGTACTACCTACAGAAGATAAATCAAAAATTTGGCGATTTTTCATGTCTAGAGGTACTGATTTTTATATTTACAATAAGGGAATTACGGTCACTTACCAAAAATCTTTTGCAACCAACGATGGTAGTGTTAATGTGGGGCATATATATGCACCATTTGCAGAGTATCATTACATAGCACAAGATTATAATCAAGATGGTAAGACCGATATTATAAAACATGTAGTAGCAACGCCATTAAATTCAAATGATAAATCGTATTCTGTAGTTCAAACATTTAAAAACATTTTAGAGGAAAATAAAACACAACCCTCATTTTCAAATCCAGGATGGATTATAAATACGGACAAAGGCTATACAAAATATGGGATGCCAGTATTTTTGGGATTAAAACAATCAAATAGTATTCAAACGTATGGATATATATCTGAGGGAAGATTTTTTGCATACGAATTCGGTAAGAGTAATCAAGATGAAACCGAACTTTATCGAATTCGAAATAATGGTTTAACTCAGGAAATTACCTATGGATGTATAGAGGATAATGACACTTATATTCCAGAAAGCAATCAGCAATATCCTTATATAAATGTAAATGCAGCATCATCATTCAAACTGGTCAACAAGATTACCGAAACGGCCTCAGGGATTGAGAGAAGTCAGGACTATACGTATGGGGGTGCAGTTTCACACGCTCAAGGATTAGGGTTTTTAGGATTTCAAACATTCGTAAGATCAAATTGGCATGGAACCGATGTATCACCTATTTACAATGTGTCTAAAAGCGATCCACAACTTAGAGGGGCAATTACAACGCAATGGACATCCTTATCATCCAACCCGGCAAACTCAGGAAATTATATTACAAAGTCTGATTATAGTTATAGCTATTCTTTGTTAGGCAATAAAGTGTACAAAGTTGTCCCAACAGAAATAGAGGTTGATGACAACCTAAAAGGCATCAGTACAACTACAAACTATACGTACGATGCCTATAATAATCCATTAACGGTAAGAACAACTTTTCCAGGAGGGTCTCGTAGCGAAACATATACCTATTTTCATGACACAGGTACACTGAACTATCATATAGGAAGATTGCGCAAAAAAGTAGAATCGTCTACTATCTACGGAAATACTTTTAGCACTACCGAAGAATATGATTATGAAAACAATCTTGTTTCAGAAATAAAGAGAAAAGGAAACAATACCGATTGGCTTACTGAAACTTTTAGTTACGATGGTTTTGGAAACATAACGTCAAAAACCTTATCGGCAACCGGTGTTACAGACAGAACTGAAAGTTTTCAATACGATACCTCGGGTAGGTTTATGGAAAAAGCTATCGACATCGAAGGGATGGAGAGTCAATACTCTTATGATGGTGTTACCGGATACCTGCTAAATGATATTGATATCCATGGTAGAAAGACACAATATCAATACGACGGATGGGGTAGAGTTGTAAGAACCACGGATTATCTAGGTAAGATTACAGAGACGAGCTATACTACTTCATCAAATGCAGATGCTTTTCTTAAGATCTCACATAATAGATCTACACATGGGCAGAATACAGAATCTTATATCAATCACTTTGGTTGGGAGATGAAGCATTCAGTGTATGGACTAAATGGAAAGTTAGTTTCAAGAAAGTTTGAGTACGATGTAGCCGGTAAAGTAAGACGTGAAAGTGAACCGTATTCATCTGCCGCATCCCAGTGGACGGTTACAAGTTATGACGAGTACAGTAGACCCATTTCTAAACAACTCCATACAGGTCGGGTAGTAAGTACTTCGTATAATGGACTTTCTACAACAGTTGATGATGGTACAAAAGTTACCACAAGAACATTAGATGCTGTTGGTAATATTGCTCAGGTAACCGATCCAGGAGGTACGATCAACTACAAATATCATGCAAATGGAAGCATGCAATCTGCGGATTACGGAGGGCATAAAGTAACAGTAGATATCGATGGGTGGGGTCGAAAAACACAATTGCACGACCCATCTGCGGGTACCTATACATATACTTATAATATTTTGGGAGAACTATTGCAAGAGACCACTCCAAAAGGTACTACAAACTATACGTACGATGATTATGGAAAAATCACTAATAAGAAAATTGATGGAGAAAACACATCAATGATGATTGACTATGCATATAACGCAACTACAAAACTAATTTCTGGCATTACGGCACAGGATTCATTTTTTGATAGATCGTATACGTATACCTATGAGTATGATAATGCATATCAACGTCCACAAAAAGTAATCGAAAATACCGGAGAAGCCGTATTTGAAAAGAGTTTAACGTACGATTCGAATGGTAGAGTCAATAGAGAAACTTATAAATCCTCAACTCATGGACAATCTAGCACGGTTTCTGTTAGAAATATTTACAGTTCTGGGGGTATTCGAACCGAAGTATTAGATAATAATTCTGGACAAAGCCTTTGGAAACTTGTTGAAGATAATGATAGAGGTCAGGCTTTGACCATTGAGTTAGGAAATGGAATCACAAAATCTCGAGAATATGATCTTTATGGTTTGCCAAAAGCTATAAGCGATGTTCATAATGACACCAACGCGGTAGCATTGCACACTACGTATACGTTTAATGCGGCCAAAGGAGTTCTAGATAGTAGAAAGAATCACGAATTTAATTGGCAAGAAAATTTTAGTTATGATAGTTTAGATAGGTTAACGGGGATATCAGGAGCAGTAACTAAAACACAAACTTATGATAGTAGTGGTAGAATTGTTGACAATTCTGATATAGGTACTTATGCGTATCAGGGCAGTAGCAAGTATCAGTTAAAAGACATTACACTTAATGCTGGGGGTGATCAATATTATGAACAACATTCGCCTCAAGAGATTACGTATAATGCGTTTAAAAAACCCGTGGATATTCATGAGGCAGGTAATGGAAGAGTAAGTTTTGAATATAGCCCGATGATGAGCCGTAGCCATGCATGGTATGGTGGATTGCAAGAAGATAAATTACAACGTAGATATCATAAACAATATTCATCAATTATTCCTGCAGAAATTGTGCACGACACCCAGGATAACAGCTATAAGATGATCACCTATATAATGGGTGATGCATACAGTGCACCGATGGCCCACATCAAAAAAACAGGTAGTCAAGCCATTAATGAATACCATTACTTGCATAGAGATTATTTGGGTAGTATCTTAGGGATTAGTAATAGTGCTGGTGAAATTGTTGAACAAAGCCAGTTTGGTGCCTGGGGTAAAGTAGATCGATTCTGGGCGAAGAATGGTACAACAGCATTTGGTTATGAAAGTCTATTAGGTCGCGGATTTACAGGGCATGAACATTTCTTTAGCGTTGGGTTGATTCATATGAACGGTCGTATGTATGATGCACAATTGGGAAGATTCTTATCGCCTGATAATTACATTCAGGATCCATACAACACTCAAAGTTTTAATCGTTATGGATATGTATGGAACAATCCTCTAATTTATAATGATCCTAGTGGAGAGATTATAGGAATCATTATTGGGGCATTAGTAGGAGCCTATTTAGGAGGGTCTGCTGTCAATGGAACCTTTAATCCAGGTAAATGGGATTGGGGTAGTGCAAGTACTTGGATTGGTATTGGTGTTGGAGCCATAATTGGAGGTTTTTCTGGTGGTCAGATTCAAGCTGGTAATATGAGTTTACTGCTAGGTGCAGGGACCTCGGTTAAGGGAGTAACGATACCCCTGGTAAATATTACGATCAATGCCGGATATGCTCAGCTGGCAGCATTAGGCGGACTCGCCGTTTTTGGAGGTGAAATTTGGGGTAATGATGAGGTTACAATTGAAGATGATGCTCCTGCAAATCCATTATTAGAACCAAGTAAACCAACGGCGTCTGTTTACGTAGATGGAAATTATGACGATTGGGAAATAGGATGGATTGGAGATCCATCTACCCCAGAAGAGGAATGGGCAATGGGGCCAATAACATTAGGATTAACTTTTGAGCTGGTTTTACCTGAATGGACAGGATGTACTACTTGTGGGCAAGGTGTAAGCTTTGGATTGGTAGCAGATATTACACATATCGGGTGGTATTATACCGAAAAAACAAATAGACAAGGAGGTTATGCGTTTTCAGTTGCACCAGAAATTTCTTATGTTCATGGTACTCAAGGAAATGTAAATATGGATGTTTTAAGAGGTAGAGGAGTTTCTCATGGTGTTGGATTAGGAGCCTACGGATTAGAGTTTGGAACCAATGGTGAAGTAGAAACCCCTTATATGCAGATAAGTGCAAGTGGATTTGGAAAAGGAATAGATTTTGGATGGGCCACATGGGAAGAAACCAATACGTCAATTTATAAACTCCCTGTAAAAGTGGAACCAATTAGATTTTGATTTAAAATGAAAAATTCAAATAAAGATAAGGTGATAAAAATATTTAGGATTTATAAAAAAGTTATGTTATTCATTTTTCCCATAATTGCCTTTATTTTTATTTACCTAAACATTAATCAAATTCCATCTTGTAAGGAGGCATACAAATTACAGAAAGATGTTATGTATTCTGGAACTGTGCAAAATAAGTATATAGATACTAATAATCATATGCTAAGAACGATAGAGTTAACTAATAATGGTGGGATGCATAAACTCGTGTTATCTTACGATAAGAGTAATTTGTTTGATTATGTATCAAAAAAAGATAGCATTGTTAAAAGTAAAGGAGGTTATGGTGTATTAGTTTATAGAAATGGAAGTATTACAGAGATTAAACTCGATTATAAATGTCGTGATTGATAACGTTATACTCGCCCTCGATTTCCATGGTAAAATCCCCCTGATGGCGCTCGAATGATTGATCGCTAGCGCTCGACTCCTGTCGAGTGCCGTCAAGGCTTGGCAAGCAAGAGTAAAAGATAAAGTAAAAACAGTCGCAATCTTGTAAAAAAGGATGTGGCTGTTTTTATTTACAAGTAACGTTGAGTTTCAAAAAATGAAACTAGGGCATTGTATTTTTGATAGTATGAGCAGAAAATACAAGTTTCATAATAAAAGGGGTTTATATTTTGTAAGTTTTGCCACAGTATATTGGATCGATGTATTCACGAGACAGTTATATTTTGATGTATTGGCAGATAGTATAAACACCTATAGTGGCCTAGTTTCAGAACTTACAAATGAATTTCATACTTCTGGAATTCATCAAGGAAAAATTTCAAGGTCAAAATTGGGATTAAATATTGGTTTTACTGCGGCTTATCTTGTAGGCGTTGAAGCTAATTTCAAAGCAGGAATTATAATACCTGGCAAAGATGATAGCAAATTAAAATAATCTCAATTTGTGTAAATTAAAATGAATATGATTATAACTTCAAGACTAAAAAAATGAATTTTTTTTCGGTTAGTAATTATGAAATTAAATTAGAAAATAGTAAAGATGCAGTGTTATCTGAGCTAAATAAATTGACTAAATCGAGCGAACAGTACATTTCAAATTGGAACAATCAAACGTTTATTGGTAAAGTAAATGATAATGGGTTTGAAATAGTATTATCAAAAAAAATACTGGGGCAGCTATGCGTTTTTAGGGGAAAATTTCAAAATATTAATGGTATTTTAGAAATAAAGGTGAATAAGGTTTTTCGTTTAATTTTCTTAATATTTTTCATTTTTCCGATTGCAGGTTTTGCAATGGCTTTGGTAAAAAATGGAATTTCGAAAATTACAGAATTAATTTTGCCTACTATATCAACTCTGTTCGTTTTGAGATTTATTTTTTTGGAATTTGGATTTCGTGTTTTTTCCAAAATAGGAATTAATAAGCTTCTTAAAATAGAAGGCATAGGTAAAATAGGAATTATAAAAACTAGATAGCCCCCTGATGGCGCTCGAATGATTGATCGCTAGCGCTCGACTCCTGTCGAGTGCCGTCAAGGCTTGGCAAGCAAGAGTAAAAGATACAGTAAAAACAGTCGCAATCTTGTAAAAGGATGTGGCTGTTTTTATTTATAAGTAACGTTCAGTTTCAAAAAATGAAACTAGGGCATTATATTTTTGATAGTATGAGCAGAAAATACAAGTTTCATAATAAAAGAGGTTTATATTTTGTAAGTTTTGCTACAGTATATTGGATCGATGTATTTACAAGACAGCAATATTTTGAAGTATTGGCAGATAGTATAAGGTATTGCAGAAAAGAAAAAGGTATGGAGTTGTATTGTTATTGCTTTATGCCAAGTCATATACATCTTATCTTTAGATCTGCAAATGAAAAGCCTATGGAACTCTTAAGAGATTTTAAACGATATACTTCCAAAAAAATGATAGAAAGTATAGTGAACAACCCTCAAGAAAGCAGAAAAGAATGGCTATTATGGATGTTTGAAAAGGCAGGAAAAGCCATTGGTAATGTAACTCAGTATCAATTTTGGCAACATCATAATCAGCCTATTGAGTTATGGAGTGAAGAGGTAATTAAACAGAAGATCAATTATATTCATCAAAATCCAATAGTATTAGGTTTTGTCACAAATGTTGTAGATTGGAAATATAGCAGTGCACGAAATTATCAGGATGATCCTACAGTTTTAGATATTGACACTGCTGGGTTTTTGGCGAATTAAATGGAATATGAGCACTCGAAAGGATTCGAGCGCTAGCCAGGGATAGCGAATTTGCAATCCGTGCAACAAACGAATATGTCTCGTCCTAAAAAAAGTTTAAAAAATTCACTTTTTTCTTCCCCGTAGCGAAAAATGAAACTCGTAGCACCTATCATTGGATAATTTTTAAGGAAAAACAGGCTTGAAACTCTGGCAGCTTATTATCCCATCAGAATGTGTTGCCGGAAATTCCGGTACAACTTTCCGAGCAGGGAATATGCTGCCGGAAAACCCGGCACGTTTTTCCGGGCCCGGAAAATGTTCCCGGGTTTTCCGGGGCGTTTTTCCCAGGTGTAGAATCATTCTAAATAATTTAAGTTACATATAACCTATGAACCATGTATTGGTCATGCTACAATTAAAAAGTTTTAAGAATGGATAATTTTCAAAATACACGCATACCGTCATAGAGCCTGGCGAAGAACAAGATCTCGATGCCATGAAGCTTAGAACTTATGTAGACCCCGGCTAGTGCGAGCGCAAGGATATGAGTAATATCATATTACAAAGCAATACATATTTCTTAAGAATGGTTTGATTTTTCCAGACAGATGATGTAAACTAATAGTATTCAAATACAAGCGTGGCCTTTTTTATTTATGCAGCCACCTAAACCCACCAAGTCAATCCTAAGAAGTGATAATACAGGCATCGTATTTATTATCCTGCTAAAAATCTTTCGTCAGATCGCAAGTTTTTAACCAAAACCATTAGCATTACCAAATCGAATCAACTATTTTTGATGCCGTAAAATTCAAGCACAACTAACATGAATATTCTAGTACTCGGATCAGGAGGGAGAGAGCACACATTTACTTATAAAATCGCACAAAGCAATTTATGTGACAAACTATTTGTTGCACCAGGTAACGCTGGTACCGCCACCATAGCAACCAATATACCAATTGGGGTTACCGACTTTTTTGCTATTAAAGAATTAGTGGTCAAAGAAAATATTGAAATGGTAGTTGTAGGGCCAGAAGACCCTTTGGTGCAGGGGATTAGTGATTTCTTTGCTGGTGATCCTGATCTTAAAGAGGTTGTGGTGATTGGCCCTTCAAAAGAAGGCGCCCAATTAGAAGGCAGTAAAGAGTATGCCAAAGAGTTCTTGTTTAGACACAACATTCCTACTGCAGCGTATCAAAGTTTTACTGCAGAAACTGTAGAACAAGGAAAACAATTTTTGGAGACATTAAGCGCTCCTTATGTTTTGAAAGCCGATGGTCTTGCCGCCGGAAAAGGAGTACTCATCTTAAAAGACCTTGAAGAAGCCAAAAACGAACTCGAAAATATGCTTACCAATAAAAAATTTGGTGCCGCAAGCGAAAAAGTAGTGATCGAAGAATTTCTTGAGGGTATAGAATTAAGTGTATTTGTACTTACCGATGGTAAAAGCTATGTAACATTACCCACTGCAAAAGACTATAAACGTATTGGAGAAGGAGATATCGGTCTCAATACCGGAGGTATGGGAGCTATCTCACCTGTGCCTTTTGCAGACGAAATCTTCATGACCAAAATTGAAGAACAAATCATAAAGCCTACAGTAAATGGTTTATCGAAAGAAAATATAGATTACAAAGGCTTTATTTTTATAGGATTGATCAAAGTAGGTAATGACCCCAAAGTGATCGAATATAATGTGCGAATGGGGGACCCAGAAACAGAAGCAGTATTGCCTAGGGTAAAAACCGATTTGGTCTCTTTGTTTCAACACGTAGGTAATCAAACATTAGATCAAGCAAAACTAGAGATTGATAATCGAAGTGCAACAACTGTTATGACAGTATCAGGAGGATATCCCGAAGCATACGAAAAAGGAAAGGAAATCACAGGCATAAATTCTATCTCAGATTCAATCGTTTTTCATGCAGGCACAAAATTAGAAGGAGATAAAGTGGTTACAAATGGCGGAAGGGTAATTGCCGTAACCTCATTTGATTCAGATTTTAGAGAGGCGCTTAAAAAATCATATCAAAATATTGAGAAATTACACTTTGATAAAATGTATTATAGAAAAGACCTCGGGTTTGATTTATAAATAGGCTAAAGTATATAAAACAGACAGCCGTTATCTTCGAAGATAACGGCTGTCTGTTTTTATTAAGAAATTAGAAAAAATCTAATTCAAAAAAGAGTGAGCAGTTGGATCTCTGTCTTCCTCATTGTTATCGTTAAACTTTTTCAACTCTTTCATCCAATAGAAAAATGCAACAAAACCAATTAGCATAAACAACCAGTTAACTACATTGGCTCCTGTCCAGCTTTCAAGCTCTAGAGCTCTTAGAGCATCTAATGGTGCAAATAAAACATCTACAAAAAGAGATTCGATAGCTTCAAAAAATTCTTTCATAATTCAGGATATGATCGGGTTTAAAGTTTAAAAAAACAAATCCTTAAACTTTTTATACATTAGTTCTTCAATAAATCAAAACAATGGTTTAATATTGTTTGCCACAAAAATATAAAAAATAGTAGTGTTAACAAGCTTTTTTAGTAAATCAAAGCCCATAAATTATATTGTAGTAGGATTGTATATGCTTACACTCTATATTATTGCACATTATAAAAGAGGGTTTGAGCTAGAAACCATAGCGATAGTATTATTTGTCTTAGGAGCAATTTTGTATATAGTACCAATGTTACTACTTAGTGTTGTAGTACAACGAAACGATATTACAGATAAGGGAACCTACACCATACTTTTGTATGCTTTCCTTACAGGTATTTTACCAGGAGCTTTGACCAATATTAATGTTTTGCTTGCAGGGTTTTTGGTTATGCTTGGATTGCAAAATCTACTACACCTTAGGAATGAAAAACATATAAAGGCCAAAATTTTTAATGCATCGATTTATATATGTTTGGCTTCCTTGGCGTTTTTTTGGAGTATTGGTTTTATGGCCCTAATATTTTTAGCTATTTCCTATTTCGAGCCCAAAAATTACCGTAACTGGATTATTCCTGTGATTGGCTTACTTATGATATACCTATTTGCAAATTGCTTTACATTATTATTTTATGATTCTTTTTTTTCGTTTCAAGAATATATAGACCCTATTTCATTTTCATTTGAATCGTATCTTGCAAAGGATCAATTATTTTCGGTAGGAGTTTTGTCGATATGTTTGATCTTCTTTTTGGGTATATATCTACTAAAATTTAGCCGAAAGCCCGCAAATATTAAACCCATTTTGAGATTAATCATTGCATACCTTATCATTACTGTTGCTATTGCTATTACCTCTCCTCAAAACAATGTTTCCGAATTATTTTTTGTGGCCATACCACTTGCCATCATAGGAACAACCTATCTCGAAATGCAATTTCACGAGTTTGCCAAAGAGATCAATATTTGGGTGTTCCTGCTAATTCCGTTTACCACACTATTGTTTTAGACGACAAGAACCTTGGTTAGAGCTTACAAGGCATTTGTATGAAACCGATTTTTCATCTCGGGGCAAGCCTTGAAGCATTTTAAATCTCGATTATCGAGTAAAATATGATACCTTTGTACCTCTCAAAAAAGATAATGCACATGTTTACAGATAAAGCAAATTCAATTTTTAAAGAAGTTATAGACACGTATCATGTTATTGATAAGGTTGATCAGGAATTTTCTAATCCTTATGATAGTAAGTCTGAAGTTCTAGAACATTTATTGTATCGTAAGTGTTGGATAGATACTGTACAGTGGCATTATGAAGATATTATTCGAGATCCGGAAATTGATCCTATAGCAGCATTAAAATTAAAGAGACAAATCGATGCATCCAATCAGGATCGAACCGATATGGTTGAATATATCGATAGTTACTTTTTAGAAAAATACAAGGACGTCACAGCAAAAACCGATGCTACCATAAATACAGAAAGCCCGGCTTGGGGAGTCGACAGATTGTCAATTTTGGCACTTAAAGTTTATCATATGCATGAAGAAACTGTGCGTGAAGGTGCCAGTGAATCGCATAAAGCAACATGCCAAGCCAAACTGAATGTGTTATTGGAGCAGCAAGTAGATCTCTCTACAGCAATTGATACATTGCTTAAGGATATTGAAAATGGAGATAAGTACATGAAAGTTTACAAACAGATGAAAATGTACAATGACGACGAATTGAACCCTGTTTTGCGTGGCGAAAAATAGCTCCAAAAATCCTGAAAAACATATTCTCGTTATTCGTCTTTCGGCAATGGGAGATGTAGCTATGACGGTTCCCGTATTAAGAACTTTTAGGGCTACCTATCCCGATGTAAAAATAACGGTCCTTACCAGAAAGTTTTTTGAACCTATATTTTGCGACATAGAAAATGTCGAGGTGTATCATGCCGATGTAACTGGAAGGCATAAAGGGATATTTGGTCTTAATCGTTTGTTTAACGAACTTCAAAAATTAAATATTAATGCGGTTGCAGATTTGCATAATGTGCTACGGTCGAATGTGCTAAAGACAATGTTCTCTCTAAAAGGAATCAAAGTAGTACAAATTGACAAAGGAAGGGCAGAAAAAAAGGCATTGACGCGATCCCAAAACAAGGTCTTTAAACAATTAAAAACGACGCATCAACGGTATGCAGATGTCTTTGATAGCTTAGAGTATCCTATTGATCTTGATGCACATCAATTTCCTGAAAAGAAACGACTAAGTCCGAACATTGTATCGCTCACGCAAAACTCAACAAAAAAATGGTTAGGCATTGCTCCTTTTGCGCAATATGAGAGTAAAACATATCCATTGGAATTAATGGTTGAGGTTATCGAACAATTAGATAAAGATGACCAATTCGAGATTTTCCTATTTGGAGGCGGAAAACGAGAGATGGATATTCTAAATAACATCGGAAGCAAATACAATAATGTAGTAAATGTGGCGGGCAAACTACCTTTTGAAGATGAACTGAAACTCATAGGAAACCTGGATGCTATGTTGTCTATGGATAGTGGTAATGCGCATTTGGCAGCCATGTATGGTGTGCCTACTATTACACTTTGGGGCGTGACACATCCGTTTACTGGTTTTATGCCCTTTGGACAACCTTTTGAACGAGCAATTTTACCAAATCTTACGAAATATGATTTGATCCCAACATCAATTTATGGAAATAAAGTACCACCGGGTTATGAAAAGGTGATGCATACCATAAAACCAAAAACTGTTGTCGAGGCAATTAATAATCTATAAATTTTCATACGACACCTTACGTATTTGGTGAAGAGTAAGGAAGTTCTTTTTCGATTGATCTTACAAACTACACATCATCAAAATCAACCTTGATTGACACACTTGTGGGGTGCGCCTGGCAAGCAAGAATAAGACCTTCAGCAATTTCACCATCGGTAAGGATGCTATTTTTTTCCATTACGGCACTTCCTTCGGTAATTTTGCAAATGCAAGAGCTACAAACTCCTCCCTGACATGAATATGGAGCATCGATATCCTCTTCTAAAGTAGCGTCAAGAATGGTACTTTTTTGATCCATAACAAAGGTAAATTCTTCATCATCTACCAAGACGGTTACATTTGTTTTTCCTTCAAGATTGGCATCCATTGCTACTTCTTCGGTACTTGCAGTAAATAATTCGAAATGAATATGGTCTTTTTCGATTCCGTTTTCAACCAAAATATCGGTTACCGTATTAATCATTTCTTCTGGACCGCATAAATAAAATGCCTCAAAAGAAACCTCCTTGAATTTATTTTTTACGACCAGATTTACGATGGGCTTTTCGATTCTTCCAAAATGAGCGTCGTCTTCCTGGCTGCGACTATAAACAAATTCAATGAATAGCCGTTCTGGGTAGTTGCTTTGCAGTGCTAAAAGCTCATCGCGAAAAATAGTTTCTTCCACGGTTCTATTTCCGTATACCAAAACAAAACGACTGTCAGGTTCTTCTTCTAAAACTGCTTTAATCATACTCATAATTGGTGTGATCCCGCTACCGGCTGCAAAAGCAGCATACGTATTATTTGCAGTCGAGTTTGTTTGTAGAAGAAACTGCCCTTCTGGTGGATGCACCTCAAGGGTATCGCCTTCCTTTAGTTGGTTGTTGACAATTACCGAAAATGTCCCGCCTTCAATTTCTTTGACAGCCACTTTTAGCTTTCCACTTTTTGGAGAACTGCATATCGAATAGGCTCTGCGTATTTCTTTTCCTTCTACCTCGGTTTTTATAGTAAGATATTGACCCGCAATAAATGAATAGGTATCTATAAGGCTTGTGGGTACATCAAAAGCAATTGAAACCGCACTCGGAGTTTCTTTGGTGATGTTTTTTATAGCGAGTGTATTAAAGTCTGACATTTCGGTAATTTTTGGCAAAAATAACAAATGCAATAAGAGCATCTAGAGGTTTAAGAAAAAATTATTAAGCTCTATTTTGTAACAAAATTTCATTTTTGATTACTAAATAGTTAAATATTACTCAACTATGTTCAAACACTTTATCACCTTACAATGGAAATCCTTTTGGCGCTCGGCCTCTTTAACTTCTGGACTTTTTATGAAGTTGTTTATGGGGTTTTGGGCAGTTTGGTTTATTATAATGATGAGTTCTGGTGGTGTAGGAGCATTTTTCTTTATTAAAAAAGAACTGGAACTGGATCCTTTAGAGGTCATCAATAGATTTTTAATTTATTGGCTGGTAGTAGATTTGGTTTTTAGATATGCCTTACAAAAAATGCCAGTTATTAATATAACACCGTTATTGTTGTTACCTTTTAACAAAAATAGGATTGTATCCTTTGCATTTGGTAAAACGATATTCTCGTTTTTTAATATTGTTCATGCCTTCTTTTTTATTCCGTTTTCTGTATTACTGGTTACCGAGGCCGAATATCCTGTGATGAATGTTTTGTTATGGAATTTGGGATTAATCGCACTTATATATAGCAATAACTTTTTGAATATCATCCTTAATAAAAAGGATAATCTCATTTTTATAATAGGTGGGATTGTAGTATTACTAGGAGGATTGCAGTATTTTGGATATTTTGATGTAACGCTATACACAGCGCCATTTTTTGAAGCTTTATATAATTTTCCTGCTTTAGTATTGGCCCCAGTTGTACTTTTATTCTTTTTGATATTTGTTTCGTTTAGGTCCTTCAGTAGTGACTTATACCTCGATGCTGGTCTGGCTACAAGATCTAAAGACGTAAAAGTTGAAAATCTGGATTGGTTAAATCGATTTGGGAAAACGGCAACATTCCTTAAGAATGATATTAAACTTATTAAAAGAAATAAAAGAGCAAGATCTACGGTAATGGTAAGTATATTATTTCTTTTTTATGGATTATTATTTTTTACAAACTCTATAGAAGCTTACGATGGTCCGGTGTTTAGAATTTTTGCAGCAATTTTTGTAACAGGAGGGTTTCTATTAAGTTTTGGACAATTTGTACCTAGTTGGGATAGCTCTTACTATCCACTTATGATGAGCCAGAATATCAAATACAAAGAGTATTTGCAATCAAAATGGTGGTTAATGGTAATAGCAACACTAATCTCAACCATCCTTGCCTCGGGATATCTATATTATGGATGGGAGATATATGTTGCAATTTTGGTGGCTGCAGTATATAATATCGGGGTAAATTCTCACGTCGTACTTTGGGCGGGGGCATATGTTAAGACTCCTATTGATCTTACTAGTAACAAAAAGGCTTTTGGAGATAGACAGGCGTTTAATACAAAAACGCTTTTACTATCACTTCCAAAAATGGCCTTGCCTATGATATTGTATGCCATCGGGCATTATGCCTACAGTCCATATGCTGGTTATGTATTAGTAGCCGTGGCTGGCGTGGCAGGGTTCGCATTCAAGGACAAAGTCTTTGATAAAATAGAAAGCATTTACAGATCAGAAAAATATAAGACCCTTTGGGCCTATAAACAAAAAAACTAAGAGAATGATAGCGGTACAAAATCTGACAAAAAAATATACAGGAAGAACAGTTCTAAACATAGAGTATCTTGAAATTCAAAAAGGAAATAGCTTTGGCTTGGTTGGTAATAATGGAGCTGGAAAAACAACCTTGTTTAGTGCACTACTTGATTTAATTAGACCTACATCGGGATATATCGAAAATATGGGGGTAAAGGTTAATGAGAGCGAAGAGTGGAAGGCCACCACGTCGGCCTTTATAGACGAGACTTTTTTGATTGGATATCTTACAGCCGAAGAATATTTCTACTTTATAGGCGAATTGCGAGGTCAAAACAAGGCCGATGTAGATAGTCTGTTAGCTGGTTTTGAAGATTTCTTTCATGGCGAAATTTTGGGACAAAAGAAGTATCTAAGGGATTTATCAAAAGGAAATCAGAAAAAGGTCGGGATTATTGCAGCATTAATAGGTAGTCCAGATGTTATTATTCTTGATGAGCCCTTTGCCAATTTGGACCCAACTACTCAGATACGATTGAAGAAGATCATCAAAGATCTTGCTTCGAATCCAGAGGTAACCGTTTTGGTATCAAGTCATGATCTTATGCATGTTACCGAGGTATGTGAGCGTATTGTAGTTTTGGATAAAGGAGAGGTTGTAAAAGACATCACTACTTCACAAGAAACACTTAAAGAATTAGAAGAGCATTTTAATAAATAAGAGATTAAGCAAAAAGTCAGGGAATTTTTTATGAACATCACCGCGCAATTCATGTGGTGATGTTTTTTATTACAATGATTTTATGGTTATCCGGCATAGAGAATAGGACAAAAATGATATTTGGAAGAGAAAAACATGCTAACAACCTGTTTTTTAACCAAAGAAATGTATTTTTACCGTTCACTTGTTATTTTTGTGAAGTCAGAACACACTAAAAAACAAGTTTTTTAGTTATCACACACGTATATATAAATTATCTGGTTTGGGGAAAAGAATATCACAAATCACGCTCATTCTGCTTCTAGCACTTTTAGGATTTGCCTGTTCACGAAAAAAAGACAAATTCGTTAATCGTGCATGGCATGATGTTACCACCAAAAATAATACCTTATATAACGGTCGAGTAGCCTATACCAAAGGCCAGGAAGAGCTTATTCAATCTTATAAGGATAATTTTTGGGAACTACTTCCTATAGAGCGAATGATTGTAAGTGAAGATGTTAGACTGCCCAATGAGGTTTTAAACCAGAATTTTGATAAAGCCGAAGAAAAATCGGTAAAGTCCATCCAAAAACATAGCATGTTGATCGATGGCAGGGAGCGTAACCCGAAAATTGATGAAGCTTTTTTATTACTGGGAAAAGCAAGATATTTTGAGCAACGATTTATTCCGGCACTCGAAGCATTTAATTACATTTTGTATAAGTATCCAACCAGTAATACGATTAACCATGCCAAGGTATGGCGAGCCAAAACCAACCTTCGTTTGGATAATAACGAAAAGGCAATCGAAGACCTCACCAGGATGATCGAGCAGGAATATATGAAGCCTCAAGATTATGCCGACGCTGTAGCGATGAAGGCGCAGGCCTATATCAACTTAAAACAAAAAGACTCTGCCGTTACCTATATTAACAAAGCAGCAGTTCATACCAAAAATTTCGAAGAAAAAGGACGTTATCTGTACATCAAGGGACAACTCTTAAATCAACTTGGATATAAAGATAGTGCCAACTATGCTTTTGATCAGGTCATTGCTTTAAATAGAAGAACCCCTAGAATTTACATGATCAATGCCGAGATGGCAAAAGCGCGAAATTTCAATTACGAAATTGGAAATAAAGAAGAATTTCTTGAGTTGCTCACAGATCTCGAAGAAAACCGGGAAAACAGACCATTTCTAGATAAAATATACAATCAAAAAGCAGAGTATTTTAAAACCTTAGATTCAATAGACCTAGCCGTCGTTTATTATAACAAATCTTTACGAACGAACTCTGAAGACAAATATCTCGAGTCTCTTAACTATTATACTCTTGGGGATATCAATTTTGATAGAAAAGAATATGCAACCGCGGGGGCATATTATGATAGTACCCTACAAAGGATGGTTGTGAATTCCAAAAGATATAGGGTACTTAAGAAAAAACGAGTTAATCTGGATGATGTTATTTTGTATGAGGGCATTGCCAGGACAAACGATAGTATTCTTACGGTAGTTGCGATGTCACCGGCAGAACGGTTAGCGTATTATTCAGAATATACCGATAAACTAAAAGCAGAAGCTGTAGCTGAACAGGAAGCCCAGGAAATAGCACAAATTAAAGGACAACTGCCTACAGAACAACGTTTTGGTCAAACAGGGCCAAGGCTGGCTGGTGCACCAAAAAGTGGTAATACTACTGGAGATAAATTCTATTTCTATAACCAAACCACTGTGGCCTATGGAAAAACAGCATTCAAAAGAATTTATGGTAACCGGGAGTTGCAAGACAACTGGAGAGTATCAAGCATCTCAAACCCAGGAGCTGTTTCAGCAGAAGTCGAGGAAAAACCAGAGGAATATGCTATAGATGATGATCCCGCTTTTGATCCACAAACTTATATAGCCAAACTACCCACAGAACAAAGCACCCTGGATAGCTTGCATACCGATCGTAATTTTGCATATTATCAACTAGGAGTGATTTATAAAGAAAAGTTTTTGGAATATCAATTGGCAATCGACAAATTTGAAGGCCTGCTTCAAAATAGACCAGAGGAGCGCTTGATTATCCCTTCAAAATATAATCTATATAAGATATATACGGCTCAAGGTAATGTTTCTAAAGCTAATGGGTATAAACAGGACATTATTAATAATCATGGTGAATCTAGGTATGCAAAAATTTTGCAAAACCCCAATGAAGAGCTACAGGATAAAGATAGCCCAGAATCAAGATATAATCAGCTATATAAAGATTTTCAGGATCAAAAGTATGCTCAAGTCATTAAACAAAGTAATGAGTTGATAACCAAGTTTGGTGCAGATGATAACTTTTTGCCAAAATTTGAATTGTTAAAAGCCCAGGCAATTGGCCGTTACCGAGGTTTTGAGGCATACAAACAAGCCCTAAACTATGTTGCTTTAAATTACCCCCAAAGCCCTGAAGGTAAAAAAGCACAAATGATTTATCAGGTTACCATTCCGCAAATTGAGAGCAATACGTTTTTAACCAATCTTGAAGAAGAGACAAATCATAAATTGATATATCCTTTTTCGACCTTTGGAAACAATCAGGCAATGGCCTTAAAAGAACACATTGCGCAAATCTTGAAAGAGCTTAGATACGAAAAAATGAAAGTTTCTCTGGATATATATACTAAAGACCAGCAATTTGTAGTTGTACATACTAGAAGAACTAAATTGGAAGCCGAAGGATTGGCCGAGCTATTATCTTTGGGTAAAACAGAAGATACGCGAGGTGTTGATCTGACGAGATGGAATCGAAAAAAGAAATATTATGATAAAGTAGATGCCAAATTTTTTACGATAGCATCTCCTAATTATAGAATACTTCAGATTCATAAGAATTTGGAGAATTATAACCAAGAAACAGAAACAGAAGAAACAGAGTAATAATTTAATCCCCCTATATATTATGTTTTCAGATAATAAAAAAGGAAGAGATCAAGCAGGTATGACAGATTTTTCACGCAATCAGAATAAAATTTCGGAAGGAACTAAAATTGTTGGTGATATTGTTGCCGAAGGAGGCTTCAGAATTGAAGGTACTATCGAAGGTACATTTAAAACCACTGGAAAAGTGGTGGTAGGGAAATCTGGATTTATTCAAGGAACATTAGAATGTTCTGATGCAGATTTTGAAGGTAAGTTTTCAGGAAACCTAAACGTTTCTAATACGCTATCATTAAAACCGACTGCACATATCGAGGGCGAAGTTACTGTAGGTAAACTTGCCGTAGAACCGGGCGCCAACTTCAACGCATCTTGTTCTATGAAAGGTGGTGTAAAATCCTTAAGCAAACCAACTAGTAGTGAGCCAACAAAACAACCAACCCAACCGCAAGGACAAGGGAAATCAGCTTAAAAAATATGCTGCTCTCTCTGGAATAGCTTTCCAGATGGGAGCTACCATATTTTTGTGCGCCTATGCCGGAAAAAAATTGGATGCCTATTATGAGCTAGAAAAACAATGGTTTACAATGGGTTTGGTCCTTTTTGGAGTCACTGCGTCTATATATGTAGTGATTAAGCAGCTCAACCGAATTAATAAATCCGATAATAAGTAGTGGGTTTTGTCATCATATTATTTCTAAGCAACGAATACTAATGCTTCACAGTTTATTTCGTTTTTCATTGCTATTTGTAGTTATTGTCGTTGGGGGGTATTTTATTCATACAAAATGCATTGAATTTTTCTCCCTTGATCGCAATTTAAAAATCATTAATCTTTCTTATCTATTTAATGGCATTTTTACCTTGGTGTTTACCATAGGAATCCTCTTATTAAGCAAAAAATTCAAAGATCAGATCGGTTTTATCTTTATGGGGGGTAGCTTGGTTAAAATAGGTGGGTTTATTGCTATTACCAAGCTTAACGATATTCAGATCGATAAAAATGTCTTTCAAGATTTCTTTGTCGCCTATCTAATTTGTTTGATCTTAGAAGTTTATTATGTTTCGAGAATTTTGAAGGATATTAATTAATTGATTTACAGTTAATTATATTTTTAAAAATAATCTCAAACTTATTTAACTAAAATAGTTTAAGAATCTAACATAATTATGTACATTTGCACCGAAATTTAGGAACCGAAATTTTACGCGTAATGCAAAAACGTACTGTAGTTAAGATTTTACTGATTTTTACCCTGGTTTTTACCACTTCTAATCTATTTGCAAAAGAAACTGAGAAAGAAGGAAAAGGAGATTTAAAAACTGAAATAAAAGAGTTTATTGATCATCACCTTCAAGACTCTCATGATTTTACTTTATTTTCTGACAAAGCTACTAATAAGCATTACGGATTTCCATTGCCGGTTATACTTTGGGATAATGGATTAAAAGTTTTTTCTTCCTCAAAATTTCATCATGGAGAAACTGTTGCAGAGGTTGATGGTAACTACTACAAATTATACCATAGCAAAATTTATAAGACCGATGCTCAAGGAACTATCAACTATGATGAAGATCATCATGCTACCAATGCAAAACCTTTAGATTTTTCGATTACAAAGAATGTGGTAAGCATGTTGCTTATTGGTTTGTTGATGTTCTTTATGTTCAGAAGTTTAGCAAAATCGTATAAAAAGAACAATGGTATTCCTACGGGTGTAGGTCGTTTCTTGGAGCCATTAGTGCTTTTTGTAAGAGACGAGATTGCAATACCAAATATAGGAGAGAAAAAGTACAAGAAGTATATGAGCTTCTTGTTAACGATCTTTTTCTTTGTTTGGTTGTTAAATCTTCTCGGTATGACACCATTAGGAGTAAATGTTACAGGAAATATTGCTGTGACATTTGCCTTGGCATTGCTTACATTCTTGATTACAAATTTCACCGCAAACAAAAACTATTGGGGACACATTTTCTGGATGCCCGGTGTTCCAACGTTCATGAAGATTGTATTAGCTCCTATAGAGTTATTGGGGGTATTCATTAAGCCATTCTCATTAATGATTCGTTTATATGCAAATATGACTGCGGGTCACGTAGTTTTAATGAGTATTGTGGGGATGATGTTTTTGTTTAAAAGCTGGATTGGTAGTCCACTTTCATTTGGTTTAGCATTTGCGCTGTCGATATTAGAATTATTGGTAGCAGCATTACAAGCATATATATTTACGATGTTGTCTGCACTATACTTCGGTATGGCAAATGAAGAGGCGCATCACTAAAACGATAATTGTTTAATTTTTTTAATTCTTTACTATGGAAGGTTTAAATTATGTAGGAGCTGGTTTGATTGTTATCGGTGCTGGTTTAGGTATTGGTAGAATCGGTGGTCAAGCGATGGAAGCTATCGCTCGTCAGCCAGAAGCTTCAGGAAAAATCCAAACGGCAATGCTTATCGCAGCTGCCCTTATTGAAGGTATTGGATTTGCTGCTTTATTCGCAGCTTAATTTACAAACAACAGCTATAACGGTTGGTTATAGCTGTTGTTCTAGATTTTTTTAAAATTAGACAATAAAGAAATAACACATATTAATAATGGAGAAGTTAATAAATGATTTTTCGTTCGGCCTTTTTTTCTGGCAGATTTTACTTTTTGTAGGATTGGTATTATTGTTAAGAAAATTTGCCTGGAAACCAATTCTTGATGCAGTTAATAATCGTGAAGAAGGAATTAAAAATGCATTAGAGTCTGCAGAAGCTGCAAGAAAAGAAATGCAAAACCTTCAGGCAGATAATGAGCGAATCTTAAACGAAGCAAGAGCAGAGCGCGATGGAATGTTGAAAGAAGCTAGACAGCTTAAAGAAAACATGATCTCAGATGCTAAGGCTGAGGCACAAGCTGAAGCTGATAAGATTGTTGCTCAAGCGCAAGCTACTATCGCTAGTGAAAAGAAAGCTGCAATTGCCGAGTTAAAGAATCAAGTTGCCGGACTTTCTGTAGAAATTGCAGAAAAAGTGGTAAGAAATGAATTGGCCGACAAAAAGAAACAACTAGAATTGGTTGATTCTATGTTGGGAGATGTTACCTTAAACTAATAATAAATGGGTAGAGCAGCAATACGTTATGCAAAAGCAGTCTTGAGTTTGGCTCAGGATAAAAAAGCTACTGAGGATGTTCAGAAGGATATGCAAAGTATTATCGCTACTGTTGATAATAGCGCCGAGCTTAAAATGGTTTTAAACAGTCCATTGATCAAAAGCGAAGTGAAGCTGGCTTCTCTACGCGAGATCTTTAAAGGTGCTGGCGACATCACACAAAAATTATTCGAAACATTGATTCAAAATAAAAGAGTGGATTTGCTTGCAGAGGTTGCAAAGCAATATATGATTTTATTCGATCAATTGAATAACACTCAAGTGGCAACAGTTACTACCGCGGTTCCTTTGGATAAAGCTTCAAGCAAAAAAGTTTTAGATAAAGTTAAAGAGCTAACGGGTAACGAAGCTACTTTAGAAAACATCGTTGATGAAAGTATCATTGGTGGATTTATTCTTAGGGTAGGAGATTTGCAATATAACGCAAGTATAGCAAACAAGCTTACCACATTAAAAAGAGAATTAAGTAATTAAAATATAAATTAATAATAAGGGATTGAGATATAATGTCTCATTCATCTAAATTACTATAAGATGGCAGAAGTGAATCCTGCTGAAGTATCAGCAATATTAAAACAACAATTATCTGGATTTGAAGCATCGGCTTCATTAGAAGAGGTAGGGACTGTATTACAGGTAGGTGATGGTATCGCTCGTGTATACGGATTGTCTAATGCTCAATATGGAGAATTAGTGCAATTTGAATCTGGTTTAGAAGGTATCGTACTTAACCTTGAAGAAGATAATGTTGGGGTAGTACTTTTAGGTTCTTCAACAGAAGTAAAAGAAGGTGCAACTGTAAAACGTACACAGCGTATTGCATCGATCAATGTTGGAGAAGGAATCGTAGGTCGTGTGGTAGACACGCTAGGAAATCCTATTGATGGTAAAGGTGCAATCGAAGGTGAAACTTTCGAAATGCCATTAGAGCGTAAAGCTCCAGGGGTAGTTTTCCGTCAGCCGGTAAATGAACCACTTCAAACAGGGATCAAGTCTATCGATGCCATGGTACCGATTGGAAGAGGACAGCGTGAGTTGGTAATTGGTGACCGTCAGACTGGTAAAACTACAGTTTGTATTGATACGATCCTTAATCAAAAAGAATTTTATGATGCTGGTGAGCCAGTATATTGTATTTATGTAGCTATTGGACAAAAAGCTTCTACAGTAGCAGGTATTGCTAAAGTACTAGAAGATAAAGGTGCATTGGCATATACAACTATTGTTGCTGCCAACGCATCAGATCCAGCACCAATGCAGGTATATGCTCCTTTTGCTGGTGCCGCTATCGGAGAGTATTTCCGTGATACAGGTCGCCCTGCATTAATCATCTATGATGATTTATCTAAGCAAGCGGTAGCATATCGTGAGGTATCTCTTTTGTTACGTCGTCCACCAGGACGTGAGGCATACCCTGGAGACGTTTTCTACCTTCACTCAAGATTGTTAGAGCGTTCTGCAAAGGTGATTGCCGATAATACCATTGCAAAAGACATGAACGACCTTCCTGATTCTTTAAAAGATAAAGTAAAAGGAGGAGGATCTTTAACCGCACTTCCAATTATCGAGACACAGGCAGGGGACGTATCTGCGTATATCCCAACCAACGTAATTTCGATTACAGATGGTCAGATATTCTTAACGTCAGACTTGTTTAACTCTGGTGTACGTCCGGCGATTAACGTAGGTATCTCGGTATCTCGTGTAGGTGGATCTGCACAGATTAAGTCGATGAAGAAAGTAGCGGGTACCTTAAAACTAGACCAGGCACAGTTCCGTGAATTAGAAGCGTTTGCAAAGTTTGGTTCTGACCTTGATGCGGCTACTTTAAACGTAATCGAAAAAGGTAAGCGTAACGTTGAGATTCTTAAGCAGGCACAAAATGATCCTTATACAGTAGAAGATCAGATTGCAATTATTTATGCAGGATCTAAAAACTTATTAAGAGACGTACCTGTAGATAAAGTAAAAGAGTTTGAAAGTGATTACATCGAATATCTAAATGCTAAGCATAGAGATACACTAGATACACTTAAGGCTGGAAAACTTACAGATGAAGTTACAGACGTATTAATGTCTGCTTGCAAAGAAATTTCAGCGAAGTATAAAAATTAGTTAAGAGTCTTGAGTTCAGTGTTATGAGTGGATTGGATAATAGTCCTATTCGAAATAAAAGTTTTGAATTTGCATGTGACATTGTTCGCTTTGCTCAACTACTGAAAGAGAAGAAAGAATATGAAATTGCTTCTCAAATTTTAAGATCAGGAACAAGTATAGGCGCTAATGTTCGTGAAGCTCAGCGAGGTGTTAGCACTAAAGATTTTAAAAATAAATTTGGAATAGCCTTAAAAGAGGCCGATGAGACAGAGTTTTGGCTTTTGGTTATTGAAGAAACGATAATGGATATTCCTAACGATTTATTGAGTAAATGTGATGAGTTGATCCGAATTTTAGTAAAAATTATTAAAAACTCATAACACATCACTCTTAACTCATAATTTGAATAACAATGGCGAATTTAAAAGAATTACGTAGTAGAATTACCTCAGTGTCATCAACGATGCAAATTACCAGTGCCATGAAAATGGTATCGGCTGCAAAGTTGAACAAGGCACAGCAGGCGATTACTGCTATGCGTCCGTATGCAGATAAACTTACCGAGCTTCTGCAAAGCTTAAGTGCTTCTCTTGAAGGTGATAGTGCTAGTGTTTATGCAGAACAACGTGAGGTAAACAAAGTATTGGTGGTGGCTGTCGCTTCTAATCGTGGTTTGGCAGGTGCTTTTAACTCAAACATCATCAAAGGTGTAAAAAACCTATATGAGAATGAATATGCAGGTAAGCAGGTTGACTTTTATACAATTGGTAAAAAAGTGAATGATGTTGTTTCCAAAACGCACACTGTTGTTGCCAACAAAAGTGAAGTATTTGATGACCTTACTTTTGCCAATGTTGCTGCAATTGCAGAAGAGTTGATGCAATTATTTACCAATGGCGCATATGACAAAATCGTAATTGTTTATAATAAATTCAGAAACGCAGCTTCTCAGGATGTTACAACAGAGCAGTTTTTACCAATTGTTCCTATAGAAGGTGCTACGGCTAGTAATGTAGATTACATTTTCGAACCGTCTAAAGAAGAAATTGTAGAACAATTGATTCCTAAATCGCTTAAAACACAATTGTACAAGGCCATTCGTGACTCATTTGCTTCAGAACACGGAGCACGTATGACTGCAATGCATAAGGCTACAGATAATGCAACAGAATTAAGAGATTCTCTTAAATTGTCTTACAATAAAGCAAGACAAGCCGCAATTACAAATGAAATCCTTGAGATCGTTGGTGGTGCAGAAGCATTGAATAATTAGCAGATATAATTAAGTTTCTATAAAAGTAATAGAGCCTAACTTTTAAAGTTAGGCTTTGTTTTTTTAATTATTTATAAATCAATAGGTTAAAACCATGTAAAAAAGTACCATAATTATTGTATGGTAAAACCTCTTATTTTTTAAAAAAAAGAACTATTATTGCACCGTTTTTAGCCTACCCTACTGTCATCTCTAAAGTAAAATAAGAGAATACCGGCAGATCAAACACAATAAATAGTAATTACATCAAAGTATTAAGTCTTTTTGTGCTTCAATTTGAAGTATTTGGGATTATAAACAAGTATTGTGAAAAATAAGCAGTATCAAAATAACTTAGTATTAAACAACAAAAATTAATTAAACACTTTTATGAGAAAACTAGTAAGTATTTTAACCGTCTTTCTATTGATTCTTATATCTTCATGTAGCAAGGATGATGATCTCGGAAACCTACCTCCATCAGAGGTTTCTAATATTCAAACCGAAGTGATGGAGCAAACCAAAATAAAAGTAAGCTGGGAGGCATCAGAAGATCCAAATGGCGATGCCATTTCGTATGATGTTGTTGTGAATGATAAGGTAGTAGCCAGTAAAACTTCAGATACATTTGTTGAATTTAGCGCAAATGATCTGGATTTTTCTAAAGGAGGTAGCATACAAAGCGGCGTTCAAAATAAAGGAGCCACTTTAGAGCTTTTGATCAAAATCAAAGCTTATGACACCAATAATAGTGTTTCAGAAGAAGTAGAGGTAACAAAGAGTGTTTTTGTGAATATTCCACCTTCAAATGTTCTTAATATCGAAGCGGTTGCTATAGAAGGAACAATGGTGCGACTATCATGGGACCCATCTCAACACCCAAGTGACGACCAAATCTCTTATGATGTTGTGGTGAATGGCCAAGTAATAGCCGATAAGACTACAGAAACCTTTATAGAGTTTGATGCTGTAGATCTTATACCCGAAAAAAGTAGAAAAACAAAAGGTGGTGATTTAATAAAAGGAGTTAGTCTGGAATTGACAATCAAAATCAAAGCATACGATACCAGCGATAGTGTTTCTGAAGAAGTAGAAGTAAAAAGAAACGTGTTATTGAATAGAACTCCGGGTGTTTTCGAATTTGCTAGTATTAATTTTGATATGTCTAGTTATTCCAATTTATACGTATCCTGGTACCCGGCTATAGATGAAGACGGAGATGTATTGTCTTATGACGTGTATTTAAATGATATACTAATTGCAGATGACTTTATTATTGGTTCTGAAGCCTTTGTTGGAAATGTTTATTATTATGAAAATTATGATGAGTATCTCGACAATGAAGTTACAGTCAAGGTAATAGCCAATGATAGATCCGGGGGTGAAGCAGAAATCAGCCAAACGTTTAATTTTAGAGATACTGATGTTGATTTGGGAGCAGTATCATTGCCATATGACGCAACATTGGATTTAACCATTGATGAAAATGAACCTGATAATATTGTGAGATACCGTTTTGAAGTAGAACAAGAAACAGGGTTCTACATCTCTTCAGATCAAGGAGTATATCTAAACTTAAGAGGTGTTAATGGAGACTATATTTATGGAGGTTCGTATGTACGAGGAGAGTCGATACAGGCGGGAACTTACTTCCTTGAAGTTCATAATTATAGTGAAGCGACAGTCTCTAATAAAATCAGGTTTTCTTTAAGAAGTTCTAATGCTACAGATGTAGATTTGGGCATATTATCATTACCATATGATAATACTTCAGATATAATAATCGAAAAAATAGAACCAGACAGAAAAATTAGATATGATTTTCAGGTAGATCAGGAGGTGGGATATTACATTACTTCTAATATAAGTGCAGATATATATCTTAAAGATGTTAATGGAAATTACATTAATAGTGGCGGTTCTACCATTGAAGGGACTAATCTAAATGCAGGATTTTATTATATTGAAATCTCATCGTATTACTATAATGATACCGACGTCTCTGGAAACTTTTCTATGGCAATACGAAATACAAAAGCAACCGATGTAGATTTGGGAGCATTAACGGTGCCATATAATACCAATACCAATTACTCAATTCCTCAAACAGAAGTAGATAATATAGTTGGATATTCATTTCAGATAAGCGAAGAAACTGGTTTTTCAGTTTTCTCTTCAACCGACGTAAATTTCAATTTGTTAGATAACAATGGAAACTATATTGCTTCTGGATACAGGCATGCTTTTAATGAATCGTTACCAGCAGGGAATTATTATTTGGAAGTTATGGAATACTATTATAACTCTTCAGCTTCTGGAACTTTTACAATAGTTCTTAATGATCCAAGTGTTACCGATGTTGATTTGGGAGCGATTGCGATACCATATTCTTCTTCTAATGATTTCAGTATCAATTATGAAGAAACCGATAATAAAATTAGATATACATTTCAAATCGGAGCAGAAACGGGGTATTCGTTTTCGACCGAAGTAGGAGCTTATTTGAATGTATATCAAGAGAATGGAAATTATGTTGCAAGTAGCTATAATAATGTTTCGGGTACGCTTGCAGCAGGAAATTACTACCTAGAGATAGTTAATAATAATGGATATAATGGAACTACAGGTACCGTAAACCTACTTTTTGATGATCCAATAGCATCTGATGTTGATTTGGGAGCATTAAGTATTCCATACAACCAGTCGTTTGCCTTTGATACAACAAGCGAAATTGACAAGAAAATTGGTTATACATTAAGTATTAGTGCAACGGCAAATTACACCATCGAAATAAATTCGGCAAATTATGACGAGTTCGTATATCTTTATGATGATGTGGGTAATTTAATTAATAGCCGTGATTCTGGAAATATGACCGGCACAATAAATGCAGGGACATATTATGTTGTTGCCGGGGGATATAACAACTACTCCCAGGGAACAGGAACCCTGAGTATCGATCTTCAATAATTAATAATTTTGGCAGAATAATAGGAGTCGGCTTTATGCTGGCTCTTATTTGTTATAATTAATATCCTATACGATTAATTTTAAGACTAAAAATAGTATATTTCACTTTGGCACTAGATTTGCCTTCCTCAAAATAGACAAAAAGTAAGTATGAAAAATTTTAAAATAATTTGCGTTAAGGTATGCATACTATTAGCACTGGTTGCTTTTACGCAATGTGCTAGCAGTCAAAAGATGAACAACACAACACCTGAAGGAGTTAAAAATGCATATTTCAAAAATTGGCATTCTGATAACGAAAGTGGTTTCACATTGTACATCCCTGTAGATCAAGAGATGTCAATTGCCCTAAAACATGCCTATTTCAAGCAGAAAAAGATAATGTTGGTAAAAGAAAATGATAAGGCACTATATACCGGAAAATATACCTATCCAAAAAAGGAAGGAGATATGGTAATGAGTGATGATCCTAAACAAGAATTTAAGAATAAGGTTCCCGCAGGAATAGAAAGAATACCCTTTAGACTTAAAGAGGGCGAATGTATTATTGTTTATTCAAAAGAAGGTACCGAAGGGCATTTCAGCATTGAAAATGTACCAGAACAATGATCATATAAGCAGGTCAAAAAGGAGTAAAAAGAATATCTACCGACTCTGGTGATAAAAAATTGTATTTTTACAATTACAAGCATACTACGAATTGAGCATTTTTCATAAACTATTTAAACAGACGTTTATCTATGGGTTAGCTACAGTGTTACCACGTATGCTATCCTTTCTTCTGGTTATAGTACATACAAAATATCTTGAAGGCCCAGTGTCTTATGGTCGTGTAACCATTCTTTTTTCATGGATTATAGTTTTTAATGTAATCCTTGCCTATGGGATGGAAACTTCTTTTTTTCGGTTTTTAAATCAAGAAAAGTATAAAAATACAGTAACGAGTACATCGGCAATATCTATAGTCATAACTACACTAATTTTTGGAGTTATGGCATTTTTGGGGCAAGATATGATTTCTTCCCTTATTGGTATCGAAAGAGAATTTTTACATTATGTAATCTTAATTTTGGTCCTTGATGCACTGGTTATTATTCCTTTTGCCGACCTAAGGGCCAAAGAAAGACCCATTAGGTATTCGATTATTAAGATAATAAATGTCGTTATATACGCGGGGCTTAACGTTTTTTCTCTAATTTTTTTACCAAAACTTTCTGAAGAAGTAAAGTGGCTTCAACCCATTTACTTTAATAATTTTGAAATTCAATATGTGTTTTTATCATTAGTTGTTGCCAGCGGAGTGACTTTGTTATTAATGCTGCCTTTTTATTTTAGGATCCCATATAAATTTGACAAAGAGCTTTGGAAAAAAATGATGCTTTACGGATCCCCTATTTTAATCTCTGGATTGGCATTTGCAATTAATGAGCATTTTGACAAGATATTACTAGAATGGATCTTGGGGAAAGAAAAAGGCTTATTTGACTCTGGGGCATATTCGGCATGTTATAAACTTGCTTTGTTTATGACGTTATTTGCTACGGCTTTTAGATTGGGGATAGAGCCCTTCTTTTTTAGTCATGCTGGCAATAAAAATGCTCCCAAGACATATGCGGCTATTACCCAGTATTTTGTGATTTTTGGGTCTTTGATTCTACTTGGGGTGGTCACTTTTTCAGATTTACTTAAAGAGTTTATGATTAAAAACCCTGAATATTGGGAAGCCATGGTAGTTGTGCCAATAATTCTGCTGGCAAACCTATGCCTGGGTATTTATCACAATCTATCGGTGTGGTACAAGATTACCGACAAAACCAAATTTGGAGCGTATATATCTATTATTGGCGCTATAATTACATTGGGGCTTAATTTTGCATTAATCCCTATGTATAGCTATTTGGGTTCTGCTATTGCTACCTTGGTGGCATACGGGTCTATGATGTTGTTGTCATGGTATTTTGGAAGAAAATACTATCCAATACCTTATAATCTAAAGAAAATAGGTCTTTATCTTATACTGTCCATAAGTTTCTCGGTAGTATCGTATTATATTTTTGACAGTAATTATATGATTTCGATCCCTTTGTTACTGCTGTTTTTAGTAATTTTGTACGCCTCTGAAAAAAGGGAATTAAAACAATTTTTAAAACGATAAATACTCATAAATTTTGAGTATCCATGTAACTATGCAAATAAAGATCATTAATAAGTCATCACACGATCTTCCTAATTATGAAACTATTGCTTCAGCAGGAATGGATCTTCGAGCTAATTTATTAGAGCCTGTAACTTTGGCACCTTTGGATCGTACAATTATCAAAACAGGTTTGTTTATTGAACTACCCGTTGGATATGAAGCACAAGTAAGACCAAGAAGTGGTTTGGCTGCAAAAAAAGGAATCACAGTCCTTAATGCTCCCGGAACTATTGATGCAGATTATAGAGGAGAAATAGGAGTAATCCTGGTAAATCTTTCCAACGATAGTTTTACTATAGAAAATGGAGAACGGGTGGCACAATTAGTAATTGCAAAACATGAACGAGCAGAATGGATTGAAGTTAACGAACTTTCTGAAACTTCTAGGGGCGAAGGAGGATTTGGAAGTACAGGAGTAAAGTAACTAGAGAATTTTGATAAACCAACGAAACGTTATATAAATCAATCAAAAACAAAAAACCAACATAGAATGAAAATTATTGTACCAATGGCAGGAAGAGGTTCGAGATTAAGACCTCATACACTTACTGTTCCCAAACCATTAATACCTGTTGCAGGAAAACCAATCGTACATAGATTGGTATCAGATATTGCCAAAGTTTTAGGTGAACCTATAGAAGAAATTGCTTTTGTATTAGGGGATCCAGCTTTTTTTGGTGATGACGTGGTAAAAAGTTTGACAATATTGGCAGAAAGCCTTGGTGCAAAAGCATCTATTTATAGACAAGATGAACCTTTGGGAACAGGTCATGCAATTATGTGTGCAAAAGATTCTTTATCGGGACCCGCAGTTATTGCCTATGCCGACACGTTGATTAGAGCAGACTTTAACCTTGATAAGGATGCGGATTCTGTAATTTGGGTAAAACAAGTTGATCACCCTGAAGCCTACGGAGTGGTAAAACTGAATGATAAAAATCAAATCGTTGAGTTGGTAGAAAAACCGAAGAAATTTGTTTCAGACAAAGCAGTAATTGGGATATATTATTTTAAGGATGTAGCCGTTTTGAAGAACGAATTACAATATGTTCTGGATAATGACATTATTAATGGAGGAGAGTACCAAATTAATGATGGGATTAAAAGAATGATGGCAGATGGAAAGATATTTGTAACCGGGCAGGTAGATGAATGGATGGATTGCGGAAACAAAAATGTAACTGTAGAAACAAATACAAGAATGTTAGGGTTTTTACAGGATGATGGAGAAGATTTGGTGAGTAAAAATATTACGCTGAATAACGCAACCATTATACCGCCATGTTATGTTGGAGAAAATGTAGTATTAACCAATACCACCATAGGACCAAATGTTTCGGTCGGTGAAGGGTGTAAAATCGAAAATTCTGAAATTAAAAATAGTTTAATACAGACCAAAACTGTCATAAAAAATGCTAACTTAGACAATGCTATGATAGGAAACAATGCCGTCTATGATGGTCATTTTAAAACAGTTAGTATAGGAGACTATTCTATTTTGGAATAATTTGTGAGGCAAAAAGAATGTTTTAATAGGTTTTATGAGTAAGTGCTGGAAATATATCTGTTTTTTATCCCTGTTCTTTGGGTTGGGCCAAACCATTGTCTTTTCTCAAGAAATAGAACCAAAACAAGACGTTAATATTGATGATTTGGGTGATGTTTCAGATGAATTTCAGGAAAACTTTTTCGAAGCCTTAAAACAAAAAGCCATCACCAACTATGACAAAGCAATTGAGGCATTGGATAAATGTATTGAAATTGACCCAAAGCCTAATTTTTTATATTCAGAGTTGGGAAAAAATTATTTGGCACTCAAAGTTTTTGAAAGAGCAGAATATTACTTTAAAAAGGTACTTGAAACCCAGCCCAACGATAAGTATGTACTCGAACTTTTGTATGAAGTCTATTTTCAACAACGCAAATACAAAGAATCGGTAGAAGTAGTCGAAAAATTGGTCGTTTATGATTCAATGTTCAAAGAACAATTAGCAAACCTATATTTTCTTGAACAACGATACGATGATGCCTTGGCGGTGCTGGACGAACTTAATGAAGAATACGGGGCAGATACCTATCGAGATCAGTTGCGTAAAAGAATCGCTTCCAAAATAACAAACCCAGATAGTCGAATTGCTATTTTACAAAAAAGAATAAAAGAAAACCCAAAGGTAGAGCAGAACTATCTCAACCTCATTTTTATTTATAGCCAAAATAACCAAAATGAGGAAGCTTATACTACGGCAAAACTGTTGCAGAAAAAAAATCCGAAATCCGAATTGGTACATCTGGCACTCTATAAATTCTACCTCGAAGAAGACAAAGTAGATCAGGCTATTAAATCAATGAAAATTGCTTTACAAAGTTCAAAAATAGATACAGAATCCAAGTATAAGATAGTTAACGATTTTTTACCATTCCTTAATAAAAATCCACAATATGAACCTCAATTAGGAGAAATCATGTCTTTGGTTTCAGGAGGACAAGACAATTCTAAAGTTTTTACAGAGCTAGGACATTTTTACTATAAAAAGGATAGTAAGGAACAAGCACTAAATTTTTATGAAAGAGGAATAAAAAGTAATGCCGGCGACTTTGGGCTTCTAAAAAGAATTTTACTTCTTCAATTAGACCTAAAACGATATGAAAAAGCCGAAATAGGAAGTCAACTTGCTTTAGAAATGTACCCCGCGCAGCCTATTTTTTATCTGGTAAATGGGGTTTCACTTATCAATCTCGAAAAAGCCAAAGAAGCGATAGAAATACTTTCTTTGGGGATTGACTATGTAATAGATGATCAAAAAATGGAGTCCGATTTTTATAAGCAAATAAGTATTGCTTATCAAAAATTGGGAGATACCACAAAAGCTTCAGAATATCAACAAAAAGCAATTCAGCTTCAGAAAAATCACAACGGTTAATGAACAGGATATTGTATCTACTTTTCTTTTCTTTGGTTTTATTGAGTTCGTGTAAAGGAACCAAAGCAACTACCGGAGTTAGAATAAAAAAATTAAGTGCCGAAAAAATTATTGCTAATCACTACAACAGGTCATTTAATTTTGAAACACTAAATGCTAGAGTAAAAGTAAAGTATGATGATGGAAAAAATTCATATAGTCCTACAGCAACTTTACGAATACAAAAAGACAAAACAATTTGGCTGAGCGTAAAAATGTTGGGTATAACGCTGGCCAAGGCATTAATTACTCCAGAAAAGGTGAGCTATTATGAAAAAATCGATAATACATATTTTGAAGGAGATTTTAAGGTTTTAAGTGAATGGTTAGGAACTGATGAACTTGATTATAACAAGGTACAGCAAATGTTAGTGGGTCAAGCTTTATTTAATTTAAGAGATGATAAGTATAAATCTTCAATTATAGAGCAAGGTTACCAATTACAACCTAAGACACAGGTGGCCCTATTTGAACGACTATTTTTGATTCATCCGAGTAGCTTTAAAATGGCCTCACAACAACTCAAACAACCTATAGAGAACAGAGATCTTACTATAGATTATCGCAGTTATCAAAAGGTAGGAAATCAAGATTTTCCTAAAGAAATAAGTATCAAAGCTAAACAAGGAGGTGCCAAAACGATAATCGGAATAGAATATCGAGCGGTAGACTACAATGCTCGAGTAAGTTTTCCGTTTAAAATACCATCAGGATATAAGGAGATTACCATTCAATGAGGTTTTTAAGAGCTATATATGTTATTGGATTATTGTTGATTTGCACACCGTCTTTTGCGCAAAGTGCAAAGCAACAGCAACTTGAAGCCGAACGACAACGACTTCGAGAAGAAATTGCCCAAATGAAAAAGTTGCGTGAGGATAATAAACTTAAAGAGCGTTCGGTACTTGACGAGGTAGAAACGATAAATTCTCAGATAAGTACACGCGAAAACCTGATAAAGATTACCAATCAACAGGCAAATTTACTTACCAGAGAGATTAACACCAATCTAAAAAAAATCGATACCTACCGTGAAGAGCTTAAGGTGCTTAAGGCGGATTATGCCAAAATGATCAAAAAATCATACAAAAGTAAGTCTCATCAAAGTAGAATCATGTTTTTACTTTCTTCTTCAGATTTTGCTCAGGCTTATAAGCGATTGCAATATATGAAGCAATACAATGAACATCGCAAAGAACAGGCAGAACGTATTGAGGGAAATACCTTGGAGCTTCAGAAATTAAATAAAGACTTATCCAAGCAAAAAGAAGATAAACAAACACTTATTGTAGAAAATCGCGAAGCCCAAGAAAAACTGAAAGAAGAGAAAAAAGAACAACAGGTTTTAATGGCTTCTATTCGGAAAAAACGAGGTGTATATACCAAACAGATTAAGAAAAAAGAAGAGCAGGCTAGTGCAATCGATAAAGCTATAGAAAAGTTAATCAGAGAAGCCATTGCCAAGGCCAATAGAAAAGCGGGCAAAAAAGTCACAAAAAAAGGATCTGCAACCACATTTGCCTTGACTGCCGAAGCCAAAATATTGGCAGATAACTTCACATCAAACAAAGGAAAACTCCCCTGGCCTGTGGGAACCGGTAGAGTTACCAAAAAATTTGGCCGTCAGCCTCATCCTACACTTCCTAACATACAAATTAATAGTAGTGGTGTCGAGATTGAAACTAGAAAAGGGGAGAAGGCACGAGCGATTTTTGAAGGTGAGGTAATTGCTATTCAAAAATTAAAAGGAGCCAGTCGTCTTGTACAAATAAGACATGGTAATTACATTACTACATATTATAATATAGAAAACATCACGGTTAAAGAAGGTCAAAAAGTAGCGACCAAAGAATCCATAGGTGAAGTTCGTGTAAACCCTACCACAGGAAGAGCGATCATGAAGTTCTTGATTTATCAAAATGCTAAAAGACTAAATCCGCAAACTTGGATTTATAGAATGTAATGACTATGTCAAAATAGCCGCTACAGGATACTCTTGTGTACCACAATATGTAAGCCTGATAAAAAGAATAATCGCCAGAATTAATCCGGTTAAAGTTATAATAAGTGATATGGTTGTTTTCTTAACTTTATACAATGTATATGATTTAGAATCATAATAAATATAAAGAAATAGAACGTATTTAATATTAGTTAAATAGACTTTAGGATATTTTTAAGCTTGCAGCAAGATTACACAAAAAGAGCTTTTAATTCGGTCGCATCATTGGGTTTCATTTTACCCGCAAGTACCAAACTAAGTTGTTTACGACGTAGTGCTGCATCGTAACGTTCCTTTTCTAAATCGGTTTCAGGAATAATAGGTGGAACCGGAACTGGATTCCCGGTTTCATTTACAGCGACAAAGGTATAAATGGCTTCATTGGCTTTAGTTTTATCTCCACTCTGGCGATCTTCTACCCAAACGTCAATATAAACCTCCATAGACGATGTAAATGCCCTTGAAACTTTTGCCTCTACAGTAACAACACTTCCCAAAGGAATGGCTCTATTAAATGCAACATGATTTACTGAGGCCGTAACTACAACTCTTCTGGAGTGTCTTCCTGCTGCAATTCCAGCCGCACGATCCATACGAGCTAATAATTCACCACCAAATAGATTATTTAAAGAATTTGTTTCTCCCGTCAATACAAAGTCGGTAAGTATTGCCAGAGATTCTGAGGGGTGTCTGCCTTCCATAAACTGTATAATTTTTGGCAAAGATAATCAGGTAAGAATAACTCTACACTATACTGTTGAATAAAAGTGCATTAGGCCAAAAAGTAACCCATTATGGATTTGACAGTTTTTTTGTTTGGAAATTGAAAATAACAGAATTAGATACAGTAAATCTTTAAAAAGAAGATACTGTTACATAGTTTTCTTTGAAAGATACTTTTTTGCCCTATAGTTCCTGCACCAATAACCAAGCTCTTGGGCTCTCTTCTTTTTTAATTTTTCGAAGTGCTTGAAGTGCTTCTATGCGATCAGAATAACTTTGATATACTACTTGGTGAAGACCGTACTTATTAACACCAATAAGCTTGGCGTCGAAACCTTGAGCTCTAAGGTTTTTTACTTTTTTATCGGCATTTGATGCTATTCTGAAGGCTCCCGCCACAATGTGATATTTTCCAGATACCATAGTAGATTCTTCATCAATATTGACAGAAGCTTCCTCTTCCTTGGCCAGGTTTAAATTAATTGCAGGTAATGGATTGCTGATTTCGAAAGTAGCTTCTTGAATTCTATTCTCGATTTCGGCATCGGCTTTAACCCACTCTTGATTATTAAAGCTCTTGGTGTTATTGCTAATTTGTTGTACACCAAAGAAACCTCCAACACCAATTAGAATAGCTGCAGCAGCAGCATATTGCAAATACGGACGTTCTTGACGTTTTTCGGGAGTAAAAGTTAAAGGAGCAACTTCTTCAATAGCTTCAACTTCCTCTTTGTACTCTTCTCTCTTTATAGAAACTTCACGTGTAATGGTTGGCGATACAAATGTATTTAACCCAAAGGCTTCGGTAAGATAATTTACTTCTTGCAATGGCTCAAATTGCAAGGTATTTTCAACTGAGGTAAAGAAAGAACCAATGCTTTCTAATTCAACACGTTTCCCTTGTGCGATTTTTTCATTAAGCGACAATACATAGCGCTGTATTTTGGCAACTGCATCGGTGTAAGAAATGTTTTCTGCGGTAGCCAAATAATTAGCTAGTAAACCATCATTATTTTTTAACTGACGATTAAAAGAAATTAACTTTTTAGGAGGTAAAAACGAATTGTTAGCTTCTTGGATCATTGCTGGTTGACGTCTCGTTAAGAAAGCACCAAAACCAGGTAAGATTACACATTCATATCTATATAATAATTCGCTTATGTATTTTGCAGTATTGTTCATTTACCCCTTCTAAAATATGCCGCTTGCGCAGTGTGTGGTTAGTTAAATCAAAGGTAAAAAAAAATGAAAGTCGTAAAAACAATCATAGGTTTATTTATCAACAGTTTTGATTTTTTTTGTTTCTTGTGCTGATATACAAAATATTACATGACCATCGAAAAACTTATAGCGTTACTAACTCTAAAGAAGACAGCAAATCTTGGTGATAGTTCTATCAAAAAATTAATTCGAGAAGTGGGCTCTGCTCAAGATGTTCTTAAAGAAAAAGCAAGTAATCTTCTTAAAATTGATGGAATAGGAACAACAAAAATTAAAGATTTACATAATCCTGATCATCAAAAGGCCGTAGAAAATGAACTAAAGTTTATTGAAGAAAATGGGATAAAGTATTGGGCCTATGATCAAACTGATTATCCTGAAAAATTGAAGCATTGTATCGATGGTCCAGTGGTATTGTTTGGTCGAGGAAATATTGACTTAAAAAATCAGAAAATAGTAAGCATTGTTGGTACCCGACAGGTAACTAGTTATGGTACTCAGTTTTGTGAAGAATTAATAGAAACTTTGGCACCAATCAATCCTGTTATTGTTTCTGGCTTTGCCTATGGGGTCGATATTACGGCACAACGTACTGCTGTAAAACATGGTTTGCAAACGGTAGGCTGCTTGGCCCATGGGCTTAATCAAATATATCCAAAATCCCATAAAAAGTATGTTTCGCAAATAGAAGAGAATGGTGGGTTTTTTACAGATTTTTGGAGTACAGATACTTTTGATCGCAAGAACTTTCTAGGACGTAATCGTATCATTGCTGGACTTAGTGAGGCAACGGTGGTAATAGAAAGTGCAAATAAAGGAGGATCTCTTGTTACTGCCGATATTGCAAATTCGTATAATCGTGAAGTATTTGCAGTACCTGGTAGAGCCAACGACCCTCTTAGCAAGGGTTGTAATATGTTAATCAAGACCCAAAGGGCACATATGCTTACCAGTGCGGCAGATCTGGTGTATATGCTTAATTGGGAACTAGAAGAAAAAGAAAAACCGGTTGTTCAAAAAAAGCTTTTTGTTGAGTTAGAAGGAGACGAAAAGAAGATTTACAATTTTTTAAATGATAATGGAAAGGAATTATTAGACACCATAGCTTTGCAATGCCAAATCCCCACTTTTAAAACGGCTTCGGTGCTATTAAATATGGAACTGAAAGGCGTGATTAAACCTTTACCAGGAAAGTTGTTTGAAGTTGTTTGATATTTTTATCTATAAAAAAATTGTTCTTTAATGATTTTGTTGTTGTCTACCTCATAAATAATAATTTCATCGATATGAATGTTATCATTATTTTTTAAAATAACATCGGTGATCATATGGATTATAAAGTGGTTCTTACTTATAAGAGGATCCGAAACTTCAAAATGATTCCACTGTTTTATATTGGCAAGAAATCTTTTCTCTTTGGTTGTCATTGCTTCTAAACCAAAAGTAGACCTTTCCTTATTAAATTCAGGTTCTAGGGATACAGCTTCAGAAGCAAATAATGTTTCCTGAGCTTCTAAAAATCTTTTTTGTCGTAATAATGTTACTAACTGATTCGCAATAGTATTTATCATGATTTGTTATTTTTAAAGTAATAGGGTTTCCAGGTAAGATTTCCAAAGATGATTCGCAACTTGTCTTTCCAGGACCTGCATTGTTGAACGTCCTTCCAAATATTTTTGTATTCAATAAAGTTTATAGTAATTGGATTATTCGAATTAATGTTTTTGGTTAATCCATACACCACTTTTTCTTCTTCTCTCTGAAAAGTTCCAAATAACTTATCCCAAATCATAAGAATACCACCATAGTTTTTATCGAGATATTTGCGATTAGAACCGTGGTGCACCCGATGTACTGAAGGTGTATTAAAAACCTCGTCAAGCCAACCTAATTTTACAATGCGTTCTGTATGGATCCAGGTTTGGTATTGTGCCACAAATACCAAAGATATAATTGCCTGAAAGGGGTTGAATCCAATTAATATCATAGGAATAAGAAAAATCCACTCGATAGCACTTTCTATAATACTCAAACGCATAGAAATAGTAAGGTTATAATCCTCAGAAGAGTGATGTACACTATGATTTGCCCATAAAATTCTATGTTCATGCTCGATACGATGCATCCAGTAATAGGTAAAATCGGCCACGAGCATACTTAGTACCCAAGTCCATCCATTCATAGGGATTTCCAAAGGAGTAAGATGATGAAATGGCAACAAGCAAATAAGACCAATAGAACCAAATACCGTTTTCTCGAGCAGTTGCCCAAGAAAAAAGATAACGATATTGGCTCCCGTATCTTTCCATCGCCTTTCTTTTGAGGTAAGTACATCCAGTAAAATTTCAAAAAGAATAAGTGAAATGTTAATGATAAAGAAGTAACCCACATAGGTTAAAATCTTTGAGGTTTCAAAAAGGGTAATAATTTCTTCTACGTTCATTCTAGTTTTATTTTTTATTTGGTAAGAAGTATAAAAACCAGAAGAACCACAATAGATTTAATAGGTCCCATAAGGCACCTTGCCCTTGAAAATAATCAATTGCAAATTGAAATTTATAGAAGCCAACAAAGCCAAAAACTCCCAAGTACCAATATTTTTGAAATGTAATATTGCTCATATTTCTGGTTTATGAGGCAAAAGTAATTTCAATACGGGCTGCTGTGTTTGTTAATTTTGGACAATCTGCTATTTAATAGGGATATAGATCTCGGTAAGTAATTCTTCTGGCGCAGTGTCTTCTTCATCGTTCAGAAAAAACTCTAGCGTTGGTTTATCTTCTAATTCCAGATCTATTTCTGATATCCAGTTAGAATAGATGTAATCATAAGTTAGTAACGAATCTTCATGACTGCCCCTATGAAGAAATTTAGCATATTTTTGAGAAGGTATAATTTTTGTTCTAAAAAGTCCTTTTGGTTTAAATTGTAAAGGAGATTCAATAACAATACCTGCGTTGTATCTGCAGTGTACTTGATCGGTAATCTCATTATCATCTAATATTTCGGCAAGAAATATGCTGTCATCATCTATCAATTCTTTTTTAAAGGCATACTTCATAAGCTTATTCCAGATCTTTTTTATAGCCTTAATATCTTCAAAAGATCCTTGATAGGTTAGATAAAGAATTTCAAGAGTGGGTAACTCCTCGATTTCAAATTCTAGTGAAGGTTTAAGGGCAGTTTCGCTTTCGGCTATGGCTTTTTGAATTATTTGTTGTTTGAGTTCTTGTGTTTCTCTAAAACGAGAAGGATTGCAATTAAATTGATTTTTGAAGGCTTTACTGAAAGCAGCTATATCGCTATAACCAACTTCAAAAGCGATGTCTGAAATGGTATTGTCTGAATATTTTAGATACTGGGCAGCTTTTTCTAGTTTGATTCTTTTTATGTATTTCCCGATAGTTTCGTGATGCAAGGCAAGAAAAATTCGGTTAATATTTCGGTAGGAGTAATACGAAACATCTTCTATATCCTTAATAGAGATGTCTTCTTTGAACTTTTGATCTAAAAATTCGACTAGGGTTTTATATCTTTCTATCTGTGTAGTATTACTCATAACCATTCCTTTTTTTGAAAGGTACAAATCAAGAAGCGTAGTACTATTGTCAATTTTGGACAATTTATTGGCACCGCCAAAGAGTATAATACCCCAAGGATCATTTACTTTAGAATCTCTTCTACAACCGGAAGCATTTTTTCTACCCACAAGTTATATTGATAACCGCTAGGATGTAAATTATCACTTGCCAGAGCATTTTCTGAAGCCCCAAGGTTTCTTGAAATTGTGGTGACATCAACAAAAACTACTTCAGTAGCAACGCACTGTTGTTTTATATAAGCGTTATAAGTATCCAACTCTTCGGCTATGGTTTGACTATTACTGGCGCCAAAAGGAGTAACCCCATAATCTGGAATTGAAATTACCATTACCTTTTTATTAGATTGCGCCAAATCGATAGCGATATCGAGCAGTGTATTGAACTCTTCTTGAAACTTTGAAAAACTGCCTCGTTGATATTGATTGTTTACGCCAATAAGTAAGGAGACCAAATCATGGTTTGATGGGGATTGTTCGTCTATGGCATTTAATAAATTACCGGTAGTCCATCCAGTTCTGGCAATAACCGTGAGAGTTTCTATTCTTTTTTTTGAAGCTTGGGTTGAAGACTTTAACTGAAAAGGCCAACTTTGATCCTGTTCGACACCTTGGCCAATAGTATACGAATCTCCTAGTGCCAGAAAAGAGAAGTTTTTTACCTGTTCATTTTCTTGTTCTCCTTCGGGTTTTTGTACCGGTGATTCATCATTCGAAGAACAACAGCAAAACAATACCAATATTACCGATAAGAAAATAAATACTTTTTGAGTCATATCGTAACGCTTTACTATTATATCATCGTTTCGAGATACTACTTAGTTCCCAATTGTTTCATAATTTCAGACAAAGCTCTATCAAGTTGCGGTTGATCGTCATCGAGGCGATGTTTGAAATTTTCTTTAACATAAATATCGGGTTGAACACCTGTTTTTTCCAGATTTTTGCCATCTAGTGTATAACAACCCCAAGAAGGCAAGCGATAATATGAGCCATCAACCAAACCTTTACTGGATGTAAAGATGATCCATCTATAGGTTTCGGTTCCAATTACTGTACCCAATCCTAATTGTTTGAAACCAGCAGAAGTCATTTCGGCATCACTTAAGGACTGCTCATTTATAAGTACAACGATAGGTTTGGCAGCTGGACTAAAATTAGGTTGTGATGTTACTTTACCCTCCCTATATTTCCATTGAAGATACGGTTTTTGAGATAAAAATTGTAGTACTTCATCATGAACATTACCTCCTGTATTATTTCTTAAATCCAAAATCAGAGCATCTCTTCTATAGGCTTCAGAAACCATTTCTTTTTTAAAGTTGTTTAATTCATTGCGTCCCATGTTTTTCATATGAACGTATGCCACTTTTTTATTGCTTTTTTGATCAACGTACATTTGATTATGATCTACCCATTCATCATATAACAACCCAGTGAATTTATTTGATTCGATAGGGTGAAGTTCTACCATAATTTTTTGCCCGTTACGATCTAGCGTTAATTGTATTTCTTTATCCATAGAAGGTTGAACAAAATAGGATTCCCTATTGTTTTTGAGGTCAATGCTTTGACCATTTACTGCAATGAGGCGATCTCCCGGTCTTATATTTTTATTGGCCACATCTGCAGGACTATCTTCTACGATTCTTTCAACGACATATGGGTCATTTTTTGTGAAGATGATTCCGGTAGATAGGGTATTGGTTTTATAGAACTTTTTTTCTTCTTCGCCAGTAGAACGAAATCCGAAATGAGAGGTATTTAATTCACCTAACATATCATTAAAAAGCAATCTTAAATGCGATCGATTTGTGATATAGGGTAGGTATGCTTTATATTTATTTTTTAGCTTTTTCCAGTCCTCACCATGAAAATCTCCATCATAAAAATTCTCTTCGAAACCTGCCCAGGCCTCTTCAAACATTTGATTAAATTCTTCAGATAATGACTTTCTAAACTTGAAATCAATTTCAATCATTTCAGTCTTATTACTTTCGATATTTAAGGTATGTATATTACCCCCTAGTAATACATAATGACTGTCTTTTCCTTTGGCAATTTGATAATCAAAGATTTCTTTATCATAAACTTTTTCGGTTTTGTTCTTTTCAAAGGGTTTTATGGTGGTTTTCCATAGTTTCATGTCTCCTTCATCATGATTAGAAAGGTAAAATACATAAGTTGTTTCTTCTTTTGAGATGATAATCGGGCCGCCTTGAAAACCAAATTCCGGACTAATGCGTTCAATTCGATCCATTAATCCTTTTTGGTTGATGGTAATAGGGACTTCTTTAGTCTTTGTTTCTTTTTTATCTTTTTTGTCATCCTCTTCGTCCTTTTCCTCAACAAACAATTCTTCAAATTTTGATGAGGTGTAGGGTTTTTCATATTTATCAAGTGCCATACGGTAAACATTGGCCTCTCTTAAACCATAGGGATAGCTTGGTTGCGTTAAGTTAGAGCTAAAGTATATATATTTACCATCGGGTGACCAAAACGGGCTATTTTCTGTTACTCCGGTCTCACTTAGGTGTACTACTTTTTTTGACGGTATGTGGTATGTGAAAATGTCGTTTTCGAAATCTCGAATCGCATTATAAACGATGTATTTTCCATTGGGTGAAAACTTGGGTTGTGGGGGATAAAGCGCCCAAAATTCATCTTTAACGGCCATGGTGCTTTTAAAACTTTTTAAATCTAGAAGGCGCAACTCATCTCTTCCACTAATATAAATGGCACGTGTTGAAGCGGTATCTATTTCTATGTTTACATTGTTTCTAGCATCTTTGGTAATTTGTTTTTCGCTTCCATTTCCCTCTGCAGAAACAGTAAATAGGTTTAAATAGCCGTTATAAGTTCTATTATACAATAAACTGCGATTGTTTTTTAACCATTTTACTTCAACGATACGTTCTTTAGGATCTGTAGGGATTTGACGGATAAACTTCCCTTTAACATCAGATACAAACAATCTTCCTCTTGATACAAATGCGATTTTTTTATTATCTGAAGAGACATCAAAGTAAGAGATTTTTTCTTTAACCTTGAAGTCCTGAGTTTTATTAAGCGTATTGTTACGATAAATAACCACGGGAACCTTTTTTGAAACATTCGAAGCCACATCGTATATGTAGATTTGATAATCTTTGCCAAAAACTATTTTGCTTCCATCGGCACTTACCTGTGGTCTATGGATAGAAGTCTTAAAAGTGGTAAGGGCAGTTTTTTGACCATTTTTAAAAGTATACAAATTATACTCTCCGTTGGCTTCGTCTGAAACAAAATAAAGAGTGCCCTTTTCGTCTAATGTGACCCAAAAATCTTTTCCTCTATACGAAGTATATTCTTTATATTCTTGGGAAGTTGGATTATAAGATTTGATATCGGGATTATAATCTCCTTTGTATCGTTTTCTATGTGCGAAATACTTGCTTTCCCAACTTTCATTAAAAAAAACTTCCCCAGAAATAGGATGAGCTACTACATTGTGAACGGTATTAAAATAATGAGGAAACAAACGGCTTGGGGTTCCTCCTGAAATGGATACGGTGTACCCAGAAAATCTATTTTCTCTTGATGAGGTAAAGTAAATGTTTCTTGAATCCCATGACCAACTATCTACGTCATCATCAGAGTCGTGGTAGGTAAGTTGCCTTATTTCTCCACCTTCAAAAGGCATGATATAAACATCTCTATTACCATATTGCGTTGCACTAAAAGATATCCATTTTCCGTCTGGAGAAACTCTTGGCAAGGTTTCGTTTCCTTGCATTCCTGTAATTCGCAATGCTTCTCCACCATCTGAAGGTACTTTCCATAAGTCACCATCATAGCTAAATATAATTGTTTTGCCATCTGGAGATAATGTTGGATCTGTGGTAAAAAAGGCTTCTTGTGCATAAATCGGGAACGTGAAAAGAATAAAAGTAAGGTAGGAAACCGAAATTAAGAGTGATTTGAACATGTAGTGCTTATTTGATTGAAGCAAGAAAGATACTAAACTTGCCCTATATCAATCTAAAAACAAAAAGTTAAAATACTAATTTCCAGCCTTATTTTTGATGATTTTCGGTCTCAAATGGTTTTAAATATAGTGTAGAATCAATTTAAGAGACGATAGTAATTGGTATAATATCGCATTTGAAAACAAAGTCTTAAAAACCTACTTTTTCATTTGCTCCAAAAATTCTCCCATTTTTTTATGAACCACCTGTATCGCTTTTAAGGGGCGAACCATAACTTTGATATCTTTCAGCTTACCTTGGTTGTCAAAAGTAAGCATATCTACTCCTTCTACAGTAACACCATCTATGATTGTGGTAAATTCCAAGATACTATGCTCGTTGTTTGTTACCTCGCGCACATATTTAAAATGCTCATTAGCAATAATACTAGCTGCTGCAGTAAGATAGATGCACACAATAGTCTTTCCTATTTGCGGGGTCCATACTACTGGAGAATGAAGAACGGCATCATCGGCAATAAGATCTCCTAATTGAGATACATTTCTTTGCGCTACAAATTGGTGCCACATTGCCAAACCTTCTTGATGAGTCATAAATATTTAGATTTACATTGATTGAAAATTACCAACTAAATAATCCCGGCACAAACTTTTAGTCTTAATATTTTTTTTACAGATGCGATTACCTGTTGATGATATTCGGGATCTTTTTTGATTTCGGCAAGAATAGAATTCATTGTCTTTCTTTCATCTTGCGGCATCAAAATCATATCACATCCTGCTTTTGAAGCCAAAAGGGGAGCATTATCCAAAATAGTAACAGCCTTCATAATATTCAAGGCGTCAGACACCACAATGCCTTCAAAACACATTCCGTCTTTAAGCAAATCGGTAATAATTCTTCGAGAACAACTAGAAGGTAAACCATCGGTTCCAAAAACATCATTATTTCTTACCGTGATATGGGCAACCATGATCGATAATACACCTTCGGCAATGATAGGCTTGTAATTGTCTACTTCCTGTAAAGGGCCATCGATGTAGACGCTTTGCTTATGAGTGTCTCCTTTTACCAACCCATGACCAGGAAAATGTTTTGCGGTTGCAATAATACCGCCTTCTTCTGTGCATTTAATAAAACGGTTGGCCAGATCGATTACAGAATCTTTATTGTTTCCGTAACTTCGGGATTTTATAGCCTCATTACCAGGACTAATGTCTAAAACTGGGGCAAAATTATGATGCACTCCAATTTCTTTCAGCTCTTTGTTAATGATATTCACCACAGAATCCGATCGCGAATGTGTTTTTATTTCAATGGTTTTACCAACATTTTGAGCTCCTTTAATTCTGCTGGCAAACAAACTTGGCTCTGCGTCCATACTGAAGATAAGAGGTAGCGTTTTCTTCTTTTCTGAAATAGTATTTAATTCATTGATCGTTTGCGTGTGCGTCTTTTTACTTCCTTTTAAAAAAACGACGCCACCAATAATATCATCCTCGGCCAATTTTTTGACAGTTGCTTCAGATTTACCCAATTCTCCTGTGCAACTTATGATCATCTGGGCTATTTTTTGCTGATCAGACAAAGCATTAAAAATCGAATCAACTTTATGATCCAAAGCGGGATTATCGGTATAAAAATCGTCTAAGCTAAATTTTGAATTTTGGGCAATTCCATTTGAAAAAACCAACAGCAAAAACAAAAAGGAAATATATTTCACACGTTTAAATTTCTTAATGTTCATTTCATATTTGGGTATATAATTCTTGTTAACACTCAATAGGTACACCGCTAAGCTGTCCCCATTCGCTCCAGGAACCATCATATATCGATACATTTTTGTAACCAGCAAGGTTAGCAGCCAACATGATAATGCAAGCGGTAATTCCTGATCCGCAAGTAAAGATCAGTTTTTTATTTTCAATATTAAAATCTGCAAGGATTTCTTTTAGGGTATCTATAGGCAGCATTTTACTATCTTTTAGCACTTGAGCATAATGTAAATTCATTGAATTCGGGATATGACCTCCTTTAAGATCATCTCTGGGTTCGGGTTCCTGTGCTGTAAACCTACCAGGAGATCGTGCATCTAGTATTAAAATATCTTTACGATGTATAGCACTAAGGATGTCTTCAGAATTTATTACCAATTTTGGATTATAAACAGCTCTAAAATTACCACTTGTATATTCAATTAGATTCGTTTCGTCTTCGCAAGGTAAATTTGCTTTTTGCCACTCTGGTAAACCACCGTCGAGCACAGCTACTTGTTGATGTCCCATGGCTTTGAACATCCACCATACTCTGGGACTTGAGTAAATGCCTAATTTATCATAGATTACGATTTTATGATTAGCATTAATCCCTAGTTTTCTACAGGCTTCTTCAAAGTCTTTTTCTGAAGGAAGCATATTGGGTAGATCGGTATTTTTATCAGAAAAAGACTTCTTAATATCAAAAAATCGAGAATTTTTTATCTTAATGTTGGAAGCGTTCTCGCCTGCTTTTGAAGTTACTTTTTTGATTGTGGCATCCAAAATGATCAAATCTGGGTGGTCAATGCGATCATAAAGCCAGGAAATAGTTACTAAAGGAGCGTTAATTTCAAAGTCTTTCATAATGCAGTGCTGTCTACGAATTGATTTCGAATTTGTCAAGTAATCTATTAGATCGATATTGTATTTTTTTCTTGAAATAACTACTTCCACCCATAACCTTTCCTTTCCAACCCATAGCTTGTGAAGCCCATTTCTTTAAACTAAAGTGATCTGTATGTTTTATGATTTTACCATCTTTGAACTCAAAGGAAGATTTTACTCTATTAAGAACAGGTCTTTTTCTTGAGCCGAAAGAATATCGAGCTTCCCAGTAGGCTGATCCTTTGTTTCCATCTATGGTAATATCCGAAAATCTAGCCGTAAGATCTTTTCCATTTTCACAAAGCCAATACCATACTTTCTTTGCTTTTTCTGCATCTAATTTTCCGAATATTGGATCTTCAAAAACAATATCGTCATGATAACAGGTCATCATCGCATCAACATCATGATTGTTTAATGCAGAATAAAAAGTTTCGATAAGTTCTTTCATACCTCATATTTTCTTGATTATGAAGTTATAAATTTATCAAGCATTCGATTGGTTTGTTGCATTAATTTTTTCTTAAAAAATAACGTGCCACCAAGCAATTTACCTTTCCAGCCAATAGCTTGCGACGCCCATCTATGTAAATTGAAATGATCGGTGTGTTTTATAATTTTCCCATCTTTAAATTCGAATTTTGCATCGATGACGTTGTGAACGCGTCTACCAGTTTGACTAAATGTATACCAAGCTTCCCAATGAGCAGATCCTGTTTGATCATTGGCTTGAACTTGAGAGAACTCTACTTTAAAATTTTGAGCACTTTTGCATAGCATGCGCCACATACCTTTGGCACGTTCACCTTCAAGTACACCAAATCCTGGGTCCTCAAAAACAATATCATTATGATAGCAGGACACCATTTTGTCGGCATCAAGTTCACTAAGCCCTGTATAAAATGCTTCAATAACGTTCTTCATAGCATATGATTGTAAAATAAGCGCTATGAAGATACGGATAATTAATCCAGTTTTTCGGCTAATTTTTTGAATACCTTTTTTGGATTTTTGTTTTCATATAAGATGTCATGAACAGCATCAATAATTGGAGTTCGTGTAGCGGCGGTGGCGTCCAATTCGTAGGCGGTTTTTGCGGCATAATACCCTTCGGCAACCATATTCATTTCCATTTGGGCACTTTTTACGGTATATCCCTTTCCGATCATATTACCAAACATTCTGTTACGCGAGAAAATTGAATATCCCGTAACGAGTAAATCTCCCAGATACGCCGAATTGTTGATATTACGTTTCATTTTGTGTACATGTTTGATGAAACGTTTCATTTCACGAATGGCGTTACTCATCAAAACACTCTGAAAATTATCTCCATATCCCAGACCATGTGCTATACCTGCAGCAACAGCATAAATGTTTTTAAGAACGGCTGCATATTCGGTACCAATGATGTCATCGCTAGTTTTACATTTGATATAATAACTACTTAAACGGTCTGCTATGATTTTTGCTTTTTCCTCGTCGTTTGAAGCAATTGTGAGGTAAGAGAGACGCTCTAATGCAACCTCTTCTGCATGACAAGGGCCTGTAATTACACCAATATTATTAAAAGGGATACCATACTGGTCATGAAAATGTTCTCCTACAATTAATCCCGTTTCTGGAACAATACCTTTAATGGCCGAAAAAATAACCTTATCCTTTAGAGAAGCAGTAAGTTTTTGCAATTCGCTGTGCAAGAAAGCCGAAGGAATTGCAAAAATTAAATAATCTGCATATTCGACTGCTTCATTAATATCGTTGGTAAGTTTTAGTTGTTCTAATTTAAATTCGACAGAACTTAAGTAATTAGGATTGTGTTGTTGTCTTTTTAAGTGTTCGAGGGCATATACACTTCGCATGTACCAGCCAATTTCGTCCAGGTTTTCGGTAAGCATTTTTACAATAGCGGTAGCCCAACTACCGCCACCAAGAACTGCAAATTTTAATTTTTTTTCCATTGAAAAGATTATGATTTCAAAAATAAGTAAAATACATTTCAAATTAAAATATTGATAATCAGATTATTGTAAGTTTGGCATGTGTTTTGGTTCTCATATTCGAAATTGAAAACACACAGCTTATGAAAACGCTTAAATTACTTTCGGTTATTTTATTCGGGTCTATGTTACTAACTTCTTGTGTAGCAGAAGTGGTAATTGAAGAAGATGTTTTTATTGATGAACCAGCACCAGGCATTAGCCTAAATGCATTGCTTAGTGATTACGAGATCTGGTATGTTGATATTGAACGTACTACAGGTAATGGAGAAGTGCCGTTTTTACAAAAAGCGTTTACGGTTTCTTTTAGAAACGGAACATTTTATGCCAACAACAATTTGGTAGGAATGGGAAGTAACGGAAATGGTTTCGGGCTGGATGTTGGATTTTATGATGCCTATAGAACAACAGTAGATATCGATCATGATATTGACGGAGTGTATCAACTTGCCGTAACGCAATTATCAAGTAATCAAATCGAATTATATGATGGTGTAACGAATACAAGTTATTATTTGATAGGACATCAAAGAAGTACTTTTGATTATGACCAAGTATTTTATGATAATATTCATTATTTCCTTCAAGAATATCGAGTTTGGGAAAAAGTATATACAAGCGAGTTTGGAGTATTAAATGAATTTGATAATGAGAACTATCTTAAGTTCGAATATTTTGGAGCAGGAGAAAACTTTATGAGTTCGCAAGATCAAAATGGACTTCCGATCAATGATATTTTTTATGATTATACTGGATATTATGAGGTAAATGATATCATTAACACTTTTGATAGGAAAACTTTAACACTTAGTTACGATTACTTGGGCAATGAATTCTTTGAATTGACCGTTATAAATGACAGTAAAATAGAATTGTTTCATCCTTCTTCTGAAACGGTTTACGAATTCGTAGGAAGAGGACGTATACAATTCAAGAGTTCTGAGAATGGTAAGCCTACTCAGAATGAAACTAAACGATATAAAAAAGCCGATTTCTTAAAGCTTAAAAGTAAAAAGTAAGGATCGCGCTAAACAATACTTAACTTTTTGGTTGGTTATTTAGTTGGGAATCGCTCTACAAGAGAAATCTTGTTGGGGCGATTTCTTTTTAATGAGACTCTTGGTTTATGAATAAGGGGGATTTTCATATCCCTTACCTTGGTAATTTCACACAAGGCTTATGTGTGGAATATTTTTTATGGACTTGATTTTTATTCGAAAACATCCATCCATATTGATGTACTTACGGTAGCCCAGAGGAAGAGGAAACCAATATGTGGTCAAAAAGAATTCATTAAAAACTTCGCTTGACTCGATAATCGAGATTTAAATGCTCCGAGACTTACCTCGATTTTTTAAATACTTTCCTAACGAATGCCTCGTAGGCTTCCTCCGGGGTAGTTGACTGCTCAAAACTTTGTAGCAGTTTAATAAACTATTCCTCGATCTCAACAGGCTTAGTAGCTGTAGATTTTTTAAAAAGTACATTCTTAAATCGTTATCATGGTCTTAATACTTTGTGCTCTATACTAACTTCTAGTTTTCTTTATCCCTGAAAGATCTGGTATCATCCCGTTTTTAACGGGGTTGGGCACCAATTATTGGATATTATTCTTATATAATTAAGATTTGTATTAATCAATATTCAAAAGTTTATAAAAGTAAATCTATCATGAAAAATCTAAAACAATTACAACTAATAATGCCTGCCATCTTTATGGTATTGGCGAGCCTTACCACATATGGCCAAAATGCAGGGGACCAATTTACCGTAGGGGACCAATTTACCGTTGATGACATCAAATACAAAATTACCACTATTCCTGACTATGCTAATCCCAATGACTCTTTATTTTTTCTTCCAGGCAGAGTAGAGGTCGTAGATTATAGCGGTGTCAGAGAAGAGATGACTATCCCCGCAAAGGTTAACAACAAAGATCATGATTTCATGGTGACCAGTATCGGAGATGATGCTTTTCGTAAAGACCAAGGTAATAGCCTATTGACCGGTGTTTATATCCCCCACAGGGTGACCCGTATTGGGGAAAGTGCTTTTCGTGATCACAATTTAACCGAGGTGGTCATACCCAATGCGGTGAAAAGTATCGGAGCTTCTGCTTTTCAAGACAACCCGCTGGAGACCGTGATTGCAAGGTCTTACAATCGTCCATTGCTGGTTAACGCAAATGTCTTTAGTAATCGTAGTCAAATAAAACTTTTAGTGCCCGCAGACAGGTCCGATCATTATTCGAATAATGGGTGGGACGGGTTCAGCTCCATCGACCCCGGCACCTTTACCGATACCGATGATGGCATCACATACGCAATTACCTCTATCTCTCAAAACGAAGTTGAGATCGCAGACTATGATGCCAGTTCCGGAAAAGAGGTGACCATCCCCGAAACGGTGGATCATGGCACGAACACTTACACGGTGACCGCTATTGGCTATAGAGCTTTTTACAATAAGCAATTGACCAAGTTGGTCTTCTCCGGTGAGAGTAATGTGACCCATATCAGAGAAGATGCATTTTATGAAAACCAATTGACAGGTAATCTGGAGATTCCAGAAAGTGTGGAAAGTATCGGGCAAAGGGCATTTGGAACTAATTTAGGGATAAGCAGTGTTAACATTCCAGAAAATATCACCAGAATTGAGCGGTGGACCTTTGCCCAATGCAATTTACAAGACCTGACCATACCAGTCAATATGGAATATATTGGTTTTCAGGCCTTTTATGGACTCGATCCCTTCAATTCTAGATTGAGGACTGTGAGGTGCGAGCGCAATCCCCCACCAGAAATTGATAAAACGGCCTTTGATACTCCAAGCGGACCGCACTTCCGAAGCATGGATCTTTTGGTGTCTTTGACCGCTATACAAGCTTATGAAGATGCAGGCTGGAAGGAGGACTTTGGTTTTGTGACCATCACCGCCGGAATCACTACCATTGATGGCATTAAATACGGAATTATTGACACTCCAAACGAGGCAACGCTGATTCAGAATACTGGTAATCCATATAATTTAACCATTCCTTCAACGGTGGATATTGACGGGGTCACCTGCGATGTGACCGCTATAGGTGATAAAGCTCTTCCAGATGTTGGCACGCTACCGCTGCTAACACTTATCATACCGGAGACTATGAAAAGTATTGGAGCCGAGGCCTTTTATAACTCAAGCCTTAAACAGGTGATGGTGCAGGCCAATGATCCACCAGCGCTCGATTCAACTGCCTTTGAGTACCCACACCGTACCGAAATAGACCTGATAGTGCCCGAGGGCAGGGAGCAAGCTTATAAAGATGCAGGGTGGACGGGTTTCAGGGACATCTTTTCGCTCATAGGGCAGCTACATCGCGATAGTCGTGGCTGGACTTGGGAAGTCACATCGCTAATCCCCAATGAAGTAAGTCTCGTGGGGTACCCTTATGGAGGTGGTGACGTGGAAATTCCCTCAGAAATCGGATACCTCGCAAACAGCGAGCTTGACAATATGTATACGGTCACGTCTATTGGGAAGGACGCTTTTAAGGGGAAGGGATTGACTAGTGTTCTTATACCCACAACGGTGGACAGTATTGCGGTCGGTACTTTTCAAGATAATCAATTGACGAGTATTGAGATACCCGATGCTGTGACCTATATAGGATCAAGTGCTTTTGGCAATAACAATTTAAATGGGGAGGTGACCATACCCGACAAAGTGACCAGTATTGGGGATTTTGCTTTTGCCCATAACAATTTGGAAAAAGTGACCATACCGAACGGTGTGACCGATATTGGGGATTCTGCTTTTAGGGACAACCAATTGACCAGTATAACCACCCCGAGTAATGTGAATAGAATTAGAAGTTGGACCTATGCCTCCAACCAATTGACAGAGGTGACCATATCTGACAGTGTGACGAATATAGACTTGTATGCTTTTTTGGACAACCCCGATCTTCACTTTGTCACGGTGGAGGCCAAGACTCCCCCAAACCTTCATAAAGATGCCTTTTCAAATGCATACCGAGACCAAATAGATCTTGTGGTACCTACAGACACCAAACAGACTTACTTAGATAATGGGTGGGACGGATTCAGATCCATCAGTTACGGAATCTTTACGGTTGATAACATCAAATATGCAATTACTTCGGTTGGTGAAGTAATGGCGGTGGACTATACCGGGATGGCCACAGAGATCACAATGCCAGAAACGGTGAACAATGGTACGAACATCTACACGGTGACCACTATCGTAGAAGGTGCTTTTCAAAATAAGGAACTGACCAGTATCGAAATTCCTACCAGTGTCACCAGCATCGGGCAAAGGGCTTTTAGTGATAACAAATTGACAGCGGTTACCATACCCGGCAGTGTGGAACGTATAGATAGCCATGCTTTTTATAACAATCCAGACCTTGTCTTGGTGACAGTAGAGGCCAATGATCCGCCAGTGCTCCATGCAACGGCCTTTGCTAATGCAAACCGCCACCAAA
>NZ_JAYKLX010000009.1:0-297044 GCF_035285365.1 Aquimarina gracilis | reverse complement strand
TATCATAATGGGTTCTTCAATGCTTCCATCGATATTTTGATCAATCGATAGCATGAATAACTCATTAGGTAATGATCCTTCTACCGATACCGGGAAGGTATAATTGGTATGTTGCCCCTTGATGGAAAGATGCTTTATTTTATCAATATAAATAGAGACCCCGTTATCTTTAATTTTGTTTATACTATGCACACTTTTTGTTGGCATTTTACTCTTCAGGCTTGCCATAACATCAGGAATCTCTTCTTTGGAAATAAAGCCTTTTTTGTAAAAAATCGAGGTTCGTGTTGTGACCGTTTCGGTAACTTCTTGGGTTTCCTCGAATACTAATTCTTCTTCATGACATCCTGTAAAAAACAATAAGAACATCATAGTGAAGATGGTCAATACATGACTTTTAAAATAGTGTTTCATAATGATTTATGTGTTTTATGGTTAATGATTTATTTGTTATTCTTCTACAATGATACTAAGCCCCAGTTTCATTTTTTGAAACTCGGGTTGTTGATACTGTTATTGTTGTGTTAAATATATTATTAAAGCATAATGAACGGTGTTCCCTATACGAGATTGATAAATATTGTGTTTCTATATCTCATTGCATTCCCCATACCATGGCGCCCCGTAACCAAATTTCCTCTTCACAGCAATTGATCAGGCCTTCCCGTAACCTTACATACCCGTCCCGGGAGGTATAATACCTCCCTGGGAGGTTGCCAGGTAATTTCTGGGGCAGTACATAGGCTTCCCGGGCTCCGGGAACGACTTTGAATGCTCCGGGAAGGTATTTGCAAGTGCTGTGGAGCACTTTTAAGATGCTGGGAGACCAAATAATGGTTACGGGAAACGTATAGCGAGCTCCGGGAAGGCGGTTGTACCCTCCGGGGACGTATTGGTATATGCTGTGGAATATACAAAAGGTTACAAAGACACTATTTTAAGAACCAAAATGAAGAAAAAAATCCCGGAACCTTTATATTAGATCAAAATTTTCTTTCAACATACTTTGTTGTTTTAATTACTCATGATTTACGGGTGCAAGAATATGCCAGAGGAATTTCATTTTTTGAAACTAGCTCCTTTTTTTCTCAAAAATGTTTGGCAACTGTGAGAACCTATAAAAATAATTGATCGGTATTTTGGATTTTTGGGATATGGAGTAAATTATAAGTTTATATATTTACAAGTGGATTCTATATATAGAATATATGTACCGGTACATATACTCCTACGTTGTGCTTCATTATCAGAAACCGCTAACTAAAAATAAAATTCTTTAGAAAAATTAGACAAAATTTACCCTCAAAAAGTAATATTGGAAAGTATTTCAAATGTGCTGTTGGAGAAATTATTCTTTACTTTTGAATCTGATAAAAAAAGTTTCTAGTCCGTGTCTATTAAACAACTAAACAAAAATATAGTAAAAACAGTATGGCAAGAATTTCTGAGCAGTTCTACATGGCGTTGGTTACAGAAAGTCTTTGTATTAATTATTTTCTCATTAGTGGCAAATCATATAGCAACAAGTGATAATTTTCTAAATAGTGAATCGTATAGATTCCCTCTAGTAGGTTTTCTGTTTACTATTCTTTTTTCTTTTCTCGTTGGAGTTATAGCGCATTTTAATTTTAAATTTTACAAGAAAAAACATTTTTCTAAAAAGATAGAAATTGCTACAATTGCAAGGTTTATGGCTTCTACTTTGGGGTATATTACAATGATTTATATTCCTGTAAATATTATTGTAGTAGGAGTTGCAGATGGAGAGATAAAGTTATATTATATATTAATTGGTTTACTAATTACCTTATTAATATGTTTTATCATTATAGCTTTATTGTATGCTCAAGACCTATACAATTTATATAAGTTATCTATAATAAATGCTGAAATTACTATTGATAGCGGCTCGAAAATAAAGAAGCTTGCCTATGAAAATATTGCGTGCTTTTATAGCGAAAACAAAATTGTGTATACTGTTCAAAACGATGGCACAACAATTAACACCGATTTTACATTAAATGAGCTCGAAGAAAAAATAAACGATCAATTATTTTTTAGGGCCAATCGGCAAATTATCATTCATAAAGACACTGTAGACCAAATTGAAAAGATTGAAAATGGCAAGTTGCGTATTCGGTTAAAAACTTTAATTAAAAACGATGCAATTGCCGAAATTAATATAAGTCGTTACAAGCGAAAAACATTTATGGATTGGTTTCAATAAAAGATACCAAAAACTATCGACTATTTAGTTGCAAATTTCGACCATTCAGTAAAAACATGAGTATTTAAAGGATTTTTCAGAGATTTTGTTCATTATTTCGTTTAGAATTTAAAATCAAAAAACAATGAACGAAATCACTTCAAGACAAATATTAATTCCATTAATTACCATTGCAATCATATGCTTTTTATGGTTTGGGCCAATCTATTTAGGTTTACTAACACTTATCATTTCTTCAATAGTAGTTTTTATAGCCAGTGCTATAGAATATAAAGGAAAAGGATTCTCTGCACTTGGGTTTCACCGTGAAAAATTCACATTTAAAAACATCCTCGTTCTTGCACCATTAGTCGCAATAGGCCTCTTTCTTTTTCATGCTTTTGTACTAATTCCAGGAATTACAAAACTCACAGGAGTTCCAATAGATTATTCAGGTTTTGATGAATTAAGGGGAAATCTTCCTGCCTTTCTAATTACGTTAGTATTAGTATGGGCTGGCTCTGGTTTTGGTGAAGAAATCATTTTTCGTGGATATTTTATGCGACAATTTTTAAAATTCTTTGGAGAAAGTAAGATTAGTGTTGCATTAAGCATTATTGTAACTACTGGTTTTTTTGGTTTAATGCATAGTAGTCAAGGCATTACAGGGCAGATTGTCACTTTTGTTATTGGATTACTTATAGCTTTGATATTCTACTTACGTAAATACGATTTGTGGTTTGTTTGTTCTTTACACTGCTTTTTTAACACAATAGGCTTAACTTGCTTTTACTTTGGATTGATGTAACGTTATCAAATAATTTTACTTAACATTTTGAATTTATCCAATAAAATGTACCTTTTTTGCAATGTGTTTAATGTTACTAGAAAAACGAATTAAAGAAAACATTTAAAACAATAGAAATAAAATAACGAAAGCACAACAATGTATAAGAAAACATAGGGATTTGTGCTTAATTAAAAGGTCTGTGTTTGTTCGCAAAGTCCCCATTGCTGGCGCAAGTTTGCAACTTGTGCCTCTATTAACTACTACAAAAAAAAGCTATGATACCTAAATACCATAGCTTTTTTCTATTTACTTTGTCCTACAGTAATTTGCTAAGCATTAACGGCACCCGAAAGGATTCGAGCGCTAGCCTATACGAGGACCAGCAGGGGATCAATCGAATGGTTGTTGTATTTTTGGTAAGGCGCAATCCTTGCAGAATGGTAAAGTTAGCAATCACTGCGCAGAAAAATCAAAATGCAAGGTAACATTTTGCCCTGCTACAACACATGTATTAAACGTTGTGCTTCATTGTCAAATTAAACATTTACATTCCTTGTTTAAACCTTAAACATGCATTATGTGAAATAATAGATGGTTTTAAATCTGTTTATTTTGCATATATTTGTTTTATTAAGATTAAATTCGAGTATGTTAAACCTTATTCCAACAGAAAAGATTATTGAACGCCTTCGTTATGAAAATCCATGGTGGATTACCAAGGAGATACCTAACGTTTATAGCTCAATGTCTAAGAGATTATATTTTGATCTATTTTATCCATTCGTACTCGAAAAGAATATTAAAAGAGCCGTAGTTCTAATGGGGCCTAGAAGGGTTGGTAAAACAGTAATGTTATTTCATTGCATCGAAAACTTACTGAAAAAAGAAACAAATCCTCACAAATTATTTTTTATCGGAATTGACAATCCAATTTACGTCAATTTAAGCTTAGAGGACATTTTAACTCTATGTAAAAAATCTTTAAATCTTGAAAACCTTAATGGTTGTTATGTCTTTTTTGATGAAATTCAGTACTTGAAAGATTGGGAAAGACATCTAAAAGTATTAGTTGACTCATACCCTGAAACTAAATTTATTGTTTCTGGCTCGGCTGCCGCAGCTTTGAAATGGCATAGTACAGAGAGTGGAGCGGGAAGATTTACTGATTTCTTACTTCCTCCATTAACATTTCAAGAATATATCCATTTGAAAAAATTAGACCATTTAATTTTTGAAGGTGAAATTCGATATGGAAACAAGGATATAAAGTATTGTTTAACTCATGATTCAAAAGCACTAAATAAAGAATTTATCCATTATTTAAATTTTGGTGGATACCCCGAGGTTGTCTTGTCTGAAAAAATACAAAGCGATATGGGTAGATATGTGAAAAATGATATTGTAGATAAAGTTCTACTTAGAGACTTACCAAGCTTATACGGGATTAAAGATGTTCAAGAGTTAAACAGATTTTTCACATACATAGCATATAATACTGGAAATGAATTTTCATATGAAACAATGTCTAGAGAAAGTGGAATTCAAAAGGATACGCTAAAAAAATATCTAGAATATTTAGAAGCGGCATTCCTAATTAAAGTGTTAAATAAGGTTGGAGTCAATGCAAAAAGATTAAAAAGAATAACAAGCTTCAAAGTATATCTTACCAACCCATCACTTCGCACTGCTTTATTTTCTCCAATAAGTGAAACAGATCAAGAAATGGGAAACATGGTGGAAACTGCAATTCTTTCACAATGGATGCATCGAGAGCAACTAGATTTAACATATGCTAGATGGAAAGATGGGAGAAATGAAGGCGAAATAGATCTTGTATTAGTAGATGACAAAAGTTATAAACCAGTTTGGGGAGTGGAAATCAAATGGAGTAATCGATATTTTGAAAAGCCCCAAGAATTGAAAAGTTTAATTAAGTTTTGTGAAACAAATAAATTTGAATCTGCTGTTGTCACTTCAATTGATAAAATAGGAATAAAAGAGATACAAGGTTTAAAATTTACTTTTCTACCTGCTTCAATATATGCTTACAATATTGGAGAGATTACTCTAAAAATGAAAACTAATAATTAAAAAACGAAAGCACAACAATTTGTATAGCTCATTTGCTCCCTTCGGGAAGCAAACGCACCATACAAGGAACGTTAAATTTCCTTTCAACCCTTAAAAACCAGAGTCTTTAGATAGGACTTCATTTTTTTCGTTTCTAATACGATCGGCTATTTCCTTTCCAAAGTTGTTTGCCATTTCGAGGGCAATTTTCCTATTGGATCTTTTGGTTTTAGATTCATCGTTGGGTTTCATGAGCCAAAAGGTTTTTGAGTCGATCAATGTTGCTTTTTTTTGAGTTATTAGCGCTTCCAGCATACGTTGCGATCTTTTGGTAGAACCGCTACCCAATGTGATCGCTACTACTCTTTGCCCTTCAAGATCAGTACTGTTCTTAATATAATTACGTATTGCCTTATCTGGGGCCCAGTTGTAGGTATTGGCACAAAACACATACAAATCAAATGATTCTTCAATTTTCTTTGCTGCCGCTACCGTTGCTATTTTTGATTTCCATCTGCTTTCAGACAGGCCTTCAGCAAAAGCAATACTTACTTTTTCATCCAGATTATAAATGGGGTCGGGATCATATATTACCAGAGCATTGTAATCATCATTTTTTCCAACAGTTGCCAATTTTTCGGGTCCCATTTGCTGGACCACGATGGTAAGCGCTATCCAGGTGATCACAGTAAGGGCTATAACAATAAATATCGTAGTCATGATTTTCTTTCTTCTTTTCATCGTTCTTGCATATCCTAATATGGCACCAAACCATAGGCAGCATTTAATAAAAATACGCCTGTTAAAAACAACAAAACATACAATACCTGAACCAGCTTTACATTCACAAATGCTAGCCATTTTACGGTTCCGGTCGGAAAAATGAACAGGTTTAATCCAATACCCAATGAGATCCAACCTATCATTGTGATTATAAACCGCCAATTAGGTTCCCAAATGTTATGGGCAAGAATATTGAGCAAACCAACAATGATGGCAATAAACGAGGTAATGATTACAAACTTTTGATCTTTAAGGTCTTCAAAAATTTGTTTGATCCTGTTTGGATTAAAACTTAAAATGAAGAAGAAAATGATGAGGTACCAGCCCCAAAATTTTGCTAAAAAAATAGAAGTATCCATATGCAGATTGCTTTTATGATCTGTTCAAAAATAGCTGCTCTACTTGGTATTAAATATGATAAATATCATTCCGAAAACGGCAGCTTTAATAGAACTTTGAAGAAAAACAATTAGATATGTCTAGGTCCATATGCTATATGCTTCTTGGAATCTTTTTTACCTCCTGTAGCACCACTCAAGAAAAAATACTTCCTACTGTTACCAATATTACAGAATCGGTATACTCTTCGGTAACTATTCAACCCGACAGTCTATATCAGGCATATGCCTCGGTAAGTGGTATTTTGGATAAAAACCTTGTCGAAGAAGGAGACATCGTTAAAAAGGAAACTCCGTTAATTCAGGTTATTAATAGCAATCCTAAACTGAATACCGAAAATGCAAAGTTATCTCTGGATCTGGCTCAAAAGAATTATAATGGTAGTGCAGCCGTCTTACGAAGTATCGAAGATGAAATTGACGCCGCAGCCTTAAAACTTGCCAATGACTCTATTAATTATTGCCGACAAAAAAACCTTTGGGATCAACAGATAGGTTCAAAAGTAGAGTACGACACCAAAAAACTAGCCTATGAACTTTCAGAAAACACATTAGATCTACTTAAAAACAAATACCAACGTACCAAAGAAGAGTTGGAAACACAGCTTAAACAAGCCGAAAACAACTATAAAACATCATTAATCACCACCAAAGATTTTACGATCAATAGTAAAATTAATGGAAAAGTATATGCTTTATACAAAAACCCAGGAGAAATAGTAAATACGCTCGAACCACTGGCCGCTGTAGGAAGTGAAACTGTATTTGTTATAGAAATGCTGGTCGACGAGGTGGATATTGTAAAAATTAAAAAACACCAAAAAGCAATTATCACGCTGGATGCATACAACGGTAAAGTTTTTACAGCAAATGTGAGTAAAATTTATCCTAAAAAAGATGAACGCAATCAAACCTTTATGGTCGAAGCGCTATTCAATAAAGAACCTGATGTTTTGTATCCCGGTTTATCTGGAGAAGCCAATATTATTATTGACACAAAAGAAGATGTGCTTACTATACCCAAATTATATCTCATCGATGAGACCAAAGTTAAAACCGATAACGGAATTGTAGAAGTAGTTACCGGATTGCAAAGTATGGATACCGTAGAAATCCTATCTGGTATTACAAAAGAAACCTGGATCTATAAACCTGAATAATGATTAATTGGAAAGTTATACTAAATATTGCCAAAACCCATTTGCTTACCAAAATTAAGCAAACCGCCACGGCTGCTTTGGGAGTAACCTTTGGTATTGGGGCCTATATTACACTAGTTTGTTTTATGACAGGACTTAACACTTTGTTGGATGATCTGATCCTTAATGTAACTCCTCATGTACATATCTTTAATGAGATAGAGCCCTCAAAAAAACAACCTATTGATCTTTACCAGGAGTTAGAAAACACCTTTAATGTAGTTCATTCTGTCAAACCTAAACAGAGCCAAAAACGCATTCATAACGCATTGCCTATTATGGCTTATTTGCAAAAAGATCCTATGGTTCGAGGTGCCATCCCTCAGATCAAAGAACAGATATTTTATGTGGCAGGGTCTATAGAGTTGGGAGGCAATTTAACAGGGATCAATGTAATGAAAGAGGTAGCGTTCTTTAATTTTAAAGATTATATTGTGAAAGGAACCCCAAGAGCCCTGCACAATAACGAAAATGGTATTTTGTTAGGTGCGGGAGTGGCAGAAAAAATGTCTCTTGATGTTGGTGACCGAGTTCAAATTAGTACCATTAGAGGGGATATCTTTCCGTTAAAGATTGTTGGGATATACCAAAGTGGTATTGCAGATATCGATAACATTCAGAGTTTTGCCAATGTAAAAACTGTACAGCGTATTCTGGGTGAAGCCGAAAATTATATTACCGATATTAATGTAAAACTACATGATATCGAATATGCTATTCCTTTGGCACAAAAAATTGAGCAGCAATTCAAACTTAAAGCTATTGATATTAAAACTGCCAATGCTCAATTTGAAACCGGAACTACGATCAGAAATCTTATTACCTATTCTGTATCTATTACCTTACTAATTGTTGCTGGTTTTGGTATTTACAATATCCTAAACATGCTGATTTATGAAAAGATGAACGACATTGCCATTTTGAAGGCTACGGGGTTTTCTGGAAAAGATGTACAACTCATTTTTATGAGTCAAGCAATGATTATTGGGATTGTAGGGGGAACTTTGGGTTTACTAATTGGTTTGGGTTTATCTCATTTTATAGACAATTTACCATTTGAGACCGAAGCGCTCCCCACTATTAGCACATATCCTGTTAATCACAATCCTAACTTTTATATAATCGGTATCACGTTTGCTATGATATCTACTTTTTTGGCAGGCTTTTTACCTTCTCGTAAAGCAAAAAAAATCGATCCGGTAAAAATTATTAGAGGTCAATAAGCTATGAAAACAGTTCTTGAAGCCAAAAATATCAACAAATATTTCAAAAAACCTGTATTATTTCATGTGTTGAAAGATATTAGTTTTAAAGTTACTACGGGTGAATTTGCCTCTATTATGGGGAAATCTGGATGTGGCAAATCTACATTGCTTTACATCCTATCTACGATGGATACCGATTATGACGGAGAATTATATCTTAATGAAGAATTGATTACAGGACAAGGGAGAGAAGAACTATCATATTTAAGAAATAAACATATAGGATTTGTATTTCAGTTTCACTATTTGTTGTCTGAATTTTCTGTGCTCGAAAATGTAATGCTTCCGGCAAAAAAACTTGGTGAAAAGACACTAGAAGAAATAGAACATGATGCTATAGAAAAACTTCGTGTTCTAGGGATAGACCATCTAGCAAAAAAAAGAGCTTCGAGAATTTCTGGTGGAGAAAAGCAGCGTGTTGCAATCGCCAGGGCACTGATCAATAATCCTTCAATAATAATGGGCGATGAACCCACTGGTAACCTGGACAGTTATAATTCTGACAATGTTTTTAATATTTTCAAACAACTTAGTGACGAGCAAGGTTTATCGCTTCTGGTCGTAACTCATGACATCGATTTTGCCCAAAAAACCGATCGTATTATCGAAATGGGTGATGGTAGTATTATAAGGTAAATCATGGTATGAAAAAAATTGCTAAAATGACTTTGACTATTGTAGGGATTCTCGTTTTACTGATCATCATTATCTCATTAATTGGAATATCATCATTTGATAAAAAAGTAAAAAAAGAGAAAACAATATTATTTACTTCGAATGCGATCTTAAAAGAAAAAATCTCTGAAAACGATCTTAAAGAACTTCCAGAGTTAATGAAAAATTACCTTATTAAAACCAAAATTATAGGAAAGCCCAAATATTGTCATGTTACATTTCGGCAAAAAGGTAAAATCCAAACTGATCCCAAAAAAGGCTGGATTTCATTTTCAGCAATACAACACATGTCTTCCAACAACCCAGGTTTTATATGGAAAGCTAAAGCGTTACCTATGCTAATAAGAGACAAATACCTAAACCAAAAAGGGGAAGTATTGGTGAGTTTATTAGGAATTAAAAATGTCGAGCAGCACACTGGTGCAGAAGTTGACCAAAGTTCTTTGGGACGCTATTTTGGAGAATTAATTTGGTTTCCTATAGGTTTTCTGGACCCCGACATTACTTGGGAAAACGTTGACCACAAAACCGTAAAAGGAACCATAACCAAAGACAATCAATCTTTGATAGGCTACTTCTACTTTGATGAAAACGGAATGATCGAATCCTATAGAACCAAAAGGTACCGAGGCACAACACTTGAGGATTTTATAGGAGAAGTAGGAGAGTATAAGCTTTACAACCAAATGTTGCTCCCTAATAAAATGATTGCCATCTGGGACCTTGAAGATAGAAGGCTAGTGTATTTTAATGCAAGTATTATTGATTACAAAATCGAATGAAAAATATTGAAAACAAATGCATTAGCATCAATTTAACTATCATTAAATCATTTTTATTGTATCTTCAATAGTATAAAGTCAATACCCGATTTTTATCTTAAAAAATTTAAACACATCATCATGGAAACTTCAAAAAATCTAATCTCTGAGATCACCAAAATTACCACCAATATTGAAACCAATTATCCCGAATTGTATAAATTCATAGAGGAACAACCCATCACAATTCCATCTAGTAATAACCCCAAAACTGATGAACAAAATCTTCGAGATTACTTGGATAGTTTAAAGCAGTTATTACAACATCATTTGGATACGCACAATAACAAGGCCTAATCTCTAAAAAGTAGTTCTATGAACAACAATTTACCAAAACTAACCGAAGAGTATTCTTTTCTGGCCGGACCTCGCTCGCGGTTTAGAGAATTCTACTTCACATTAAAAGTACTTAGAAATTTTGTTCTTGGATTTAGAAAAATGCACTTTATAGGTCCTTGTGTTACTGTTTTTGGATCTGCAAGAACACCTCCTTCAGATATCTTCTATCAAAAGACAGAACAAATTGGTGCTGCGATTGCAAAAATGGGTTTTACAATGATGACCGGGGGTGGCCCAGGTATTATGGAAGCTGCCAATAAAGGAGCTTATGAAGCGGGAGGATACTCTGTAGGATGTAAAATTTTACTTCCAAAAGAGCAAAAACCAAATCCATATCTTCATAAATGGATCAATATTCCTTATTTTTTTATTAGAAAGGTATTACTGGTAAAGTATTCTTATGCTTTTATTGTCATGCCAGGCGGGTTTGGAACTATGGATGAGTTCTTTGAGTCTCTGCTACTCGTGCAAACCAAAATGATTAAAGAGTTTCCAGTAATTTTATTCGGAAAGGAATACCATAAAGAACTTCTTGAACATATTGAATTAATGAAAACAAAGGAAATGATCTCTGCCGAAGAATTGAGCTCCCTTTTTATCACTGATTCTGTTGAAGAAATGGTAGACTATCTTAAAACATACTCGGTAAAAAAATATGGCTTAAAAAAAGTTACTTATAAAAGAAAATGGTGGCTCTGGGAACAAAATCATGCACGTTTTTCCAACAATTAATATCCTACTTTGTTTTTTAATGAAGGCTCTTCCCATCTAATCATCTCTTTTAAAAACTCGTCTACTTTTTCTACAATCATTTTTTCTGTGATCATATCGGGAGTATACTGCCCCAATTCCTTGAGGTTATTATCTCGTGGTGTATTTTCAATCTCGGGTAGTATCATAAAGATAAAAACATCACCATTATATGATTGCGAAAAAATAAGTGCCCCGCCAGGTAAAAACTGATATGCCGGAATCAAATTGGTACAATCTATCATTTCTGGCGGAAAAGAATCAAAAGTAATATTGACCGCTTCATTGTTTCGTATCCAGTTTAATTCCTGAACTTTCCACCCAATATCATATTGTTTTGCAATCTCTTTCAAGGTTTTTAGCAATACATTTTTGGTCGTATTTTTCCAAAGCATTCGCTTGTCGACCACAGTTTGTATAGAGTTTCGATAATCACTTACTCGTTCTTCAAGATGTTCTATTTTCATGGCCATTGAATTTAATTCTTGTTTTCTTTTTTCTTTTCTTTCTCTATTTTCCTAAAATACCCTCTGAAAAGGAAATGATGCTTCAAAGCTTCCATGTTCTCATTAAAGCGTTGAGTTCCTGCTTCGATATTACTCATAGTTGCATCAATTTGTTTTACCAAATCAGGATTATTGGATAAATAATTTATTGCACCCTCTCCTTCCTTAATATCATTTACAACGGTATTCAAGTTTTGACTAACTTCGGTTATGTTTATGCTTGACTGCTCTAAATTGGTAACAATTGTTTTCATTTTTTGTCCGGATATACTGTCATTTAACAAGACTCCTGCAACACTTTCATTGTTGTTTATTGATGAAATAATATCATTAAGTTCGGTAATAGCCATTGAAGCGCCAGAGCTTGCTTTTCGTAATTCATAAATAGTTCTTTTCAGATCATTGGCCATGATCGAATCGTTTATCAATAATCCCAGAGTGCCCTTTCCTTCAAGTATTTGAGTTGTAATTTTGAGTAGATCTGCGGTTAATAGAGCTGCATTTTCATTGGTAACATTCAGGGTGGTCAACATATCATCGGTGCCAATCTTACTGTATGATTGAATCGTGTCTCCCGATACAACGGGTAGTTTTTTACTTTCTCTCGGGATGATATTTACAATCATATTCCCTACAAGACCATCAGAGCCAATGGTAGCCACTGCATCTTTTTTAATATGTTGCCCAATATGCTCCTGAATCAGCATTTCGACAATGATTTGGTGGTCACTTACCATTTTAATTTTACTTACTGTTCCTACATTAATCCCGGAATAGCGTACATTATTACCCAACTCAAGTCCATTAACATTGGTAAACACAGAAAGTATCCTGATATTGCTACCAAAAAGGTTTTGTCGATTTCCGATAGAGTATAATGCTGCGATAAGCAACAATGTTCCTACCACAACAAAAACGCCTACTTTTAATTTTTGTGAAGCTGTTTTTTTCATAGTTATCGTTTTTCTTTCTAATGTTTAAAAAATGCTTTTACCTGTGGATCATTTGATGTGGATAACTCCTCATAACTCCCTTCAGCATAATTAACGCCATCCACCAATAAAATGATTCGATTAGAGATCACTCTTGCACAATCTACATCATGGGTAATGATTAATGATGATGTACCGTATTTTTTCTGAATGCTTCGCATTAATTGAATAATCTCTTTGGCTGTAATCGGGTCTAATCCTGTAGTAGGTTCATCATATAAAATGATTTTAGGTTTTAGAATAAGCGCTCTTGCAAGAGCTACACGACGTTGCATTCCACCCGATAACTCTGCAGGCATTAAATCGATAGCATCCTCGAGACCAACATTTTCCAAAGCTTCAATGATCAGGGCTTCAGTATGTTCGGTCATATTCAGTTTTTCTTTATGCCTTCGCAAAGGAAACTCAAGATTTTCTCTTACCGTCATCGAATCATACAAAGCACTTCCCTGAAATAAAAACCCGATTTCTGTTCGTAACAGATCTAATTCTGTCTGTCCCAAAATGGTAATGTCATGATCTTTTATTCTGATGCTTCCGCTGTCGGCCTGCATCAAACCTACCAGGCATTTTATCATTACTGATTTTCCAGATCCCGACTTACCCATAACTACCAAATTTTCACCTTCGAACAGTTGCAGGCTAAATCCTTTTAGCACATGGTTATCTCCAAAGCTCTTTTTTAGATCTTTGATTTCTAAAACAGGAAGTATCTTACCTTTTTCATTCATATTTAAATCTCAAAAAATATATCTGCCAAAAACACCGCTATAAAATCAATTATAAACAAAAGCATTGAAGTATAGACCACCGCAGAATTTGAAGCCTCTCCTACTCCTGCTGTACCCTTTTTACAATGATACCCCTTATAGCAACCCACCAATCCAATAGCAAAGCCAAAAAAGAATGATTTTATGGTAGCTGGTATAACATCACTGTATTCGATAGCATCAAAAACCTGATTAAAATACAATTGATAGGATACTGCACCCTTTAAATTTTCTACAATGGCAGATCCAAACAATGCTATTGTATCTCCAAAAACGATAAGAATAGGCAGCATAAGTGTGGTGGCAGTAATCCTGGTAATCACCAAATACTTGAAAGGGTTTGTACCCGAAACCTCCATAGCATCTATTTGCTCTGTTACACGCATAGATCCCAATTCTGCACCAATCCCCGAGCCAATTCGCCCTGCACAAATTAATGCAGTAATCACGGGGCCTATCTCTCTTACTATCGAAATTCCAACCATAGAAGGCATCCATGATTCTGCTCCAAACTCCATAAGTGTGGGTCGGGATTGCAATGTAAACACCAAACCAAGAATAAATCCTGTGACACCTACCAAGAGTAGAGAACGATTACCAATATGATAACATTGCCGAAGTAATTCCTGAAACTCAAATGGTCGGGTAAACACTTCTTTAAAAAAGCGTCCGGCAAAAAATGACAAATCCCCAACTTCTATAAAAAAAGCTTTTGTTCTTTCTACTATACGAAGTGACTGTGTCATAGCTTTTTCTCTTAATTACTCAAATATAGAAGTAGCTTTCTCCAATAAAAATGACATAAATCAGCTATATTATTTGTTATTCCTGATATTTATCATAATCCAAATCATGAAATTTTAATACGTTTAGCTCTTAAAATCCAGACAATGAAAACAACGGTAACAATACAAAATTTAAAATGTAGTGGTTGTGAAAGTACCATCGCAAAGAAACTTCATACCCTTAAAGGGATAAAAAATATTGCAGTAAACACTGAAGATTGCACGGTCTCATTTAATTATGAAACTGAAGACGGTATAGAAACTGTGCAAAAAGAACTCACAAGACTTGGGTATCCTATTCATGGAGATAAAAACAACCTAACCACAAAGGCCAAATCTTATGTAAGTTGTGCAATCGGAAGAATAAATAAGTAGGCACAGAAATATTTTAGCATGAAAGAAACAGCAAAAAGAGAGGCTTCTTCCAGTAAAGTGTATGGGCTTGGGTGTATTGGAGCAATTATTTATTTCATTAGTAATGCCACAAGTTTCTGGATGGGTGTTTTAGGGGTTCTCAAGGCGATTGTCTGGCCAGCTATTTTGGTGTATGAAGTTTTTAAATTCATTGGGGTACAATAATACCTTTTGATACTACCTGACCAGGTTATTATCTAATTTTCAAAAACTATTCTCAATAAAACATATACTATTGTATCTTTATTTACCAAAAACCTAGTATATGTCCTCTCAATCCCGTCTGGATCGTGCTTATAAAAATGCCAAAATAATACCGTTTGATGATCAGTCTAAGTTTATACTTTTTAGTGATTGTCACCGTGGGGATAACAGCTTTGCCGACGAATTTGCCAATAACAGGAATATTTACATTCATGCGCTTACCCACTATTATAATGAAGGTTTTACGTATTGTGAGTTAGGAGATGGAGATGAACTCTGGGAAAATCATAGTTTTAATATGATTTTAAGGGCTCACAAAAATGCGTATGAATTACTTCAATTATTTTATAAAGAGAATAGGTTGGAGATGATTTGGGGTAATCATGATATGGTTTATAGGGATCCAAAATACGTAAGAAAGCATCTTAGCTACTATTTGGACCACAAAACAAACAAAGAAGTTCCTCTATTTCCCAATATTAAATTTGAAGAAGCCATCGTTTTAAAGCATAAAGACACACATCAGGAGGTTTTTTTATTACACGGACATCAGGCAGATTTTATGAATTATACTGGATGGCGTATTCATAGATTTTTGGTTCGTATTTTATGGAAACCATTACAAGTAATAGGTATATCCGATCCTACTAGTCCGGCTCAAAATTATAAAGAAACGATTAGGGTCGAGCGTAGACTTAAAAAATGGATCGCAAATAATAATAACTTGCTCACTATTTTTGGCCACACACATCGCCCTAGATTTCCTGAAGCAGGAAAATTACCTTTGTTTAATGACGGAAGTTGTGTACATCCTCGTTGTATTACAGGAATGGAAATTGAAAACGGCAATATCACATTAATTAAATGGCATATATCTACTATTGAAGATGGTACTCTTAAAATTATTAGAACTCCTTTGGTAGGACCCAAAAAACTTACAGATTTTATTATATCATAATACCATTATTATGGAAACCGTGCAAAGTATAATAGATCAAATTCCTATACGACATAATGCAGTATCATACTTCATTTTTATGGGCATTTTTGTAGGTTTCTTGTTAAGTTCGGTTATTCTTTTTAGAACCTCAAAAAAAGGAACTGCCTTTAAAATATTTGGGTGGTCCTTACTTATTCAGACCCTTATTGCTACCGATGTTTTTTTATGCTATACAGGTCTTATCAAATATGCCCCGCATCTAAATGACAGTACCGAGCCTTTAGTGCTTCTTCTGGCTCCGTCTATATATTTATTTGTTTATACTTTATTAGAACGAAAATCAATCTCTTTCAATAAATTATATATTCATCTACTACCAGCTATTTTGTATTTTATTTCTCAAATACAATATTATCTGCAACCTATTTCAATAAAAATTAATGCTTACCTAGGCGCATACTTTCCAAATATTAAACGCATAAGCGTACCCGATAATATCGATTACACCTATTTGATTGTTAAAGATGAGTTACGATGGTTTATCTTATTTAGTTTTGTTATTTATATTCTACTTTCTTTACGCATTATATGGAGACATGCTTCTACACGCAACATTAGCAATGCTGAAAATTTAAGGCTTAATAAATATAACTTTTCAAGAAATACCTTATTACTTCTTTTGGGTGCTTTTGTATTGATTTTTGTTGTATTTCTGAATTTTGAAGATGATGCTGGAGATCACTATATTTTTATATTTCATACCTTAATAGTAACTATTACATCCTTTGTGCTGCTCTCGGAATCTAGATTCTTTGAACATTCTTGGCTTGCAGATAAATATGAAACCACACGTTTTAAACCTGATAGTATCTCTATGCAACAGATAAAGGACTTTGTCGAGCATGAACAATTTTATCTTTCAGAGTCTGCCTCGTTAAAAAATCTGGCAACTTCATTAGGTTCAACCTCAAATTATATTTCGCAAATTATCAATACCTCTATGGGATTAAACTTTAATGATTTTATTAATTCCTACCGAATTGATCTTTCCAAAAAAAGATTAATGGATCCCAATTATCAACAATTGACTATAGAAGGTATTGGTAACTCTGTAGGTTTTAAATCAAGATCTTCATTTTATAATGCTTTCAAAAAACATGTAAAAATGTCTCCAAAGGCATTTCTCGCTCTTCAGGACAGAATAGTATCTGAATAACCTGTCCAAAATTGTAATTTTGGACATACTTCACCTTGTTTTATAGGCTTTTTCTTTTGAAAACATTCAAATTTGATTCCATAAAACCAAAAAATTATGGAAGCGAAAATTCGAAGGTATGACCTAGATTGGTTACGTGTAATCGTATTTGGATTGTTAATATTTTATCATGTGGGTATGTTTTTTGTACCCTGGGGCTGGCACCTTAAAAACAACGTTCTTGTAGAATGGATTCGTTGGCCCATGTTATTTTTAAATCAATGGCGATTGCCTATTCTATTTGTGATCTCTGGTATGGGAACATATTATGCTCTTTCTTATAGAAACACTTTGCAATTCAATGGGGAGCGAATCAAAAGATTGCTTATTCCACTTATCTTTGGAATGATATTTATAGTCCCGCCACAAATTTATTTTGAGCGACTACATGAAGCCGAGTTTGTGGGCTCTTATTTTACATATTTTAAAACGCAAGCTTTTATTGGTGTATACCCCAAAGGTAATATAAGCTGGCACCATCTTTGGTTTTTACCTTATCTCCTTATATTTTCAATACTACTTTCACCGGTATTTATTCGTTTAAAAAGAAAACCATCACTATTTGTGAATTGGATTAAAGAAAAAACACAAAAGCATTATGGCCTGTATCTATTTATAATTCCTTTATACTTTCTTGAAGTTTTGGTTGAGCCTTTTTTTCCAGTGACACATGCATTAATTGATGACTGGTTCAATTTTTTCAATTCTCTTGTTTTATTCTTCTTCGGATTTATACTTATAGCTTCTGGAAAGGAATTTTGGAATAGCGTAGAGCGAATAAAAAATAACGCTTTACTTATAGGAATTACCACTTTTACCATGCAATTAATAATTTGGATCATAGGAAAAGATAATATTTATATTCACTTAACCGAGGGGTTAATAAAAGTAACCAACTTATGGTCATGGATATTGGTAATTTTTGGTTTTGGAGCCAAGTACTTAAACAAGAAAAGCAACCTATTGGCATATTGTAATCGTGCAGTATATCCTTTTTACATATTGCATCAAACCATTACTATAGTTATAGCATATTATATCATGAATCTTAAGTGGGCTTTTTTACCTAAGTTTTTAATCTTAACCGTCGGAACTTTCTTGGGAAGTTGGCTTATTTATGATCTGATTATTCTACGAATACCAATATTGCATCCATTTTTTGGAATTAAAAAACCCTACAATCACTAGGATTATTCCTAGGATTGTAGGGCTTCAAAAGTATAATGCTTTATTTAAGCTATATTTAATACTTCTTCGATCTGCGGAGCATATTTTTTAATAGTCATTTCAACTCCCGATTTTAAGGTCATCTGATTTACACTACAACCTACACATGCTCCCTCTAGCTGAACTTTGACTCTTTTGTCATCTTCAATTGCGATCAAAGAGATATTACCTCCATCACTTTCTAAAAAAGGTCGGATCTCTTCCAAAGCCTTTTCTACATTTGCTTTTAACTCTTCAGATGTCATCTCTCTATTTTTTTATGGCAGAACATCCTGCCATGGTTGTTATTTTAATTGCTTCAGTAGGGGGTAAATTTTCGTTTCTGTTCACTACCTCCTGAACGACATTTTTAGTCAACTCTTCAAATGCCTTTTCTATTGCTGTGGCCGTTTGCAGGGCAGCTGGCCTACCCACATCTCCAGCTTCACGGATACTTTGCACAAGAGGAATCTCTCCCAAAAATGGTACTTCAAGATCCTCGGATAAATGCTTAGCACCTTCTTTTCCAAAGATATAATATTTATTGTTAGGAAGCTCTTCTGGTGTAAAATACGCCATGTTTTCGATAATACCTAATACAGGTACATTTATACTTTCCTGCTGAAACATTGCCACCCCTTTTCTGGCATCTGCCAATGCCACATTTTGTGGAGTACTCACTACTACAGCTCCTGTTATTGGCAAGGACTGCATAATCGATAAATGAATATCTCCTGTACCCGGTGGTAAATCTAGAAGAAGAAAATCCAACTCTCCCCAAGCTGCATCAAAAATCATTTGATTTAATGCTTTGGCTGCCATAGGCCCTCTCCAAACTACTGCTTGATTTGGCTGTGTAAAAAATCCTATTGATAAGATTTTTACTCCGTAATTTTCTATAGGCTTCATTTTGGATTTATCACCAACCTTTACCGAAAGTGGTCTTTCTGTTTCAACATCAAACATAATAGGTGCCGAAGGACCATAAATATCGGCATCAAGAAGCCCAACATTAAAACCCATTTTGGCCAAAGTCACTGCCAAATTTGAAGTAACTGTAGATTTCCCAACACCACCTTTACCTGAAGCTACCGCAATTATATTGGTAATCCCAGGAATTGGCTTCCCTTTTATTTCATTTTTTGGTGTTTGAGTTTCCGGAGCTTCAACTTTTACATTGACCGTTACCTTTGCTTTTTCATAAACCTTATCATGGATCGCTTTCATAACATCTACTTCAGCACGTTTACGAATGTGCAATGCTGGTGTTGACAATACCAAATCAACCACAATCTCATCTCCAAAAGTAATCACATTTTTTACTGCACCACTTTCTACCATATTCTTTCCTTCTCCTGCAACTGTAATGGTTTCTAGTGCTTTTAATATATCTGATTTTTCTAGCTTCATGCGTATTTTTTCTTTTTCTGAAGAACAAATCTGTATAAATCTATTCTAAATACAAAGATAGGTCGAAAAGTTCACATTCTAAAGTCTGAAAATCGAAATGATTTATACCAATATTGTCTTTAATAATAAACCCCTTTTCAAAATCTGGTACAATTTATGTGCTTACCCAATTTTGAATTTTTACAATCAACAAACATGAAAAGGGCGACTCTATTATTTACAACATTAGTTTTAAGTTTCAACATCACTCAGGCACAAGGAAAACTCGAAAAAGCAGAAGAAAGTTTGGCCAAAAAAGAGCAGCGTAATAATCGAAATTCAAGGTCTGGAAATAATGATAATGATGATGACTTTTCTGAAAATAATTTTCTTGCCGAAACATTTGGCGCTCTGCTGGTTGAAGCCGTTTTGTACACATCTTACTATACCATTATAGAAATACCAATTGAAACAGAATACGCAGCAAGTACTGCATCAATTACAAAATATCCCTATTTCAATGCTACCAAAGGAAACTATGCCTATGAATGGGGTGAGGATACACAAGTGTTTAGAACCACTTTATCTAGTAGGTTTATTTCTGAAAACAGTAAATTGTATGGAAATCATATGAATCTTGATATGCGATTTCTTCAAAGAGCCGGTTTAGAAATCGATTACCTACAACTGTGGGAAGAAAACACCAATTTTGGTAGTAATTCTCTTGCTATATATACGGCCCTAGGAAAATATCATCGCGTACGCACAGAACGTTTTAATGCCTGGTGGGGATTAGGTGCGGCTTATGTTGATGGTGAAATAGATGAATGGGGATTCACCTATGGGCTTGGAGCAGAGTTGTTTTTTACAAAGCCTTTTAGTCTGGAAACTACTTTTAACCAAACCTTTATTAATGAAGAAACCGTAAATAAATTTACTATACTTTTAAACTACCACGTAAATCGCTATAAAGTTTCGGGAGGGTATGAACATTTAAAAATAGGTTCTTTGGATCTTTCTACCTTTTCTGTAGGAGTTGGGGTTTCTTTTTAATTATTGATTCCTTTATAAATCATAAATTAGTAGCAGGGTCCCAAAACACAGTATTAAAGTCTTGAATTTGGTTATCAATCACTTCAATCCCTTCACTTTCTAATAGTTGTTGCATTAAGTTGGTCCCTTGAAAATGATGCTTCCCCGTTAGAACACCTTTTCGATTTACAACACGATGGGCAGGAACATCTTCACGGCCATCGCAGGCATTCATCGCCCAACCCACCATACGAGCACTTCTGGCCGCACCTAAATATTTGGCTATAGCCCCATAGGAAGTAACTCGACCATAAGGTATACGTCTTGTCACTTCATAGACCCGATCAAAGAAATTTGCTTCTTCTTTTTTTATTCCCATGTGTATACAATTCTTGCCAGGGTAATGATTACCAAAATTAACATTAAAATTCCCATAAAATAATTAGAATATTTGGTAATAGAGGCTGTTTTCTTTTCAATTTTTAAAAAGGATAGCACATAAAAATAAAGTGTAACAAAAGTTCCACTTCCTGCTGCTATTACAAATGCAATAATTCTTGGAGCATCATACTCTATCTTGCCACTTACACTCATCCCTGCTGCAATAGCCACAAAATAGGGTATAGGCAATACATTAATGGCAGACATCATCATTCCCTTAAAGAAACTTCGAGTATTATTATTTCGATACACTTTAATTTTTGTCTCACGTTGTTTTGCTTTGGCAAAGAAATAAATTGCCATGAGGAAAAAGATTACGGCACCGGTTCTAAGTAGTATATTTTTCACAAAAGGGTTAAAAAAAATATACTTGGCCAGAAGAATGGCTATTAATGATTGTAACAACACAATGATCGATGCACCAATGGCTACCAAAATTCCATTGTTTTTACCTCTTTCCAGACATGTTCTGGCCACGGTCATATTTACCAGTCCGGGAGGAATCACCCCTACCAGCGAAGCAAAAAAAGTGACTAGAAAAAGTTTCGTAGTTTCCAAAATTGAGGTGCAATTAAGAGATCTTAAACTGGATGTAAGTTATAGGTTTATTTTCTTCTAAATATTGTTTTTCATAAAAAGTTTGAATGGATGTCACTTCTTCCGGAGATCCTTCATTATGATACACGTTATGATTGGCATAGAGTACCTGATGCCCTTCGCCATGCAATAATCCCAATGTATACCCATGCATAAACTCGCTATCGGTTTTGAGATGAACAATCCCATCGGGTTTTAAAATTTTTTTATAGCGTTGTAAAAATTGATGATTGGTTAATCTATGCTTTGTGCGCTTGTATTTAATCTGTGGATCGGGAAACGTGATCCAAATCTCATCAATCTCTCCTTTATTGAATATATGCTCAATAAGCTCTATTTGGGTTCTTATAAACCCAACATTATTCATTTCACTTTCTATGGCTGTTTTGGCACCGCGCCAGAATCTGGCACCCTTAATATCAATACCAATAAAGTTTTTGTCAGGATATTTTTCTGCCAATCCCACGGTATATTCACCCTTACCACATCCCAATTCGAGAACGACCGGGTTCGAATTTTTAAAGAACTTTTCGTTCCATTTTCCTTTTAAGCCTAATGCATTGGTTAACACTTCATCTCTAGTAGGTTCCACCACATTATGAAAGGTTTTATTTTCATTAAATCGCTTTAACTTATTCTTGCTTCCCACGTATTCTTCTGTTTCTTATATACTAGTCTTCTTAAATCTATATCTGTTACAATTACTGCCTAATGCTTATATGCTTATATACTTTTCTACATCAAGTTTCACTAAAGATAATTTTTTGGTAAAATTAAGGAAATATCGCCACAAGGAAATAGGATTAATTTTATAATTATGATGAATTAGTCAGTCGCTCTAACAAACTAAAAACTAGGACATTTGGACAAAAAAGTACTTGTAGCTCCTCTGAATTGGGGCCTAGGACATGCAACACGCTGTATACCAATTATTAACGCTTTAATTGATCAAGGTATAGAACCTGTTATCGCTTCTGATGGCGCTGCTCTTTCTTTATTAAAAAAGGAGTTTCCAGAGCTTCAGACTAAAACACTTCCTTCATATAATATCGAATACTCCAAAAAGGCAAATAATTTTAAGTTTAAGATGTTGTTAAACAGCCCTAAAATTGCTCATGCAATTAGTTCAGAAAAAAAGATCATCAAAAAGATTATCGAGGAAGAAAACTATTGTGGAATTATTTCTGACAACAGAATGGGAGTGCGACACAAAAATGTACCTTCAGTATTTATAACCCATCAATTAACTGTTTTAAGTGGCAATACAACATCTTTTAGCACAAAACTACATAATAAATACATCAAGAAGTTTGATGTATGTTGGGTTCCTGATATGGCAGATGATCCTAATTTAAGTGGGGAATTAGGACATCCCAAAAAAAGTAGTGTCCCCGTGACATACCTAGGTCCTTTAAGCAGGTTTGAATATCAGATCATTCCTAAAAAGTATGATATTATGGTACTTCTTTCTGGACCCGAGCCACAACGAACTTTATTAGAACAAAAGCTATTTCAGGAGTTTGAACAAAGCGACAAGAAAATAGTATTTGTTCGCGGATTGATAGAAGAAACTCAAAAGACTTATGTAAAAAACAACATTACTATTCATAACTATCTTACTGGAAAAGAGCTAGAAGACACTATAAATAGCAGTAATTTGATTATTTCAAGGTCGGGATATACTACTGTAATGGATTTGGCCAAGCTCAAAAAGAAAGCTTTCTTTATCCCAACACCGGGTCAATTTGAACAAGAATATTTGGCACAACGATTAACGGTGAATAAATTGGTACCCAGTTGTAACCAAGATGAATTTACACTTAAAAAATTACGAGATTTAAATATGTATAGAGGTCTAAGCAGTTTTAGTACCGATATCGACTACGGGGAACTTTTTCACTTTTTCCAGGGTAAATGAGAATTCGCTTCCCACCCGATAATCACTCTCTACATAAATACGTTCGTGGTGAGCTTCGATAATATGCTTTACAATCGCAAGCCCTAAACCTGACCCCCCTTCTTTGCGCGAACCACTTTTATCTACACGATAAAAACGTTCAAAAAGTCGAGGGATGTGTGCTTGTGCTATTCCTTCTCCGTTATCTGTAATTCTAACAATAGTCTTATTACGGATCAAATCTTCAATACTTACTTCGGTAGTTCCATCTTCTTTTCCGTACTTAATAGAATTGACAATTAGATTTGAAAGTACCTGTTGTATACGTTCTTTATCCGCATTGACCATTATGGGGTCTGTATAATTCATATCAAAGGTAAGCGCGATGTTCTTTTTTGAGGCTTTCATTTCATACAAATCGAAAACGCTTTGTACCAATTCTACTATATCAAAATTAGTATAATTAAGATTAAGATCCCCTGTTTCCAACTTGGTGATCATATCCAGATCGTTTACTATATAAATAAGGCGATCTACACCTTTGCTAGCTCGATTGAGATATTTCTCTAAAATTTTGGGATCATCTTTGGCTCCGTCTAATAACGTAAGGATATACCCTTGCACTGTAAACAAAGGGGTTTTTAACTCATGAGAAACGTTACCCATAAATTCTTTTCGATAGGTTTCTCTAATCTTTAAGGTTTCAATTTCTGTTTTACGTTTTTGCGCAAATTTCTCGACTTCCTTAATAAGTGTTCGCATATCTGTAGTAACAGGACTGTCACCAATCTTTTCGACATCAAGCATTTCGATATCATCATAGATTCTACGTACCCTACGGTAAATAAATTTTTCAACCCTGTATTGAACGATCAAAAAACAAATTGCGTAGCAAACTATAACAAAACCAATTATAAATAATGGGTTAAGTACAGACTGAAAGTATAAAAAAACGCTCAAAGCGAGCGTTAATAAAACCGTTATGTATAAAGACGAAAGGTATGCAAACCGATACGACTTTTTAAAATTTTCTGCCATTAAACTACAAACTTGTATCCAACTCCTTTAATAGTTTTAAAACTAGTATCGCCGATTTTTTCTCTTAATTTTCTAATATGAACATCGATAGTTCGGCCTCCAACGATAACCTCGTTACCCCAAACCTTATCCAAGATATCTTCTCGCTTAAATACCTTACCAGGTTTAGAGGCCAATAAAGATAATAATTCAAACTCTTTTCTTGGTAAAACGATTTCTTTTTTATCCTTAATAATCTTATACTCGTCTCTATTGATAACAAGAGTTCCAATCTTTACAACGTTATCTGATGACTCTTCTTCTTTAAGTCGGCGCAATAATGCTTTTACTTTGCTTACCAATACTTTTGGTCGAATTGGTTTTGTAATGTAATCATCTGCTCCTGCGTCAAAACCAGCTACCTGAGAATAGTCCTCGCCTCTGGCAGTAAGAAACGTAATGATAGTATTTTGCATATCGGGCAACTTACGTATTTGCTCACATGCTTCGATACCATCCATTTCGGGCATCATAACATCCAGAATTATCAAATGAGGTTTTTTCTTTTTAGCAATTTTTACGGCATCTACTCCATTTTCTGCAGTAATAACATTATATCCTTCTGCAGTAAGGTTGTATCCTACGATTTCCAAAATATCTGGTTCATCGTCTACCAATAAAATTGTAATATCTTTTTTGTTCATGTTTTCCTAAAGTTATATCACGACAGGTAAATATACTATGTTACAATGAAAATTTTAACACTATCTATCAAGGAAACAATAATCTAACGTAAAAATCTTATACGGATAACAATTCCTTAACCTTGTAAAAAACAGCTACAAAGATTAATCCTGATGATCTCTATAGGTTGCCAATAAGTTCATCGTGGCAGTAATCAAATCCTTGGTTTCCATCAATAACCCAAAATACAAAGTAGTATTTTTTGGGCTGCTTTCTTCGGTTCTTGTTCTGGCAACCTGCTTATTGATTTTATCATTTACCAATGTGAACAATTCTTGTTTTTCACTTATAATACCATTGAGAGTATTGAATTCTCTCTGATCAAAAACAGCTTTAATATGTGCAAAAAATTGACCTAGTTGGTCTTCAATTTCTTTTAGATCCTTAATCTGATTGAATCTAAGTCTTTTATGATTATTATTAACGTGCTTGTGGCTCGCTTTGGATATATATTCTAATGATTGCGTTATATCCTCTAAATATCCTAAAATTGAAATATAGAAATTACTGGCCCCAACACTAGACTCATCCAGGTTTTTGATAAAATAAAAAATACTATCCCTAAGTTCTTCTACTTCATTTTCTAATTTGGCAATTCCTTTTCTGCTTTTCTTCAAAGCCGATAAATCATATTTAGCCAAGCTTTCTATAGTATTGCCATAAATTTTATTTCCACGATTTACAAAAGATTTGATGTTATCTGCACTTTCTTCGATAACTCCTTGTATAGAGCTGCTTTCAGACTTCTTGAGTCTATCTTCTGCCTTTTCTGCTCTAGTTTTATTACGGTATTTTATTGTACTTCTTATTAATAATAATAGGGCGACAAGTAATAAAACACCCGTCATAATTGGTTGATCTATATTAATAAGAAATGCAATGGTCGCTGCCGCGATAAACGCGCTTATCGCAGTAAAGAACCAACCTCCAATAACATTTAACACTCCGGCAACGCGATATACAGCACTTTCACTGCCCCAAGCTCTATCTGCCAAAGAAGTACCCATGGCTACCATAAAAGTTACATAGGTAGTAGACAGAGGTAATTTCATAGAAGTAGCTATAGATATCAAAATACCAGCTACCATTAAATTGACTGCTGCCCTAACCAAATCAAATGCTGGTAAATCTTCTTTTTTAACAAAAGCATTTGCAGCCATCACTTCAGTTTCATCAAATTGATTTTCACTCAACTTCCTAAAGGATTTTGGCATAATTGCAGTGATAGCATTTGAAGTTACTATAGTAAGTCTTACAATTTCTCTAGATAAGAAATTAGGCCTAAATTTCTCATCTCCATCTCCCTGACGTGATAAATCAATAGACGTTTTAACAACATTTCGAGCCTTTGCAGAAAACCATAGTGTTAGCACCATAATCAAACCAGCTGCTAATAGTAAATAAGTTGGCGTTGCGACTTTTGAAGCTAAAACTCCCATAGTAAAAGATTCTGCAGCAACACCAGATGCCGCCCAGGCTTCATATGATTGCCATGCTGCAATAGGAACCCCGATAAAATTTACTAGATCATTACCTGCAAAGGCTAGTGCCAAAGCAAAGGTACCAACGATAATAATAAGTCGATAAATACTGGTTTTAAATACAGCAATAATTAGGTATGATAAAAGTGATAAAAAAGCAAAACCAGCGAGAACAATCAACAATACATTGGTTTCTAAAAAACCTCTGAGTGTTAAAGCTACTGTTCCCGACTCTACATTTATTTTAAATAGATCTTTTTTTGCTTTGATTAATTCTTTTGTGCTTTCATAAGAACTATTAAAAGTAGCATTCGCCCAATCTAAAAGTCCTTCTGCTCCACCATCATACAATACTTCTACTATAGAATTTGCATAATTGGTTCCTTTGATTCCTTTTATAAAGATGAAATATAAAATTGAAGTAAGTGCAATTCCTCCGAAAAAAGCTCCAACCCACTTGGCCTTCTTTTCAAAATTAAAAGATAATAGCAATCGTGAAACATATTGCACAATAGCACCTATAGAAAATGCTACTACTACAGATAATAAGATTCCAGCAATAATTTCGCCCGCTTTTTTGGTATTAATAAAGTGACCCAGATCGGATACCGAAAGATCAGCATCGGCAGATATTTTTAAAAGTGCAACACAAACCGCTGCCCCTAATAATTCGAAGACAATAGAAACGGTAGTTGATGTAGGCATTCCTAGGGTATTAAAGAAATCGAGAAGTAAAATATCGGTAATCATCACGGCCATAAAAATGATCATGATCTCATCAAAATAGAATTCTCCCGGAACAAAAATTCCTTTTCGGGCCACCTCCATCAGTCCACTAGAAAAAATAGCACCAGCAGCAATCCCAATACTGGCAACTATCATAATAGTTCTAAAAGAAATTGCCTTAGAACCAATAGCAGAATTCAAAAAATTTACGGCGTCGTTACTTACCCCAACAATAAGATCTGCAATAGCCAAAACCGCCAAAGCAACGATCATCCATATGTAAATATCACTCATATATTCCTTACGTACTTATTGACCACAAAAATGTTACTAAAATTCAAGTCATATGTTATTGAAATGTTATCTTTTTACACCTCTTTAACGGTTAATTCTATACACTTACATAATTCAAATTTGATAAATACCACACCCTATTAACCCCTTTTGTTTAACTACTTTTTCATAACAGCTTTAAGAACACCTTTTAAGCAATGATTACTTATTATTTTGATTATCAAATAATTACAAAACAAAAAGAATAAAAAAATACTTTAAAATCAATTCAATCTTGCGATTTTTCAATAGCAATACCGATAAAGCTGCTCTTTTTAAATAAATTGAAAGACTTAATGTTATCAAAAATTTACAATGTTATATATTTGATTATCAATATATTATAGTTTTAATGTTAATTAAATGTTACCTAATTGTTGTTTGAAAGTAAAATTAATGTTACCTTTGTAAGGTAATTATCAAGAACCCCAATAAAAGTAATAGAAGATATGAGAAATTTAGTAATGATATTAGCACTGATGTTTTCGGCAACTATATTTGCTCAAGAAGTAAAACCTACTTTCGAGAAACAAGGAGATCAGATTAAAGGAACCTATTATTATGAAGATGGTACTGTAAGACAGTATGGTTTCTACAATAAAGAAGGAAAACTACATGGTGAGTGGAAATCTTATGACAGAACCGGAAAGAAAATCGCTATGGGTCAATACACTAATGGTGTAAAAACTGGAAAATGGTTTTTCTGGGCGGCTGATAAACTTTCTGAGGTAAATTATTCAAACAACCAAATCGCAGAAGTAACTACATGGTCCAATAAAGACAATGTGGTCGTAAACTATAATAATTAGATTTTCTCAACAAAATATAGGAAAAACGCCTCAAGTATACTTGAGGCGTTTTTTTGTTTAAAAAAGGTGCAAAAAATTCAAAGTCTTAGACTCCAACTTGACTTTATACAAACTAAACAGCTTAATACATTTTTTACATTCGACTATCAATTAATATTTCCTTAACTCAAAGACTATTAGCACAATAAATCGTTATAGTGCTTATTATTTTTTTATTTTCAACACCTTAAATAACTCCTTAACAACTAGGTAATGTTAAGAAAACAATCCATAAACAATACCCCGTAACAATTATCTAACATTATAATCACACATAATTAATTTTGGAATAACACACATTTAACACTCTGTTTCGTTCTTTGCCCGGAATTTGAGAACAAATTAAATGAGAAAAATTGTTACCCTATTTGCGCTGTTTTTTGTTGGAATACTTATGGCGCAAGAAACCGGTTCGGTTACCGGAACATTATTGGATAAAGAATCTGGTAATCAACCCCTTCCTTTTGCCAATGTTATAATAAAAGGAACCACAAAAGGAACAACCACAGATTTTGATGGTTTATACACGATCGAGAACCTTGAACCTGGAACCTATACGTTAGAATTCAGCTTTGTTGGTTATGAAACACTAGACAAAGAGGTAATAATCACGGCTGATCAAACAACAACGGTAAATGCATCTATAGGTGCAAGTGCGGCAGCATTAGAAGAAGTGATTGTTAAAGGAACAAGCGCCAAGAAAGAAAGTGTTCAAGCACTGCTTCTAGACCAGCAAAATGCGGTAGTTCAAAAGCAAAGTATTGGAGCCCAAGAACTTTCAAACAAGGCAGTAAGTAATGCCGCTGCAGCAGTTACAAAAATATCGGGAATCTCAAAACAAGAAGGCGGAGGTAATGTTTATGTACGAGGTCTTGGGGATAGATACTTAAACACTACTTTTAATGGCTTATCGCTTCCTGCAAATAATGTAGATAAGAAAAACTTAGATCTTAGTCTTTTCTCGTCTGATGTTATTCAAAATATTGGTGTTAGTAAAACCTATGCGGCTAATTTTTACGGAGATTTTGCGGCAGGTAATGTAGATATTATAGCAAAAGAACATAGCGGAGATGCATTTATTGATGCAGACCTAGGAAGTAATATCAATACTGCTTCTGTCGGAAAAAACTTTTTAAAGAGTGAAGGAACCGGACTCTTTGGTTTTTATAACCGATATAGTAATGACCCATTTGCGGTTATCTTATCTCATGGTGTAGATCCTATCTCATCTGAAGGTCCTGTAGGTCTTTCTGGATCTATTACAGGAGGTAAATCCTGGGAAATAGGAGAAGAATCAAAATTGAGTGTGTTTGCAACCGCCTCTTTTGGAAGTAACTACGAATATAAAAGAGGACAGGCAGCAAATGTAACCGCTGCAGAGAATCAAATATTTAGAGATTCTGAAATCTTTGAATATAGTCGTACCACAACGGCAATGGCAAATATTGCATACCGCATTAATACAGATCATAAAGTAAAATTTACTTCCTTATTTATTAATGACGCTACAGATGAAGTAGGACGTTTCGGAATAGATGGAAATGGTTTTAACAGAAATACAATTGCCGATATAGACGACTTTGGTTTTTTTACTCAAAACGTGCAGTTTGAGCAAGATATGATCTTTGTTAACCAACTATCTGGTACCAGTAAAGTTAATGATAAAATAAAGTTAGATTACGGGATTGGATTCAACAATGTGCTAGCACGCCAACCAGACAGAAAGCGTATTGCACTAGAGCAGTTTGATCTTGCCTTGGATAATGACTCCAATACCAACCCTATCCTTTTTCGCAATGTAGATTTTGATAACCAACGTTATTTTCAAAATATTGAAGATGAAGAATGGAACGGTAGAATAAATCTAGCATATGAGCATTCAGAAAATCTTTCTTTCAATTTTGGATATAACGGACGTATAAAAAAACGTGAATTCGACAACCAACGTTTTGGATTAAGTATCATCGAACCAAGAACAGAAGTTACTGATGTAAATAATCTAAACAACATTTTTAATAGAGATAATTTAGGTGTTGTATACAATACGGTTGTTATAAACCCTCTGGATCCTGCAAATGGATTAGGAGACACTAACCTTCCTGGACTTCCCGAAAACACTTATACAGGAGAGCTTGATATCCATGCCGCGTATGCCAATGCAGTTTATAAGGTTGGAGAAAAGTGGACATTTGTGCCAGGATTACGCGTAGAATCTTTCAATCAAAGTATCGAATACGATGTGATCAACCTTGTTTTTAATAATCCTGGACGTAATGAAGCAAGTGAAACTTTTTTCTTACCTAGTTTAAATGTGAAATACGCATTAAACGAGGATCAAAACATACGTTTTTCTGCCAGTAGAACAGTTTCTAATCCAGAATTTAAAGAAGTTGCACCTTTTGTTTATGAAAATGTAACCGATCGTATAGGTGGTAACCCAGACTTATTAAATGATCCTGCGTTCTCTTCAATTATCAATTTAGATTTAAAATACGAATGGTTCTTTGAACGAGGTCAGGTATTTTCTCTAGCTGCCTTTGCCAAGCAAATTAACGATCCTGTAAACTTAGTATCTGCAAATGATGCTACAGGAACGCAGCGTTTCTTTAGAACCGGTGATAAAGCTGAAGTATTTGGTATTGAGCTAGAAGCACGTAAAGCCCTTTTATTAGACGCTGAAGAAGAAAGTCTTCTTTCTGCAGGTATAAACGTTACTTATACTTCTACAAAACAAGATTTAAAAACGGTTTCGGGAACTTTCAACACAAACTTTAATAGAGATTCCGACGAATTGCAAGGAGCATCACCATTCTTGGTAAACGCCGATGTAAGTTATACTCCAACTTTTGGGGGATATAAACCGGTGGCAAACCTTGTGTTCTCCTATTTTTCTGATAGAATCGATGCATTAGGAGCTGGACAATTAGGAAATATTGTAGAAAAAGGAGTGCCAACACTTGATTTTGTTTGGAAAAATAAAGTACGTGACAATTTTGAAATCAATGTAAGCGTCAAAAACCTGTTAAACCCTACTATTGAAAGAGTAAGAGAAAATGCTACGATATCAGAAGATGTACTTACTACATTTAATATCCCATTTACCAGGAACGCAAATAATGAAATCAATCCAATAGATGAGTTTGCACTCTCTAGTTATAAAAGAGGGGTGAATATCGGATTACAATTTAAATACACATTTTAACCCAATTAAGAAAAGAACAAAATTCAATAAAAATAACACACATGAAAGCAAACATATTCATTTTAAACATATTTGCGATTGCTATGCTTTTTGTAGGATGCGCAAATGACGACACGGCAGATGTTAATATTGACCTTGGTGATGGTGGATCAAATGTAGATCCTTCAGATTTAGTGATAGGGGGTACCTTAACAGAAGATTTAACTTTGGTAACAGGAACTGAGTATTCGCTTACTAGCGCTTTAATCGTACCTGAAGGTTTTACACTTACTGTAGAGCCAGGTGTAGTAGTAAGAGCAGCTACCGGATCTGATGTATATATTGCAGTATTACAAGGAGGGATGATTAATGCTGAAGGAACTTCATCAAACCCTATTGTATTTACTTCTGCAACAGCAACTCCAAATCCTGGAGATTGGGGAGGTTTGATTATCCTAGGTAGAGCTCCCATAAACTCTGTTGTAGGCGGTGATGCTACTTCTACTTCTGAAATCGGAGGATTACCATATGGTGGTAGTGTTGTAGATGATAATTCTGGTATCCTTAGATATGTACGTATTGAGTATTCTGGAGGTGCAGCAGATGCAGCGTCAGAAAATAATGGATTCTCTTTTTATGCGATAGGAAACGGAACTACTATCGAGTATATACAAGCTTTTGAAGGAGCTGATGATGGAGTAGAGTTTTTTGGAGGAACCGTAGATGCTGCATTTATATCCGTAGTTGGAGCGCAAGATGACTCTGTAGACTGGACGGAAGGATTTACAGGAACATTAACAAATGTATATATCGAGCATAGACAAACTCATGATAAAGGAATAGAAGGTGATGGGTTTAACACTGATATAGGAAACAACTCTAACCCGGTGTTTTGGTCTGCTCCAAGAGTAACCAACCTTACTATTAACGGAATCGGATCTTCTAACCAGAATGAGGCTATTAGACTACGTGCCGGAACAAGAGCTGTATTTACCAATGTTTCTTTACAAGGATTTGCAGAAGGTTTTGATCTTGACGATACTGAGACTGGAAATGGTGTTTTAGATGGAGAAACTTCTGTAACCGATATTACTTTTGAAGATATCACGCTTAACCTTAAAAACGATACTGGAGCTACTTTTGGAGAAGCCGATGTAATCTCTGGTATAGGTAACGGTACCGGCGCAGATTACAACTCATGGAACTCTGGATGGACTCGTAACTAATACGATATACCCCTGAAATACAAGAGCCTGGCTTAATAGTCAGGCTTATTTTTTTGGTGATTTTTTATATTTGAAAATTTATAAATCCTTAAAGATCAAGTTAAAAGCTTATAAAATTAAAGAAAAATAGCACAAAAACCTCACAACTCTCTCTTCTACTTTACGGTATTGTTAACTGATATTTAAAGAGAATACACCTTTTAACCATTAGATAACAATTCTGTAATATTTTAAAAAATATTTATTCTTCTTCTATCTATCCTCTAAAAGATATCGATTGAGCACAATTCTAATTATAAATATCCACCTTAAAACATTATAAAACAAAAGGATATTTAACGTATTTGATCCATTCAAAAAAGAGAATAACTCCCCCAAAAGAGCTACAAATTTTACTCAAATTTTTGTTTTTCCTACATCACAATCCCTTAAACTAAGAATAATAGTGGGATAAAATCAATTACTGTAAAACCGTATTTATTTGTATCAGATTTTGATAATAGGAAATGAGAAAAATTTTTACAGCACTTGCACTACTATTGATAGGAGCTATCAATGCACAACAAACCGGGACCATTGCCGGTAAATTATTAGACAAAGAGTCAAACAATCAACCCCTGCCTTTTGCCAATGTTTTAGTAAAAGGAACCACCAAGGGGTCCTCTACAGATTTTAATGGTTTGTATGAAATTACAGATGTTCCTGTAGGAACTTACACTTTGGAATTTAGTTTTACAGGATATCAAACGGTAGAAATACCTAATGTATTGGTAGAAGCTGGTAAAGTTGCAGTTGTAGATGCTACGATGGGGGCCACTGCTGCCAATCTAGAAGAAGTGGTAATTAAAGTAGTTACCAATAAGGAACGAGAAGAAGCGTTACTGTTGGACCAAAAAGAAGCCGTTACTGTTAAAGAAAGTATTGGTGCAGAGCAACTAGCCAGACTTGGTGTTTCAAATGCTTCTGCTGCAACGACAAAAATATCTGGGGTTTCTAAAGCAGAAGGATCTGGTCAAATTTATGTACGCGGCCTTGGGGATCGCTATTTAAGCACTACCCTTAACGGGTTGCCAATACCATCAGATAATATTGATAAGAAAAATATTGATCTGGAGTTATTCCCGTCAAGATTTATAGGAAATGTTTCCATAAGTAAAACATTTTCTCCTGTCAACTCGGCCGATCTATCTTCAGGAAATATAGATATTGTATCAAAAAAAGTTTCTAAAAGAAGAGATATCGGTCTGAGCATTTCTAGTGGTGTCAACTCTAATGTTACCGATAGTGATATTTTTAACGATTTTAAGGCTACTGCAAATAATGAAGATCTCTCACTAGGAATTTATAGTCGCGCCTATGAGTCTGGGAATCTTGTTAATGCTTTGACACAACAATCCTGGAATCCGGTAGAAATTTCTACACCTATCAATTACGGATTTGGATTTAATATTGGAGGCATATTAGGTGAGGACAGAAAACTAAAACTCTATTTTAGTGGAGGGCAATCTCTAGACAACGAATATAGAGAGGGTTTATTCAGGGAATATGATCAAGGAAACCTGAGAGATTTTGTACCAGGTGATGACCTAAGACGTTGGTTAAGAACCATTAACACAACGGCAATGTTACATAGCCAATATAGCTTTAATGATAACAATAGCCTCTCTTTCAACTCTTTTGTTATTAATAAGGTTTCTGAAGAAACTCTAGAAGCAGGACGCGAAGGTACTACAGAAATATTCGAAGAATTAGATAACATTGAAGAAGGGTCTCAATTTATACGAGATCAAAATATAAAGAACACTTTATTATCTGCTACACAACTTATCGGAGAGCATAATATATCCAAAAAGAACACATTAGAATGGGCAGCAGGGTTCAATTATTTGGTAGCCAACGAGCCCAACAGAATTCGTAATGAGGTAAATATTCTTAATGATAATCCAAACACAGTTGAGAACGAAGATGGAATTATTGAACTTGGTTTTACAGGTGGATTTCAACAAAGAAAGTCTGTTCAAGAGATTACAGACGAGGAAATCAATGCTCGTTTATCCGACAAACTAATTCTCAAGCAGAACGAAGATGAAGAGGATATCTTTGTTGTAAATATTGGTGGAGATTTTAGAAATAAAACAAGAGATTTTTCATCTCAATTTTTCGGTATCGAAGAAGGAAATGGTTCAGATATCAATCCACCATCTATAGATGCCATTGGAGATATCTTTACACAACAAAATTTTGACAATGGGTTATTGCAACTTAATATACAACCCCTGGACACCTATGATGCCGAGCTCCTTTCGTATGCAGGGTTTGCCAACTTTACAGGAAAGTTTAACAAATTCACTGCTCAAGTTGGTGTTCGCTACCAAAAAGACGAAATTGACGTTAACTTTGATGTAGGAAACTTTGTTGATCGCGAAACAGGTCTGGCAAGAATAGGATCGGCAAACAAAGATTACGATAATTTTTATCCTTATGTTAACCTAAAGTATGAGGTAAACGAAAAGTTAGCTTTACGTCTTTCTGGAAGCGTGGGTCAAACATTGCCAGAATTTAAGGAAATTGCTCCTTTTCAATATGTTTCTCAAGTTGGGCAAGTATTTCAAGGTAATCCTGATGTAGAAAGATCTCAAAACTACAACATAGATTTCAAGGTAGAGTTTTTCCCAGAAAATGATGAATTATTATCTTTTAGTGCCTTCTATAAGCGAATTAATGATCCTATCAATCGTGGATTACAAAGAGGAGGAGAAGACATCTTTTCTTATTTCAATACAGGTGATAGAGCACGTATTATAGGTTTTGAGCTTGAGGGAAGACTTTACATCATAAAGAAACGAGAATCCTATCCTAATTTACGCATAAGTGGTAATATTTCTTATCTGGACCATATTCAAGATCTAAAAGATGTGATCAGACCTGATGGAATTCTTGAACAAACCTTTAAGTACGGTGATAGAACCGAAATTGGATTAGAAGGCGCATCAGACTGGATCACTAACCTTTCTCTTACTTTCAACTCTGGTAAAGAATTTCCCTACGAATTTACTCTTACCGGCAATTATACCTCTGACAAGATTTTTGCATTAGGTGCTCCGCGAAATCAACAACAACCCGATGTTTTCTTTAATGGTGAAATTATCGAGAAAGGCTTTGTAACATTAGACTTTATAATCAATAAAGAGATTAATAACCATTGGAGCTTAGGTTTGACTGCTAAAAACCTATTAAACCCAACAATAGAACGAACACAGTTCGTACAAGAAGTAGTAAGTGGAAACCAATTCGAAAGCGCCATATTATCCTATTCTACAGGAGTAGAAACTTCTTTGAATTTAAGCTATAAATTTTAATTAAAATTAAACAATGATGAAAACGCTAAGTAAATTATTAAGCCTTTTATTAATTACGGGATTAGTTTTTGTATCCTGTAGTGATGACGATGATAACGGACCTGATACAGGAGGAGGTAATCCAGACGAACTCTCTGGTATTATTACTGCCAATCTTACTTTGGATCCTAGTATCCAATATAAAATTACCGGAACTGTAACTGTTGCCTCAGGAGTAACACTTACCATACCTGCGGGTACAGAAATTGTTTCAGAAACAGGAACAGATAAGTATCTAGCCATATTAAAAGGTGCCGATATAGATATTCAAGGAACAGCTACAAACCCAGTTATTATGCGTTCTAACGGTCAGGCAGGTGCTTGGGGTGGATTGGTAATTTGTGGAGATGCAACCACTACAGAAGGAACAGATGCCGTTGCCGAAGTTGGTGGTCTTATTTATGGTGGGACCAATGATACAGATAGTTCTGGTAACATTGATTATTTAATCATAAGAGATGCAGGTGCACAAATTAACGCAGATTCGCAGTTTAATGGTCTTACCCTTTATGCCGTTGGTTCTGGAACTACTATTGATAATGTTGGTATCATTAATGGTACTGATGACGGAGTAGAATTTTTTGGAGGAACAGTGTCTGTAACAAATATTTATCTTGAGAATAATGAAGATGATGCCGTAGACTGGACCGAAGGTTGGAATGGTACACTTACTAACGGATATGTGACAAACACAATTTCAGATTTCTCGACTGCTATAGAAGCAGATGGTGTCAATAACAACCCTACCCTTGTTAATTTTACAGCAATCTCTTCTACAGGTGGTACTGCTATCCAACTTAAAAATGATTCTGGAGCTACCATCAACGGCCTAACTTTAACTGGTTTTGATACATCTTTCGACTTCAGAGACAGCGCTCCTGCTTCTAACCTTCAAATTGATGGTGCAGATGCAGATACTGCTGCAGATGCCGTATTTAGTTCATCTTCAACAAACGCTAGCTTATTTGCATGGGTAATCAATGCAGGAAGCGGTTCTGATACATTACTTCCAGCCACTATTTCTAGTGATCTTACTCTTGAAGCTTCTGTGGAGTATATAGTAAACGGACCTGTACTAGTAAGTAATGGCGCAACTTTAACTATTCCTGCAGGTACAAGAATTGTATCTGAATCTGGAACTGCAAACTATGTAGCAGTATTAAAAGGAGCTTCTATAAACATCCAGGGAACCATGACTGATCCGGTAGTAATGGAATCAAATGATGGTGCAGCTTGGGGTGGATTACTTATTTGTGGTAATGCTACTACTACCGAAGGTGTTGATGCCATTGCAGAAGTAGGTGGACTTGTTTATGGAGGAAATGTCGATAATGATAATTCTGGTAACATCAACTATCTTATCCTTAAAAATACCGGAGCACAGATCAATGCAGATTCACAATTTAATGGTTTGACACTTTATGCTGTAGGTAGTGAAACAACTATCTCTAACGTAGCAGTAATTGGAGGTTCTGATGATGGAGTTGAATTCTTCGGAGGTACCGTATCTGTAACTAATTTCTATGCTGAGAACTTAGAAGATGATGCTGTAGACTGGACTGAAGGATGGAATGGAACACTTACAAATGCATTTGTAAATATTACAATAGCAGATTTCTCTACGGCTATCGAAGCAGATGGAGTTAATAATAATCCTACGCTAGTTAACTTTACTGCAGTGTCTACTATGGGTGGAACTGGAATTCAAATTAAAAATGATTCTGGTTGTACTATTAACGGACTTACTTTAACAGGATTTGATACTCAATTTGATTTCAGGGATAGTGCTCCTGCTTCTAATTTACAAGCAGATGGTGCTAATGCTGATGAAGCTACATCATACACCACTTCAACAACTGAAGCAGCTGATTTTGCTTGGGCTACTAATTAAGACTTAAGTAATTTTTTTATATCATCCTAAAAGCTGCCGATTGGCAGCTTTTTTTACCTTCAATATTAAACATCTACAATCGTTCTAGATTGCTGATATTCATTATAAAAAGTAATATCAGTAAATTGATATCGTATCATGAGCTTATCCAAAACATCTTTTAATAAAAACTTCCCTTGTTTTATATGGTCGTCTATATCACGCTTAGCAGCATTGATAGCCGATTGCTCTGGCTTTGCATTACCAATCAAAGGTTGAAACTCTGCAATGGTTGTGTTAACATCTTCGATCTCAGAACTCGTAACTCCATATTCAGACATCAGTACTTTTTGAATGCTTTCGGCATGTTTTGTAAGTGTCTTACTGTACACCACCAAATCGGTTTCTTTTTTATTCTCTAAAGCACCTTTTGAGGTAATTAAAATACTTTTCAAGGTTTCATTCTCGGTAATTGATGCATGGGCAGACATGGTGCCAGCCAATGCGATACTTTTTTTCTCAAGAGCACTGCGAATCATGTTTTTGTCACGCGTCATTCCTTTGGTAGTCTTTGAGGCTTCTTCTCCTAATATTTCGATACCATCGATCTCGATATCCAACATTTTTTTGGTTTCTGTAAACTTTGGGTTGCCACACCATGTCGTGGTATTGTGATCCAAGGTATTTTGTACCGCCAGAAACATACGGTAATTCTTTAATTGATTTTTGTTCATAAAATTTACTTTTTAATTAATTAAACAATGATTTTTACAATAGTTAACTTTTTATTCATCCAAATAAAACTCAACTTCATTCAAACATCGACGAAGTGTATCCAAACCTAACCTAATCGCATCCAAGGATTGACGAAATGCATTCAAAGACCATCTAACCTTATCCAAAGATCGACCAAGTGTATCCAAAGGTCATCTAACCTTATCCAAGGAGCGCCGAATCAAATTCAAAAAGTTTATTTTGCTATCAATATATCGACAACATGTATTCAAGCAACAAACTATCTCGTCAAAAGAGATTCCATTCTCTATCAAATACTTTTTGGCCTGTTAAAAATACTTTCTGATAAACTATCATTGTACAATGATATCACGTGTCAGTTTCATTTTTTGAGACTGAGAGAATTTTTTATAAAAAAAGCTTTCTCCTTTGATAAAGGGAGGTGACTATATGTTTTTTGCAAAAAACATATAGTCGGAGGGTTCTCAAACATGCTCAAACACTGTTACCTTGATCAAATAGAAGGTACTATGTTTAAACTTCACGTGTAAGTAAACCCCTCTTTCTTGAAGTTTTCTTTGAAAACTTCAATTCATTCTCCCCTTCCATAAAGGGGAGAGCCTTTTATGGTATTTTTAGTATGTTTATGTATAAAAAAAACAAATCCATACTAAAAAAGAGCTGCAAGAAAACAGAAGGATCTTACGAAAAAACATGACCCCTGCTGAAGCTTTTCTTTGGAAACATTTGAAATCAAAGAAATTGAATGGAAAGAGATTTCAGAGACAGCCTAGTATAAAAAATTATATTGTGGATTTTTATTGTGCTTCAAAAAAACTAATCATCGAATTAGGTGGTGAGGTACACAACCATCCTGAAACTGTCGAAAAAAATGAGGTACGCACTACCCAACTAAATACCTTGGGTTTTACCGTGATCCGATTTGAAAACAGAATGGTTTTTGATCATTTACCCTCTGTACTATCAGCAATACAACAGTATTTTAATATTAAAAATAAACCTCAAAAAAGTTCCTCCCTTTAGCTAAAGGGAGGTAGCTTTATGCTTTTCCCAAGAAAAGTATAAAGCCCGAGGGTTTGAAACAGGTTTAAATACTCCTGTATTGATTAAAAGAAGTTATAAAACCTAAACCTGACATGTAGTTGCCCCTCTTTCTTCAGATAACATAGTATCTGAATTCATTCTCCCCTTCCATAAAGGGGAGAGCCTTTTATGGTATTTTTAGTATGTTTATGTATCAAAAAGAAACAAATACATACTAAAAAAGAATTACAAGACTACCGTAGAGAACTTCGAAAAAACATGACCCCTGCTGAAGCTTTTCTTTGGAAACATTTGAAGTCTAAACAGCTAGAAGGAAGACGATTTCAGCGGCAACATAGTATTGAATACTATATAGTAGATTTTTATTGCGCCTCAGAAAAACTAATCATCGAATTGGATGGTGAAATACATAATCATCCTGAAGCTATCGAAAAAGACACAATACGCACTGCACGATTAAATGCTTTAGGTTTTACAGTAATTCGATTTGAGAACAAAATGGTTTTTGATCATCTACCCTCTGTATTATCCGAGATTCAGGATCATTTCAATTTACAGAAATGATATTATATTCCTAAAAACACCTCCTTTAGCTATAGGGAGGTGACTATATGTTTTTTGCAAAAAACATATAGTCGGAGGGTTCTCAAACATGCTCAAACACTGTTACCTTGATCAAATAGAAGGTACTATGTTTAAACTTCACGTGTAAGTGAACCCTTCTTTCTTGAAGTTTTCAAAGAAAACTTCAATTCATTCTCCCCTCCATAAAGGGGAGAATTTTGGATAGCTATACTCAAAAACTCATTAACTCACCTCTTACAAACTAAACCTTCACTTCTTTCCATTTGCCTTTCCTAAACCATGCAATACCAATGATCGCAATGAGTACTTCGGCAAAGGTTATCGCCAAAAATACACCCATAGCGCCCCAGTCAAACACTAATGCCATCAAGTATGCAAAAGGCAATTGAAAAACCCAAAAGCAAAAGAAGTTAATAATTGTTGGTGTTTTGGTATCTCCTGCACCATTAAAGGATTGTATAATCACCATTCCGTAGGCGTAAAACACATACCCTGCGGCAATAACACGCAGGCTTAAAGCGCCATATTCTATTACCATCGCTTCATCACTAAATATTTTTATAATCAGCTCTGCAAACAATAGATAAAATATAGATACCGCTAGCATAAAATAGGCATTATATTTCCCGGTTTTCCATACCGATTTTTCCGCCCGTTCGGGTTTTTGTGCTCCCAAATTTTGACCTACCAAAGTGGCCGCAGCATTGCTCATTCCCCACGAAGGCATTAAGGTAAACATGAGTACCCTAATAGCAATCGTATAACCAGCCAATACCTCGCTACCAAACTCTGCCATTATTCTCATAAGAAATACCCAGCTTGAGGTGCCGATAATGAATTGACCAATCCCTCCCAGCGAAACTCTAATTAGGTTAAACATAATACTCGCTCGAAAGATTAAATCTCTGAAAGTTACTTTAATCTTACTCCAACCATAAAAGAGTATTAATAATTGAAAAATCACTGCACTACCTCTACCAATCGTTGTAGCGATAGCGGCTCCTTGTACCCCAAATGCCGGTATTGGGCCAAAGCCAAATATAAACATGGGATCCAGAACGATATTTAACAGGTTGGAAAAGATCAATACCCGCATGGCAACAGAAGCATCTCCAGCACCACGAAAAACTGCATTAATCAAAAACAAAAGCATGATGGTTACATTACCCCCTAATAATACCTGGGTATAGCCATATCCCTCAGCTATTAAATCAGGTTCGGCACCCATAAGTGCAAGAATCTCTCTAGGAAATAAAATACCAATTACGCTAATAATTAATGCAACTGCAATTCCCAAAAATATTGATTGTATTGCTGCCTGAGAAGCACCTGGAATATCTTGCTCGCCAACTCTGCGTGCAACAATTGCAGTTACACCCATACTTAGTCCGATGGCAATGGCATACACCAAGGTAAGTACAGATTCGGTAAGACCAACAGTAGCTATTGCATTGGCACCAAGACTGGAAACAAAATATGCATCTACCAAAAAGAATACAGATTCCATCATCATTTCAAGAACCATGGGTACAGAAAGCATAAAAATTGCTCTTCGAATACTACCCGAGGTAAATTCCTGCTCCTTGCCGGTAACTGCGATTTTAAAATAAGAAAATAGGCGACTTAAAGTAAGTTTATTTTGAGCCATTATGTAAAGAATTATGAATTAGAAAAATATGAATAGGGAAATCGCTAAAGGAGTCTTTAGCTTCTAAATCGGGGGGTGATTATTTGCACAATTATGTACATAATTCTTTATAACTTCATAATGGTACAAAGATGCGGCATTATTTTTGATTTTCAAAGTAATACTTTAAGTAAAAACCGTAATTTATTTACCTTTCAACCTTTAAATTCTAATTTAACATAAAAGTATGCTACTATTTTTCATTTTTTTTAATTTTAATATTGTATCTTTATTGCCCCAAAATAATTTTGTATGAAAAAAATCTACTTGCTAGTCATATTTATTGGTTTAGCTTGCTTTTCCTTCACTTCAGGAATTCAGGCTCAAGTTAGCACAACCCAAAAACAAGAGAAAATCGTACAACACAAGATTGATGGATTGCGTGTTTTCCAGAATCCCGCTGCGAGAAATGTTTTATATATTACATCTGCAAAACAACTTACCAAAACAGTCACTATTTATACCGTACTTGGTAAAAAAGTAATGTTTGAAGTGCTTTTTGGAACAGAACTAGATATCAGTAGCCTAAATGCTGGTGTATATGTGGCAAAAATCAAAGAAGGAAATAAAGTTGCCACTGTAAAATTCATTAAAAGTTAATACTGCTAGGATTGGTATGCCCTATTCTCAACTAATTTAATCAATTTCCTTTTCTTTTTATCCTTGAATTCTTGTGTAAAAAAGAAAACTCTTTTTATACCTTTGTTCTACTAACTTTGTTGAACAATTCTTATGCTTGCCCATACTATTTTTTCTATTCAAAATGATTCTGATTTTGAGAAGGCAGCACTGCGAGTTTTTAACCATCAATATATCAACAACAAAGTCTATCAAAGATTTTGTAATCTTCTGGGAAGGACCAAAACCTCTGTTAAAAAAATTGAAGATATCCCATACCTACCTATACAATTCTTTAAACAAGAAAAGGTAGTGAGCACGACATCTTCTATATCCAAAATTTTTACCAGTAGTGGCACAACAGGGAGCATTACCAGCAAACATTATGTTAGTGATCTATCCATTTACGAAAAAAGTTTCAAATTAGGATTTCAATATTTTTATGGAGACGTTTCAGAATATATCATTCTTGCATTACTCCCATCTTACCTAGAAAGAGAAGGCTCTTCACTTGTGTACATGGCAGAAAAGTTAATACAGGATAGTAATCACCCAGAAAGTGGCTTCTATCTTAATGAAACAGAAGTATTGGTATCTGTCTTGAAAAAATGTATTTCAGAAAACAAAAAAGTACTTCTTTTAGGCGTTTCCTTTGCTTTGTTAGACTTGGTAGAAAAGCATTCGCTCACTTTGAACGATAATGTTATCGTTATGGAGACTGGCGGGATGAAGGGAAGAAGAAAAGAAATGATTCGACAAGAACTTCATGAGATTCTAAAAAAAGGTTTTAACGTTTCTTCTATTCATAGTGAGTACGGAATGACAGAGTTATTATCCCAAGCTTATTCTAAAGGAGATGGAATATTTCAATGTCCACCATGGATGAAAGTCGTTATTAGAAATCCTGAAGATGCTCTTACTACATTAGGGTCAAATAGAACCGGTGGGATCAATATTATAGATCTGGCCAATACAAATTCTTGTTCATTTATTGCCACCCAAGATCTAGGGAAAATTATTGATAATGACCACTTTGAAATCTTAGGTCGATTTGACAATAGTGATATTAGAGGATGTAATTTGATGGCTCTGTAACATCTTCAAAAAAAGCCTGTCTTTTTATTATAACTTGCTTAAATTCTTATAATTGTGTTAAAGTTGTAATGATTAGATTTTTTTACGACTTAATTATCAAAGCACATTATAAAAGTATATGATGGGAAAAAGATTAGCCATAATTTTATTTGTTTTCGTAAGTACAATAAGTGCACAGCAAATTGATTACAATACCAAAAAAAGCTTTGTTGCCGAAGGATATGATGTAACCGAATATTTTAATAATAAAACGGTAAAAGGAGATAGCAAATTTATAGCCACCTATGATAATGTAAAGTATAAGTTTGCCAGCAAAGAAAACTTGGAAAAGTTTAAAAGTAACCCTAAACAATTTATACCACAGTATGGAGGTTATTGCGCTTATGCAATAGCGGTGAATAATGAAAAAGTTGACATTAACCCCAAAACGTTCGAAATAAGAAATGGTAAACTGTATTTATTTTATAATTCTTGGGGAATAAATACATTAGAAAAGTGGATTAAAGAAGATCCAAAAACATTGCAAGAAAAAGCAGATACGAATTGGCAAAAAATTAAAATAAAAAAGTAATACAGTTGCATCGAACTGTATTTGAATGCTAAGTTTTTTCAATAATTGATTGGTTAGTTGATAAAGCCTACATAGGATACATCCTGGTAGGCTTTATTTTTTGTGATTACAGAATATTAAATACCTGTTAAGCTTTTAATATCAAATTAAGTGGTCTGGTCAACAATATTTTAAAACATCAACGCTTTGATCTTATCGGCATAGCCCCTACTTACCTTTACATTTTCCTGATTTAAGAGAATAAGCATATAGCTTTTACCGTATTTTGCCACTTCTTTGATCTTATCCAGATGCACAATAGTGCTGCGGTGAATTCTTAAAAATTGCTTCGGATCCAGTTTTTCTTCCAATGTACTAATCCCATGATTACTTATAAAAGTATCTGATACAGTATGCAGCTTTGAATAATCGCCATAGGCTTCTATATGATAGATTTCACTTGTCGCCAGGGTAACATACTTTGTTCCTTTTTGTACAATGATTCGTTCAGGAAATTCATGCTTTTTTTGTATGTGCTCCTCAGCCAAAGGTACAATTTGTTTTATCTCTCCAATACGAGAGATAGCTGTATCAAAACGATCCTTGGTATACGGTTTTAGCAAATAATCTACTGCGTGCACCTCAAAAGCTTTAAGTGCATACTGATCATAGGCAGTACTAAACACAATCTGCGGAAGTTCTTCTAGGTGTTGCAACACATCAAAACCGTTCATCCCCGGCATTTGAATATCCATAAATACCAGGTCAGGTTTAAACTCATTAATAATCTTGATGGCATCAACACCATTATTAGCTTCTCCCAACAAGACCAAATCAGAATACGATTCCAAATATTCTTTGATCAAGGTTCGACCTGCTTTTTCATCATCTACTATAACTACTTTCTTCACGTGTATACAATTATTACTGTTTTTCCTAAATACTAAACTGTACTATTAAGCCTCTTGGCTGATTGTCCATTAAAAAAAGCCCTGAGTTGTACATTTTCTCCAATCTTTTTTGTGTGTTACTTAGGCCTACACCAGTCTCCATAATAGAGGCTTTATCAGAAACCCCTACACCAGTATCTTTGATTTCAAATAATAAAGTTCCTTTTTCTTTTTCTTTTATAGTAATATCAATGCGCCCCCCATCGGTAAGAGGAGAAATACCATGTTTCACAGAATTTTCTACCAAAGGTTGTAGCAACATTGGAGGAACTTGCCTTGAAAGTAAATCCTTATCCACATTAATAGTGATTTGTAAGCGGTCTTCAAATCGTTTCTGCTCCAAATCCAAATATTTTCGCACAAAATCTAGCTCATCTTTAAGAGGAACCAAGTCTTCTCTACTGGCACGAAGCTGATATCGAAATAAATCTGCTAAATCGGCAACCATTTCTCGGGTGCCTTCCATTTCTTTAGGGATACTAGCATTAATTGTATTAAACACATTATATAAAAAATGAGGATTTAGTTGTGCCTTGATTGCACTCAATTCACTTTTTAAAGCCGTATTCTTCAGTTCAATCTCATAACGAATTTTGCGTTGATTACTTGTATAATATTCATATGCATGAAACATAGCAAACTGAATCATATAGATAAGTGCCGGAATATAAATATCCCATTTTTCAGGGTTACCTTCTAAATGCATCAAGCCAAAGCGCTCACACACCCAGTAATATCCTTTCCAGGCGACAAGTATAAAAAAAGGTAGCATGATAAAGTGTAACGAGAAACGATACCGAAGTGGCCATTTTCTAAAAACCCTAAAAACTAACCACCAAATCAATGCTGTAGCCATAAACATCAAGCTATACTGAAGTCCTCCGTTATCAAACCATTTCCATAAACTAAATAGCCTTTCCCATCGATCTGGTTTATCCCAATAAATTGTCCAAAGTGTAAATCTGTAGGCAAAGGATAGCATTAGATACAAACCTATAGCCGCTGCAATCTCGCCAACTTTTATTCCGTAAACTGTTTTGTTCCACATAGTATTTGATCTTTCAACATTGAACGTAGCATTACTTCGCTATTCTTTTAAACTAAGATACCATTATATAGATAGTTGCCAAAGCTAATGATAGTATCCCCGCATGGGTGTTCACAAAACTACTCGTAAACCTTATACTGATCAAGAATTTCCAGACGAGTGGCCCTATACGAAGTTAAACAGCCCCTGGTCCATTGATCGATCTATTGGACCACTCGACCAAAACCTCTTTCAACAGTTTTTAAAAGTCTTCACCTTTGAATCAAAATTAGAAATTAAGAAGTCATGAGATCATTGTTATTTATTTTTATCTATCTAGTAGTAAGCACTATTAATCTTCTTTGTGCCCAAACTATTAGTGGAAGTGTTGAAGATTTTACCAATCAACCAGTGCCATATGCCAATGTTATTTTAAAAGATACCAATCAAAAACTAATCAAAGCCGGTATTACCAATGAGAAAGGGGTTTTTATATTAAAAAACATTAAAAACAACACCTATCAACTCACAATTAGCAGTATAGGTTTTAAATCGTATACTAAAACTTTTACTTTTTCAAATAGTGCTATAGCATTAGGAACTATTACCCTGGAACAGAACACAGAAACTCTTGAGGAAGTTACCGTTACTGCCACAAAACCTATTGTAGAGGTAAAGCCCGACAAAACAGTATTTAATGTAGCCGAAACAATCACATCTTCTGGGAACAATAGTTTGGATGTGCTACGCAAAGCTCCTGGGGTTCGTGTTGATAATAATGATGATATTGTAGTAGAAGGCAAAAATGGAGTCCTTATATACATTGATGACCGCCAGAGCTTTCTTCAGGGTGATGATCTTACTACATTTTTACAATCGTTACAAGCAGATGAAATAGAAAGTATAGAGATCATTACGCAACCTTCTTCACAATATGATGCTGCAGGAAATGCTGGAATCATCAACATACGCCTTAAGAGAGAAAAAGGAATAGGTACCGTAGGTAGTTTTTCGAATACGTTAACCTATGGTGATTTTTTAAGAAATAATAGTCAAATAGGAATTACAACAAAGACCAAAAAGTGGACACTAAATGCCAACTACAGTAATTTTATTGGAAAGTCTACTAGTTTTATTAATCTATATCGCATTCAAGGAGATAATATTTTTGATGCCCGTTCTAACTCTGAAAATGATGTAACCAATCACAATATTCGTGCCTCGGCAGATTATGTAATCAATACCAAAAATACAATTGGGGTTTCTGCCAACCTCTCTTTGAGAGATGCTTCTTCGGAAACAAATTCCAGAACCCCAATCATCCAAAGAAATACAGGTGTGATCGACAGTATATTACTCGCACCAAATAGCAACAAAAATGAAAGCTTGAACCTAAACACTAATCTTAACTACCGCTATAAAGACACACTAGGCAGAAGCTTACTAATTGATCTAAACTATGGGCGTTATGAAAGAGATCGTTTTAACAATCAGCCTAACTTTTATGTCACCTCAGAAGGAAATCCTTTGAATGAAAATATTACTGCACAAGATACCCCTATCGATATAGACATTTATGTAGCCAAAGCTGATTATGAACAATCCTTAGGAAAAGGAACACTATCTTTTGGATCAAAGCTTTCTTTTGTAAAAACTGATAATACGTTTGACTTCTTTACCATCCAGAATGGAGTTCGTTCTTTGGATGAAAACCGAAGCAATACCTTTGTATATGATGAAATCGTTACCGCCGGTTATGTAAATTATAATTTTGGAATTAATAAATTTAAGATACAGGCAGGATTGCGCATGGAAAACACCGATTCTAAAGGAGAACTTACTGCCACAAGTCAAAATGATGACAGAGTTGTAGAACGAAATTATACAGATTGGTTTCCGTCTGGTGGCCTTACTTATCAAGCTTCTAGAAATCATTCTCTAGCCTTAATATATAGCCGTAGAATACAACGACCAAACTACCAGGCATTAAACCCTTTCGAATTTCAATTGGATGAATTAAGTTTTAGAAGAGGTAACCCCTTCTTACAACCTCAGTACACAGATAACCTAAAGTTATCTCATACCTACAAATACACGCTTACAACCAGCTTAAGCTATTCTTTTATAAACGACTTTTTTGCACAAGTGACTGAAGCAGAAGGTGAAAACAGAAACTTTATTAATACTCGTAACGTTGCCAATCAAGAGGTTATTAATTTGAGTATTTCTTACCCTAAGAAAATTAATGATTGGTGGAGCGTTTATATGAGTGGATACGTATTTTACAGTAATTTCAAACCCACAGACCCTTCATTCATCGCAGTAGACCAGACAACCTATGGTGGGTATGCACAAAGTACATTTACGCTGGGTAAAGGGTTAACTTTTGAGGTGAGCGGTTGGTATAGTAGCCCATCTATTTGGGGTGGCACCTATAATACTGATTCTCTTGGAGCCTTAAATATTGGACTACAAAAGAAATGGGACAATTGGACAGTCAAACTTACCGGAAACGATATCTTATATACCATTCCCTGGAGAGGAACCACCCAATTTGGAGATCTTTTTATTGATGGAAGAGGTGGTAATGATAGTCGAACCGTGCAATTTTATATCAGTCATTCTTTTGGTAACAAAGACGTTAAGTCCAAAAAACAGCGCAAATCGGGTCTAGAAGATGAGCAAGACCGTATAGAGAATTAACCGAAGGCACTCATCAATCAAAAAACTTTGTTCTATTAATTAAAAAAATCTCTTGATTCCTGATTTAATATCTTATTTCAGATCTCAAGAGATTTAATGTTTTTGGTTTAAAATAACGGCTTAAACCACTCTTATCACAAAATAGTTTTTCTTACCACGTTGCAAAAGAACAAATTGATTGTTAATCAAGTCATCTTTGGTAATCGAAAAACCTTCTTTTACCTTTTCTTTATTTACAGAAATAGAGTTTTCTTTTAAAGCGCGTCTTGCTTCTCCATTTGACTTTAAAAAACCTGTATGCTCTGCCAATGCGCCAATAATATCCAATCCGTTTGAAATTGCTTCTTTTGATATTTCGGCTTGTGGCACTCCATCAAAAACATCCAAAAAGGTAGCTTCATCCAGTTGTTTTAGATCTTCGGAAGTTGATTTACCAAATAAGATATTCGAAGCTTTAATTGCATTATCCAAATCCTCTTGAGAATGAACAATCACTGTAACCTCATCTGCCAATCTCTTTTGTAAAATTCGCATATGTGGTGCCTCTTTGTGCTCTGCTATCAGGTTTTCAATCTCCTCTTTATTCAGGAACGTAAAAATCTTGATGTATTTCTCGGCATCCTCATCACTAGTGTTTAACCAATACTGATAAAATTTATACGGTGAAGTTCTATTGGCATCTAGCCATACATTTCCGCCTTCAGATTTACCAAATTTTGAACCATCAGATTTGGTAATTAATGGGCATGTAAGTGCATACCCCTTACCTCCTCCTATTCTTCTTATCAACTCGGTCCCGGTGGTAATATTTCCCCATTGGTCACTACCTCCCATTTGTAAAGTACAGTCATGGTTTTGATATAAGTGAAGAAAATCATAACCCTGCACAAGTTGATATGTAAATTCTGTAAATGACATCCCTTCAGATGATTCTGATGAAATTCTATTTTTTACAGAATCTTTGGCCATCATATAGTTTACAGTGATATGCTTACCCACATCTCTTATGAATCCAAGAAATGAAAACTCCTTCATCCAATCATAATTATTCACCAAAACGGCAGCATTGGGAGCATTGCTTTCAAAATCTAAAAATCTTGATAATTGTTCCTTTATAGCTTCTTGATTGTGGCGTAATGTCTTTTCATCAAGAAGGTTACGCTCTGCCGACTTTCCAGATGGATCCCCAATCATACCAGTCGCACCACCCACCAAAGCAAAAGGTTTGTGTCCTGCTCTTTGATAATGAGCCAATAGCATAATAGGCACAAGGTTACCAATGTGTAATGAATCTGCCGTAGGATCAAATCCCACATAAGCCGATCTCATTTGCTCCATTAAGTATTCTTCTGTTCCTGGCATTGCATCGTGTAACATGCCTCTCCAACCTAACTCTTCTATAAAATTCTTGGTCATTTTTATCGATTTCCTTTAGAAGCGACAAAGATAAAAATCTGAATAATATTGAGCTATGAATACTTCAGAAATCCAAAATATACTTACTTTAGTAACGCATTACATAAATCATGATATTAGTTACAGGAGCAACAGGTTTAGTAGGAACTCACTTATTAGTAAAGCTAGTTCAGGAAAAACAGCCAATTCGTGCCCTATATCGGTCTGAAACTAAAAAAGAACATGCCCGAGAAGTATTTTCTTATTACTTCGCAAAAAAGGACCAAACAGTTTTTGATACTATAGATTGGGTAAAAGGAGATATTACAGATATTCCTTCTCTTACAGATGCTTTTGAAGGAGTAACTCATGTATATCACTGTGCTGCCTGGATCACCTTTAATGCAAAACATTACAAAAACCTTCGAAAGGTTAATATTGAAGGAACCGCAAATATTGTCAATCTTTGTTTAGTTCATCATGTCAAAAAGTTATGTTATGTAAGCTCCATCGCAACTTTGGAAGAAGATCCAGCCGTATCTTTTATTGACGAAACTGCAGAATGGAATCCTGAAACCCAAAAATCTGTTTATGCTATTACAAAGTATGGTGCAGAAATGGAAGTTTGGCGTGGAACCCAAGAAAATCTAAAAGTAGTCATTGTAAATCCTGGAATTATTATTGGACCGGGATATTTTAATGGTGGCAGTGGTTTTATGTTTAAGAAGATACATGCCGGCATGAAATATTACACTACGGGTACCACAGGCTATGTAGCTGTAACCGATGTCATAAATATCATGCATCAACTTATGACTGGGAATCACCAAAACCAACGATATATTGTAGTTGCAGAAAACTTAAGCTATAAAGATGCTTTTACAAAAATTGCTTTAGCCTTAAATAAACCTGCTCCAACAAAAGAAGCAACGTCTTTTTTATTGTATGTTGCTTATTATCTTCAATTGGTAAGTCACTTCTTGTTTAGAACAAAACGATCTATATTTAAATCTTCGATTCGTAGCGCTTTATCAAATTCGTTTTATAAAAATGATAAAGTAAAAGAAGAGCTTAATTATACATTCTCTCCAGTTGATATTGCTATTAACGAAACGGCTACTCGTTTTCTGAAGAATTTTTAAACCGTTTGGCTTTTGCCTTTTCTATTTCTTCATTAATCCCTTTTTCTATATTAGACACTTTCTCTTTCTTAGAATTTAAAGTATCCTTTGCTTTTTTAATAGAGTCCTTGACTTTTTTTATTGAGTCCTCTTTTATTTTAAGTTTCTCGTATTTGTTTTTGGAAGTCTCTAAATTCGCCTTTACACGTTTGAAAATTTCTTCATATTTCTCTAATTGACTAGTGTACCAAATATTGTTTTGTGAGAATACGGCACTATCTATATCATGCTTATTTAAAATATAATTCTCGGGGTTTATTTTTTTGGTTTCCAGCACTTTCCTATAAGAGGTTTTTGTCGCCTTAATAAATGCCATATCCGTTAAGATTTCTACCATTTTATCCTCTTCGATAAATACCTCGGGCTTTTCTGGTTTTTCGATACTCTGACAAGAAAAGACGATTAGAACAATAACGAAATAGATATTTTTTTTTATCATCTGTCAAAAGTTAATCGTTGTCCGTTTTTAACATCATAGAATTTAAAATCTTCGTAAACCAAACTTCCATTAATAAGAGTATGGGTGATTCTTGACGTAAACGTGGTTCCTTCAAAAGGAGACCAACCACATTTGTATGCAACATTATCCTTGTCTACTGTCCACGGTGCATTAAGATCCACCAAAACTGCATCGGCATGATACCCTTCTTTAATATAGCCTCTTTTTTCTACTTGAAACAAAATTGCCGGATTGTGACACATTTTTTCAACGATTTTCTCCAAACTAATTTTATCCTTATGATAAAACTCGAGCATTGCAGGAAGTGCATGTTGCACAAGTGGACCACCAGAAGGTGCTTTGGTATACACATTTTCTTTTTCTTCGGTTGTATGAGGAGCGTGATCTGTTGCTATAACATCCAATCGATCATCCAATAACGCTTCAAACAAAGCCGACCTATCTTTGGCTGTCTTTACGGCTGGATTCCATTTGATTAAAGTACCTTTTTCTTTATAATCAGCATCTGAAAACCATAAGTGGTGAATACAAACCTCGGCGGTTATTTTTTTATCTTTTAAAGGAATATCATTGCTAAACAGTTCTAGTTCTTTTGCTGTAGAAAGATGAAAAACATGAAGTCTAGCACCGGTTTTCTTGGCAAGTGCCACAGCGTTTGACGAAGAAATATAACATGCTTCTTCACTTCGAATCACAGGATGCATTTCTATCGGGATATCATCTCCATACTTAGCTTTATATTTAGCTGTATTATCTCTTATAGTTTGCTCATCTTCACAATGCACCGAAATCACCAAGTCTGTAGAAGAAAATATTTTTTCTAGTACTTCGGGATTATCTACAAGCATATTTCCGGTTGAAGATCCTAAGAATAACTTAAGTCCAGCTACCTTCCTGGGGTCAACCTTTAAAATTTCATCAAGATTATCATTGGTACCACCAAACATAAAAGAATAGTTGGCATAACTTGTTTTTGATGCAATCTCGAATTTATCCTCAAGCTTTTCTATTGTTGTTGTCTGCGGAACCGTATTTGGCATCTCAATAAAAGAGGTAATTCCTCCTGCGACGGCTGCTCTGGACTCTGTTTCTATAGTAGCTTTATGCGTTAAACCTGGTTCCCTAAAGTGTACCTGATCATCAATTACTCCCGGCAACAAATATTTACCTTTGGCATCAATAATCTGAACATTTGGAGACTTGACAGTTATTTGTGACGCTATTTCTTTAAAAATACCATTTTCGATGTAAACATCTCCATTAAAAATCGTTCCTTCATTAACGATATTTGCGTTTTTTATTAGCACAGTATTCATAATCATATTTCGTAACGCTTAAACAAGCTTTTAAGTTTCATTGTTATTACTCCAAAAACGGCTTCAGAGATTATTCCTTTACTCATTTTTGAGTTACCCTTAGTTCTATCTGTAAAGACCACCGGAATTTCTTTAATCTTAAATTTTAATAAATACGCTTTAAATTTCATTTCAATCTGAAATGCATATCCTACAAATCTAATTTTATCGAGATTTATCTTTTCAAGAACCTCTCTTTTATAACAGATAAATCCGGCCGTTGTGTCATGAATATCCATTCCTGTTATAAATCTCACGTATTTTGAAGCTAACCAAGATAGCAAAACCCTCCCCATAGGCCAGTTTACAACATTTACCCCGGTAACATATCTTGAACCTATAGCAACCTGTGAAGTCCCTTTTGAACAGGCGTTGTACAATCTTATCAAATCATTGGGATTATGAGAAAAATCGGCATCCATCTCAAAAATATAGGCATAAGACCGTTCTAAAGCCCATTTAAACCCTGCTATATAAGCCGTTCCCAATCCCAATTTACCTTCCCGCTCCAATAAAAAAAGGCCTTCGGGATATTCTAATTGTAGCTCTTTAACCTTAGTTCCCGTACCATCAGGAGAGTTATCATCAACGATAAGTATATGAAAATCACGCTGAAGCGAAAATACATTTCTAATGATGCGCTCTACATTTTCAATTTCATTATAAGTTGGAATAATGACTAAGGCTTCTGCCATCGATGTTATTTTTCAAGCAAATATAACTAAATAATCATAGCGATTTTTTTGTTTTTATGAGTTAATTGATCGTAATTTTATCGCCACTATTGAGTATGGAAATTATTACAAGAGAAATACTATCAACAAACTGGCTTACCATTCTATTTTTAATAAGTCTTGGATTACTAGTAACAGCAAAAGGACTGAATAGCCTAAGGTTTTCTGATTTTATGATGTTATTTAACAATAATAAGTACATAATATCATATCAAAAACCCAATAAACTCTCTTCGCCTTTTAATGCGGTATTATTGATTTTACAAATTGCTTCTGCTTCTCTTTTTATATTTCTATGCTTACATGTTTTTGAACTAGAATTAGCTTCCTTTGAGATTACTTTGTTTTTTAAAATCACAATAGTTTATGGTGTGACTATTATGTTTAAATTATTAGTAGAAAAAATCGTTGCCACTATTTTTTCTATTGATGATATTATTGATGAGTATTTATTTTACAAAATATCTTATCGTAATTTTATGGGAGTTATATTATTACCCATTAATATTGTATTTGTATATGCGCTACAACCTACAAAAATCATATTTATTGTCTTATTTGCTTTACTGCTGATTTTAAACCTAATAGTACTTATCTCTTTTTACCGAAAAAATGAAAATGTCATTTTAAACCACTTATTTTATTTTATTTTGTATCTTTGCGCACTTGAAATCGCACCCTATTTTATACTGTATAAGCTTATTAAGTAATTAGTAGGACCGTTACAAAAAGAATATATATGAAAGTGAAAACAATTTTGGTCTCACAACCAGAGCCTAAAGTGGAAAATTCACCTTATTTTGATTTAGAAGAAAAGGAAAAAGTAAAAATTGACTTTATCCCCTTCATTCATGTAGAAGGCGTTGACGCAAAGGAAGTAAGGTTACAAAAAGTGGATTTATCACAATACACTGCTATTATTCTTACAAGCCGTAACTCTGTAGATCATTTCTTCAGAATTGCAGAAGAAATGCGTTATAAAGTTCCGGATACACTTAAATATTTCTGTCAAAGTGAGGCCGTAGCGTATTATCTGCAGAAGTATGTAGTATACCGAAAAAGAAAAATCTATGTTGGCAAACGTACTTTTCAAGAGCTTGCACCATTAATTAAGAAATACAAAAACGAAAAGTTCTTACTACCTTCTTCAGACAAGTTAAAACCTTTAATTCCAGACACCTTAAACAACCTTAAAGTTGAATGGAAACAGGGAGTGTTTTACAAAACTGTAGTGAGTGATCTATCGAATCTGAGAGATGTTTTTTATGACATCCTGGTTTTCTTTAGTCCTTCTGGAATACAATCATTATTTGAGAACTTTCCAGATTTTAAGCAAAACGATACAAGAATTGCTGTTTTCGGAAATTCGACCGTTAAAGCTGCTGAAGAGCATAATCTAGTGGTTAATATACAGGCTCCTACACCTGAGACACCATCGATGACAATGGCACTTCAAAAGTATATCAAAGAAGTAAACAAGAAATAAAGTTTTCTAATCAATACTTAAAAAAGAAAAAGAAGACTGTTACAAAAATAAAAAAGGTCTAAACGTTTTGTTTAGACCTTTTTGTTTTATGAAGATATAATTTCCTTAAAAACCATATCGCTGAGGGCCTCCTCGTCTTATTTCTTCATTGGCATAAGATTCGAATTTCTTGAAATTCTCTCTAAATGCATTTGTTAACTTAAAAGCAGTTTTATAGTATGCTTCATCATCATTCCAAGTGGCTCTAGGACTCAATACACTATCGGGAACTCCTGGACATGTTCTTGGCTGTGCTACTCCAAATACAGAGTGAATATGATAATCATCATAAGAATACAATCCTAAATCACCATTTAATACTGCCTGGATCATTGCACGAGTATATTTCAGTTTGATTCTGCTCCCAACACCATAGGGACCACCAGTCCATCCAGTATTTACTAGCCATACATTCACACCGGTATCTTTCATTTTCTTAATAAGCATCTCTGCATATTCGGCAGGATGTAATGGCATAAATGGTGCTCCAAAACAAGCCGAGAACGAAGGTTGAGGCTCTACGACCCCAGCTTCGGTACCAGCTACTTTTGCCGTATATCCAGAAATAAAGTGATATGCGGCTTGACTAGGCGTAAGTTTTGATATTGGAGGCATTACTCCAAAGGCATCAGCAGTAAGAAAGAATATATTCTTTGGATTTTCACCAATGGAAGGTGTTTGAATATTCTCGATGTGATAAATAGGATAGCTTACTCGTGTATTTTGTGTAATAGACGTATCAGCATAATCTACTTCTCCATCTTTAATAATCACATTTTCCAGAATTGCTCCTTCTTTGATAGCTCCATAAATTTCTGGTTCTTTTTCTGCAGATAGATCAATCACTTTTGCATAACAACCTCCTTCAAAATTGAAGATTGTATTTTCTTTGGTCCAACCATGTTCGTCGTCGCCAATCAACCTACGTTTTGGATCTGTAGACAACGTTGTTTTACCGGTACCCGAAAGTCCAAAGAAAATCGCCGTATCTCCTTCTTCTCCTATATTAGCAGAACAGTGCATTGGAAAACAATCACGCTGAACAGGCAGAATGAAATTCAATGCAGAAAAAATCCCTTTCTTGATTTCTCCTGTATACCCTGTGCCACCAATAAGTGCAACTTTTCTATCAAAGTTCAGAATAGCAAAATTATGCTGTCTGGTACCATCAACTTTAGGATCTGCCATAAACCCAGGTGCATTGATCACAACCCACTCTGGATCAAAATCCTTAAGTTCTTCATTGGTTGGTCTTAAAAACATATTGTATGCAAACATGTTCGACCATGGATACTCGTTAATTACTCGTATATTTAATCTGTACTCGGGATCTGCACATGCATAACTGTCACGTACAAAAACTTCCTTTCCAGAAAGATAGTCTGTTACTTTGTCGTACAATGCATCGAATGCCGCAGGTTCAAAAGGGATATTAATATCACCCCACCAAATTTTGTCTTTAGTGATATGGTCTTTTACGATAAATCGATCCATAGGAGAACGACCTGTAAACTCACCAGTATTAACAGCGAGTGTTCCAGAATTTGTAAGTTGCCCTTGACCTTTTTGCAATGCTTCTTCCTGTAATTCCTTAGGAGATAATTGGTAACGCATTGTAGCATCATTAATACCGTAATGCTTTAACGAAAACGTTTTCGTAATTGGATACAGTGGTTCCATAAAAATATATCATGTTTGTTATGTACGTGCAAAATTATAAATAATAATTACACTATCAGCCAAAATACCTACTTAATCTTGGTAAGTGCAATAATAAAGAGAATCCACCCAAAAATTAACAAAAAACCTCCCAAAGGTGTAATAAAACCAAGGCTTGATAAAGAAATTCCCAATACTTCATCTATCGCCAAAAGGTATATTGACCCCGAAAAAAGGGTTATTCCCCCCAAGAAAAAATAAAATATACGCTTCTTAAAAGTAGAATTCAAAACCGTCATGTTTCCCAGAATAATGCAAACGATTGCGTGATACATTTGATATCGCACTCCCGTCTCAAAAGAGGTAACACTTTTGACATCGACCAACTTCTCTAAACCATGAGCACCAAAAGCACCAAAAAGCACAGCCAACAATCCCAAAACAGCACCAGTAATCAAGATTGTTTTATTTTCTTTAATTTTATTCATATTTGATTTTATAAAAAGCCACATTGTAACTATTAGACACTTTTTCCGCTTAAAAGGAATTAATCCTATAGAATCAAAGCTCTATTTCTTATAGTATTTACTACTTTCGTATCAAAGTTATCAAAATATAAGCAGGTATGCGAAAGATTCTGGTTATTGGTGCAGGTAAGTCTACAGCCGTTTTAATTAAATATTTTCAGGACAAATCTATTTCTGAAAAACTTCATATAACGATTGGCGATATTTCAATTGAAAATGCAAACCATCTTGCCAATAACCACCCAAATACCAAAGCTATTCTTCTTGATGTATTTGACAAAAACTCTAGAGAGAAAGCTATTCAAGAAGCCGACATAGTGGTTTCTATGCTTCCAGCTCGATTTCATATAGAAGTAGCCAAAGATTGCTTGTTATTTGGTAAATGCATGGTTACCGCTTCTTATGTGAGCCCCAAAATGCAACAACTAGACAAACAGGTTCAAGAAAAAGGGCTGGTGTTTATGAATGAAATAGGTGTTGACCCTGGCATTGATCATATGAGTGCAATGCAGGTAATAGATCGCATTAGAAATCAGGGTGGTAAAATTATTTTATTTGAATCTTTTACAGGTGGTTTGGTTGCTCCTGAAAGTGACACCAACCTATGGAACTATAAATTTACCTGGAATCCCAGAAATGTAGTGATTGCGGGACAAGGTGGTGCAGCAGAATTTCTTCAGGAAGGAACTTATAAATACATTCCCTATCATAAACTATTCAGAAGGACCGAGTTTCTAGAGGTTGAAGGCTATGGGCGCTTTGAAGCCTATGCCAACCGAAACTCCTTAAAATATCAAAGTATTTATGGATTAGATAATATCTTAACCCTTTATCGTGGAACAATACGCAGGGTTGGCTTCTCTAGAGCATGGAACACCTTTGTCCAATTAGGAATGACTGCAGACGATTATACTATCACGAATTCTGAGAATATGAGTTATCGGGATTTCACAAATTCGTTTTTGGCTTATTCACCATCAGATTCGGTAGAACTAAAATTAAGGCATTATCTGAAAATTGATCAGGATGATATCATGTGGGATAAACTGCTTGAACTGGATCTTTTTAATTCCGATAAAAAAGTAGGTATCCCAAATGCTACTCCAGCTCAAATTCTCCAAAAAATCTTAATGGATAAATGGACCCTGGATAAGGGAGATAAAGATATGATTGTTATGTATCATAAATTTGGATACGAACTTAATGGGGAACGTAAACAAATTGATGCCACTATGGTAAGTATTGGAGAAGATCAAACTTATACAGCTATGGCCAGAACTGTTGGATTACCCGTTGCTATGGCTACATTGCGAATATTAAATAAACAAATTACTTCCACTGGTGTTCAGATTCCTATTCACAAAGAAATTTATGAACCGATTCTTAAGGAGCTTGAAGAATACGGCATTGTATTTCATGAACAAGAATGCGACTATATGGGCTATAATCCCGATGGCGTAAAAGGATAATTAGGATTTCTTTGGCAAACACAAGTGTTTTCTCCGCCCTAATCATCGCAATTACAAATTCAAGAAATACTTGCTTGATCTGTCCTATATCGCATTAACTTCGATTTATAACGCAATAGCGGTCTCTCAAATATATAATAGGACGATGTGGATATTAAGAAAACGAAAAAAACAGGTAAAACAATTCCAGAAACAGGAATAGAAGTATCGTTTAGTTGTAAGTCTGTAATTCCAAAAAAGTAAAAAACAATATAATGATATAAATATACCCCATAACTTATCCTACCCACAAATCCAACCACTTTATTGGTAAACAAGTAATTAATTAAATTTTTTCTTCCTTCTTGTAACAATATCAGCATAAAGAATAAGGATGAACAAATAGAAAACAATACCAAAAGAATTGCTGCTTTTGGGAAAGCATCAATAATAATTGTTTTATGAACCAAAATTGATAAAATATAAATAAAAACAAATCCTATACACAGTTTTATTTTCAGTGATTTACTTAATCCTCTTATTTGTGGTTCATAAAATGCAAAAACAGAACCTATCGATAAGGAAAGCATCCTAAATTGTGTTCCTCGATATACTAAATTATCGGCTATTGTATTATCAAAGATCACATAAGTGATGACAAGACTTGCGACTACAAGAATTGGGACAACAAATTGAATTATCTTTCTTACCCGTTCTAATCTAAAACTATATAACATAATCGGCCAAAGCAGATAGTAATGTTCTTCTACTGCCAAGGACCATGTGTGCCTTAAGGGATTAGGGTCTGAAGTAAACGAAAAGTAGTAGTTTGACAAATACACAGAAACATACCCAAGTCCTTCCCAGGAAAACAAAAATCCGCATACAATAATTGCCAAATAATATATAGGAAAAATTCGTAATGCACGTTTAATGTAGAATATTTTGAGAGAAAAAATATTTTCCTTTTTTTCCATAATCAAAATACGAGTGATAAGAAATCCACTCAAAACGAAGAAAATATCTACCCCTAAATAGCCCATTTTAGAGGCCAAAATAGCTTGCTTAAATAAATAGCCAATTGAAGTATCTGAAATTTGCGGGATATGTGCTAAAACTATCATCAGTGCTGCATATCCTCTTAACCCATCTAATACTTTTATTTTTGTTACTCCTCTAGACACAAATAGCTCTTATATTGAAAATAAAATAGACATCTCTATTGTATTTTTTCAGGTTTTTAAGAAGGTAATCTCAGTTTATTTAATGGCCCATAACAAATTATTCTATATCAAGAAAAGGCTTTATAACATCTACCCAAGTTTCATAACCTTTTACGTTGAGATGAATTCCATCATATGTCAAATCACTTCTTAACAATCCTTCTTCGTCCAAAAATACAGCATTTAAATCAATGACCTCATATGTTCCATTTTTTTCATTCGATTTTATTATTGAATTGACCGCATCAATATCATCCTTCATAAACTCATGAGAAGTTGGTAAAATGGTTTGCAAATAGATTTTTGTATCTGGTATTTTTCGATGTATTTTTTTGGTTATTTTTAAAATATTATATCCCACATACTCAGGTGAAGACATTGCTTTATGAGAACACCTATTAGACAAGTCATTGATTCCTATCATTAAAAATATCATCTTAGGCTTAAAGTGGATAATTTCTTTCAACCTTAGTAATACTCCCTCTGTCACATCTCCCGAAGCACCTCTATTTCTCGCATTTGGAACACCCAATTTCGCTTTCCAATCCCTGCCTTCTTCTGTAATACTATTACCCAGCATAACAATATCCCCATAATTCAAAGGGCGTTTCCTAAATTTTCTGATCCGCTTCAAATAATGTTTTTTTCCCCAATCTGTATGACATTCAATTACTTTTTTTTCTGAAGGGTAACGATTTTTAAATCCAGCACAACCGCTCAAAAAAACTGATAGAAAAAAACAAACCAAATATCTCTTCATAATAAGTATTCCGGAATTAATTTCAAGAATTTTAATTTTCGCAATTTAAAATTATTTATTCTAAATATTGGAAACATTTCGAACATCTGTCTTCATCATAAGTAATGAAACCATACTCCCCAACGATCGCTTTCAAACTTAGCTGTTTGATTAGATTTACATTCTAATAATTTTACAATTCTCCTTTCTTTAATTTTAATTATCTATTCTGCATCTTTCTTTTATAATTAAAAATTTATCTTTAATTTAATTTCAATTGAAAAGAGTAACTGCGTTTTTAATTAACATTTGTAACTTTGCTTCCTATGAAAAGTGCAACATTCAAAATTGACGGGATTGACAAAGAGATATTACGCAATCTGATGGAAGATGCCCGTAGACCAATCCTCGAGATCGCAAGAAAAGTTGGAATATCTGGAGCTGCTATCCATCAACGGCTTCGTAAATTAGAGGCTTCTGGACTCATAGCGGGATCTAAGTTTATTATTGATCCAAAAGTGCTTGGATACAAAACAATGGCTTTTGTAGGAGTGTTTTTAGATAAAGCGGTAAGCAATCCCAAGGCGGTAAGGCAACTTAAAGATATTCCTGAAGTGATAGAATGTCATTATACCACTGGTAACTGGTCTATTTTTATTAAGGTTTTATGTAAAGATAATGAGCATTTAATGAATGTTCTTAATAAACAAATTCAGGCTATAGAAGGAGTGTCAAGAACTGAAACTTTTATATCATTGGATCAACAAATTGACAGACAAATAAAAATTTAAAAAATATCCCCAAGGGTTTTAAAAACCCTTGGGGATATTATACTATACGAAGCCAATTCTTAATCTCTTCTTCCTAAAAAGATCGAAATAAAATAAAGCAATGTTGCCAACGAACCTAAGGCTGCAACTACATAGGTGCGTGCCGCCCATTTAAGAGCGTCTTTTGCTCCTGCATGTTCTTGATTGGTAAGCATTCGATTATTTTCTAACCATGCCAATGCTCTGTTACTGGCGTCATACTCTACCGGAAGCGTAATAAATGCAAATAGTGTTGTTACTCCAAATAGTAAAATTCCGACCAGGAAAATTGTATTTCCAAACACCATTCCTGATGCTGATAATACCAATCCTGCCATGATTACCAAATTTGAAAGTTTGCTAGCCACACCAACAGCAGGAACAATTTTAGATCGCATTGTTAACCAACCATATGCGGTTGCATGCTGCACTGCATGTCCAACTTCGTGAGCCGCAACTGCCGCAGCTGCCGCATTACGTTGACTATATACTCCTTCACTTAGATTTACTGTTTTTTTAAGTGGATTATAATGATCTGTAAGCATTCCAGCGGTTGAAATTACCTGTACATCTCTTATTCCGTGATCTTGCAGCATTTTGGTCGCAATTTCTGCTCCACTCATTCCGTTTTGCAAATGTAAGTTTGAGTATTTCTTAAACTTACTTTTAAGCCTGTTGCTCACAAATGAACTTACCAAAAATATAATTCCTGCAATGATATAATATCCCATCATAACTTTATACTTTTTATGTTTGTTAAATGTACAACATAAAAAGCAAAAACCTCGCCATAATAGCGAGGTCTCTGGTTAAATAAACTTGAGTTAGCCAATAAGTCGAGTTTACTTTAAATACGTATTTACATCTTTTAACGGAAGGCTAAAAGCCTCTGATATTGCGGGGTACACGACATCTCCATTAATAACATTTAATCCTTTTTTAAGCGGTTCGTTATCTGCACAAGCAGCTTTCCAACCTTTATTTGCCAATTGTACGGCATATGGCAAAGTGACATTAGTTAATGCCATTGTTGATGTAAATGGCACAGCTCCTGGCATATTTGCCACAGAATAGTGCACTACATCATCAATAATATATACAGGGTCCTGATGCGTTGTAGGTTTTGTAGTCTCAAAACAACCTCCTTGATCTACAGCTACATCAACCAATACGGTTCCAGGACGCATATCCTTAAGCATATCTCGAGTAATTAATTTTGGTGCTTTCGCTCCAGGAATCAATACTCCTCCAATGATTAGATCTGATGTCTTGATATGCTTACGTATTGTATATTCGTTTGAATATTCGGTATTTACATTTGCCGGCATTACATCGTCAAGATATTTAAGTCTTTTAGGGCTAATATCCAATATGGTAACATCGGCACCCATTCCGGCAGCCATTTTTGCAGCTTGCGTACCTACGACTCCACCACCAAGTATCAAAACTTTGGCCGGAGCTACACCGGGAACACCGCCAAGAAGAATCCCTCGTCCTTTTAATGGCTTTTCTAAATATTTTGCACCTTGTTGGATTGACATGCGACCAGCTACCTCACTCATAGGAGTTAATAACGGCAGACTACGATCTGGATCCTCTACTGTTTCATATGATATACAAACAGATCTACTGTCAATCATTGCTTTTGTAAGCGGTTCACTGGATGCAAAATGAAAATATGTAAATACTAATTGATCTTTCTTAATTAAAGAATATTCAGGCTCAATGGGTTCCTTTACCTTGATAATCATCTCTGCCGTCTGATAAACGTCTTCTATGGTAGGTAAAATTTTACCCCCAGCACTAACATACTCATCATCGGCAAAACCACTCTGAACACCAGCACCTTGCTGAATATAAACAGTATGACCATGTCTAACGAGTTCCATCGTTCCGGCAGGTGTAACACCTACTCGGTTCTCGTTATTTTTGATTTCCTTGGGAACACCAATTATCATATTCTTATTTTTTGGTCGAAAATAGATTTTTTACTGAAATAAAACAAAAAAATAATAGGTAAAAATATCTTATTAATAATTTTATCAGGTTTCTACTGAATTTGTTAAAAAATTAGAAACCATAAAAATTTGAATCACCTTTTATATCGAAACTTAAAATACAATAATATAAACCCAGAAATGGCTGTAACAAAATTTGCCAAAATGATAGGTAAACTATCTATCAAAAACCCGTAAATCAACCAACAAAGCACTCCCAGAACAAAAGTTAATAGCATTGTTAAGGATAGACTTTCGGTAGATTTGGTTTTCCAAGTTTTATAGACTTGTGGTAAAAATGCTGCTGTAGTTAAAACTGCAGCCACTAGTCCCAGAATTTCTATTGGATTGATCATGTTTACTTTGAGATAAAAGAGAATAGAACAAAGAGGAAAGATAAGCTAAGAAAATCTTTTCTCTTTGTTCTTTCTTCCATACTCCTTACTTACCCTACTACATTCACAATCTTACCAGGTACAACGATCACCTTTTTGGGTTCTCGACCATTCAATTGTTGTTGTGTTTTTTCGTGTGCCATTACTGCGGCTTCGATTTCATCTTTACTTAAATCCAAAGACAGCTCTAGGGTAAAGCGCATCTTACCATTGAAAGAAATCGGGTACTGCTTGGTGCTTTCTACTAAGTGTTTTTCTTCAAAAACAGGGAATGCCGCTGTTGAGATCGACTCTTTGTTCCCTAACTTTTGCCATAACTCTTCGGCAATATGTGGCGCATACGGTGAAATGAGAACCAACAAAGGCTCCAAAATCGTTCTGGAATTACATTTTTGAGCAGTTAATTCATTCACCGCAATCATAAAGGTACTTACTGAGGTATTGAACGAGAAATTCTCGATATCTTCTTCTACCTTTTTGATCGTTTTATGCAAGGTCTTTAAGTTATCTTTTGTGGGTTCTGTTTCGCTTACGCTGAAAACACCCCCCTGTCCCCCCTCAAGGGGGGAATGGTATAACTTCCATAATTTTTTAAGGAACGAATGCACTCCGGTAATTCCAGCCGTGTTCCAGGGTTTTGCCTGCTCTAATGGCCCAAGGAACATTTCATATAAACGTAGGGTGTCCGCCCCGTAATCATTACAAATATCATCAGGGTTAACCACATTAAACCATCTTTTGGACATTTTCTCAACCTCACGACCTACAATATATTTATTCTCTTCTAATATAAATTCTGCATCCTTATATTGAGGCTGCCAATTCCTTAATCCTTCAAGATTTAACTCGTTAGAGTTATTTATAAGACTAACATCTACTCGTAGTTCTTCTGTTTCGTATTGATCTTTTAATCCTTTAGAAACATATTGATTGGTGCCACTAATTCTATATACAATAGCACTTGTACCCAAAATCATCCCTTGATTGATCAATTTTTTGGCAAATTCATCTACGGGAACAATACCGTGGTCAAATAAGAATTTTTGCCAGAAACGTGCGTACAAAAGATGCCCTGTAGCATGTTCGCTTCCTCCTATATATAGATCAACTTCTTTCCAATAATTAATCGCATCTTTTGAGAATACTTCTTCCTCATTATTTGGATCCATATACCTATTAAAGTAATACGAACTTCCTGCCCAGCCCGGCATGGTATTTAATTCTAAAGGAAACACGGCTTTGTGATCGATTTTATCATTATCGACTACTGTATTACTCCCCGTGTCCCAAGCCCAAACTGTGGCACGACCTAATGGGGGTTCTCCGGTTTCGGTTGGTAAATATTTTTCGACCTCTGGTAGTTCAATCGGCAAATGTTTTGCTTCGATCATTTGTGGCATTCCGTCTACATAATATACCGGGAAGGGTTCTCCCCAATAGCGTTGACGACTAAATACCGCATCACGAAGTCTGTAATTGATCTTTCCTTCTCCCTGACCCAACTGCTCTAATTCGTAAATCGCTCTTTTGGTAGCTTTCTTATAGTTTAGACCATTTAAGAAGTCTGAATTAGCAATAACGGTATTGTCTTTGTCTGCAAAGGCTTCTTCAGAAATATCAATACCTTCAAAAATATTTGGGATTGGGATATCAAAATGCTTTGCAAAGTCATAATCCCGCTGATCTCCACAAGGCACTGCCATTACGGCTCCTGTACCATATCCGGCCAACACATAATCTCCAATCCAGATTGGCACGGGTTCTTTGGTGAAAGGATGCTCTGCATAAGCTCCTGTAAATACACCGCTAATGTTTTTTACATCAGCCATACGTTCACGCTCACTACGTTTTGCCGTAGCTTCGATATAGGCTTCTACCTCTGCTTTTTGTGCTTTGGTAATTATCTTTTGTACCAGCTCATGTTCTGGGGCCAATGTCATAAAACTAACTCCAAAAATTGTATCGGGTCTTGTTGTAAATACTTCTATCGTTGCGTCATGATCCTTAACATTGAAAGTAACACTTGCTCCTTCAGATCGACCTATCCAGTTGGTTTGAGAATCTTTTAGCGGTTGTGGCCAATCAATGGTATCCAAACCATCTAACAAACGTTGTGCATAGGCAGAGATGCGCATGCTCCATTGCGTCATCTTTTTACGTACTACAGGATACCCCCCACGCTCTGAAACTCCATTTACAATTTCATCATTGGCCAAAACAGTTCCTAATTGTGGACACCAGTTCACTTCGGTCTCTGCCAAATAGGTCAATCTATATTTTAACAATACTTCTTGCTTTTCTTTTGATGAGAAATTGTTCCATTCTTCTGCTGTAAATTCAGTTACATCTTCATCACAAACTACATTTACATTGGTATTTCCTTCAGCAGAGAAAATGGTTTCAAGATCTTCTATTTTTCTGGCTCTATCTTCATTATTATCATACCATGAATTGAAAAGCTGAATAAAAATCCATTGTGTCCATTTATAAAATTTTGGATCACTGGTGCGCACTTCGCGACTCCAGTCAAAAGAAAATCCGATTTTATCTAACTGCTCACGATATCTAGCGATGTTGTCTTTTGTGGTAATAGCCGGATGCTGACCCGTTTGTATAGCATATTGTTCTGCTGGTAATCCGAAAGAATCATATCCTTGTGGGTGCAACACATTAAACCCTTTATGGCGCTTATATCTTGCATAAATATCACTGGCAATGTATCCTAGAGGATGTCCAACGTGTAGTCCTGCACCCGATGGATATGGAAACATATCCAACACATAATATTTTGGTTTAATACTGTTATTCTCTGCAGTAAATGTTGCGTTGTCTGCCCAATATTTTTGCCACTTGGCCTCAATATCTCTAAAATCGTAGCTCATCAATCTAAAATTAAGATTGCAAATTTACGATTTTATGTGAGTTTACTCGATAATCGAGATTTAAATACTCCTGGGCTTACCTCAAAATCAAAACAATCTTTAAATCTAATACCTCGTAGGCTTGCACTGAGGTAGTTTACTATGTTTTTTTGTTTTAGTTTTTGGTTAATCTTGCCTTAGCCTCCATAGGCTGTAAACAACTGTAAATAAACTTATTTACTGGAGTAGGTATCCCCAATTTTTGACCTTCTTTTACAATAAACCCATTGAAGTTATCTAATTCTGAAGGTCTTCCTTCAATAATATCTCTTTGTGTAGACGCTGTTGAATCATGCGGCTGTTTGGAGATAAATTTAATAGTGTTTCCAACACTATTTTTAGGGAGGTTTACATTTTTAGCAATAGCTATAGTATAAATTTCTTGAGCCGTTTCTTCTAATATTTCAACGAGTCCATGGCGATACATTTCTCCTAGAGTTGCTCTAGTTAAGGCTCCCAGACCACTAACAGTAGCAATAAACATAAATTTTTTCCATATATCGGCGGTAATATCTTTAGAAATTGTATTACGAAAGCCTGCATAATTAAACATTTTTTTAATAAGATGCACCCTACTCGTTTGTTCTTTATTTACCTCACCAAAAACTACTTCAGGATCATACCCAAAATGAGAGATAATCCCAGGGGCTTCAATTTTACTATAAATTTTACATAATCCACCAACAACATGTTTTGGATCTATTATCGACTGTATTTTTTCCACATTATCTGCTCCATTTTGCAAAGGAATAACAATAGTATCTTCTTTAAGAATTGGGATAATTTTATTTGCAGCTTCTGCAACCTGCCAGGATTTTGTGCAAATCAATATCAAATCGGCTTTTTCTACTTCATCTATATTATCAGTTGTCATGTAAGGCTTCGCAACAAAATCTCCGTTAATACTTTTAACTTGTAATCCGTTTTTCTGTATGGCTTCAAGATGTTTTCCTCTTGCAATCAAGGTAACTTTTTGTCCTGAGTTAGCTATTTTTCCTCCAAAATATCCTCCTACACCTCCTACTCCTATGATGACTATGTGCATATTAAAATTCTTTGATAAATAAGATTGTTTTTAAGTATACGTTATTCCTGTACAAACCAAAGTTAACGAAAACACAAAACAGATTGAAAAGTTCCCTCTCTTTAGTGGGATTAATTCGACTAATTTCTTCTTAATGTGTTTCATTTTAGAAGAAAAAGTCTCATGAACTTTATTATTTTTACCAAAAATTGAATTATATATGAGCTCATCTTTTGAAAAATATCAAAAACGCCGACTAATTTCTTCTTATTTTTCTGTAGTAATTAGTATTTCGTTGGTATTATTTTTACTGGGCTTGCTGGGGCTTTTGGTATTAAACACCAAAAAAGTTGCCGATCATTTTAAAGAAAAAATCGCTCTAACAATCTACCTTAAGGACTCTGCCAAAGAGGTTGAAATAAAACAATTAGAAAAAACATTGGCACTGGCAGAATACACCAAGTCTACTACTTTTATTTCAAAAGACGAAGCTGCAGAGGAACATAGCAAGGATATAGGAGAAAACTTTATGGAATTCTTGGGGTATAATCCATTACAAAATTCGATTGATGTATACTTGAAGGCAGATTTTGTCGACCCCGCAAAAATTGAAGATATTTCAGCATCTATCACTAGAAAGAACTTTGTAGACGAAGTGATTTATGATAAGCCTTTGATTTCATTACTTAATGACAATATCAAAAAAATAAGTTTTTGGGTATTACTTATTAGTGCGATTTTTACTTTTATAGCGGTATTACTTATCAATAGTTCCATTCGCCTGTCTGTATATTCGAAACGTTTTATTATAAAGACAATGCAAATGGTGGGCGCTACCAAAAAATTTATACGCAAACCTTTCGTATGGAAAAGTGTTCGACTGGGAATGATTGGTGCCATCGTTGCACTAATTGGTGTTGGTGTAGTTCTGTATTATCTTAATAAAACTTTTCCAGAACTAGCCTTATTGGAAGACACCTTATTATTAGTAATATTATTTGTAGGTGTTTTTGGTATTGGTGTTCTCATCACCTGGATCAGCACCTTTTTTGCCACGCAAAGATTTCTTAACCTTAGAACAGACGAATTATATTACTAATTATGGGACCTTTGGAATGGAATGTTGATCCCGAAATCATTAAACTATTCGGTATTTTTCCTTTAAAATATTACGGCCTCCTCTTTTTAAGTGGCATTATTTTATCATATAACATTGTAAAACATGTCTTTAAATCTGAGTCGGTTCCTTTAAAAGATCTTGAAAAGCTATCTACTTATCTTTTTGTAGGCATTTTTGTAGGGATGCGACTTGGTCATTGCTTATTTTATGATTTTGATTACTTCTCAAAACACCCCTTAGAAATGTTTTTACCTTTTCAAATCATTGATGGAAAATGGAGTTTCACAGGGTTTACAGGATTGGCAAGTCATGGAGGAAGCATAGGAGCCATATTAGCAGTCATTCTATTTTCGGTTAAAAACAAAACACCTCTTCTTTGGATTTTTGATAGAATAGCAATGGTCGCTCCAGTTACAGGTGCTTTTATTCGTTTAGGGAATTTTATGAATTCTGAAATCTACGGAAAACCTACAGATGGGAGTTATGGTGTTGTTTTTATGAGAGACGATTTGATCCCTAGACACCCAACACAGTTATATGAAGCTTTTTCTTATTTATTGATCTTTGCTTTAGTATGGTATCTCTACAAAAAGACAAATTTTAAAAACTATAAAGGTGCTCTTTTTGGAATTGTTTTATCCATCGTATTCACTGCTCGATTTATCATAGAATTCTTTAAAGAAAATCAAGTTGCATTTGAAGATACAATGACATTAAATATGGGGCAATGGCTCAGTATTCCTTTTGTTCTTTGCGGAATAGCTTTTTTGATCTACGGTATTCAAAAAAATAAATTAACGGTATAAAAATGGGGAAAGCAGGTAAAATATGGCTTATATGCGCTTCTATTCTTTTTTTTGCATTTCTTACAGTAGTCATACAAACTTTTAAACCAGTCCGAAATGTACAACCTACTGATGTAATGAAAATTGAAGGTATTGTTGTCGATATAAAAGAAGCTCCAGGTTTTGATATTGCTATTACATTAGAAAATGACGATCATTATTATTACATAAATAGAGGGCTAGAATTTAATTTAACCGTAGAAGAATTACAAAGAGAAATCTTGAATAAAAAAACAACTTTGTATTCTATTAAAAGATGGACTATCTTTACCCGAGATGGAAACATGGGGCATGTTTCTAAATTAATGATTGAAGATAAGGTTCTGTTTAACGAGATAAACAACGATATTCATGAGCAAACAACAAAATAAAAATACACCTTTCAAACCAGATTATGTATTTGGTAAGAAAAATTATATCGTAATGGCTATCGGTATCGCAGTAATTGCACTAGGTTTTATTCTTATGGCAGGTGGAGGCAGTGATGATCCTAATGTTTTTAATCCTGAAATTTATAATTTCAGAAGAATACGACTTGCACCCATGATCGTTCTAATAGGTTTTGGTATCGAAGTCTATGCAATTCTTTTAGATCCTGATAAGAAAAAGTAGGTTAAGCACCTCACTTTGGATATAAAACCTCGGAAATTTCATATCCCTAATACTTTCTGTAAGGCTTTTAAATAAAAAATTTTGATTTTAAAGCAATGAAAAACAATTACTTACACCCATATTCCCCTTGTCCAATAAATTTTTATTGTTGTAGGGTGTAATAATCTTCCTTCTCTGCCACTAAATCAATAAAACAAAGTAGTGAGCAACGATTTTTACAAGCAATCAATTATTCCCTGTGAAGGGATTATTGTCAAAATTTGCAGAGCCTATACAGACACTCAAGAAGATTTTGAAGATTATTTTCAAGAAGTTTGTCTTCAAATATGGAAAAGCAAAAATAATTTCAGGAGGCAATCCACCTGGTCGACTTGGGTATACAGATTAACACTTAATGTTTGTCTTACATTACTCAAAAAAAAGAAAAAAGTTCAGCATGTTTCAGACTTACCTGTAGTAATCGATGAAAATGAGAACGCCTTTTTTTCTAATGAGTCCCTTAATATTTTGTATGCTGCAATCAAAAAATTATCTGAAATCGATAGAGCAGTTATCCTACTTTATTTAGAAGAAAAATCCTATAAAGAAATTGCAGAAATAACAGGCGCCACTGCAAATAATATAGGTGTAAGAATTAACAGAATTAAAGAACGATTAAAAAAATTATTAGATGGAAAAATCAATTGAAAACATTTGGAAAGAGGGCTTTTTGAATCAAGAATCAATTCTAGCTCCAAAAATTGAAGCATTGTACAATAAAAAATCCATGCTTTTGGTAGAAAAAATCAAGCAAACGTATAAAAATGATAACCAAGCCATTATACCAATAGCGATTATTGGTTTGCTAGGATGTTTATACTTTGGTAAAATAGCATTGGGTGCCTATTTATTTTTATTACTGATATCACTTTTTTATTTAAACAAAAGAGCTTTGAATCCTTTAGAAAAACTTGAACTCAATACCAGCAGTTATACCTATCTCGTAAGTTATAAAAACTGTATCAGGAATATTATAAAATCATACACCAAAGTGTTTGCTTTTGCAGCCCCCTTTGCAGTAGCAATTGGATGTCTTATATATTTCAAAGATGTCCCCTGGTTTCAAGAAATGATATCTAACCAGGAAATTGGTAAAACCTTACTGGTTTCTATAGGCTGTTTGTTAATGGTTTCATTATTATTTACATCAATATACAGGGTCACCACAGAATTAATGTATGGAAATTATCTAAGAAATCTGAATGCTATTATTTCCGATCTGGAAGAATTACAAAAGTAATTTTTGAAGTATCATTCTCAAAAAAGAGCGAAAAAGATATTTTTTCTGAATTTAGTTTCAAAAGAGTACTTTTGTCGCTCATTTTGAGAATAGATACACATGGAAATCATTGATGCAATCATTTTAGGAATTGTACAAGGCCTTACAGAGTTTTTACCTGTTTCGTCTAGCGGTCATTTAGAATTAGGAAAAGCTATCCTAGGTGATACTAGCATCCCCGAGGAATCTTTACTTTTTACGGTTGTGCTTCATTTTGCTACGGCATTAAGCACCATAGTTGTCTTCAGAAAAGATATTTGGGAGATTATAAGTGGATTATTACAATTCAAAAAAAACGAAGAGACTCTTTTCTCTATCAAAATCATTATCTCTATGATTCCAGCTGTAATTGTTGGATTATTTTTTGAAGAACAATTAGAAAAGCTCTTTGGAGGCAATATAATGTTTGTTGGTTTTATGCTTATTATTACGGCAGCTTTGCTTTGGTTTGCCGACAAAGCCATGAGCACTCGTAAACCTGTAAGCTTTTCAAATGCTTTTGTGATTGGTATTGCACAAGCTATTGCCATGCTACCAGGAATCTCTAGAAGTGGTGCTACCATTTCTACATCGGTGCTATTGGGTAATGACAAAACCAAGGCAGCACGTTTTTCTTTTTTGATGGTTATTCCGTTGATTTTTGGAAAGATCGCCAAAGATATCTTAAGCGGCGACCTTAGTTTTTCGTCAGAAAACACTGTTGCCATTTCTCTAGGTTTTGTCGCTGCATTTATTTCTGGTCTTTTTGCTTGTACATGGATGATTTCTCTGGTAAAAAAGAGCAAATTAACTTATTTTGCCGTATATTGTATTCTTGTTGGCTTACTGGCCATCGGTTTTGGTTTTATTAAATAGCCCCATACATAATGTTAACCGAACAAGATTATAGAGACGGTCAAATTATTTTGATCGATAAGCCGTTACAATGGACTTCTTTCCAGGTTGTAAATAAACTTCGTTGGCTTATTCGAAAGAACTTCAGAATCAAAAAAATTAAAGTAGGGCATGCTGGAACTTTAGACCCATTGGCATCTGGACTTTTGGTGATCTGTACTGGAAAATTCACAAAACGTATTCCCGAATTTCAAGGACAAATAAAAGAATATACGGGTACCATTACCCTTGGAGCTACTACTCCTTCTTATGACCTCGAGACAGAAATTGACCAAACTTTTCCTATTGATCATATTTCTGAACAAAATATTAAAGAAGCTACTTCTCAATTCATTGGTGAGATAGAACAATATCCCCCCGTCTTTTCAGCATTAAAAAAGGATGGGAAGCGATTATATGAATATGCCAGAGAAGGCGAAAAAGTAGAAATAAAAGCACGAAAAATTACTATAAACCAGTTTGAAATTACCAGAATAGCATTGCCTGAGGTAGATTTCAGAGTAGTTTGTAGTAAAGGAACATACATACGATCATTAGCACACGATTTCGGGAAAACTTTACAAAGTGGGGGGCACTTAACTGCTTTACGAAGGACCAAAATAGGAGCATTTTCTGTTGAAAATGCTGTTACTATAACTTCTTTTGAAAAGCAGTTACCAACAAAAATTGAAACTACGTAATAATATTGTTTAAAAAAAGTAGTTATACATTCACTTATGGAGTTTATAGAAAAACATAAAGCCTTGATTATCACATCTATGTTAATGGGTATTTTTGTTCTTAGCTTGTACAATATCAACATGATTAAGAAGCAAAAGGAGCAATCTGAAATCTTAATGGAAATCCCTGAGGAGTTCCTGGCTGAACAGGAAGAAGAGCAACAACCTGAAGAAGAACTAATCGCCCAGGAAAACAGACAACTTGACCCATCCCAAAGAACCCATAATGCCTACAATGAAGATTTTGAAGATCATGATGAGATCGAGGAGCGAATAAAGTCCTTAATGGAATCTGAAGAATTGGCACAAAGCGAAGAAACATTGACCAATGAAGACAGTGAGGTTCCTTTGGAAGACAAGGAAAATGAAGAAGCCAAAAAAGAAGAAAAAGAGTTAGAGGAAGAAGAAACTAATAATAGAAATAGCTCACTTACCTATAACCTAAAAGGAAGAAAAGCCCTTGAATTACCCAATCCTGTATATACTTGCAATGGAAACGGAAAAGTTGTTGTGAAAATTGAGGTGAATAAAAACGGATATGTTATCGATGCAAAAGTAGATAAAAAAGCATCAACAACGCGTAATGAATGTCTTTTTGATAATGCTATGGAATATGCCAGACAAGCACTTTTTTCTAGAACAACCATAGAGGAGCAAGAAGGATCTATTACTTATTATTTCAATTATAGTAATTAAGCGAGTGTTATAGTAATTCTAATAAATCTTCTGCTATATTCACTCCTTTATCCTTATTATACCAAACTTGTAAGTTTTGTTTAAATTCTGGATCAAGTTTCCCGTATTTTGCCTTATAGGTATTTACTGCTTTGGTGGCTACAGAAGGTCTGGGGCCCCAAGAATTTAGTACTTTTTTACTTTCTGTGTCATACGCGATAAGTTTCGGTATTGCTTTTCCACCATTGGTTAAAAAGTTATTCATTAATTCATCATGATCGTCTCTTGAAACAATTCTTAGGTTAATACCTTCATTTAACTCTGCAAGTTTATTAATCACAGGTAATGATTGTGCAGCATCGCCACACCAACCTTCAGATAAAACCAACCATGTGACTTTGGTGTTTACATTAGAAAAGGCTTCTTTTACTTTTTCATCAATTTTCAGGGTTTTGTCCAATCGTTTCATTCGGCGATCATTAAGCATACTATAGTTTGTAAGGGCTTCAGATTGCTCATGTCCAGTAGATTTTCCTTCAGACAATAGACTACTAACTAGTGTTTTGTATTCTTGATATGTATATGATTTGTTGATTCCTTGCTCGATTAACTCGTTTACTTTTGTAGTTGTTTTCATAGACCTTTTCATAAATGTTATGATATAAGACGTTTTTTATTTTTAAAACTTACGAACCATAATTTTGATTGCGAAAGTAATATATTTATGCCTCTAAATTTAAACTATGACAAAAGTCAGATGTGGTTGGTGTGTTGGTGATTCGCTTTATGAATCTTATCATGATAACGAATGGGGTGTTCCCTTGCATGATGAACAACTTCTATTCGAATTTTTGGTTTTAGAAACCTTTCAAGCAGGATTAAGCTGGATTACTATTTTACGAAAAAGAGAAAATTTCAGACTAGCTTTTGATAATTTTGATTACAAGATTATTGCCCAATATGACGAAGGAAAAAAAGAAGAACTGCTTCAAAATGCTGGTATTATTCGTAATAAGCTAAAAGTTAATGCCGCAATCACCAATGCGCAAAACTTTATCAAAATTCAAGAAGAATTTGGCAGTTTTGATACCTATATCTGGAGTTTTGTTAACGGTATACCTATCAAGAATAGTTGGAAACATCATAAGGAAAATCCTGCTACTACAGAGATTTCTGATAAAATTAGTAAAGATCTAAAAAAACGAGGCTTCAAGTTTGTAGGCTCCACAGTCATGTATGCCTTTATGCAGGCCATAGGAATGGTAAATGATCATGCTGTTGATTGTTTTAGGTATAATGAAGTATAATAAAGGTGATTATACCGAATTGAAGAAAAACTGGGGAATGATTAAATTAAAAATTTTTTTTGAATTATGACCAATGAAGAAAAAAAGAAAAGTCGCATCGAAAAAGCTGTAGATATCAAATCAAGGTTTGACAAAAACTGTATTATACACCAATCACTACAGTTGATTGGAAACAAATGGACATTATTAGTAATTATGTCCCTAATTAAGGAAAAAAAGAGAACACACCAAATACAAGAAGAAGTCATAGGAATTTCATCTAAAGTTTTATCCCAGACATTAAAAAAACTATTGTCATTTAAAATTGTTACCAAGAAAATCTACCCTGTTGTACCTCCAAAAGTAGAGTATTCTCTTACAGAATTTGGTAAGACTTTGATTAACCCTTTGGACAGTCTGTTTATATGGTCTTTGGAAAATGAAACTACGATTCGAGATCTTTATGAAAAAAATAGTAAAAAAAAATCAGCTGATTAACTAAATCTATTACAAATTCCAACCAAAAGGTAACTACCTTACTTTGCAGTAACCTATTGTTTTATAGCACTTTGCGATTTATTTTTGTTTATATAAACAAGAAATAAATTGCAAAATGAACACAGAAATTCAAAACACAGCACAGCAAACATTTAGAAGTCACTTAACCTATCTCTCTAGTGGTAAAATAAGAGAATGGGTTAATTTATTTACAGAAAACGGAATTCTTGAATTTCCTTACGGACCACAAGGATTTCCTAAAAAAATAGAAGGAAAAAAGGCCTTGTATGAGTACATGAAAAATTTCCCAAAGCATTTCAAAGTAGAATTTATAAACCTTTTCTTTCATCCTACAGCGAACCCTAATTTGGTAATAGCAGAATTTGAGAGTAATGGTATTGCACTTTCTACAGGGAATCCATATCAACAAAAATACATTTCAATTGTAAAAACGACAGATGAAGGAAAAATCTTTAGTTATATAGATTTTTGGAATCCAATAGTCGCAATGGAAGCACTCGGCACAAGTGTAAACGGAGAGAAATTAACTCAATCTTTTACTGAAAACTAAAAAGTCTGTTTTTTTATATTATTATAGTGCTAACGAATTGAAAAGAAAACTGATTTTTTCGAATCTAGCGCATAATTAATTCGTTAGCACTCAAAAGATTGTCGAAAGACAATAAACATATTACTTATAACTTTACTCCAAAAGACAAATCACCCGCATCACCCAACCCAGGAACGATATAACTACGACTACTTAATTTTTCGTCTATTGCAGCTATCCATAAGTGTGTATTTTCTGGAAATACATTTTTTGCATATGATACTCCTTGTTCTGATCCAATTACCGAAACGATATGTATTTGTTTTGGTTTTCCATGCCCTTTCATTGCTCGATATGTATTCTCTAATGTTTTTCCGGTTGCCAACATAGGATCGGCTAAAATCAAGGTTTTGTCTTGTTGCGAGGGAGAAGCCAAATAGTTTACCACCACTTCAAAATGGTCCTCATCCCCTTCACTATCTTTATGATCTCGATATGCCGAGATATAGGCGTTTTCGGCTTTGTCAAAATAATTCAACAACCCTTGATGTAAAGGTAATCCCGCCCTTAGAATTGAACACAGTACAAGCTCTTCTTCAGGAATAGACACTTTTTTTGCCCCTAAGGGTGTTTGTATAATTTTGTCTTTATAATGCAATGTTTTGCTAAGTTCATAACCTAATATTTCTCCTATGCGCTCAATATTTTTTCTGAAACGCATACTATCCTTTTGTATTTCGACATCTCTAAGTTCTAATACAAATTGATTTAAAACCGAATTTTCTAATCCTAAATTATGAATAAACATGCCATCTTATTTTAAAAACTTTAAAAACTCTTCTCTTGGGATTTCTCTAGCCCCTAAGCTTGCCAAATGCTCTGTATACACTTGGCAGTCAATTAATTTTACTTGCTTTTGTATTAACCATTCTACCAATTTTATAAAACCATATTTTGAAGCATTACTCACCCTACTAAACATACTTTCACCACAAAAAACTTTTTTATCGGCAAGCCAAACACCATATAATCCCCCAACCAGTTCTTCTTTTTCCCATACCTCAACAGAGATCACATAACCCAATTTATGCAATTCGGCATATGCCATTTGCATTTCGTTTGTTATCCATGTTCCTTCCTGATCTGTGCGTTTAATAGTGGCGCAATTATCTATTACCTTCTCAAAATCTTTATTAAAAGTTACCTCAAATTGCTCTTTCCTAATGAGCTGACGCATACTTTTGCTAATCTTCAGTTCTTCTGGAAAGAGTACCATTCTTGGGTTGGGACTAAACCATAATATGGGTTGATCAGAACTATACCAGGGAAAAACACCGTTGTTGTAAGCTTCTAATAGCCTGTTTACAGACAAATCTCCTCCTATCGCTAATAATCCATCAATATCAGCATGATCGGCGGGCGGAAACTGTATTACATCTGTTAGAATATACAAAACCTATGTCTATTAGTATACAACGTTAAATATCAATCAGTTGTTTGAATTGACCAAAAAAATCGCAATATTTGTTAGGACCTTTTAAGATAAATTTTGTTCATCATTGCTTTTTTGAGTTTTATTAAAAGGTTAACCTAAAACCACAATATGAAAAGTCCGATATTTCTATCGGACTTTTTACTTTATACCTCGACAATACTTTGACGAGCTTAGGATGACATTTATTATTTACCTAAAATGGTAAATCGTCATGATCTTCTTCAGAAAAATCGGTTGCTGGTTCGAAAGCATCAGCAGGAGGCGTTGGAGGCATTGCAGCAGCGGCAGGAGCAGCTGGTTGCAGGCTTTCAATTCTCCAACCTTGAATTGAATTAAAATACTTGGTTTCTCCTTGCGGATTCACCCATTCACGACCACGTAGATTAATGCTGATTTTTACATCCTGTCCTACTTGAAAATTATTTAGCAAATCACACTTATCTTGTATGAATTCTACCATAATATGCTGTGGATATTGCTCATCTGTAGTTACAACGATCTCTCTTTTTCTAAAACCATTACTACCAAAGGTTTGAGTCTCACCTACCATCTTTACTTTACCTTGTACTTCCATCTATACTGTATTATAATTTTGCTGATAAAATATTCCATGCCACATCTATATCATCCTGATCTAGATATTGCTTTGCAAATTTATGAATTTCTATCTGGTTTGCCTGCTCGATTTTCGTCTTTATATCCCCTTGGTTATTAACAAAATTCAAAGCATCAGTCTTTGTTGGTATTGCCTGTACATTGGCTAGTTTCCCCAAGTCATTACCAGTAAAAACAGAACTATTCTTAATATCTTTTGGTAACGAATCTATACCTATTCCTATTGTACTAAGCGGTTTAGGGACCTCAAACATCCCCTTGTTAGCTCTTGTATACCAATTGCCTCCCATACGTGCTACCTGATCAATCTTGTGTTGATCGATTCTGTCGTCTTTATCTAAAACATCTTCGTTAATATGCATCAACACTACTTCGCAAATAATAAGATTACCGGCACCTCCTTCTTTGCCCATAGGAACAATATCGTTTACTTTACATTCAAACTGAACAGGAGATTCTCCCACACGAGAAGGTTTAATCCTTTCTGAAGGCACCATAGTAAGTCCCGCCTTAACAAATTCGTTAATACCCTTTGGGTATTCTGTACTGGATAATGACATTTGCTGAACAATATCATAATTCACGATATTTACAACAACCTCTTTGGTAATTGCTGCATTCTCTAATGTATGTTTTGTAGTGTTATCTCTTACTCTTCTGGCTGGCGAAAATATAAGAATCGGCGGATTTGCACTAAACACATTAAAAAAACTAAAAGGAGATAAATTTGGATTACCATTACTATCTATTGTACTTGCAAAAGCAATAGGTCTGGGACCAATTGCGCCCAACATAAGACCATGTAATTTTCCTGTAGAAACCTCTGAAGGGTTAATTGTAACCATAATTTGTTTTATATTGAACAAAGATAATTAAAGTTTGGTCTCCCAATTACGGTGAAAACAAGTTTTAATGTTATATTTTGTAGACAATAAAATTGTTTAAAACCGTTTATAATTAAGATTTGATTAACATCTTTTATGAATTTCTCTGACGAGCGTAATTTCTCTAGTTATTTTATAATCATTGCCGTTGTAGTAATCACTGCTCTTGTATTATGGAGCACATCTTTGTTTCTTCAACGTCTAAAAGATGATGAACGTACCAAGATAGAAATATGGGCCCAATCACAAAAGGCATTAAACAGCGAACAATCTGATGACTATCTCGAATTATCTATTTTAATTGGAGCTACAAATAGATCAATCCCTATTATTATTACAGACTCCCAAGGTGATTTTATTAGAGATTCTATTGGTAAACCCGATCCTAGTTACTTTCAAAATTTATCTGAAACTCTAATCGAAAATGAGAGAAAGTTAAAATCATATCTTAATAAACTAAAATCGGAAAACAAACCTATCGAATTAGATCTGAAAGGAACTGTTCAATATATATATTATGGCCATTCGGATATTTTAAATAAACTAAAATACTACCCCCTGGCCATTGCTTTAATTCTATTCCTATTAATCGGGGTGATATATTTCTTTTTCACTACCTCAAAAGCTAGTGAGCAAAATAAGCTTTGGGCGGGTATGGCCAAGGAAACAGCGCATCAAATCGGCACACCACTATCCTCATTGGTCGGATGGAACGAAATTTTAAAAGCCGAAAATGTGAATCCAGAATATATTACTGAAATAGAAAAAGACATCGCACGATTAAAAGTAATTACCGAACGCTTTTCTAAAATCGGTTCTATTCCTAATCTAGAAGAAATTGATATTGTTCAGGAAACTAGAGATGCATACACCTATTTGCAATCAAGAAGTTCAAAGCTCATTAATTTTTCACTCGAGTTACCAGAAAAACCTATTTACGTATCGCTTAATTCTCAATTATACAGTTGGACTATAGAAAATCTGGTAAAAAATGCAATTGATGCTATGAGGGGTAAAGGAGACCTAAAAATTGACCTTACCGATGATGCGAAACGTGTATTTATACATATAAAAGATACAGGTAAGGGAATTCCGAAAGGAAAATTTACGAAAATCTTTGAGCCCGGGTATACCTCAAAAAGTAGGGGTTGGGGACTTGGATTATCTCTTGCAAAGAGAATCATTGAAGAATATCATCTTGGTAGAATTAAAGTATTACGATCAGAAATTAATAAGGGCACTACCTTTCAGATTACTTTTCGTAAATCTGGCACAACTGTTTGATCACCTTTTTAACCCCGTTTTATTTATCCCAAAATAATATAACAATATTTCTTCCCACACGTTATATCTCATTGAGATGCCAAATTAAGATATTGTGAAAAGTGAATATATTATTTTAAAAGAAACAAAACTTACCAATAATTGTCCAGAGTGCTACTCTAATGACGGAATGGTGCTTTCATTTAAACAAGAAAAACAAAAGTCAAAACTTTTGATTAGGACAAAAAAAAATGTATTCGAAAGTATTGAATGTGGAAAATGCGAAAACACTATCTACCCTGGACAATGGACAACAGACATAGAACGTGTTTATGACTACCACAAAAAAACAATTACGGCCCTTCCTGGATCATTAAAATTCACTGGTTTGTCCTATTTCTTAGTTATAGTCGTAATTCTAATTTTGGCTGCTGGATATATCTATTTATATCATCCAGAATTATTAGGGTTACCTTCTTAAATTAATATTTTTCCATTATCTCGCGCAACTCAGATGTAATTTTAAACGTCTTATCAGTATTAAAATCAAAGCAAACTGCCACATCATGTCCTTCGGCACAAAGCACACCTTCATCATTATAAAGTTTATGATACAACCCAAAACTTGAGTTTTTTATGAACTCTACTTTCGTTTTTATTATTACGTTTCCAGGAAAAAACAGAGGATGTCTAAAATCACATTTAGTAGAAACAAGCATAGGTCCTTTTTTGGTTTCTTCATAAAGCTTCGCCAATCCTGTAACGTCCCAAAACTGAACTCGTGCACTTTGCATGTATTTCATAAAATTCACATTATTTACATGCATATAAGTATCCATTTCGCTCCAATCAATTCGAAGCGTTAAAGACAGTTTAAATTCAGAATTTGGCATCTCCTAAAAATTCGATTGAATTTCTAAAGCTAATGCTTCAAAATCTGAAGCGGACATAGAAATTTTATGTTCAAAGGTCATTTCTTTCATTTGGTTTAAAGGTATTAGATGTACGTGCACATGCGGCACTTCTAATCCCACAACAGCAACACCCACACGTTTACATGGTACTGTTTTTTCTATAGCTTTGGCTACTTTCCGGGAAAAACTCATTAAACCAAGATACGTTTCGTCATCAAGGTCGAATAATTTATCTTCTTCCTTTTTAGGAATGCATAGGGTATGCCCCTTGGCATTTGGGTGAATGTCTAAAAAGGCATAGAAATTCTCATCTTCGGCAATTTTATAAGAAGGAATTTCACCATTAATAATTTTAGTGAATAGGGTAGGCATTTAATAAAGTTTAGTTGGATTATTAGTCTCGAAATATAGTTTATTTATTTGTAAGAAAAAATCATAAAAAAGCCTTTTTTTGGTACAAAAAAGGCTTTTAACATTAGTGATAAGTAATCTTTATTCTCTTGTAATCTCTACGACATCAAACTTCATAATTCCGTTAGGAACCTGAATCTCGGCTACCTCTCCTACGCTTTTCCCCAATAAACCCTTACCAATTGGCGAGTCTACCGAAATTTTCCCGGTCTTGAGATCTGCTTCACTTTGCGCCACTAGCTTATAGGTCATCTCTGCCCCATTGATTTGATTTTTAATCTTCACGGTAGAGTGAATTAATACTTTAGAAGTATCTAATTGGGATTCATCAATTAAACGTGCACCGGCCAATGTTTCCTCAAGTTTAGAAATTCTCATTTCCAATAGACCTTGAGCTTCTTTTGCAGCATCATACTCGGCATTTTCACTTAAGTCTCCTTTATCTCTTGCCTCGGCAATAGCCTGTGATGCCTTTGGGCGTTCAATATCTTTAAGATGATTTAATTCGTCTCTTAATTTTTTTAGCCCCTCTGCAGTGTAATAAGATACTTTGCTCATAACTTCATCGTTTATATAAATACAAAAAATCCCATAGAAATGGGATTTGTTATTCAAAGATAACAAAAAATTTACTGAAGAATACAAATTTACGTAATTTGGCAAAACAATAACAGCGTTATGAAAAAGATAGTGTTTTTGATATGTATTACTTTAATATTGTCATGTAGTAGTGATGATCGCCAGGTCAATCCTTTTTTACCAAATGTATCTGTAAACTTTCAAATCAACCTTAACCTACCTCAATATGACAACCTTGGGTTTCCGGGAGGAATTTTTGTAGAAAGAACAGAAGGTAGAGGTATCAAAGGAGTGATTATTTATAACCAGGATGACAGGCAGTTTTTTGCTTATGAGCTTAGTGACCCTAATGTAGATCCCAATCTGTCTTGTTCTACTTTAACTGTTGAAGGTTCTAGAGCTTCTTCTAATTGCGATGGGAATGAAAATATTTATGAAATCACTTCATTTGGACAGCAAATCCAAGGTGAAGGTGGGTTCCCCTTATTAGCATATAGAATATCAAAAAGTGGCAATGTATTAACAATCACAAATTAATACAGCACCGAATATCTATTGCCAGTTATGGGCCCAATCTTTCCACACCACCTCAAGTCCTTTGGCCTTTAGCATTTCTACGATCGTTTCTGTTGGTCTCTGATCGGAAATTTCAAACTGTTCCAAAGATTGTGGTTCCACACTATATCCCCCAGGATTTGTTTTTGATTCTGCACTTATAGAAGTTATCCCCAAATTGACAATGTTTTCTCTGAACACTTCGCTTTCTCGAGTTGATATCGATAATTCGACATCCTCATCCAATAATCGATATGCGCAAATCAATTGAACAAGATCGCTATCGGTCATCTCAACCTTAGGTTCTAATCCCCCACTAAAAGGTCTCAATCTTGGAAATGATATAGAATATTTAGTCTTCCAATAGGTTTTTTGCAAGTATTGAAGATGTAAAGCAGTATAAAAGCTATCCACTCTCCAATCTTCAAGTCCAAAAAGAGCTCCTAATCCTATTTTATGAATACCTGCGCGACCTAATCTATCGGGGGTTTCTAACCTATAATCGAAATTGGATTTTTTTCCTTTAGGGTGATGTTTTTTATATGCTGACTTGTGATAAGTCTCTTGATAGACTAACACAGCATATAAGCCACTTTCTATTAATAACTCATAATCTTCCTTATCCAGGGGTTGCACTTCTATCGTGATATTCGCAAATTTTGATTGTATAAGCTGAATAGCATTGTTGATATATTCAACTCCAACAGTTTTATTTGCTTCTCCCGTAACCAAAAGAATATGATTATATCCTTTGGATTTCAGGAAATCAACCTCCTTTAGAATTTCTTCATTGGTTAATGTTCTTCTAGGAATTTTGTTGGTTATACTAAAACCGCAGTATGTACATATATTTTGACATTCGTTACTCAAATACATAGGCGCATACATCTGGATTGTATTTCCAAAACGTTTTTTTGTAATACTCTTACTTTGCCGGGCCATATCTTCTAAATAGGGTTTTGCAGCAGGAGAAACTAATGCTTTGAAATCTTCAAGATTACGTTTTTGGTTGTTTAAAGCACTAATTACATCATCTTCTGTCTTAGAAAGAATACTAAAAAGTGTTTCATTCCAGCTATATTGATCAAATATATCTTTAAAGCTATTCATTTAAAAAACTTGTTAAGGGGCTACTGGCTTCGGCATGTTGCTTTATTGGAGCAAGCTTTGCTTTGAAAGCTATTCTCCCTGCTTCGACAGCCATTTTAAACGCATTTGCCATCTCAATGGGTTGTTGAGATACTGCGATTGCCGTATTAATTAAAACCGCATCGGCACCTATTTCCATTGCTTGAGCAGCATGTGATGGGCTACCTATACCCGCATCTACAATTACCGGTACATTACTCTGATCGATAATAATTTCAAGAAAATCCAAGGTTTTTAGGCCTTTGTTACTACCTATTGGAGCTCCCAAGGGCATAACACATTGGGTTCCTACTTCTTCTAGGCGTTTACACAAAACAGGATCGGCATGAATATAAGGCATTACTATAAAGCCGAGTTTTACCAATTCTTCTGCCGCCTTTAAAGTCTCTATTGGATCTGGTAATAGATATTTAGGATCTGGATGAATTTCCAATTTAATCCAATTTGTTTCTAAAGCTTCTCTAGCCAATTGTGCTGCAAAAATAGCTTCCTTGGTATCACGTACCCCTGAAGTATTAGGTAATAAATTGATTCGCGAATGATCAAGGTGGCTTAAAATATCATCATTTTTATCGGTAACATCAACTCGTTTTAAAGCAACCGTTACCAATTCGCTTTCTGAAGCTAATAAAGCTTCTTTCATCATTTCTGAAGAGCTAAATTTTCCGGTCCCCGTAAATAAACGAGATGAGAATTCTTTGTCTGCAATTTTTAGTGTATCCATTCTTGAGAGCTCAAAGCGTTTTTTATATTTTTAATCGTTTCTTCTAAATTTTTGGTATTGGTAAGCAAGCCAGAAACAGCAATTCCAGAAATCCCAGTTTGTATTAGGGCATTTATGTCATTTTCAACGATACCTCCAATAGCTACTATAGGTACCTTTAGATTTTTATTTTGAAACGTATCAAGAATTTGCTCATACCCTTTAACTCCCAAAACGGGACTTAAGTTCTTCTTGGTAGTTGTATATCTAAATGGTCCCAGGCCTATATAATCAACTCCAGCTTCAATATGCTTTAAGCAATCGTTAACGTTATTTGCTGTTCCTCCGATAATAAAGTTGTCACCAAGCATATCCCTGGCATCTTTCGGATTCATATCTTGTAAACCCAAATGAACACCGTGTGCTCGTGCAATTTTAGCAACATCGACCTCATCGTTTACAATCATTATTGCCCCAAATTGATCACAAATTTCCTTACATCTAATTGCCGTATTGACACTTGTAGCAAGGTCTATATCTTTTAGTCTAAGTTGAATCCATTTACCTCCTGCTTTGCAGACTTCTTCAATATTATGAAGATGCTCATCGGGTGTTTTTCCCTGTGATATATATTGTAATTTTTCCATAAAAATTCAGGAGTTAAGAGTAGATGAGTTAAGAATCTTTTTACAGTAAGCATTAAGAAGTTCACTAACTTCAACTAACAAATCAGCCTCTTCATTTATGTTTTCTTGATATGACAAATCTCTTGTAAGTATTAAATAATATCTACATTCTTCCAAAGAACCTTGAGCTATATTAAAAAATCTTAATTTATCTTTCGTTCCCTTCTTTTTATATCCCTCCTCTGCAATATTAGCTGCGATAGAAACTGAAGCTCTTCTAAATTGATTCGATAAACCATATACTTCAGAATTGGGAAAATTTTGTGTCAGTTCATAAACTTTCAGGACAAACTGATGTGTTTTTTGCCAAACAATTAGATCTTCAAAAGATTTTGATGTATTCATTGTATTACATTTAACTTTTTACCTCATCTACTCATAACTTCTGTATTCTTAACTCCTATATTCTATGATACCCAAGAAGGGTTTTATTAGAACTAAGAACTTTCTCGGTATATCGTTTTCCCCTATAACAAGCCTTCAGAATAGGAAAGCCCAAAGCCAAATATGCCGTTATTGCCGAAGAAAGTATGCAACCGCTACCATGTTTTTCAGATATATTTTTCCCATTAGGGTTTAGCATGAAATGATTATCGTTTTGCACAAACAATTCGTCAACTCCTATTTGATTTTCTCTATGTCCTCCTTTAAGTAAAATATTGGTTTTACTACTAATATGCTTTATCGTTTCTGCAATGCTTTTTTCTGGAAATAATTTCTCAATCTCCTGAAAATTTGGTGTTAACAAATAAACTTTGTTTAAAATCTCTTCAAATTGAATCTTGAATTTTTGTTTTGCATCTGAATTAGGTTTCCGAAAATCAAAACCAGAACTAGATTTCAATACAGGGTCCAGGACAATCTTTATATCGGGATTCTTCTCAAAAAGTACATTAATGATCGTGTTCAATACCTGCCAATCCTTCACTATTCCAATTTTTACAAAATCTATTTCAAAACGACTAAAAAGAATTTCGATTTGCGTTTTGATTACTTTTATATCAACCCAATGACATGCTATAAAATCAATATCATTTTGGATTGTATTGGTTGTACACACCGACAATCCATATACTTTCAATGCCTCAAAAGTCTTAATATCGGCAGTAAGTCCAGCTCCACTAGAAGGATCAAAACCAGCAATCGTTAATACAAAAGGTCGATCTTTCACTTTATGTTAATGATTTTTTTACCTGCATTAGTTTATCATAAATTATCTTGAAACTCTCTATAACATCTCCAGAATTCCAAACACCTCCCAAAACTCCAACACCCTTAAAACCAAGATCGCATGCTGCTTGTAATGTGTTTTCATTGATGCCTCCCATACCTATTACATATTCATCAAGATCTGTAACATCAAATCCTTTTCCTTTGTATCCTGCTTTTGAAATTGATCCAAAAACGGGGCTTAATAAAACGTATTCAAAATGACCCATACATTTCACGATATCTTCTTTTGAATGAAAAGAGCTAGACACTTTTAATCCTTTGTTTTCATAAACTTTCAACGTTACTTCTAAAGCATCACCTAAATCCAACCTTGCTTGTTCTTGCAAATGAATTCCGCGTAACGAATATTCCTGCAATAGTTCATGATGTTCATGTAACATAATCCGGTCATAATACTGTGCCTTAATCTGATCCAAAAGCCCGCGATAGCCATTGATGCTAAATTCAGGTTTCCGCAGGTGTAAGCGTTCTAATCCTTCTGAAAACAGTAAATTGATCAGTTCAGCTTCATTTTCTATCGCTCGTTCTGAAGTAAGTATGATTAACATCGTGAATCTTTTTATTTCTTATAAATAAACTTCGCTTCCTTTTTCTTTAAACTCTTGTGCTTTTTCTTGCATTCCTTCCTCGAGGGCTTTTTGATCATCTATTTCTTTTTTTGCAGCATAATCCCTTACCTCTTGAGAGATTTTCATTGAACAAAATTTAGGTCCACACATACTGCAAAAATGTGCAATTTTTGCTCCCTCAGCAGGTAGTGTTTCATCATGATACTCTCTAGCCAATTCGGGATCTAGTGAAAGATTAAATTGATCCTCCCAACGAAACTCAAATCTTGCTTTGCTCAATGCATCATCACGATGTTGTGCACCAGGATGACCCTTGGCCAAATCTGCTGCATGTGCCGCCAGTTTATAAGTGATTACCCCAGTCCTTACATCTTCTTTGTTTGGCAACCCTAAATGCTCCTTTGGTGTAACATAACAAAGCATTGCTGTACCATACCAACCAATCATAGCGGCACCAATTCCAGAAGTTATGTGATCATACCCTGGAGCTATATCTGTGGTTAATGGTCCTAAAGTATAAAAAGGAGCTTCGCCGCAAGCCTCTAATTGTTTATCCATATTGGCTTTGATCATATGCATTGGCACATGTCCGGGTCCTTCGATAAAGGTTTGCACGTCATGTTTCCAAGCTATTTTTGTTAATTCTCCTAAAGTTTCTAATTCTGCAAATTGTGCTTCATCATTTGCATCTGCAATACACCCTGGGCGTAGACCATCTCCCAAAGAAAAAGCTACATCATAAGCTTTCATTATCTCACATATTTCTTCAAAATGTGTGTATAAAAAGCTTTCTTTATGATGTGCCAAACACCATTTTGCCATTATTGAACCTCCTCTGGAAACAATCCCAGTAATACGTTTTGCTGTCATTGGCACATATGCCAGTCGAACTCCGGCATGAATTGTAAAATAATCCACTCCTTGTTCTGCTTGTTCGATCAAGGTATCTTTAAAAATCTCCCAAGTAAGGTCTTCGGCTTTACCATTTACTTTTTCTAGGGCTTGATAAATAGGTACTGTACCTACTGGTACTGGTGAGTTTCGAATGATCCACTCTCTTGTTTCATGAATATTTTTTCCTGTAGAAAGGTCCATAATATTATCTGCTCCCCATCGGCATGCCCAAACTGCTTTTTCTACTTCTTCTTCGATACTTGATGTGGTAGCCGAGTTCCCAATATTGGCATTAATCTTAACCAGAAAATTTCTTCCTAAAATCATTGGTTCACTTTCTGGATGGTTAATATTTGAAGGTATTACAGCTCGTCCTCTGGCTATTTCATCTCTTACAAACTCTGGAGTAATCACATCTGGGATATTAGCACCAAAATCTTGTCCTGGATGTTGCTTTGATAATCGTTTTGCCTCCTGTATTTTTTGATTTTCGCGAATGGCTACGTATTCCATTTCGGGAGTAATGATTCCCTGCTTGGCGTAATACATCTGCGAAACATTTTTTCCTTTTTTTGCACGTTTGGGTTTGCGAATATGATTAAATCTTAAATGGTCTAAACTCTCATCATTTAATCGTTCATTACAATATTTAGACGTAAAATTATCCAATTCTTCTACATCGTTTCTATCTAATATCCACTGCTCACATATTCGATCTATCCCGTTATGCACATCAATCTTTTTTGAAGGATCTGTGTAGGGGCCACTGGTATCATAAACGATCACAGGTTGATTTGGAGTTCTTTTCCCTGTAAAGCTATCCACTGTTTCTGAAAGAAAAATTTCGCGCATCGCCACATTAACCTGGGGATGTATTTTTCCTTGCACATATATTTTTTTTGAATTAGGAAATGGTTTGGTTGTTACTACATTTTCTTGTGGTGCTGTATCTTTTTTCTTCATAGTATGAGTTTTAGACTTAATGTTTATTAGCCTCCTTGTGTTGCTTGAATAATGGTTACTTGATCATTTTCTTTAAGTACAGTTTCTAACCATTGGTCTTTGCGTATTACGATGTTATTTATGGCTACGGCTATTCCATTCTTAGTTGTATCAAGCTGATCCAACATGCTGGATATAGAACTATTTTCTGAAATTGATCGAGGTTGATTGTTTACGTTTATGGTCATATTTTAAAACTATTTCCATAAACTTTAGGTAGTGTTATCTACATAGAGAAGAGAAACCACAAATAAAAAATGTGATTATAACTTTTCCCTTCGTCGGTACTAACCGCATCAGGTTCAAAGGGTATTTCTCAGACCTAAACCAAAGTTTAAGGACACCCCTAAAGTTTATGTGTATAAAAGTACTGAACTTATATAAAAAAAGAGGTTAAAAAAACATTTTTAACCTCTTTTTTACTTAAAATTTTAGTGTAGCTCCTAATAAAAAATTGATTCCGGCTTGTGGATAGAAACCAGCCCCTTCAACCGTAGTAACTGTCCCTGGGTTCGTAAAATCATCATCAAATGTAAAAAAGTATCCATTGGACACGTATTCTTCATCAAAGACATTATTTACTAATCCTGTTAGCACAATAGATTTGAAAACAGGAAGGTTTTTAATTTCATAAATAATATTAAGATCGTTAACAAAAAAGCTATCCAGTTTAGAAGTTTCACTATCGATATTACCCATATATTGTTCGCCTACAAATTTTGATAAAAACCCTATTCTCAAATTATCAATAGGTTGATACTGTATTGTATTTGCCGCCACGAGGTTTGGTGAAAACGAAATGTTTGTATCTCCTAAATTTGTAAGTACTCCATCTCGTTGAAAAAAGAAGTCTCTATTCTTATTAGTGCTTATTGCCACATTTGGCGCTATACTAAATTTGGATCCTAAAGATACCGCGGCATCTATTTCGACCCCAGCCCTATAACTTTTCCCACTATTGGCTCGTATTGGTGCACCCACATTATCTAATGCTCCTGTTAGCACGAGTTGATCTGTAAAATTTAGGTAATACGCATTTACACTTAGGTTAAGTTTAGAGCTATTATGACGCCATCCTAGTTCAAAATCATCCAACCGCTCTGGTCTTGGACTTCCGTTTTCAAAATCAGTTCTATTCGGTTCACGATTAGCACGTGCATAGGATGCATAAAACTGATTTTTATCATTTAATTTGTAGGTTGCACCAACTTTGGGATTGAAAAAGCTGTAATTTTCGTCGATGATAAATTCTTCTATATCCGAGTTGATCCCATTAGTGGTATAATCAATAAACCTTCCTTGTAAGTCCAGATACAACTGCCAATGATCATTTAAACGATAATCTCCTTTCGCAAATACAGACATTTCTCTCTTATCACCTGTTCCAAAGTAATACCGATCGCCCAACTCTGAATCACTGGCAAAACGTGCCCATATGACTTCTCCAAAATGATCTCCATCATAGCGACTCGCATAAAATCCGGATGTCACATCCCAGGAAGTATCTTTATAATTAACATTTGCATTTATCACATAAAAATCATTATCCAACCATCGTCTTCTAATGATATCTGATGTAGTAATGGTTTCTCCACCTATTTCAACGTCTTCGAGCCCGTAAAATGCCAGTGTACTTTCATTACCGAAATTGACATTTTGTTCAAACCAATCATCGACATATTCTTCGAAAAAACCGCGTCCATACGTATAGTTCAAACTGAGTTGTGAGCTCCAATTGTTATTATATTTTTGATTCCAATGTAACTGATAATGATCTTGTTTATAATTATCTACCTGATGTTCGTGAAATCCCTCTGGATTTCCTTGATCGTCAAAGCGGGCTCCTGCCGGATTAAACGTACGATTACTTTCTAAAGTTGTGCCATCAATGCCAAACCAGGATTGATAGGTAATTTCAGATCCTGCAAAATTAATTGCTTTAATCAAGGTGTTTTCATCTTTGTATGCACCTTGTAAAAAATACGATTTTAGATCTGATGATGCACGATCTATATATCCATCAGATTTGATCTGTGATAAACGTCCTGATATTTCGATATGATTGTTTAAAAGCCCTGTACTGAATTTTACATTGTGCCTTCGTGAATTAAATGACCCTATAGAGTGAGAAGTTTCACCATAGGCTTCATCGGAAATTGCATCTGTAAGAATATTTAGACTAGCCCCAAAAGCTCCGGGACCATTTGTAGAGGTTCCAACGCCCCGTTGCAGTTGTAAACTTTCTATAGAAGAAGTAAAATCTTGTAAATTAACGAAGAAGGTGGTAAGACTTTCTGCATCGTTGTATGGAATTCCATTGATAGTGACGTTAATTCCCTGGTTTCCTGTTCCTCTTACTCTAAATCCGGTATATCCAATTCCTGCACCGGCATCTGATGTGGTCACAACCCCTGGAAGAAAATTAAGCTGGGTAGCTATATCCTGGCCTAGATTACGCTCTGCTAGTTCTTCTTTGGACAGGTTAGAGTGTGTAATAGGCGAATCGGCATCTACCCGTACAGATTTCACTAAAACCTCATCTAGTTTTTCAATTCCGTTAGGAATAGAATCTTTTTGTGTTTCTTGAGCCTGCATTGTAACACCCGCCAGGAAAAACATTGAATAAAATAATAAACGTTTCATTCGTAAAAAATGTATTACGAATAAAAGGGGTAATTATTCTACTGTTAAAAATTAATTGATAAAAATATAAGCATTTAACATGCCTACGCGCCGTCTGGCTCCTTCGCTAAAAATGTCCGGTGGACATTTTCTTCACGCTCGGCCTCCCTTGGCAGCATTACCCGCCCAGGTTCATCGGGTATGATCTCAGCCCTTAAAAGTCTTAAGTGATAAGTTTTAAATGTTAAAGTAAAACACTCAACACTTTTAACTTAAAATTCAAAACTGCAAAAAAGCACCCCTTTGAGATTTGGGCGCAAAAATACTATGTTTTATTGATTTATCGTAAATTTATTTGCTATAATAACCTATAAACAATGCTTTTTAGTTTTTTTAGTTATAGTATTAAGGACCTTAAGAAATGAAAAACACAAAAAGATCGATTACTTTTAAAATTATTGCAGGTTATCTTCTTGCAGGAGTACTCGCCGTTACTGCTTTTTGGGTGATTTATAAACAAATAACTAATTATACTCAAATCACTGAAATAAAAAGTGAAAATAATGAAAAGCTATTCCTTGTGGGAGAAGCAATTACAGGATTGTACGAAGCAGAAAGTTTAACCAGAAACATCATTCAAACTTCCGACGTTGCAAAATTTAAAACCTATAAAACAAAAATAGACACAATACTCAAAACGATTAATAAAGTTTCAGAAATTTCTGACGACACCTTGCAAACTAAAAAAATCGATAGCATCAAGTTTCTAATTGATAGTAAAAACAACAACCTTGAAGCCCTCATAAAAATCTATGAGCAACGAAAACAAAAAGGGCTTTATGAAACTGCAATTGAAGAGTTAAAAAAAGTAAATAAAAGCTTTGGAGGATATGAAAACTATGATGAAAGATTCAAAAAGTATGATGCCCGTACCCGAAGAGCTCTTATCGATATTCTAGAATATACAAAAAAAGATAATGCCCAACGATTAACCAATCAAACCGTTGACTCGCTTGCTACATCTGTTAAACAAGTCCTGGCAGAACTCGAACAAAAAGATAAAAAGTATAAACGTGAGATATCCATAAAAGAAGACAATCTTCTTAAGAATGATCAAATCATTACAAAACAATTAAGGGACCTTCTGGCTGCAATAGAACGTAATGAAAGAAATCAATATTTTGCACGTCTGGATGCCTCTAGTGAAGTATTAAGAACTACTTCGAATATTATCATCATTATAGCTGGAATAAGTTTATTTATTGCAATCATTTTCTTGTTTTTGATTACCAAAGATGTTTCTAAAAGCCAAAAATATCGTAATGAACTTGAAGCCGAAAAAACGTATACAGAATCACTATTAAAAACGCGTGAATCGTTAATAAATACCGTAACACATGATTTACGCTCGCCATTAAATACTGTTATTGGTTACTCGGATTTATTAGAAAGAACGGGATTAAATAACAAACAAAAGCATTATCTGGGGCATTTAAAAAAATCATCAGATTATATCCTTCACCTGGTAAATGACTTACTTGATTTATCGAAATTAGAAGCTGGTCGCATGGTGATTGAAGAACTACCTTTTTCTCCTAAAAAGTTAATTGAAAACACCATCTCGAGTGTCATTCCAATCAATGACAAAAAAAATCTGGATGTTTTTATAAATACAGATGATCAATTAAAAAAGCAATACCTAAGCGATCCTTTTAGAATTAAACAAGTATTAACAAATCTTGTAAACAATGCTTACAAATTTACTGATGAAGGGTCTATAACTATCGAAAGTAAAATAATAGAAAATGGACTGGCAGAAAAGCAATTAGTAATCGCGGTAAAAGACACTGGTATTGGTATCACAAAAGAACAACAACAGCGTATTTTTGAAGAGTTTTCTCAAGGAGACGAAGACACCGAGAAAAGGTATGGAGGTTTTGGACTTGGTCTTGCTATCACAAAAAAAATAATAAAGCTCCTTAATGGTAAAATTACACTGAAAAGTGAGCCAAACATTGGCAGTGAATTTACAATTTACATTCCTATCAAACTTTCAAATTCTTTAGCTCCAGAAGAAGAAAATGAAGTCTTGGAAATACAAAATTTCTCAAATAAAAAGGTGCTTATCGTAGATGATGACCCTAGTCAATTAGCACTAACAAGTGAAGTAGCCACTCTTGCAGGATTAACCTATGATGTTTGTGAAAATGGGCTTAAAGCTATTTCGCTTTTACAAAAGAATATGTATGATTTGGTTCTTACCGATATTCAGATGCCAAAAATGGATGGCTTTGAGTTTCTGAAAGCAATAAAAAATAATACTACTTATAAAGATTTGCCTGTAATTGCATTGTCTGGAAGAACCGATACATCTTTTACCGAATACCAAGAAGCTGGGTTTTCGGGAAGTTTAAGAAAACCGTATGCCCCTAAAGAGTTAATAGACCTTATTGCCGATATTTTGAGCGTAGATCTGGTAAAATATCAGGACGCTGATGTTCAAGAGGAAGACCCAAATCAAGCATATTCTCTTGGTGATCTAATGCTTTTTGCACATGGAGACTCTGACTCTTTATACGCAATTTTGGACACATTTTATGAAAGTACCGTTAACAACGTGGCTGAGTTAAAAACCCGAATTTCACAAAAAGATGTTCTTAGTATTAAAAAAATTGCACATAAGATGCTTCCAATGTTTAAACAGATCAAAGCAAAAGAAGTAGTTCCTATATTAGAAAAACTAGAACACCCGGATCAATATGAACTTGATGAAAAATCTACACTATTGTTAACCAAAGAAGGGATATTAAAGATAGAAGACCTAATCGGAAAACTAAAAGTAGAGCACTAAAGGCTAATATCGTATTGTTTTAACTTATTATATAATGTTTTACGATCAATAGAGAGCATTCTGGCAGCCTTGGCCTTATTTCCATTTGCTTTTTCTAATGCGTCCAGAATAAGTTCCTGTTCATTTTGATTTTTAAACAACCCATAGGTATGTTTTGCATTTTGCGTAGCATAGGCTATATCATTAGGTAAAATATCGAGAGTAATCATATCTTTTTGTGAAAGTAAAACAGAACGTTTTACAATGTTTTTTAGCTCTCTCAGGTTTCCCGGCCATTCATACTTCTTAAAAACCTCCAATACTTCATCTGCAAATCCTACTACATTCTTATCTAATTCCATGTTTGACTCTTCAAGGAAATGATTAGCAAAAAGCATTAAATCCTCAATTCTATCTTTAAGAGGAGGTACCTTAATAGTAAATTCATTAAGTCTATGATAAAGATCTTCTCTGAAATCACCTTCTTTTACTGAATTACTTAAATCTTCATTGGTAGCCGCAATCACTCTAATATCAACCTCAATTTCTTTATTGCTACCCACTGGTTTAATTCTTCTTTCCTGAAGCGCTCTTAACAATTGTACCTGTAGTTCATAACTTAGATTTCCAATCTCGTCTAAAAACAGGGTTCCGCCATTGGCTGCTTCAAAATGTCCAACTTTATCATTTACCGCACCAGTAAAGGACCCTTTTATATGCCCAAAGAATTCACTAGATGCTATTTCTTTAGGTACAGCACCACAATCTACCGCTACAAATGGTTTTTCTGATCTTTTACTGGCCTTGTGAATACTACTGGCAACATATTCTTTACCTGTACCACTATCACCGACAACCAAAACTGACATCTTGGTTGGTGCTACTAGGGCAACATATTCATTAAGTTTTTTGGAAGCATCGCTAACTCCTCTCACAAACGAATGGTTATCATTATTGGTCTTTTTGGGAGCTGTTTTTACCTTTTTAACCTCGGTGGTATTACTTTTTGACCCTAAGGCCTTTTCAATCGTTTGTAATATTGTGTCTGGATTAAATGGCTTGGATATATAATCAAATGCTCCTTGTTTGATTGCATTAACAGCCATATTAATCTCTGCATATCCAGTCATAATAATTACCTGTGTACCGGGGTTATGCTTTAATATTTCTTCTAGTAAAGTTATACCGTCATGGTCTGGTAATCTCACATCGGTTAATACAACATTAAAAAAGTCTTGTCTGATTTTAGGGATAGCTTCGTTACCAGAAAATGCAGTTTCAACTTCATATTCTTTTTTTTGCAAAAAAGTCTTGAGCATTGTACAAAAAGCAACGTCATCTTCAATAATAAGTATTTTAGACATATCCTATAATTTATTTACTCAAATAACCACAGTATAAAATTACAATTTAAAAACACTTTGTATAGATAAAAACATAAAAAAAGAGACCCTTGGGAGTGAGTCTCTTTTTTAGCACTAAACAACTTTATATCGTCCTTGGTTGCAAAACGATATCCTTTTTCTACCCCTAGATTTAAGATTTATTGTCGTTTGGCTCTATCCATTCGCCATTAGCGCTTGCAAATACAATCTTTGTATTATCGTTATGATCTCTCAAAAAGACTTTATATGTATAGTCCTTTGATATATAAGCTTCTGCTATTCTTAGTTTTGTAAAATCTCTGGCTGCTGCTTCTTGTAACGCCAAAGGTAAATCTACAGTATTGATTTCAGTATATTCATGTTGCTCATCATAATCCAGATACCTACTACCATTATTAATGGCCAATTCATCTTGAGCTATTGCACCCTGTGCAGAAAAGATACTTACTACTATTGCTACTATCATTGGTAACTTTTTCATTGGGTTATTGAATTACATCAACACATAATAAATAGTAATAATTGTTCCAAATCGTATGGTTTTATAGTAAAAAACATAAAACATTGATAATCAATGTTTTAATTTTTAATTCGAATAATTCATAAAGTGTTGAAAACCGTGGATTCTACACAAAAGCGTAGAATTTCTACACACTTTTGTGTGGTAATTAAGTTTACCAAAGTGGTTTTTTACGATTTGCTTTTTTGAGAGATAATTTTTGCTTGCCTTCCAGGCGTTTATTGATTGACGCTTTTGAGGGTTTGGTAGGTATTCTTTTTTTAGGTTTCTGAAGATTCGCAGAAAGTGTATCAAGTATTCTTTGTAACACCAATTCTTTATTTCGATGTTGACTTCTGGTATCACTGCACTGTATAACCAACACTCCTGATTTGGTTAATCGCGATGCCAACTTTTGTATAAGAAGTAGCTTTTCATCTTCGGTAAGTCCTTTTGAGGTTGTTACATCAAAACTAACCTCGACTTTTGATGACACTTTATTAACATGTTGCCCTCCGGCTCCAGAGCTTCTTATCGCTTTAAATTTTAACTCGTTTATGACTTTTGAAGTATTCACGAAAAGAGTTTTACCTGATGTGCAGATTTTAGTAAATCGTTCACCGTTTTTACAGGATTAAATGTTGTAAGAGGAACTTCAACAAATACACTAATCCAATTGGCCATAGCTCCGTTCCAAAGACCTGGAAGCTCTAATGCTTTAAGCACTCTCCCATTCATACTTTTTTTAGTAATAAATCCTGCATCGGGATCAATATAATCTAGCAAATTGAATTTATTTCCCTTATAATCTCTAACCCCACAAATCAAATCAACCGGATTAAAATGAGTAGAGCTTGCTAATATCTCTCTTTGTCGATTATCTCTTTTATTAATTTGAGGAGACTCAATAATTTGTAATACCAATCTTCCATTCTCTTTTTTGATCCAAAAGGGACCCCCTCCCGGTTCTCCTTCATTAATTACCATACCACAAACTCTTATTGGTCTATTCAAAGATTCTCTTAAAAATTCTAGTTTAAATTTTTCAGAGAATTTATCAAAGTCCAGCGGCAATCGAACATTAAGCTGCTGTACCAAAAATTTCTTAATATCTTTTAATTCTGCATTTGTAGGGTTATTTTGGTCTAAGGCATTTAAAATTCTAAATACTTCATCTTGAGTTTCGAGTAATTTCCCTGCCAATACTTTCTTATAACCAGAAACTTCATCTTGATATTTGCGCACCACCACATTATCAATGTTTTTAATATAAATTATATCTGCATCGAGGTCATTAAGGTTCTCGATAAGTGCACCATGCCCTCCTGGTCTAAACAACAATGACTCATCTTCTGTTCTGAAAGGTTCGTTGTCTTCGGTAACTGCAATTGTATCGGTTTCGGCTTTTTGAAAAGAATATGTGATACTAAATCGAGTATTGGTTTTTTCCTCTACCTTTTTCTTAATTCGCTCAAATTCATCTTTGAAACCACTTAAATGGTCCTTGGAAATTGTAAAATGAAGTTTCGACTCTCCTTTATCATTTGTGTTATATCCCGCTGCTTCATAAAGATGTTCTTCGAATGAAGTTGCCGTGCTAGAGCTATATTTATGAAAGGGCAGCAACCCTTTTGGAAAATCACCATAGTTCAACCCTTTCTCTTTGAGCATCATTTCAACAAAAATATGCAACTGTCTACCTTCAGTTAAAGATTCGAACTTAGGATAGGCACTTTTTATTTTTTCCATAACTGTATCATAAAAAGGAAACTTTTCAAGACCTATTAAGAAAAGTCTTATAGCATTCGCTTTTTCATGATTGGTATATGAGTTCAGACTCTCTTTCTCAAAATCATAATTATCAAGAAATTTAAATAACTCCTTAAACATACGTGTGGCTGCTCCAGAAGCCGGAACAAATTTGATGGTCTCCAAATTTGAAACCCTGGCATCATAAAGTTTGGTTAATTCGGACTGGTAGTGTTCGGTAAATTTTAAAATACCATTATCCAAAGTTGCAGCACTTCGCAGGGCAACAAAAGGAATTCCGTTTTTAAAAATTTCAATTTGAGAAAGTACTTTATCTACTGTTAGTCCTTTTGACTTAATTAACTTAATATCTTTATCTGTTATGTTCACTTTTTTGTTCTATTAATTGATCAATGATCTTTATTGCTTCTTGTAATCGAGAGTTTTTGTCTCCCTTCAAAGTTATATAAGGAATATCATGTTTATCCAAAGATTCTTTAAATCTTGAAAACATTTCTTCTCTATGGTGGGGTTTGTCCCTTAAATCATCAGCGATCCAAGGGGTGTCAATATAAGTTAAAAGATACAAATCATAAACATTTTCTAATGAAATTTTATTTAAGGTTTCGGGCACTTTGCCATGATAGTATACTTCGGCATATACTTTTATTTCCAAAAGGTTAGTATCACAAAATAACAGCTTATCTACCGTTTTTGCATATTCGTTTTCCAAACTCATCTGACCTGTAGCAATAGGCAGAAGATCGCTGTATGTACAAACTTCTTTTTTCTTATTCCATTTTTCCTGAAGATATTCACGCATATATTCGGGAACCCAATTAGTTTCATAATGTTTCGCCAATTGCTTTGCCAGTGTTGTTTTACCGGTAGATTCGGGTCCAAAAAGTACGACCTTTATGCAATTACTACTCTGTTGTCTAAGGTTTTCTTCCATGCCAGATATCCAAAAATTGCCATGATAGTAAAAATTACATATTGAAGGCTTGTGAATGTAAAGCCTTTATAGAAATATAAGGGAATAGAAATAATATCGCCTATAATCCAAAATATCCAATTTTCAATTTTTCGTCGAGCCATTAACCACATTCCTACAAAAAATATTGCTGTAGTTACTGTATCGACATAAGCGGTCCAATCATTCCATTTATCAAAAGTAATATATACCACATAAACAAAAATTAGTGTCCCCATAAAAATTAATACTTCTACTATTTTTTCTATTGTAGTTGTACGTGTAATTGGAGTTACATGAGTTTCATCTATTTTACGTGTCCAAATGTACCAGCCGTAGATGCTCATTATAAAATAATATGCATTGATCATCATATCCCCTAAGAGCGACCATTTCAATAGCAAATAAACATAAATAGCTGTACTCACTATTCCTGTCGGGTATACCCAAACTTTGTTGAACCATGCACATAAGACACTAGTAATACCAAAAATTACAGCAATTACTTCTAAAGAAATGTCTATAGTCGAGTATGCTTCATACTGACCAAAAAGATAATCAAAAATGTGGCTCATAGTCACTTCGATTACTTTTTACCATTTTCATATATACCAAAACATGATCCATATCCCCAAAGGCTGTTTTTATTTCTTTAGTAACGAAAGACATTACTTCATCATACTCGCCGTAAATCTGTGTACTTAATGGATTTTCTAATACCTTAAATTGTGAAGCTCTTAAACGCTTAATAAACCTGATAATATGTGATTCATAATCATTTTGAAGAGGTGTCAGCGTAAGTTCTATTGATACTTGCATATCGCAAAATAAATTAACTGTTAAAAATATACGAAGATAAATGTTATTGCCTGTTTCGGATCTATTAACTATGTAAAATCATCATTTAAAGAAGGCATCGCATATACGCACGTATATCCTTCAAATTCTATAAAAGCAAGACCATAATGACTAATTTTATCTTGGTAATTAATTGTCCCAAAAACAAAAGGATAGTCCAACTTAAATGCCGAAATATAAATATGCTCTTCAAAACTTAATCCAGGTGTTGCGTATAGTTTATACAACGATTCTTTGGCTCCCCAAAGAATCGTTAATGCCCTGATTTTATCGAGATCATTTTCTTCTAGATAATTGCTTTCTGCCTTGTTAACAAACTTGTGCGCAATTATTTGAATTTTTTCACGCTGTTTTTCAATATCAATCCCAATTTCTTTATCACTTATAATAATCCCTGCGAATTCAAAAGAATGAGTTATAGATATATGTTTCCCATCTTTAAGATGTGGTTTCCCAAATTCATCATAAAACAAATCGTGATCTGTGTACCCCATGACACCTAATAAATGCCGAACACTCATAAAACCCCGGCGATGTATTTCTGATTTCATGTTATCAACACGATTCTGGCAATGTTGTGTAAGTTCGATTCCCTTACAAAGTGACTCATAGGTTTCTTCGATCTTCCAAATCAACACATTAGTACCTTTATCTACTGTTATAGTTTTGTAAAGAGGCATTTAGATTCTTAAAGTTATTACGTACCTTTGCAAACTGAAATTTGAGAAAATAATTCTTTATTTTTCAGAAAAACGAATTTAGAACAAATTAGTGCCAAATACTAGAGCACAATTGATAAACATAAAATAAACTATTTATGAGTACCAAAACAGCACCTTATGTTCCTTACAAAGTGAAAGATATTTCATTAGCCGCTTGGGGAAGAAAAGAAATTGAATTGGCAGAAGCCGAAATGCCTGGACTAATGTCGCTTCGTGAAGAATATAAAGACGAGCAACCTCTTAAAGGTGCACGTATCGCTGGTTGTCTTCATATGACCATCCAAACTGCAGTCCTAATCGAAACTCTTGTCGCACTAGGAGCAGAGGTCACCTGGAGTTCATGTAATATTTTCTCGACTCAGGATCAGGCTGCTGCCGCAATTGCTGATGCAGGTATCCCTGTTTATGCTTGGAAAGGTATGAACGAAGAAGAGTTTGATTGGTGTATAGAACAAACATTGTTTTTTGGTGAAGATAGAAAACCACTAAACATGATCCTTGATGATGGTGGGGATCTTACCAATATGGTACTTGACAGATATCCAGAATTAGTAGATGATATTAAAGGTTTATCTGAAGAGACGACTACAGGGGTTCACCGTTTATACGAAAGAATGAAAAACGGAACCTTACCAATGCCCGCAATTAATGTAAATGACTCTGTAACCAAGTCTAAGTTTGACAATAAATATGGATGTCGTGAGAGTGCTGTAGATGCCATTCGTCGTGCTACCGATACTATGCTTGCTGGTAAGAGAATAGTTGTTTGTGGATATGGTGATGTGGGTAAAGGTACTGCCGCTTCTTTTAGAGGTGCTGGATCTATCGTTACTGTTACTGAAATTGATCCGATATGTGCTCTGCAAGCAGCAATGGATGGTTATGAAGTGAAAAAATTGGATACTGTAATTGGAAATGCTGATGTCGTAATCACAACTACTGGTAACAAAGATATTGTACAATCGCAACACTTTAAAGCGTTAAAGGATAAAGCTATTGTCTGTAATATCGGTCACTTTGATAACGAGATTGACATGGCTTGGTTAAATGACAACTACGGAAACACAAAGGACGAAATTAAACCGCAAGTTGATAAATATACTATTGATGGTAAAGATATTATTATTCTTGCAGAAGGTCGTTTGGTAAATCTTGGTTGTGCAACGGGACATCCAAGTTTTGTAATGAGTAACTCTTTCACCAACCAAACATTGGCACAGATTGAACTTTGGAACAATTCCCAAAATTATAAAAACGAAGTATATATGCTACCAAAACATCTTGATGAAAAAGTAGCAAAATTACACTTGGCACGTCTTGGAGCTGAATTAGAAACGCTAAGGCCAGAACAAGCCGAATATATTGGTGTAACGGTCGAAGGACCATTCAAGCCAGAATATTACCGATATTAAAATAATATATAAAGTGATCTCAGGTTTTTAGGTTGCTTTACTAGCTTTAAAAGAATGCATTCTTGTCTTTATGGACAGAATGCATTTTTTTGTATTTATATTGAGTCACATACTTCTAAAAATTACCTTGTAACGAAATGTCATACACATCGTCATATTAAAAACAATCAAAAACAAGTAACATTTTATGGGCACACTAAAAATCACAAATCTCTCCAAAACCTATCCTAATGGAGTAAAAGCATTAGACAATGTATCAATAGAACTAGAAAATGGAATGTTTGGATTGTTGGGACCAAACGGAGCGGGGAAATCATCTCTAATGCGTACACTGGCAACGTTACAAGAACCAGACTCAGGAACAGCAACCCTTGATAATATTGACATTATTAATCAGCCTGCAGAGCTTAGAAAAGTACTAGGATATTTACCACAAGAGTTTGGAGTGTATCCAAGAATTACTGCAGAGCAATTATTAGATCATTTAGCTATACTTAAAGGATTTACCAAATCCAGTGAACGTAAAGAGATGGTGAAATATCTTTTGGATAAGGTTAATTTGTATGATAAACGCAAAAAAAGTGTAATAGGTTTTTCTGGCGGAATGAAGCAACGAATAGGGATCGCACAGGCACTTATTGGTAATCCTAAGTTAATTATTGTAGATGAACCTACAGCTGGTTTGGATCCTGGAGAAAGAAATCGCTTTTACAATCTTTTGGCCAATGTAGGTAAGGATGTGATCGTCATTCTTTCTACCCATATCGTTGACGATGTAAGAGAACTTTGTACAAAAATGGCAATTATGAACTTTGGGGAAATAGTATATCAAGGTTCTCCGGATACTGCCATAGAAGAATTAGAAGGTAAAGTATATCAAAAAATAATAAAACTTGAAGAGTTGGAAGGGTATGCCAATGAATATAGTATTATTTCGAACAAAATGGTCGGGGGAAAACCTTTAATCCATGTTTATAGTGATTCTAATCCAGCTAATGGTTTTGAACAAGTAAGGCCCAATCTCGAAGATGTGTTCTTTTCTAAAATCAACACAGATAATGTTATCGTTTAACCATTAAATTCGAGATTATGTTTAAAAACTTCTTCATATCAGAACTAAAATATACACTAAAACAACCTATGGTGTATATCATGCTATTATTGATGACTTTAATGGTTTTTGGAGCTACAGCAAGTGATAACATACAAATAGGCGGTTCTATTGGTAATATTTATAGAAACTCCCCTTACACGATTACGCTGTATACTTCAGTTATGACCATTTTTGGATTAATGATCGCTGCAGCATTTTTTAATAATGCCGCTTTACGAGATCACAACAATGGTTTTAATGAAATTCTATTTAGCACACCTTTAAGTAAACCGGGTTATTTCTTTGGAAGATTCTTCGGCGCGCTTTTGCTTTCAACCATACCAATGTTAGGTGTGTTTTTAGGATCAATCATAGGAACTGCAATTGCTCCTTCTTTAGGATGGATGGATGCTGACCGATTTGGTGATTTTCACCTTCAAACTTTTATAAATAATTACCTATTATTTATTCTTCCAAATATGTTTTTTGCCGGAACCATAATTTATACAATGGCACATAAATGGAAAAGTACTGTAATCTCCTTTGTGGGCGCGTTAATAATCATTATTGGCTATATTGTCTCGGGAACACTTACATCTGATATTGATAATGAAACCATAGCTGCCCTTACCGATATGTTTGGTATCAGAACCTATTCGGTAGATACCAAATACTTTACACCATCAGAAAAAAATACGATTAGTCCAGGTTTTAATGGCATATTAGTTCAAAATAGGCTATTATGGACTACAATTGGTATTATCATTCTTTTGATTTCTTACTTCACTTTTTCATTTAAAGAAAAGAATAAGAAGGTAAAAATGATAGAAAAAGAAGACGTTGTAGAAAAGAAAGTGTTTTCGCTACCAAAAATTAACCCGCAATTCTCTGGAAAAACAGAATGGATTCAGTTCAGAAGTTTCTTTTATACAAATTTCCTAAGTATTATAAAGAGCGTAACTTTCAAAATCCTTTTTTTATTTAGTGCTATAATTTTGGTTGCAGATCTTGCGGGAGGTTTTGAATACTTCGGACTAAAATCTTACCCTCTTACTTACAAATTAATTGACTCAATTAATGATAATACGGCTATCTATACCGTGATTATATTGGTTTTTTTTAGTGGTGAATTGGTCTGGAGAGATCGAGAAAGCAAGATTAATGAAGTCATTGACGCAACCGCTCATACATCCTTTATTTCGCTAGCAGCAAAAGCACTATCTCTAGTAGGAATTACTGTTATTTTACAAATCTTCTTCATTTTATGCGGGGTGATATATCAAGTGGTAAACGGGTATACTCGTATCGAACTAGATGTGTATTTTCTAGATTTTATCTATAGCAACCTACCTATTTATATTGTCTGGAGTGGCGTTATGATCATGATTCAAGTCTTACTTAACAATAAGTACATTGGTTACTTTGTATCAATCCTCATGATTTTCGTTTTGGCCTTGCTATTAAGCATTTTTGATATTGAAACAAACATGCTTACTATTGGTGATAGACCTTCTTTGGAATATTCTGATATGAACGCGTTTGGCCCTGGCGTAAAAGGAGCTTTTTGGTTCGGGATTTATTGGATATTATTCTCATTTCTATGTCTTCTTGTTGCAGGGGCTTTATGGAACCGTGGAGCAACAAGTTCACTACTAGACAGAATAAAGATTGCCAAAAAACAAGTCCCTAAGAAATATCGCTTATCTATCGCGATTACAACTTTTGCTTGGATGCTCGTTGCGGGATTTGTGTATTACAATACTCAGATATTAAATCCATATAAAACATCTGATGAGCTAGAAGCGCTATCTGCAGCTTATGAGAAAAAGTTCAAGAAGTATAAAGACATAAAACTTCCAAAAGTCAAAGATGTAAAATACTTCATAGACATTTATCCTTATCAAAGAAATGTAGATACAAGAGCAATTATAAAGCTAACTAATGAAAATGACGTTCCGATTGATTCATTACATTTCAATATAGATGATGAATGGAAAACCACATTTAGCATTCCAAAGTCCAAATTAGTACTTGAGGATAAAGATTTTGGGTATCTAATTTACAAACTTGATACACCATTAGCTCCCAAAGAAACTATTACTATCGAAATTAATAATAAGTATACCACCAAAGGTTTTAAAAATAACAGAGGAAATACAAGAGTTATACAAAACGGAACATTCCTTAACAATTTCGAAATACTTCCTGTTTTAGGTTATAATGAACGAATAGAATTATCTGAAAAAAACCTTCGTAAGAAATATGATTTACCTCCCAAGTCAAGAGCACCCAAGTTACAGAAAGGTCCTAATCATTTTCATATGAACAATTATCTAACCGATGGACGTTCGGATTACATTAATGTAGAAACCATAATTTCTACGGCACATGATCAAGTTGCAATTGCCCCTGGCTCATTACAGCGAAAATGGAAAGAAAACAACAGAAATTATTATCATTACAAGGTAGATCAGCCATCTCAAAATTTTTATTCCTTCATCTCTGCCAGATATGAAATCGCCACAAGAAAATGGAACGGTGTTGATATTGAAGTCTATTATGATTCTAAACACCCATGGAATGTTGAAATGATGTTGAATGCAGTACAAAGATCGTTAGAGTATTACACCAAAAACTTTGGACCCTATTATCATAAACAATGTAGAATAATAGAGTTTCCAAGATACGCCAGTTTTGCCCAAGCATTTCCCGGAACAATGCCTTATTCTGAAGCCATTGGTTTTGTAATTAATCTAGAAGATGAGACCGGCAATAATGTGGTTGACGCTGTAATCGCACACGAAATGGGTCACCAATGGTGGGCACATCAGGTGGTTGGCGCAAATATGCAGGGAGGAACCCTGATGAGTGAGAGTTTTGCAGAGTATTCATCTCTTATGACTTTAAAAAGTATTGCCAAAACCCCAATGAAAATGCGAGAGTTCCTGAAGTATGATCACAATCGATACCTAACGGGCCGTAGTAGGGAAATAGAAAAAGAATTACCATTATACAAAGTAGAAAACCAACCCTATATTCATTACGGAAAAGGAAGCGTAATTCTATACGCATTACAAGATTATATAGGTGAAGAAAAAGTAAATATTGCAATGAAAGAGTTTCTTGATAAATACAAATATCAACATCCCCCTTATCCATCTTCACTTGATTTTCTTGAGTATTTAGAACCCCAAGTTCCTGATTCGCTACAATATCTTATCAAAGATTGGTTTAAAGAAATAACCTTGTATGATAACCGTTTGAAGGAATCTTCTTATAAGAAGCTGGACAATGGAAAGTACGAAGTATCCATGACTATCGAATCCTATAAAATTAAAGCAGATAGCCTAGGAAACGAGACCAAGGTACCTATTAATGACTGGATCGATATCGGTGTTTTCGCAGATGGTGCCGAAGAAAAATTGATATATGAAAAGAGAGTAAAAATAAATCAAAATCAGACCAAATTCACTTTTCAAACAGATTCGTTACCTGTAAAAGCAGCTATCGATCCCAGAAAACTTCTTATCGATAGAGTTTATGACGACAATATTAAAAATATAGAGGGAGAATAGATTCTTGAATTTTATACTTAAGCCCAGGATAGGTTTCTATCTATCTTGGGCTTTATTTTACTTTTTCTTCCTAAAAATATAACTCATCCAAACAGGATCATTTTCTTCAGAGACTATAGATTGTCTGTCTACAAACTCCCAGTTGGCCTGATTCATGAAATTTAATAAATCAGAGGTATTTCCTAACTTTTCCAATTGTTTAATCGTAATTTGTTTTCCTTCTAAAGATTGTTGTTCTTCGACTTTTATTCTCTTCACTTTTCCACTATTGTTTGCTTTTTGAATAACAATTACCTCAAGGTAGTCGTACTTAGGGATCTCTTGTCCCGAAACTTGAAAATTAACAACTACAAAAAAAAGCGTACACCATAGTGTATGGATCATTGAAGTTTTCATGGTTTTAATTCTATTTATGAATTTGGTATTGTAAATTTAGGAAATTCGTTTAATACACTTTTGAACATGAGACTAAACATAAATTTATTTCTATTAATTCTGTTTAGTATCCCTTTATGCGCCCAAACAAAAGGCAGCATGAATGATATCAAAGAAAAGTATGCCATTATTACAGAATTACTTGAAGAAAGGAAACTTGGTGAAATCATTACTCAAGGCAATTGTGAAGATAATGGACTCCATGAAACATACCTGAGTTTTTATTATACCGATAATGCTTTAGTATATATTAATTATAGCTTCAGTCAAGGACATAGTAATTATAATTATCATTACTATATCTGGGATAATAGATTAATTTTCTATTTCCTTGAACACACCTCTTGGACCTGGGATTATGAGTGCACACCTCGAGATCAAGGTTTTACCAACGAGATTTGGACCTATGATGAACATAGGGTTTATTTTAATAATGAAACACCTATAAAATGCCTATTTAAAACCTATGACGAAAGATCTGTCGACCAACCTTATGAAGGAAAAGAAACATTATCGAGCACTATAAAAAACCAAGAGTTAGATTGTGACAAAAGTGTAATGGCAACCATCATAAAAAACTATCACCTATTACTGGAAAATCAAAAGAATACCACACAAAATATATGCGATATTGATTTCAATTAAGAAATTAAGCAACAAAAAAACCCTTTTCTAATGTAGAAAAGGGTTTTTTTATATTACAAAGGAAGATCCTTACGCCTCGAAAGGAACTACAGAAACGTAGGATTTATTATCTTTCTTTTTTGTAAACTTTACAATACCATCTACTTTGGCATGTAATGTATGATCTTTACCAGCGTAAACATTGTCACCTGGTTTGTGAGCTGTACCTCTTTGTCTTACAATGATGTTACCAGCCACGGCAGCTTGTCCACCAAATATCTTTACACCTAAGCGTTTCGATTCTGATTCTCTACCGTTCTTCGAACTACCAACTCCTTTTTTATGAGCCATTTTCTTTAGGTTTTATATTGTTAATACTAACAGAGCTATCTGTTGCTGTTTTATTTTCCTTGTAAAGCTTCGATTAATTCTGCTTTCTTCATAGAAGAAATTCCAGAAATTCCCGCAGCCTTAGCCATTTCCTTCAATTCAGCTACTGTTTTAGCGCTTAAATCTTCAGCTTTTGCTTTTGGTTTAGCAGCTTCTTTTTTTGGAGCAGCTTTAGTTTCTGCTTTTGGAGCAGCCTTCACTTCTTTTTCAGCTTTTGCTTTTGGAACAGCTTTTGCTTTTGGAGCAGCTTTTTTAGCTCCAGAAGTTACGATGCTTTCAATAACGATTTCTGTAAGAGCCTGACGGTGACCATTTTTTACACGGTATCCTTTACGTCTCTTTTTCTTGAAAACAATAACTTTATCACCTTTTAGGTGTCTCGTGATTTTCGCTCCTACTTGAGCTCCATCTATAGCTGGGGCGCCTAAAGTAACTTTATCTCCATCTGCAGCAAGAAGAACTTTGTCAAAAGAAACTTTGTCTCCTTCTTCTCCTGCTAAACGATGTACAAATACTTTTTGGTCTTTCGCAACTTTAAATTGCTGCCCTGCTATCTCTACAATTGCGTACATAGCGTAACGTTTAATTAATTATTTTTTAGAACATCTCCTATTTTTCAATAGGCGGGTGCAAATATACTGCTAATTAATTAAAAGACAAATCTTTTTATGCTTCTACAGGAGGAGAATTATGATTTTTTTTGGGATTCCAACTTTCTTTAAATAACTGCATAAAGGATAAGGTAAGTACAAATGTGGTTGCAAACCCCATAATTGCTGCAATAAATACTACTATTCCCACGCCAACATGATAATGAGAACTCCAGTTTGCCAGCATTTCTGGCAGAAAATTGGTATTGATATTTGTTACATATATTGCAAAGAAAATTGTGAATATAATAGTTGCATTGAATCCTGTAAATAAACCAGCCATAAACCCTTTTTGATAATCAAAATCACTACCTTTTTCTTTTTTGTACTCTTTCATAGCTTTATAAAGCCCAAATGCCACTATAATACCATTGCCTAAACTGAAAACAGGATTGGTCTGAACACCAATAAGTGAAAGAATTAAAAAATAAACAATAAGTCCGATAGCAATTAAAACACCATATTTTACTGGGATAGTAGACTTTTTCATAATTTTTTCTTTAAAGATTCTCAATTAAAAGTATGAAAATTAAGAGTTTTTTAACCTTAAAAGCTTGTTAATTTATTGTTTATCAGTCTTCTATCCATAATTTATTATTTCTTTGGATAAATTTGTAACAAAGTATGATCTTTACAAACATATTTCTAAAACAAAATTTTACTAATGAAAAATAAATTTTACACAATCGCTTGTGGGCTTATGATGACAGCATTTGTAGGAGCACAAGAAGTAAAATATACAGAGTACGACCTAGATAATGGTCTTCATGTAATTTTGCACCAAGACAATACTGCACCTGTAGTAACAACTTCTGTTATGTATCATGTAGGCGGAAAAGATCGAACTGAAGGAAGAACTGGATTTGCTCATTTCTTTGAGCACCTTTTATTCGAAGGCACGAAAAATATCGAAAGAGGTAAATGGTTTGAAATTGTATCTTCTAATGGAGGAAAAAACAATGCCAATACAACCCAAGACAGAACCTATTATTATGAAGTCTTCCCTTCCAACAACCTTGAACTTGGCTTGTGGATGGAATCTGAAAGAATGCTACATCCCGTAATAGACCAAAAAGGGGTAGACACACAACAAGAAGTTGTAAAAGAAGAAAAACGACTACGTTACGATAACTCACCATACGGTCAGATTTTGCCCGTTTTAGGAAAAAATTTATTCAATGTTCACCCCTATAAGGATCCTAATATTGGATACATGAAGGATTTGGATGCTGCAACCCTAGAAGATGTAATAGCTTATAATAAAAAGTATTATGTGCCAAATAATGCAGTATTGGTTGTAGCTGGAGATATCGAGATTGACAAAACCAAACAACTTGTTAAGGACTACTTTGGAGCTATCCCAAAAGGAGAAGACATTGTTCGAAATTATCCAAAAGAAGAACCTATCACAACTCAAATTAATGCCAAGGCATACGATCCCAATATACAAGTACCAGCAGCAACAATTGCTTACAGAACACCTGGATTTACAGAACGAGATGCATATGTATTAGAAATGATTTCTACATATTTAAGTGACGGAAAAAGTTCAAAACTATATAAAAAGATGGTCGATAAACAAAAGCAAGCCCTGCAAGTTGGTGCTTTTAATATCGGACAAGAAGATTATGGAATGTATCTGGTTTTTGCACTCCCGGTAGGAGAGGTACCACTAGAAACCTTGGTGACCGAAATGGAAGAGGAAGTAGCAAAGGTAAGAGATGAGTTAATTTCTGAAAAAGATTATCAAAAATTACAGAACAAATTTGAAAACCAGTTCGTAAACTCTAATTCTAGCGTTGAAGGAATTGCAAATTCATTGGCCAGATACCATATGTTATACGGAGATACTTCATTAATTAATAAAGAAATAGACATTTATCGTTCTATTACAAGAGAAGAAATTAAAGAAGTAGCAAACAAACATTTAAAACCGAATCAAAGAGCCGTTATCGATTATTTACCAGGAAAAAAAGCTGAAAACTAAGAAATATCAACAAAATGAAAAGAATAATAATAACATTGGTTTTGGCTTTAATAACCATAAACCTAAATGCACAAATAGATAGGAGTAAGATGCCAAAACCAGGACCTTCTCCCGAAATAAATCTTAAAGAAGCAAAACGTTTTGAATTAGACAACGGATTAAAAGTACTAGTTGTAGAGAACAATAAACTTCCGAGAGTTTCTGTACAATTACAAATAGATAATTTACCCATATTAGAAGGAGATAAGTCCGGAACTTCAATCCTAACTTCGAGTCTTTTAGGAAACGGATCTAAATCAATTTCTAAAGACGATTTTAATGAAGAGGTAGATTTCCTAGGAGCTAGAATAAATTTTGGATCACAAAGCGCTTTTGCATCTTCTTTATCAAAATATTTCCCAAGAATATTAGAACTTATGGCAGATGCGGCTATTAACCCTAATTTTACTCAAGAAGAATTCGAAAAAGAGAAGGCAAAACTACTTACCGGACTAAAAACCCAAGAGAAAGATGTTAAATCAATTGCCTCTAGAGTACAAAGAGTTTTAGCTTATGGAGTAAAGCACCCTTATGGAGAATTTACTAATGAAGAGACGGTTAATAATGTTACTCTAGAAGATGTAGAAAAATTCTATTCGAATTATTTTGTGCCAACCAATGCCTATATGATTATTGTTGGGGATGTAAAATTTGATGAAGTAAAAAAACTGATAAACAAAAACTTTACTTCATGGACCAAAAAAACAGTTCCTTCTTTTACTTTTTCAAAACCAGCTAACACTCAGTACACACAGATCAATTTTGTTGATGTTCCTAATGCAGTACAATCTGAAATTGCTGTGCAAAATCTGGTAGATCTTAAAATGAAGGACCCAGACTATCTTGCTGCATTCGTGGCAAATCAGATTTTAGGGGGTGGTGGTGAAGCCAGACTTTTCTTAAACCTAAGAGAAGATAAAGGATACACATACGGATCATATTCTAGATTAGGTGATGACAAATATGCTCCAGCAACATTCAGAGCTTCGGCAAGCGTTCGTAATATGGTTACAGATAGTTCTGTTGTCGAAATTTTGAAAGAAGTAGACCGTATCATCAAGGAACCTGTTTCAGATAAAGAACTAAAAAATACAAAAGCAAAATACGTTGGTAGATTTGTTCTGGATCTGGAAAAACCAGAGACTATTGCAAGATATGCTCTAAATATTGAGACCGAAGGACTACCAAAAGATTTTTATAAAAAGTATTTAGAAAATATAAATGCTATTACTACACAAGACGTTCAAAAAGCAGCTCAAAAGTATTTTAGCTCTAGTAATGCACGTGTGGTTGTAACAGGCAAAGGAAGTGATGTGATCGAAAATCTTGAAAAGATTACTTTCAACGGAAAAAAAGTACCTGTTTTCTACTTCGACAAGTACGGTAACAAAACAGAAAAACCCGATTATAATGCAGCAACACCAGAAGGGGTAACCGCACAGTCTGTTCTTGACAGTTACTTCAAAGCTATGGGGGGTAAAGACAAATTAGAAGCTGTTAAATCTATCTTTTCAACTTCTGATGCTTCTGTGAATGGAATGGCTTTGATGATGACGATGAAAGTAACAAGTAAAAATCAAACGATCACCGACGTTCAGTTTAACGGAAACTCTATGAGTAAGAATGTTTTTGACGGAAGTAAAGGTTATTTCATGCAACAAGGGCAAAAACTTGATTACACCGAAGATCAAGTGAATACTGCTAAAAAAGAAGTATTCCCGTTTCCAGAGTTAAAAAACACAACAGCTACTCTAGAAGGAGTTGAGCCTTACAGCGATGGAAAAGCCTATAAGTTAAAAATGAGCGATAAAAAAACTACTTATTTTGATACCGAAAGTGGCTTAAAAATAAAAGATGAGCTTATTCAGGAAATGGCTGGTCAAAAAATGACTACAACATTAATTTATAGTGATTACAAAGAGGTAAATGGCATTAAATTTCCGCAGGTAACCAAAATGACTGTTGGGCCTCAAGCTTTAGAATTTAAGATTAAAGAGATTAAAATCAATGAAGGGGTAACCGACGAAGATTTCAAATAAACAATAACAAATTTATAATGATAGAGGCTTGTTCTTAATAAAGAGCGGGCCTTTATTTATTTCTATTGGTAAGATAAACTCCAAAAATAATAACACAAGAAGCCAATAATTGGTATAATGAGAACTTCTCACCATCCCATAACCCCCATATTAAAGCGACAATGGGCATTATATAAGTAACCGAACTCGCAAATACAGGAGTGCTTATTTGTATCAACTTATTAAACATGAGTTTGGCAATACCCGTTCCTAGTACCGCCAATATTGCCATATAGGCAATACTATTTTGCACACTTTGATCAACAAACAATCGTAGTGCAAAAAAATCCGAAGCATACAATACAATTAATGCCGGTATAACAAGAACTATAAAATTACCATTGGCAATTGCCATTGGAGTAACATGTTGTAAGTGGCGCTTTATAATATTCACATTAATCCCATATCCAAAAGTTGCAATAATTACCAAAAAAGCATAACTATAATCTTGTTGTGGATTAATAATAGATCCTTCCCAAATAAGTCCTATGCTACCGATCAACCCAATAATAACTCCTATAAGCTGATTCTTGCTAAACCGAATAGAAAACAGAACTACTCCAAGCACAAAAGTAATTAGCGGCGTTAGGGAATTTAGAATAGAAGTGATACCACTGTCGATCTCGGTCTCGGCAAATGCGAAAAGAAACGCTGGTATAAAAGTCCCTACGAAAGCAGAAATAGCAACCCATTTCCACTCATTTCCCTGAATAGTTTTAATACTTTTAAATCCTATTGAAAACAGAAACAAAGCAGCGAATACTGTTCGTAAAGCACCTAACTGCAATGGAGATAAACCAATAAGAGATTTTTTGATAAGGATAAATGAACTACCCCATATAAGAGATAGTATAATCAAATAAATCCATTTCAATTTTATGTTTTGCATTTCCCTCTACGTGAGCTGCAAAAATTATAAAATTATTATTGTGCCGAAATGTTTTTGGAAAAAAATTAACTATAATTTATTGTTTATTCCTTCCAGCGTAGTGTTTCCATAAGATGTCTCATATCATTGCGAAGATAATCCGCTGCCGGAAGAATAGAATCATAGTTAGGTTTCACATTAAAGTATATCGAACCCACAATGAAATGTTTTAGACTATCGGTAAGATAAAATTGCGATTGCGAAGCTGCATCTCCAGTAACCTCATAGAACATTCCGTATACCTTATTTTCAGAGTCGACATACGGTTCCTGTAAAATTCCATCAGCCTTAATAACGTGTTCCTGTGTAAGATTTTGGGCATCTCGTAATAATGAATCCAGATTGTTTCGCACTTCATAGTACGATATGTACATCGTCGCCTTCAGTTTGTTGTACTCCAGATTGTACCAACATCTTCTATTTCTTCGGGCCGTTCGAAGTTTAGAAAAATCATTTTTCTCGAAGGTGTATGGACACGCAGACACAACTTCAATATATTTTGGCGTTGGATAACTTAATCGAAGTTTTCCCTTCGGTTTTGGAATCACCTCACCTCCGCAAGAGCATAGTAGTAACAGGGGCCCAATCAAAATAAAAAACCTAGTCATTATCTTTTTCATTAATCGTGAGTTTCACTTGTTTTATTCTTTTATTATCCAACGACTCTATTTTAAATGAATAATGGTCGAGAGCAATTTTTTCTCCTCGCTTCGGAAAACTACCTGATATCTCAAGTAGAAGACCTGCAATCGTTTCGGCATCACCCTTTTTTTCTTCAAAAATCCCATTATCTTCAAGCTTTAAAACTTTATAAAAATCTTTGAGTGCCGTTCGACCTTCAAAAACATAATTTTTATCGTCTAGTTTGGAATATATCAAATCTTCATCATCAAACTCATCGCTTATATCTCCTACTATTTCTTCGATAATATCTTCCAAAGAAATCAATCCACTTGTACCTCCATACTCATCAACAACAATAGCCAAATGGTTTTTTTTATCTTTAAAGTCATTTAACAGATCGTCTAATTTTTTATTCTCGGGGACAAAATAAGGCTCTCTTAATAGCGGAAGCCAATCAAAATTCGTTTTATTGATATGCGGAAGAAGGTCCTTTACATATAAAATCCCAACTACTTTATCAATACTTTCTTCATACACCGGAATGCGAGAATACCCATTTTCTGTAATTTCTGGAAGAATTTCTTTGTAAGAAGCTGCATTGCTAAGGGCGAAAATGTCCATTCTAGGTTTCATGACCTGTTTGGTATCAGTATTTCCGAACGAAACAATCCCCTCAAGTATTTTCTTCTCCTCGACCGTGGTATCCTTATCAGAGGTAAGCTCAAGTGCCTGCGACAGCTGATCGACGCTAATATTTGATTTTTGCCTTCCTAATCGATTATGGATCCCAACAGTAATCTTTCTCATAGGTAAGCTAACCGGAGAAAGCCCCCAATCTAATATCGCCAAGGGTTTGGCCATAAATTTTGAGAATTTTATTCTATTTCGGCTAGCATATATCTTTGGAAGAATCTCGCCAAACAGCAGAATAAGAAAAGTTGCTACACCGACCTCGACTACAAATCGCACGTTAATCCATCCAAACCATGTATAATCAAGGTCTTTAAAATATATTTCTCCAATAGAATCAAACAGTAATACAATAGCAATATTGATAAAGTTATTTGCCACCAATATGGTTGCCAATAATTTTTTGGGGTTATCCAACAACCTAGAAATTATTCTAAGGCTTTTAGAAGTATTTTCTTCGTCCTTAAGGTCTGTTGAGGTTAAAGAAAATAAGGCAACTTCACTACCGGAAATAAGCGCAGAAAAAATCAACAAAACCACCAAAATGATCAAGTTAATGGTTTGCATTACATCAAAAACTAATAACGAAGTATATAACGGTTCAGGATCAGGGTCCAAATTATCTTTGTTTAGTTAAACATATCAGAACGGAAGATCATCTTCTTCGGTTACTGGTGTATCGGATGAACTCCCCTGCGGATTGCCAGCAGGAGGATTCATTTGAGGTGTATTCTGTGGTGTAGCCCCAGATGGTTGGTTCTCATTTTTGGGTGTCAAAAAGGTGAAATCGGTACATTGTATCTCGGTGCTATACCTGTCTTTACCTTGCTCATCTTGCCATTTCCTGGTTTTGAGACGACCTTCTATATAAATCTTATCTCCCTTATTAAGGTATTTTTCACAAATTTCGGCAGCCTTATTTCTTACAACAATATTGTGCCACTCGGTAGTGGTGACACGTTCTCCGGTGCTCTTATTTATATATGAATCATTGGTTGCCAATGGAAATCTTCCAATACAATTACCTCCTTCAAAATAATGCATTTTCACCTCATCTCCCGTATGCCCAATTAGCATTACTTTATTTAATGTTCCAGACATTCTATTCTTTTGGTTTGTTTTTTTGATTTAGAATTTGCAAAGAAATAATAAACCTTTAGATAACGCCATTTAAGTACTTCTTATTTTCCAAAAATGTGTTATAAATCAATTTTGCTATATAGTAAATGTAATAAAAAATTGACAAAAATTTTAGTTTCAGATTGTGGTATCAAACTATTTATGACGTTAAATATGAGTTAAGCTATTTTAAAACAAACTTAAACCATAGTATCACTTAAAAAACTCATCAATAAAATTACCCAATAATATAGGAACGGGATATTTATGCACTTCCTGAAAATCTACTGTCTTTTGTACTCCATTAATTTCTGAGACCTCAGGTAGCTTTATGATGTAAAACCTGGTATACAAATGTTGGTGAGACAATTTATGCACCAAGGGTTCTTCATAATAAGGTACAATTTCAAAATCTTTATTTACCAGAAGGTTTTTAAAAATCGAATTGGTTTTAATGGTCTCGATACTCAGTTTTTCATCTTCTATCAAAGGAAACTCGTATAGTCCTTTCCAAATTCCATTCCCGGTTCTTTGTTGAATAATCGTTTTGTTGTTATTGATAGAAAAAACCAAATAATTAAAGTATCGTTTTTTAATCTTTTGTTTTTTGAGTTTTACAGGTAACTCATCTACTTTTCCAGTTTTTAATGCTTCACACCCTTCATTGATTGGACATACGATACAATACGGTTTTTTTGGTTTGCATTGCAGGGCCCCAAACTCCATAATTGCTTGGTTATAATTCGCAGGGTCTTTATGATCAATTAGTGTAACTGCAAGTTCTTTAAATTCTTTAATACCCGCAGTACTATTAATTGGAGTTTTGACTCCAAAGTATCTAGATAACACTCTATATACATTACCATCGACTACAGGTACAACCTCATTATAACATATAGATGCTATTGCACTGGCAGTATAATCTCCTACTCCCTTCAGTTTTAAAAGATCCTTATAATTATCAGGAAACACTCCTCCTAATTCATGAGCCACATATTTTGCCGTAGCATGCAGATTTCTGGCTCTTGAATAGTACCCTAATCCCTGCCATAATTTTAGCACTTCATCTTCTTTTGCATTAGCCAGATCAAAAACAGTTGGAAAAGTTTTGGTAAAAGATAAATAATATGGTAATCCTTGAGCTACGCGGGTCTGTTGTAACATAATTTCGCTAAGCCAAATGCGATATGGGTCGGTTGTTTCTCTCCATGGCATCGATCTTTTGTTTTGTAAGTACCACGTTATGAGTTTTTTATGAAATTTCATAACTAAAATGATTAGTTTTGTAAAATTAAGCGAATAAAGAAGATAATTTCATCTTAAGTATTGATATTTTGGAATTTAAATTCTTATATTTGCCCCCTTGAAAATTTAGAAACCCCTAAATAGGTAATATAATGACTAAAGCAGATATCGTAGCAAAAATTTCAGAAAAGCTAGGAATAGAAAAAGGAGATGTTCAAGCAACTGTTGAAACATTTATGGAAGAAGTAAAAAGTTCTTTAGAGAGCGGAGACAACGTTTATCTAAGAGGATTTGGAAGCTTTATCATCAAAACTAGAGCAGAAAAAACTGGTCGTAATATCTCAAAAAATACGACAATCAAGATTCCTGCGCATAACATACCTGCATTTAAGCCTGCTAAAGTATTTGTAGAAGGCGTAAAAACAAACGTAGAAGTTAAATAATAATAAATAAACAGAACACTATGCCAAGTGGTAAAAAACGTAAAAGACACAAGGTAGCAACGCACAAGCGTAAAAAGCGTAGAAGAGCCAACCGCCATAAGAAAAAGTAGTTTTCTAACTACTTTTTCTGTTTAAAAAGTTAAGTTCTTTGAAATCGAAATAAAGCAAGCATTACTACCGATATAATTGTTTTATTTCAATGGAATTATAAAAAATTCCTGTGAAAAAATTTGTTTAATCCATTCCGACACCCCTCAATTATAGGGAACCGGGATAAAAATCTAATCAGAGTGAACAAAGAATTGATCATTAGATCTGGTTCCTCTACAGATTTTGCCTTATTAAAGGATGGAAAACTTATTGAATTACATAAGGAAGAAGACGACAGCAATTTTTCGGTCGGTGATATATTTATTGCCAAAATCCGTAAATCTGTCCCTGGTCTTAATGCTGCATTTGTTAATGTAGGGTACGAAAAAGATGCCTTTTTGCATTATCATGACCTTGGTCCTCAAGTATCTTCTTTACTTAAATTCATTAAACGTGTAAGCACAGGTAAATTAAAAAATTATTCTCTTAAGGATTTTCCTTTTGAGAACGATATTGATAAACACGGTACTATTACCAATGTGTTAAAATCAAATCAATCACTGCTAGTACAAATAGTAAAGGAACCCATTTCTACCAAAGGCCCTCGAATTAGTTCAGAACTTTCGATAGCCGGTAGATATATAGTTTTAGTTCCGTTTTCTAATCGTATTTCTATTTCGCAAAAAATAGAATCATCAGAAGAAAAAGAACGTTTAAAAAGGCTCGTTAAGAGTATTAAACCTAAAGGTTTCGGAGTTATTGTTCGTACCGTAGCAGAAGGCAAGAAAGTAGCAGAACTGGATAGAGATTTGCAAAACCTGATGGATCGTTGGAAAGCCATGTGTAAAAAATTACATAAAGCACACCATCCATCAAAAGTATTAGGTGAAATGAATAGAGCATCTTCAATATTAAGAGATGTATTTAATGACACCTTTACTTCAATTGTTGTAGATGATGAAGATCTTTACAACAGAATCAGAGAGTATCTGCAAGAAATTGCACCTAAAAAGGAGTCTATAGTAAAACTCCACAATGCCAAAGTGCCTATTTTTGAAAAATATGGTATAGAACGGCAAATCAAAACAAGTTTTGGTAAGACGGTATCCATGAGTAAGGGAGCCTATTTAGTTATCGAGCATACAGAAGCTATGCATGTAATTGATGTAAATAGCGGCAACCGATCTAATAAAGCCAAAAATCAAGAAGATACTGCACTAGAGGTTAACCTTATTAGTGCTACTGAAGTTGCTCGACAACTACGTCTTAGAGATATGGGAGGTATTATCGTAATCGATTTTATTGATATGAATAACGCCGATAATCGAAGAACCCTCTTTAATCATCTGCGAGAAGAGATGAAAGATGATAGAGCGAAGCATAAAATTTTACCGCCAAGTAAATTTGGCTTAATTCAAATCACGCGACAACGCGTGCGACCAGAAATGAATATCAAAACCCGAGAGGAAGATCCAAACGGAATCAATGGCGAAATTGAGGCGCCTATTGTTTTGGTAGATAAAATAAAGGTCGAATTAGAAAAATTAATCAAAAAAGATCATAAAAAGATCACGCTAAGCGCGCATCCTTTTATTGCAGCTTTTTTAACAAAAGGATTTCCATCTACCCGATCAAAATGGTTTTTTGACCATAAACGATGGGTAAAGATTGTACCTAGAGACGCTTACACGTATTTAGAATATCATTTTCACGATAAAGATGGTGAATTGATAAAGTAAAAATAAAACCCGGCCAATAGCCGGGTTTTTTGTTTTTTATAGGTATTACAATTTTTAATCAGCACACAAACCTGAGAGAGGAACTGTAGGCCTATCAGATCCCGTTCTCTCAAGATCTGTTTTTTCTGTACACACATCAGGAATTGTACTCGTCAAAGGAATAGGTGCTCCTCCCATAATAGTATTGGTGTTAGACAATTTTGCTATGGTAAGCTTCTCAAAGCTCAATTTCGAAATGCTTCTTTTTTTCATGATGTCCTTTACTTTTGTTTTCTATTGGCAAACTTAGAAATTATTCTATCCAAACCTATAGATTTTACTCGTGTAATCACCCGTTTTCCAGAATAGTCAATTATAAAACAATGTTTTTCAGAAATACATTGCAGTCAACTCTAGTACCTGTTTTAACCTTCAGCGGTTTGTTTTTCTAATTGTTTAATAAAGTAAGACGGAAGTATTCCATTTTTCTTGTGAAAAGATCTTGAAAATACCTCGGCGGTATTAAATCCAGATTCTTTGGCTATTGCCTGTATGGTATAGTTTCTAAATTTACGATCTGTTTTAAGTTTTTCTACCGAATATTCGATACGCAGGTCTCTTATGTACATACCAAATCTCTTGTTCTTGTATACGTTTACAACCTTGGATAAATACTTATAATTTGTATCAAACTCTTTTGCCAAACTATTTGTAGTAATGTTTTGTTTTAAGAAACCTTTACTTTGCTCAAAATCTGATAATTTCTCAAGAATATCCTGAACCATTTCTTCAGTAATTCCTATTTGATAAATCTCATTGGGGTCCAATTTCTTTTTCACCACAGGTTTTTTCGTTGTTTGAGAGAAATACAATTCATCAAACCTTTTTTTGTACATCTTCTTTTTTCGCTCATTGAGCAACCATAGGGTTCCCAAAACTATACTTATCACAATCAAAATAAGTATAGTAGCAAATGATGATTTTTTCTTTTTTTCAAGGGAACTGATAATCGTTTCTTTTTCTGAAAGAAGTTGTGGTGTATCATAATGTTGTACAACATTTTTTATCAAATACCTATAGTTTGTATGTAATGTACTATCCACTTTAATTAACCTTTCTATATACTGTAACTGGTTATCGATATCACCGGCTTTTTTATAATGATCTATTAAAATCTCATAACTCTCCCTGTTATTTGGCATGATTTCGCCAATCTCCTGAAATATGTCATCTACTTTTTTGTGCGAAGCTATGGCAGCAACTTTTTCTCCTAAAAAAGACTGGGTTTTGCCCAGATAAAAATATGCCATTGATAAATTGGCTTGATCATCATTATTTTGAATAAATGATATCGCTTTTTGTAGGCTATCTTTGGCAACAACATAGTTTTGTTTGCTATATTGGTTTATCCCTTCGTTTAGGACAAAGTAATGTCGATAATCCTCATTATTAAGACGAATAGACTCCTGGTATCCCAGTTTATTGATTACGGAAGCCGAATCCAATTTTTTATTAAGATTATACGAATCTGACAATGCAAAAAGGGTCGTCAAATATCCAAATGGATTCCTTTCTTTATCTTGAGCATAAAACTCATAACTTTCTTTTAATGCTTTTAACGCACTTTGATGTTCTCCTATTCTACTTTTAAGAATCCCTATACTCTTTTTACTTTTATATTGAAAATCCCGGTTGTTTTGTTTTTTTGCTTCTTTATTGGTCTTAAGTAAATAATCAAGTGCCTGCTTAAAATCACCAGCATAATAATAAAGGTAGGCTTTGTTATAATATCCATGCAGCGGATAATAGGCCGAACTTTTATGTTGAGTAATAGCAATTATACTATCATAATACGCATGGGCCACGTCATCTTTATTAATGAAAGACAAAAAATAATACCCATCGGCCATCTTTAGGGTATCTCTTTCGGTTTTGGCTTTATCCAGATAGGCATTGGCATAGATTACGGCCTTTGCAGAATCAGATTCGTTTTTATAAAACTCACCGGCCAGGAATTCATAACTGCTTTTATCGGTACTTTCATTATTATCCTGAAAAGCCAAGGCTACACCTCCCTCTAGCAGAAAGAGAAATAGACAGACAAATAATTTTTTATAGTGCATCATTTTGCATTAAACATATATAAAAAGTAAACTACCTTAGGTGAATCCTCAACGCATAAGTGGGAAAATAATTTTAATTTCGACGCAAGCCTCGAAGCATTTAAATCTCGATTATCGAGAACATCCTAAATAACCCACAAACCTGAAACGTGTTAAAAACAAGCTTGGTATTTGTTGATTTAAGCAAGGTAGTTTTATAAAGGCAGTAAATATACTATTAATCTTTTTCTAGACCGGTTATAAGTTTTCACCCGTACAAACTAGATAGAATTTTGAATCCATTAAGGTTCGAAAAATTCATAATAAATAACAAAAATCAAGTGATTTGACGTCTTTTTTATCCTATAAAAACATAGGCTCTCAAATTCGGTGTGATATTTATTAATTATTTGATTATCAATTTATTAATATTTATTTTTTGACTCGTATTTTATAAAAACAGACATTCTTGCCTTGTTTTTTGCCCTGTTTACCCCCTACATTTGATCCTATGAAAGGTCTTGGTTTACCCCACACTCAAAAACCGAATAATTTGTTTGAACCATGACCCGACCAGCAAACAAAAACTAAAAAAAGTAAGGGAATTCATTATGAACATTGTAATCAAACAAATCGAACTTATCGAACGTATCGATCGATTGATACGCATGCAGGCAACTGGAAGTCCGGAAGAATTGGCGCATCGATTAGAAATATCCAAAACCAAATTATATCGTGCCCTTAACATTATGCGCGAATTAAACGCCCCAATCGTATATGATGTAAGCCTGCAAAGTTTTATTTATAAAGAAGCTGTAGGCTTTAGCTTTGGGTTTTACCATAAAAACAGGAAGCCCAATAAGATCAATCCTTTTGTGGGGTGAACCTGCACTTCGACGGACCTCTCCTGAGCAGTATCTAAGAGTCGAAATAGTTCACCTTTTCCTTCTGGTTTTTCAGAAATTCAACATGATTAAACTTCCTCTAAATATAGAATGCTAAACTAATAGCGTAGCCGAAGGGTGGGCAAGCAAAGAAATCGAAAATCAAAAACCGTCAATTCGAGTGATTTTTTGAAACAACGTGAAAAAAATAGTATCGAGAATAAGTTTTGAAAGAAAATTTACTTGTCTTCGATACAATTTTCTACCGAAAATCACTCTGACTGACGTAAATTTTCTTTTATCAAGCTTACATTACTTTATTTCCTCCCCTCCAACTTCTTTATAAAATACGAAGGATAAATCCCAGTTTTTTTACAAAAAGCTTTAGCAAAAGCCTCTGCGGTATTAAAACCAATCTCCTGGGCAATAGCCTTTATGGTATATTTCCTGAATTTGGTGTCACTCTGTAAGCGCTCTACCACATAATCGATGCGTAGATCATTAAGATACTGACTTAAACTTTTTTGCTTATAGGTATTCACCACAATAGACAGGTAACTAGAATTGGACCCAAAACTCTTGGCCAGATCTTTGGCATTGATCTTGGGTTTAAGATAGCCCTGCGTTTCCTCAAATTTTTGGAGCTGCGCAAGCAATTGGTTGCGAGTTTCATCACTTATGGCGGTACTACCTGTTTTATTTTTAACTGTATTTTCTTTTACAGATGGAGTTACCGTTTTTTGCTGTGTAGTATTGACCAATTGTACAAACCGCTTTTTATAGACCCGTTGGTTGCGATAGTAATACACAACCCCTCCTAAGCTAAGTGCCAATAACATAGAAATAACGGTAATTTGAGTGGCACTTGTGCTTCTTTCTGCTTCTAGAGTGGCTATAATTTCCTCTTTTTGTGCGATAGCGTTAGGGATCTCGTACTCTTCCAGTAACTTTTTATCCATGAGTTTATAATTCTCTTGATAGATACTATCGAATTTTAAAAGTTTATTTACATAGACCAATTGGTTTTTAAGATCACCTTTGTCTTTATAATAATTAGCTAAACCGCTATAGGCTTCTCGTAGGTTTAGGCTCATATTTTCTTCAACCAACCCCATAGAATCTACTTTTTGATAATATTTTTTAGCTTCTTCTCGGTTAACTAATTTGCTATGTGCTTTTGCTAAGTATAAGTAGGCATTTAAAATATAATCTTTATCAATATATTTCGAAAGAAATGGCAAGGTTTTCTTAATGCTATCAATCGCTAAAGGATAATTATTTCGATAGTAATGATTCACTCCCTCCTTGAGAACAAAATTATGATATAAATCATATCCTTTTACCAGCTTTGATATTTTTATTCCTCTTCTAATATAAAAAGATGAAGAATCAATTTCTCCCATTTTAGAATGAACTTCCGCAACTCTTAAAACATGGTATAAATAATTAATAGTATCAACTTCGCCCTCCAACCCTACTCTCGAATCTTTTAATAATACTTTTCTATGTAGTTCCATTGCCTCTTCATACTTACCAAGTTTACTTTTAATCTCAGCAATATTACGTTTTGCCATCTTAATATGAGCTTCATTTTTCTTTTTTTCGGCAGCTTTCAAAGAGAACAGCAAGTTTTCAAGTGCCTTTCCATAATTTAGCTTGTGATAATAATAACCTGCTTTTAGAGAGTATGGTAATGAAGGAAAAGAATAATGGTCAGCATTTTTGCCTATCATTATTGCACTATCTAAATATTGAAGTTTTACTTTATCTTCTTCCTGGTAATGTGAAAGTAATCCATAGGCGTAAGCAATTTCTACATTATCTTTATCCTGTTTTCCTTTTTCCAAATATGTATTAATATAAATCAAAGTTAAGGTAGAATCATTTTTTGCTTCATAAACATTCTGATACAACTCCTCATAACTCTTTCCCTTCAAAGAATCTGGGATGGTGAACCTTTGGGCTTGGGTTTGCCACATAAAAAAGCATAGAAAAATGGTAAGAATAAGGGATCGCATATGTTCTTGATGGTTATGGCCTCAAAAATATCAAAAAAAGTAGAGATACCCTTATAAACGCAATACGCCCTGCTCGATATAGCAGGGCGTATTGCGTTTATTAAAAAAGTCTTTGGTTAACTACCAACCGGGCTCATCAATAAAGTCTATTTTGGTTTTGGTTTCCTGCCCGTGTCCGCATTTAAGAATCCAACTTATTCCATCTCCTCCTCCCATGATCGTTTTTAATTTTGAATCACTTAATGAAGCTACTTTAATTTTGTTTAATTCTAATTTTTTTGCATTTCCTTTTTTCATGATGTTTTGTTTTTGTGAGTTCGTTAACGAAAGTACAAAGAAGGATCATGTTTTTACTCATAAAAAAGGAAGTGCTGCCGCATATTCAAGAATATCGACCTTTAAAACTCTGAAAACTAAACACTTACTATTTTTCCAGTTTTTCAAGCTTTTTGATAAAATAGGAAGGATAAATACCATGTTTACCATAAAAGGCTTTCGAAAATACCTCAGCTGTATTAAATCCAGTCTCCCTGGCGATGGCTTTGATGGTATAATTGCGTAGTTTTTTATCTTCTTGTAATCGTTCTACAATATAATCGATGCGCAAATCATTAATATACTGGCTAAAGGATTTTTCTTTATATACATTAATGATTTTAGACAGGTATTTGTTATTGGTTCCTAAACTTGAAGATAATTGAGTTAGGGTAATTTTAGAGGAAGTATACCCTCTTTTGTCTTCAAACCCCTGTAGTTTACCCAATACTTCATCGACTATACTTGCCGATATCCCAATATCGGTAGCCGATACTTCTTTGGGTTTAGATATAGACTGTTCTTTTGCTTCTTGAGTGGTGTCTTTCTTTTGGGTTAAGATTTCAAAACGTTGCTGATACAGCCTTCTCCGATAAAACTGGTAAGAAAATAGTCCGATAAGTAATACCACGGAACCGATCAAAATAACAATATAGCTTCCGTATCGCGAGCTTTTAGTAGTCGCCTCTTGTACCAAACGTTCTTTCTCTGCTAACAACACCGGTGTATCGTATTGCTTCACCATGAGTTCATTCAACTCTTTATAATCACTTTGTAAAATACTATCAAACTCAAGTAGTCGTTCAATATATAACAGTTGATTTTCAGTATCTTGTTTATCTCTATAGTATTTAACCAAAGCATTATAAGCTTCTCGTATCTCATAACTTACAGTGCCTGAAACCTGAAAAACAGAATCTAATTTTTTATAATACCGCTTGGCATCCTCCCTTTTGTCTAATTCATCCTGAGATTTACCCAAATAAAGATAAGCATTCAATATTCGATTTTTATCAATATCGTTTCCAATAAAGGGTAAAGCATTATGAATACTATCCATAGCGGTAGAATACTTTTTTCTATAAAAATCATTAATCCCTTCAAGAAAAACAAAGTGATAGTACAAATTAAATGGATCTGATTTCATCATCTTAGAAATCTTTATACCCCTTGCAGTATATAAAGATGAAGAATCTAACTTTCTCATTTTAGAATATACTTCTGAAATTCGAAGATTGATTAGTAGGTAGCTTAAAGTATCTTTTAACCCATCTTTTGTTTCATATTCCAAACATTCTTTATAGCCAACCAATGCTTCGTCATATTTGCCCAGCTTACTTTTAATTAAGGCTATATTGTTTTTTGCTATGTATATGTATGTATTACTATTATTTCTTTTTGCCGCATCTAATGACAGAAAAAAGTTTTGTAGAGCCTGCTTATAATTAGACTTATTATAAAAATATCCACCTCTCGCAGAATAAGCTAAAGCAGGAAAAAAAGGGTTTTTTAGATTTTTACTTACTGCTACAGAGCTATCTAAATAGGTAAGTTGTAAATCGTTTTGATCTTGATAATATGATAAAAACCAGTATGCTCTGGCCATATTAACTTTTTCGTCTTCATTTTTTGCCTTTTGCAAATAACTTTGTAAGTAAATTAATGACTTCGTTGTATCTGAAGACACTAAGTCATATTCATAATAAAGATCGTCATAACTCTTCCCCTTCAAAGAATCCGGAATTGTAAACCCTCCTTTTTCTTGTGCAGATCCAATACCTATACCCCATAATAGCAAAAGCAAAAAAGCATAGCCCTTTTTACAACGATTATGACGACCAAAAAATGTATTTAGGGTATTTAATTTCAAGAGAAACCGGGTATTTTTTGAGAGATTGTGTGGGTATAAAGATACTACTTTCTGTTTTTACTACCGTTTTTTTATAGATCGTTTATAAAATACTCATATTCAGATATTTAAAACCCTACTGCCTAAGTCTAGATTCCACGAATATCGAGTTCAGATTCATGAATCTCGACTTTCTTGCCTTGTTTTTAGGTTTTTTTCGAGGCTATATTTGCTCAAGTCAAAACGAAAAACGAACACACACTTTTACCATTTAAAATTCGAAAAAAATGATGGCAGCATTAACAAACTATATTTCAGAAATCATCGAACTAAGTGCTGAGATCGCAAAGTTTATGGCAACCATATTTTAGAACATCAAACAAAGTAAAAACATAAAACCATTGAGAACACTTATCAAAATAGCGCCTTTTATCCTGCTCCTTACAAGTTGTGGGGGATCAAAGCTAGAAAACCTGCTTAAATCGGGTAACATAGCCAGCCAGGAATTTAGTGTTACCATTCCTTTTGAGTATAAACAAGGGCTTATGGTGATCAAGGCAACTATTAATGATAAGGAATATGATTTTATATTAGACACCGGAGCATCCAACGTCCTATCCAAAGAACTTCATAAGGAACTCGGCCTAAAAATTCTCGATTCTGAAGTAGTTTATGGTGCACACGGCACAGGGCAAGAACTAGAGTATACAAAAGTAAATACTATAAACATTGGTGGTGTAGATTTTCAAAATACCATTGCGGCAATTCATGATCTTAATGCCGTAACCGAAATTGCCTGTATGGATGTTGATGGTATCATTGGTGCCAATTTGATGAGGCAAGCCGTTTGGGATTTTGATTTCAAAAATCAAAAAATCACCATTACCAATGCTGAAACATCATTAGACATACCTGCGAATCATAAAGAAGTAAAGTTCTTTGTGGGTTACCAGGGTACGCCATCGATCATTACCACTGTAAACGGCATGAGGGTGCTCAACAATCGTATCGATACAGGATACACAGGAAGTTTAAGCTTGTCAAGAATCGAATTTCAGAAACTACGAAACAAAAATAAGCTCGCCAAGTATGTAACAGGAAACGGATCTGCCTCTGTTGGTGTATACGGTGCAGGAAAACCTACTGTATTCTACCGCGGACTTGTAGACAATATGCGGTTTGGAAACCTGGAACTAGACAATACAGTGATATCCTTTAGCGGAGCAAACTCAAAGCTTATTGGGATCAATTTCTTAAAAAAATACCGTGTAATCTTTAACTGGAACACCCAAAGAATAAAACTAATAGAAACACAACCCTACAAAAACACAACAGTAAACACCTATGGCTTTGGTCCTTCTTTTAAAGAAGACAAACTGTACATAAAATATATCATCGAGGGATCAAGTGCTCAGAAAAATGGATTAGAAATAGGAGATCAAATCCTGGCAATCGATGATGCCGATTATACTACAATAACACAAAATCAGTGGTGTACCACTTTAAAAAACGGATTGGTTGATGCATCAAAAAAAGCGATAAACATCACTATACAACGAGATAGTGTGATCAACAAGCTGAATGTAGATAAAACCATAGTGTTACAATAAGTAAAATAGGAAGAAGTAGATAAAACAATACGTCATGAACTCGAAACCACATTCTATACTAGAAAAATATATCTTAAGAACTCCGATTCTTTCGAGCGAGGTATTAGGTGATATCTCTTCAGAAAAAATCAAAGAAATTTGTAGTGACCCTATGGTTTCTGAAGCTATTTTCCTGGCCTCGCCAGAACTTCATGCCGAAATGCAAAAGTTTCTTACCGATGCAGATTATGACAATCCAAAATTAGAGCTGTCTTTACTAAAATACATCTCAAGAATGAGCTATCGGTGTACACCTTTTGGTTTGTTTGCAGGGATATCTGTAGGAGTGCTTAATGGAAAAACAAACATTCAGTTAAACGAGACAAATAAATACAAAAGAACCACCAGATTAGACATGAATTACTTGTGTTCGTTGGTTCAGGAACTTGAAAATATTAACGAAATACGCAATAATTTGGTGTATTTCCCAAACAATAGTCTTTACAAAATAGGAAGTAAATACCGTTATGTTGAATACGCATATAAAAATGCGGTAAGACATCATTATATGATTGCCATAGATGCTTCCTTGTACATAGGTAAGGTACTACAACTTGCAGAAAAAGGTGCAAAAATCAAAGATTTGGCTGAAGCCATAGTAGGACCCGAAATTAGTTTTGCCGATGCACAAAACTTCATCAATAATCTTATTGACAATCAGATCTTATTAAGTTCAATATCTCCTACCGTATCCGGAGGTGATTATCTGAATCATATTTCCGAAAATACTGGAGTAACCTGGTTAGAAGAAATAAAAAGACTTGTCAACCAATTGGATCAAACAGTATCGCACAAAAGCTTGGCCCCTTATCATGAAATCGTAACGTTCTTACGGCAGTTTGAAATTCCTTTTAACAAGAAATTCTTATTTCAAACCGATTTGGTAGCTACCACAAAATCAAATGAACTTGATGCTTCGGTTGCCAAAGATATTCAAAAGGGAATTTCGGTTCTTAACAAGTTAGCAGCACGCAATAAAAAACAAAAATTAGAAAGATTTAAAAAAGCTTTTTACAAAAGATATGAGGATGAAGAAGTGCCCCTTTCTATTGCACTAGATGTTGAAGCAGGAATCGGCTATGATCAAAATCACAAGGGTACTTTTGATGTTTGCCCATTAATTGACGACCTGCGTCTTTCGGGGGCACAGAAGGATAATAGTAATACATCATTTTATAGATACGACATGGGACAAGCAGCAACATTGATCCATAAAAAATTTGTAGAAGCCAAAGCAAACGACCGGTATGAGGTAGCGTTTAAAGATATGGATCTAGCAGACCTAAAAGAAAACTGGAAAGATCTGCCAAGTACCTTCCCGATAATGTGTTCGGTACTAGAAGATAATAACGCAACTCCAACCATTGCCATACATGATACGGGAGGACCTTCAGCAAGTTATTTATTGGGAAGATTTAGTCATACGGAGTCAGAAATTAAAGAGGTTCTTAATGAAATTGTAAAAAAAGAAGAAAAAGAAGATCGTATTCTGGCAGAAATTGTGCACTTGCCTGAAGCACGAACAGGAAACATCCTGTATCGAGATAATTTACGGAAACACGAGATTGCCTATTTGGCTCAAAGCAATTTACCAATCGAGCAACAAATTCATATCTCAGACCTATACATCTCTATACAAAATGATACTATCATATTACGATCAAAAAAACTAAACAAGTTTGTAGAACCTAGAATGGCAAACGCTCATAATTATGAAGATACTCCCGTACCGATCTATCAGTTTTTGGGAGACATGCAAACACAAAACTTATGCAGCACGATAAATTTTGATTGGGGTCCTAATTTATATGACGAGACATTTTACCCAAGAGTGCGATATAAAAATGTGATTCTTTCGGCTGCTAGATGGCGAATTAAAGAAAAAGATTTAAAACAAATAAAGGATCAAGCCAGCCTTCACAAATGGCAAGAAGAATTTAATATCCCGTCGATATTTCTGCTAACCGATTATGATAATGAACTTCTTATAAATCTTGAAAATGGAATAAGTCGCGAAATGTTTTTGGCAGAAATAAAAAACAAGAAAAGCATTTTGCTGAAAGAAAATTTATACAACGAGTTTGACTCGGCAGTAAAAAAAGGAAAGCAATCGTATAACAATGAATTTATATTCTCTCTTTATCAATAGAAATCATGTTAAAAAAAACGAGCAACATAAAACGAAAATTTATCATAGGCAGCGAATGGCTATCGTATAAAATATATATGGGAACCCAAACTACTGATACGTTTGTAAAAACTCAATTACCTGGCATACTCGCCAACCTAGAAAAAAGAGAATGCATTAATGATTGGTTCTTTATACGATATGCCGATCCCGATTTGCACCTTCGATTAAGGTTTCGGTTAAAAGATCCTCATAAAATAAGTGACATAACTAGTGCATTGTACCAGGTATTAGAACCTTTACTAGAAGACAGATTGATTCATAAAGTACAAATCGATACCTATTCTAGAGAATTAGAACGCTACGGCTACCATACCATAGAAGAATCTGAAGAACTATTTGGTATAAACAGCAACATGATAATATCTCTTTTGAACGCTATCAATGATGACGAAAACAAAAGATGGTTGTGGGGCATGAAAGCAATCGATGTATTATTAAATGAATTTGACTACAACCTGCAGGAAAAAAGAGACTTATTACTAGAACTTAAGACCGATTTTGGTAATGAATTTAGAGTAAACAAAGCGATTCGGAAGCAGCTTAGTATGAAGTTCAGAAAGTATAGAAAACATATAGTAGAGTTATTACATCAAGAATCCCAAAATGAAGTTGATATACAACTAAAAGGCTATTCGAAAGCCTATAACCAGATTGCAAAAAAAATAGCTCTAAAAACAGGACCCGGAAATTTTAAAAAACACAGCGATTATTTGATGTACAGCTACCTACATATGCATTGTAACAGATTGTTTCCATCCAAACAACGAATGAACGAATGGGTACTGTATGATCTATTGTACCAGCATTATTATAGCGAATATGCAAGAAAGAAAAAACAAAATGAGGTGATGAGAGTAGCAGTCTAGACCAAAAAGCAAGAAGTTGCTTTTTATAAGAGGCTATCCCGACGGGGGTAGGAAGTTGGGATAGTTCTCTAAAAATTATAAAAGGAACGAACCGAAAATACGTAATCAAAGTAGATAAATCAATTTGTAAGGAGGAAGCCGAAAATCCTTTATCAGAGTAGGCAAATCAATTTTTAAAACTATTTATCATGTTAGATTTAAACAAAAAAACAGTAGCGCACTTGAGCAATCAGGAAATGCAACAAGTAAACGGGGGACTTTGTATCAAAAGCACCAAAAAAGAATGTACTTGGCACCTTGAAATAAAGTTCAAAGTCGATGCTGGTCTAGGAAGTGCGGACGGATAGGCCTTAAACTATTCCAAAAAATCAATTTGTAAGGAGGAAGCCGAAAATCCTTTATCAACAGAGTAGGCAAATCAATTTTTAAAACTATTTATCATGTTAGATTTAAACAAAAAAACAGTAGCACACTTAAGCAATCAGGAAATGCAACAAGTAAACGGGGGACTTTGTATCAAAAGCACTAAAAAAGAATGTACTTGGCACCTTGAAATAAAGATCAAAATCGACGCTGGCTCAGGAAGCGCTAACGGGTAGATCTTAAACTATTCCAAAAAAAATCAATTTGTAAGGAGGAAGCCGAAAATCCTTTATCAACAGAGTAGGCAAATCAATTTTTAAAACTATTTATCATGTTAGATTTAAACAAAAAAACAGTAGCACATTTAAGTAATCAAGAAATGCAACAAGTAAACGGGGGACTTTGTATCAAAAGCACCAAAAAAGAATGTACTTGGCACCTTGAGATAAAAATCAAAATCGATGCTGGTTCAGGAAGCGCTGATGGCGCATAGGCCTTAAAAAGAAAAACTATCTTAACTCTAGGGTTAAGATAGTTTTATTCCAGTTTAAATCAATTTGTAAAGGATATTTTCAAACTATTTATCGATACTTTAAAAACTATTTATCTCCTTATACGACTGCAATATACAAAAAACTGAATAATTAAAATTTCATACAATGGAAACGACAGCGAAAATTTTGACAAAATTAGAAGATGTTCTCTATACAAAAGCTGAGAAAGTAAATCTTCCGATTATCGATGAAGATCTTGGGGTAATAATATTTTTTGCTACACTATATAATAATACAAAAGACGAATCTTATAAACAGAAAGCCTTACAGCTTTTTAATAAAACCGTAAAAGTATTTGCCGATCATGAGTTAAATTATAGTATGATACATGGTTTCGAAGGAATATTCTGGACCGTTAACTACCTATACGAATCTAATATCCTGGAAAATGAGGATATTCTAGCCAACCTTGAGCCCTATTTATTGGAATCTATAGAATATGATTTGCAAAATCATAACTACAACATACTTCATGGTTGTCTTGGAAAAATACAATATTACCTGTATTCAAAAAGCGTAGATCAGGAAAAAGCATCAAATGTTATAAATAGGGTAATACAATCTTTGTACAATAACAGAATTGAAGAAAACGGATCAATTAACTGGAAGGATTTACGATTAAAAACAGGATTAAACATTGGATTCTTCAACGGACACCCTGCGGTATTAAAATTCTTGGTACGATTAAAAGAATTTGGATATCAAAACGAGCAAATAGATGAAATGATCAACAAACTAGTTGATACCCTATTACAATCCATACAGCAACAAGACAAAAAAGTAACGATAAGGGGAAAACAAATTAAAGAAGGAGATCAATACTACAGTGTTATAGAATTACATGGAAATTTAACGTTGGCCTATAGCCTGTACTATACTGGTCTGGTTCTAAACCGAGAAGACTTAAAAGAAATAGCGTACCAATTAACATTGGAAGCATCTTCAAAAGATCCCAAAAACTCAGGAATCATGTATTTCGACCGTTATTCTTTTCAAGATGTAGGTATGAGTCATGGTTTGGGTGGTGTTACCTATTTATTATTTAAGCTCAATAATTGGATGAAGGATTCAAAAATTAAAGAAAACATAGCTGTTTGGGAAAAAGAATTCTTAAAAAACACCGATAAAATACTATCAATCGAAGAAAAAATCTTAATGCCAGAAATATTTCAAAAGGATCATAACGAATATCCTTATGACAAGTATAGCCTGTTAGACGGCATACTAGGGTCTGGTTTGGTAATATCATCGCTACACTATAACCAAGACAATTGGGGAAACTACTTGGCAATGTACTAACCTATATTCTATAGTAAACTATTTTATCAAGTATTTTCTATCTATCAAATTTTATAATCATCTGAATTCTAATACAATGAAAACTTTTCCTTTCTATAAGCAACCCGGAGCAAAAGATTGTGGACCAACCTGTTTACGAATTATAAGTAAACACCATGGTAAGGTAATACCACTAGAAACGATAAGAGGTTTAAGCCAAACATCTAGAACAGGAAGTTCTTTATTAGGTTTATCTGAAGGTGCTGAAAACTTAGGGTTTAAAACAATAGGAGTAAAAACGGACTACAAAACCTTTGCCGATGAGGTTCCTTTTCCTTGTATTGTACATTGGAGAAAGTATCACTTTGTGGTTGTATACAAAATTGAAAAGGATACAATATATGTTTCTGATCCTTCATATGGACTTATAGAATACAAAAAAGAAGAGTTCATCGAAGCCTGGATTGGTAATAATGCAAACGAAACCACTCAGGAAGGACTTGCGCTATTATTAGAAACTACCCCTAAGTTTTATGATACAGATTGGGAAAGCGCCAATGGCAAATCGGGGTTTTCATTTCTGTCGAGATACTTGTTTAAATACAAAAGCTTAATGGTTCAGCTTATGGTTGGGTTATTAGCGGGTAGTTTGCTTCAGCTTGTATTTCCTTTTTTAACACAAAGTATCGTCGATATTGGAATTCAAAATCAAGATATAGATTTTATATACCTCATTTTAGGTGCCCAAATAATGCTCTATCTGGGACAAATAAGTATTGAAGCAATTCGAGGTTGGATATTGCTACACTTAAGTACTCGAATTAATATTTCATTAGTCTCAGATTTCTTTATAAAGTTAATGAATCTACCCATCTCGTATTTTGACACAAGGATGACCGGAGATATCATGCAGCGTATTAATGATCATCAAAGGATAGAGAAATTGCTTACCAATTCTTCATTAAATACATTATTTTCTTTTTTCAATATTATAATTTTCAGCGCAGTACTTATCTATTACAATGTTAACATCTTTGGAATTTTTGCAATTGGTAGCGCATTACTAATAGGCTGGATTTTCTTCTTCCTTAAAAAGAGAAAAGAACTGGATTATAAGCGTTTTGCTCAGATGAGTGATGAACAAAGTAAAACGATAGAACTTATAGAAGGTATGCAAGAGATCAAATTGCATAATGCCGAAAAACAAAAGCGATGGGGATGGGAGTTTATTCAGATACGATTGTTTAAAGTAGCCACTCAAGGATTAACATTAGAACAAATGCAAACCATTGGTTCATCCTCTATTAATCAATTCAAAAATATACTTATCACCTTTACCGCTGCTTCTCTTGTATTAAGTGGAGAAATCACATTGGGAATGATGTTGTCCATACAATACATTATTGGTCAATTAAATGGTCCGATAACACAACTATTAGAATTTATTCAAGACACACAAGATGCAAAAATTAGTTTGGAACGATTAAAAGAGATTCATGATAAAAAAGATGAAGAAAATGTAGACGAGGCCAAAGTATTTGATATACCCACAAATGAAGACATAGAAGTAGAAGATTTTACCTTCAGATATGTAGGTGCCTCGGACCCTGTGATAGAAAACATGAGCCTTACTATTCCTCGTAACAAAACTACGGCTATTGTAGGGGCTTCAGGAAGTGGAAAAACTACGTTAATGAAATCATTGATGCGGTTTTATAAGCCCAACAAAGGCTCCATCAAATTAGGAGATCAAAACTTTGAAAATATATCGCAAAAGGCATGGAGAAATCGATGTGGTGTAGTAATGCAGGATGGATATATTTTTAATGACACTATTGCCAACAATATAGCATTAGGAGAGACCGAAATTGACAAAGAAAGACTTCTTAAAGCCGTAGAGGTTTCAAACATCAAAACATTTATTGAATCATTACCACTAAGTTATAATACAGAAATTGGGAATGAAGGTGTAGGAATTAGTGGTGGAGAAAAACAACGCCTATTAATTGCTCGTGCAGTCTACAAAAATCCGGACTTCATATTTTTTGATGAAGCTACCAGTGCCCTAGATGCGAAAAATGAAAAAATAATTATGGAGAATCTAAATTCATTCTTTGAAGGAAGAACTGCTGTAGTTATTGCGCATAGGCTAAGCACAGTAAAAAACGCAGATCAAATCGTTGTTCTTGACAAAGGAAAAATTGTCGAAAAAGGAACACATCATGAATTGGTTGCTTTAAGAGGATCGTATTATGAACTCGTAAAAAATCAGCTAGATCTTGAGCGATTAAACAAGAAAAAACAGGTAATCATTGAAAAACCAAAAACTAACGGGGTAAAGGTTGTAACGGCCTAAAACTTTATAAACCTAAACATTATGTCTGTTAAAAACGAAAATACATTACAAGATTTTGAGCTACGCTCGGAAGAAGTTCAGGAAATTTTAAGCACGCCTCCTAGCTGGATGGCAAGATGGGGAATTACTGTAGTTTTCTTTATCCTTTTGCTTATTGTTGGTGCGAGTTGTATTGTAGAATATCCTGATGTAGTCACATCGAACATTACAATTACTACAGAAGTCCCTGTAGAAAAAATTGAAGCCAAAAGTAGCGGTCGTATTGTGCATCTATTGGTTCGAGATCAACAAGAAGTTAAACACGGGCAAATTCTCGCTGTAATTGAAAATACTGCAGATTTCAAAGATTTTTTAATGTTGAAAAATATTGTCGACACCCTAGAATTGAACTATCAGAATTTTGAATTCCCTATTGAAAAAACCGAGCACCTTTCTTTAGGAGAACTAGAACAAGATTACGCATTATTCGAGAAATCATATACCGATTTTATTCTTAATAAAAACCTCAAACCATTTTCTATCGAAACATTATCCGGGCAGCAAACTTTATCTGAGTTAAATGGTCGAATTAAAGTGCTGAAAACTCAAAGAGACCTAGAAAAAAAAGAACTTGAAGTGAGAGAAAAAGATTTAGAACGTACAAAATCCTTGTACAAAAAAGGGGTGATTTCTAAAGTTGAATTTGAAAATAAAGAATTAGAATACCTCCAGGCAAGACGTAACTATGAAAACACAAAAATTAATATGTCTCAGATTCAGGAATCCAAAAACAATACAAAAAGAGGAATTCAAGGATCTAATATTAACAAAATACAAAATGATACTAAGTACTTAAAAGAAGTAATCTCCTCTTATAAGCAATTAAAACGTTCAATAAAACAATGGGAGCAAGCATATTTATTAGTAGCATCCATAGATGGTAAAGTTAGTTTTCAAAAGTTTTGGGGTAAAAATCAATTTGTAAATGAGGGCGACGATGTATTAACAATATTACCTTCAAAATCAACTTTGGTAGGAAAAATAACCACCTCTGCTATCAATACAGGAAAAATTAAATCAGACCAAAATGTTCTAATAAAACTAGATGGATATCCTTATCAGGAGTTTGGAATGATTAAGGGTGAAGTAATAAGTATGTCTTTATCCCCAGATAACGAAGGGAACTATTACATCGAGGTAGATCTACCCAAAGATTTACAAACAACTTACGGAAAAGAATTAGCATTTAATAGAGAAATGCGTGGTACTGCAGGCATTGTTACCGAAGACCTTAAAGTAATCGAACGCGTTTTTTATCAATTTAGAAACATATTTAAATACAATTAAAACAAAAAATGACCAGTTTAAATCAATTTGAAGCTATTAAAATTAGCGAATTAAAATCGATCAAAGGAGGTCAATTGGCACCTCAACCTGACAATTTGAGTACGTTACCAATAATACCCTTTGGTGACCCACAGGATGGGGATGTTGATTCAACTCCGAAGAACCTATTTTCAAACTTTAACATTCACTTTTAAATTAAAAACAAAATGAAAAATTTAACAACACTTTCAAATCAAGAACTACAAAAGGTTAACGGAGGAAACAATTATTATGATGATGGTAATGGAGGATGCATTCGTACTTCTGGGCCAAAACCAATTATCGTTATAAAACCTACTACAGGGCCAACTTTTCCAGGTCCTGAGACTCAGTTCTAAGAAACTTAACTAGGTTATAAATAAGCATAGGGGAAAGATGTAAGATAGCTAAAAACCATCGATATCGGGGTAAAGGTGTCAGGGTTTCTGTGCTAACATGGAGTTCAGTGAGTTCAGATTCCCCTATGTATTATTACACAGGGGAATCATTTTTTTTGAGCTGAAACTATGTAACCTATTAACTAACCAATCATGAAAGATCAGAAAAAACTACTTCAAAACATTGTAAAAAAATTAGAAGGGATGAGTAAAATCGAAGCATACGAGTTTACTCATAAACTTGAAACTCTTTTATTCTATGCCAACAATCCTTTGGATACTGAAGACCTACTGCAAATAATCTCTTCAGATTTTGATACAAATGACGAGGTAGACCCCTTTCATTTTACCATACTGCCCAATGGCAATTTTTGTGAATTCAAAGGGGCTAATAGTTGGCTTCATATTTATAAGGAGAATAACCGAATACTTCCTAACTGGCCCATATTCGAAACTTATTATTTTAAAACCAAATACGCACCTCTAGAGCTTTTAAAGCTTACTAAAAAGAACTTGTTGGAAAATGTAAAGGGCACTGAAGAAGAATTAAAAATTTGGAGTTTTTTAGAAAAAAACAATCTTGCAACGAAGGATCCTGCCACTAATAGATTATTACTATTGAAGGTATAAAAAAAATCCAGCTTTTACGAAGCTGGATTTTTTTATGCATACTGCATTGAAACTATAATATTAATCTTTATTAGTATCGCAATCATTTAAATTAGTGGGTTGAGTAGGTCTACTTGTTCCGGGACCAGTAGCATCACTTATGTCAGTCTTACCTCCAATAATAGATCTTAAATTTCCTAGTTCAGCAATTTTTATTTTCTCTAAACCTAATTTTCCTGTAACTAATTTTTTCTTCATTTATATTACTTTATTTTGTTTTTCTGATCACAAATATAATGCAAAATAAGATCTGGTTAACTTTAAACTATTGTTATTAATCCTTTAGATTAGAATACTAACATGTAAGGTGCTTAAAAACAAAAAACCCTGCTTCATAAAAGCTGGATTTTTTATATCATTTAGCCTATCTAATTAAAGATTGAATGCTAAACAATTATTATTATCACTATACCTTTGAGTAGGTCTACTAGTCTGCGTCTGTGTTGGAGCAATTCCTGTTAATGTACATACACCTTCTGAAGGTCCCAATGGCGGTGGGCCAACTAGAATGCAATGATCATTACCCCCTCTAATTGATTCAATATTTGATAACCTAGCAATAGTTAATTTTTCTAAGCTTAGTTTCCGCGCGATTGTTCTTTTTTTCATTTATGTTGTTTTAGTTTTCCGGGAACAAACATAAATAGAATACTTCTTAAATATAGCTTTTTTGTTTAATTATCAGTCCGTTTTCTAGAATAGCTGTTTTTAAATAACTGATATATATATAAAAATTACGAATTTTGCTGTTTTTCTAGTTCCCTGATAAAATATGAAGGCTGTATTCCTTTTATTTTGTAAAAAGATTTAGAAAAAGCATCTGTAGAGTTAAAACCAATTTCTCTTGCAATTGCTTTGACTGTATAATTCATAAACTTCTTATCTGTCTTCAGTTTTTCTATGCAATAATCAATTCTTAGTTCATTGATATACATACTAAAATTTTTGTTCCGATAATGATTAACAACTCTAGATAAATATTTTGAGTTCGTATTCATTTTTTTTGCCAAATCATTAGTCACAATATTGGGTTTTAGAAATCCCTGGTTGGCTTCAAATTTTTCCAACTCACTTAAAATCCCATTCACTATTTCTTCAGAAATTCCTAGCGAATTACTCTCTTTCGAATTCATCTTTTTGGTAACAGTTTTCTTTTCAGAAGAATTTGAATTATATAATTCATCAAACCTCCTTTTGTAAGTTACTCTCTTTTTGTAATTAAACCCCAAAAAAACTAACGATATCAAACTCAAAATAGCTAATACAACAATCGTAAGGAATGATGATTTTTTTTCCGTCTTTAAGGAATCTATAATTTCTTGTTTTTCTGAAAGTAATCTAGGGGTATCATAGTTCTGGACAACATTTTTAATTAAGTACTTATAGTTACTGTTTAAAATACTGTCCACTCTTATTAGTCTTTCAATATACTTAAGCTGATTATCCTTGTCACCATTTTTTTTGTAATGACTAATTAATACCTCATAGCTTTCTCGACTTTCGGGTATTATCTGTGGAATTTCTTGAATTATTTCATCCACCCTTTTATGTTCTTCAATCGCTTCCTCCTGAAAACCTAATACTGATAATGTTTTACCTAGGTAGAAATGCGCTTGTCCTAAATTTGCCTTTTCTCCGATTGACTTCAGTTCAACAATTGATTTACTTAAACTATCCTTAGCGGCAACATAATTTCCTTTGCTATACTGGTTTATCCCTTCATTAAGCGTAAAAAAATATTCATATTTTTCATTTTCAAATAGTATAGATTCCATGTAACCCAGTTTGTTAATATAGGTAGCAGAATCTAACACCTTATTAAAATTATACGATTCTGATAATGCAAAAAGAGTCTCCAAATATTCTACCGGAGCTCTTTCCTTATATTTTGAATAGAACCTTAGACATTCTCTTAAAGTCACTAAGGCAGTCTCATTTTCTCCTAGTATTGCCTTTAGTATCCCAATATTTTTCTTACTTGAGTACGATAAAAATAGATTATCATACTTTTCTGCCTCCTCATGTACTTTTAAGAAATAATCAAATGCTTTTTTAAAATCTCCCTCATTATAATAAAATGTAGCTTTGTTCAAATATGCAAAAGTAGGATAGAATTCAGAGTTTATATTTTTAGAAATAGCAATAATACTATCACAATACTTTTGAGCCACTTCACTTTTGCTAATGCTAGATAAAAAATAATATCCATCAGCAATTTTTATAGTATCATGATCCAATTTTGCTTTAGATAGATATTTGTTGGCATAGGTTCTTGATACAACAGAATCTTGTTCATTAGCATAGAATTGATCTGCGAGAAATTGATAACTTTTTTCTTTTGAAGAGTCTTGTTTTTTTTGGTAAGCAACTACATCTTGACTACTAAGAAGTAAAAAAATGATTCCTACATAAAAACTTCTATACATCATTCTCTTTAATTTTTATGAAGCTCATGATTAAACAATATTGGTTTCATTATCATTAAATACTAAAAATCGGCATTGAACAGCTGTCAAATATACTACTTTCTAATTTTAGTTAAAATTTTGTGAAATTTATTTTAATATGTTGATTGTCAGTTTTTTAATTCACAAACTTGAACCCGTAATTCTTAGAATTTCAGCCATGTTTTCTAGAATGCCGGTAATGACCATTTGCATTAACGGCTTAATCAAAAATATATTTGCCCCGATCAAAAACAATTGTTACGTAACGAAAAAAGGGGATGCTGAAAACCAAAAAGAGTAAGCAAAAATATAACATCGCAAAAAATAAATTAAAATGAAAAAATATATTTCAAAATCGGTTAGTATAATGATCTTATCACTATTTGTATTAGGGCATACAAGTTGTGAAAAAGAAGAAGTAAAAGATGAGCCTAGCCAAAATTCACAAGAACTTCTTTTAAGCAAACTAAACAGTTTCAATAAAAACTATCAACAAAATGTAATCGATAAACAGCCAAAACAGGATCTTGATTTAGATAAAGGGTGTGGTTTTTGGTGTAAGTTTGGTAAAGTTGTAGTTGTTGCTGGTGCTGATATTGTTGGTGCTGGTGCTGGTGCAAAAGCAGTACAAGGTGTTGCTGCTGGGGTAGGTCTTGCAACTGGAGGCACAGGCTATGCAGTAACAGTGGGTGTAGCCGCTACAATAACGGGAGCGGCTGCCTCTATAGCGGCGGCTGACAAAGTTAATCAATCTATAGCATTAGCTCCAGAGGAATTTGGTGAAACATTAACTATTTCAGATGCACAACCTCTACCTGCAGATTTTTTAATATTAAATGATGTTGGAACTAACCATAATGAATTAATTGCCAATTACTACAAGAATATAGAGCCATTAAAATTAAAATCATTTAATGGAAACTCTCTATCTACATATGAGGCATTACTACCTCAAACAAATACTTTAGTTTCTGCTGAATACTTAGAGCAAAGCTCACAAATTCTTGAATCGCCAGAGTTTATAGCGCTCAATAATGATATTCAAAATTCTGTTGAAAAATATGTGGATGGAGAGTTTAATATGGACTCATTCATTCAGGATCTTTCTAATAAAAATCACATTAACGAAGAAATGGCATCAATATTTGAGTACTTTTTTGACATCTACAATAACTCAGAAAATGTAAACAACGTAAATGATATTGCAGATTTTTATATCGAAGCCGTGAATAGCTCTAATTTAAGCCAATCTGATAAAGAAGCTTTAATTTCGGCATTTTCTGTTGCTACTCAAAGCCCAACTTTTTGGTCCAATCAAAATTAAATATGCGTAACTTGATATGCGAGTTATGTTCTATTCTGCTTTTTGGATTCATATTATATATTTTAGGAGGTATAAATTTTTCTTCCGAGTCATCTATAATTCCAATACTAGCAATAATTGTAACACTTATATTTCAAGTTTATGCACATGTTAAAAACAAGAAGTAAATAAAAAAACAAGGTCGTCTCCAAAAGAGACGACCTTGTTTTTTTTATCTCTTTATTAATAATAAATTGTTGAAAGTGATCATTTAAATAAGACAAAAAGGTTTCTATCTTTGTTTTGATGTATCAAAACGCTCGACAATCAATTACTTTTACCGAGGCTCTCAAAAAACTTGAGCGTTACTGTGCTTACCAGGAACGTTGCCATAAAGAAGTCGAGGACAAACTTAAAACAATGAAGTTGATCCCCGAGGCACGAGAAAAGATCATTTTACATCTACTTGAGCATAATTTTCTTAATGAAGAACGGTTTGCCCAGAATTTTGCCCGAGGAAAATTCCGAATTAAAAAGTGGGGAAAACAACGAATCCTTAGAGAACTAAACTACCGAGGTATTTCTAAATACAATATTAAAACCGCACTTAAAGAAATCCCTGAAGAGGATTATCTTGAAACGTTTCATGATTTGGCCGAAAGAAAATACGCAACTATAAGGAATCTGGATAAACACAAAAAACGAAAAAAACTTACCGATTACTTGTTATATCGCGGTTGGGAAACTCATCTCGTTTTTGAAAAGGTAGGTGAACTTATACAGTAAAGTTTTACCTCAAACATTATTTGTCTTATTCGTTCTACGTATCGCTTCAGTATTTTTGTACTCTATCCATTTTTGTCCTCTCATCTTGCGCATAAAATTGTCAAAATGCCTCATGAAAAAGACATTATATGTTGCCTTGGCAAAATTGCTCATTTTCTTTGGAACCGAACGAATACTCATTGAAAAACCCGGAGTAAGATAGGTCATCTGATGCCAGTATCCTTCTGGCATATACAGGGTCTCACCATGTTTCAGGTTTGTTATATATCCTTTTGCTTTTTTTAATGCGGGCCATTTCTCGATATCAGGATTAGTAAAATCAATCTCCTGGTGAGATATTAATGCATGAGGAACCTTATAAAGGTATTTTGTCTCTGAAGGAGGAAATAAAATACATTGCTTCTCACCATGAAAATGGAAGTGAAAAATATTAGCAAAATCTATATCATAATGCATGAACACTTTCGATCCACTACCTCCAAAAAACAAAAATGGAAGTCTTTTCATGAACTTTAATCCAATATTTGGATATCTAAAATCTTTCTGAAGTTTTGGTACTTCCTTAAGTAAATTATATAAAAAAATACGGTAATTGGTAGACCCCTCGTTGAGCAAATCGATGTATTCACTCATTTTCATACTAGTATGCGGTTCGTTAAATTTACGTTCTGAAGTTATGGGCCTATCATCGTATAAAGGAACTGTTTTGTCTCCTGCTAATTCATTAATATAATCGAGGTTCCATTTTTGATACGCCGGCCAATCCTCGATTAAGTGTTCTATTACTACAGGTTTTTGCAAAGCAACATACTCCCTAAGAAATTTTTCTTTGGTAATCGTTGGTACGCGCTGTATTTGCTCTAAATTTAATCCCACGTATTATGAAAACAATTTAAAACGAAAACTGTCAAAGATACTTGTTATATACTTACTTGTCTGCAGCAACTTTTTTGGCCTTTTGCTTGGCAGCCTCATTTCTATCAATAATATGTTCTGGTCTTGACCACTTTGGCTTTTCACCTAGAGATTCGAATTGTGAATCTGCTGCCTCTACAGTCTCTGGCTGAGCCTTTTTCACAAAAGGTTTTTGTGGCTGTAACCCTAGCAACTTAAACATCTCCATATCCTCATTTACATCTGGATTTGGTGTTGTAAGAAGTTTATCTCCTGCAAAAATAGAATTGGCACCAGCAAAGAAACACATTGCTTGTCCCTCTCTATTCATTTCGGTTCTTCCTGCAGATAATCTTACTTGCGTATTGGGCATAACAATTCGAGTAGTGGCTACCATTCTAATCATGTCCCAAATGGGTACTGGCTTTTCTTCTTCCATTGGTGTTCCCTCAACCGCAACCAATGCATTAATTGGCACAGATTCTGGCTGTGGGTTTAGTTTTGATAAGGCCACCAACATTCCTGCACGATCCTCTACATTTTCACCCATACCAATAATCCCACCACTACAAACAGTAACATTAGTTTTACGAACGTTATCTATAGTTTTTAAGCGATCTTCATATCCTCGAGTAGAGATTACTTCTTTATAATATTCTTCAGAAGTATCTAAATTATGGTTATAAGCATATAAACCAGCTTCTGCAAGACGTTGGGCTTGATTTTCGGTAATCATTCCCAAAGTACAACATACTTCCATATCAAGCTTATTGATTGTACGCACCATTTCCAAAACATCTTCAAATTCCTGACCATCTTTTACATTTCGCCATGCAGCTCCCATACATACCCTAGAACTTCCCGAAGCTTTGGCACGTAAAGCTTGGGCTTTTACTTGTTGTACACTCATAAGGTCATTACCCTCAATATCTGTGTGATATCTCGCAGCTTGCGGGCAGTATCCACAATCTTCTGGGCATCCTCCCGTTTTTATAGATAATAAAGTTGATACCTGTACTGTATTTGGATCATGAAATTGACGATGAATTGTTGCCGCTTCATATAATAAATCCATCATGGGTTTATTATAGATCTCCAAAATTTCTTCCTTTGTCCAATCGTGTCGTATAATGCTCATAAAAAAGATGTGTAAGTCTTCAAAAGTAATTGTTTATAATCAAAAAACACAAAATAGAAACGCCAAATTGATCGTTTTTTATTGTTGTTGTTCTTGCTATTAGTTTTTCTTAGGTTTTTCTAGCAATATGCTCACGGCATTCCCTCCAAAACCAACAGCGTTTACTATAATATTGTTTATTCTTTTTATTCTCTTCTCTGTCTTTATAAACGGAACAGCAATAAACTCATTGTATTTCAGCATTAAAATTGCAAGTTCAATACTAAGCATACCGCTGGCTCCAAAAGTATGTCCTATCTTCCACTTATTTGTGGTTAATGCTGGTACATGATCTCCAAAAACAGCTTTGATAGCATTATATTCTGAAAGATCTCCCTTTATGGTACCTGGGGCATGCATTACAATGGCATCAACTTCCTGAATCGGAGTGTCTTTTAATGCCATTTTCATCGATTTTTGAAAGCAATCGGCATCTGTTGATATAGATATGTTATGTTTCAATGGTTCTGTTGCATATCCAATTCCTCGTACTAGTGCCAGGGCATTTTCTTTATTTCCTTTTTCTAAACACGCCACAGCAGCCCCTTCGCCCAAAAACATTGAGTTCAAATTTTTGTCCAAATTCATAGCTTGACAAGGATACCTGGATGTCGTATCGGTGTTATAAATCTTTAAGGCTTTCATTTGTGCAATTGTGAAAGGCGTTAACGGAGCTTCGCTACCACCGACCAAAAATTTATCTGTCAAACCAGATTGCAACCACGCTACTCCATTTAACAAGGCATGCAATGCTGTAGAACATGTGATCGAATGGCTTATATCCGGCCCATCATTGCGTAAATCATGAGCTATCCATGACGATATATTTCCCAACGTTGTTGTTGGCGAACTTAATGTAGAAGATTTTCCTTGAGAGAGAAATTCTTTATGGTACTTCTCAAAAAGCCTAGTTGCTCCTCGAGATGAACCAATGTTGATTCCAAAACTACGATCATCATTCCACTTTGCATTTATAACTGCTTGTCGTGCGGCATAAATTCCGTAAAGAACAGAGTCATCCAATGATTTATAGTGCTGATTTTCTTCCCTAAGTTTGGAAATAACTTGTTTCCCTTCAGAAGAAATCTCGGCAACCAAAGTCTTTTCATTATTAAAATCTTTGAAAGAAGTACAATGAGAATCTTCTTTGTATTTTTTCCAGATTTCTACATTGGAAATTCCTAATGGAGAGATTGAAGAGATGCCCGTAATGGATATTATTTGTTGCAATTGGAAAATTTTGACAAATGTAGGGGTTTAGCAGAGTTTTTCAATACTTTTATGAAATACAAACCTCTTTATTTAAAAAAATTTAGCGTTTTATTCTTAATTTACTGTAAACCTTTTCCTTATAGCTAACTCCAATCGGAATTTCAATATCTCCCAACTCGATATCATTATGAGTGTATGCCGTAATTTTATTTAAATTGATAATATAGGATCTGTGAATTCTCAAAAAAGAATCGCTATCTAACTCTTTTTCTATATCGCTTATTTTATATTTTGCGGTAATTTGCTTCTGAGTCAAATGAAATTTGATATAATCTTTTATACTTTCTAAATAAAGTATTTCATTCAAGATGACTTTATGATATTTGTTTCCAGCTTTTACCAAAAGTTGTTGTTCATCTTTTAATACAGAAATATTTTTGTTATGGATTGTTTTCTCCCTGGAAAATCGTTCTACTGCCCTAAAAAAACGCTCAAAAGTGATTGGTTTTAACAAATAGTCCAAGATATCCAGGTCGTAGCCTTCTATCGCAAAATCACGGTATGCCGTAGTGATTATTGTTTTTGGGGGATGTTTTAAAGTTTTAAGAAATTCGAATCCTGTAATATTGGGCATTTTAATATCCAGAAACATTAGATCTATAGGTTCTTTTTTCAGTATATCCAGTGCTTGTATGGCATTGTTGCATTTTGCAACAATATCAAAAGATTCGATTTTAGAAATATGTTTCTCTAATAATCTTAGTGCCAAAGGCTCATCATCTACAAGTAAACATCTAGTTTTCATCTTGAGTACTAATTTTTAAGCAAACCACAAACAGGTTTTCTTCGGTATTATCTATTGCCAAAGTATATTGATCGGGGTATAACAAATCTAATTGTTTGGTGATATTCTCTAGACCTATTTTTTTTCTTGATTTATCTATTGTTATAGTTTGAATTGTATTTGAAATTTCGAACAAAAACAACTCGTTCTGATATGCTATTTTTATATCGATTCTTGGTGCGCCACTATCTTCTCCCGCTCCATGCTTAAATGCGTTTTCTACAAAAGAAAGTAATAAAAGAGGAGCAATTTCAATATCCCGTTCTATGTCTTTTTTAAAGGTTAACTGTAACCGGTCATCATATCTTAGTTTTTCTAGCTCAATATAACTCTCTAACATTCTAATCTCTTCATAGAGCGATACGTATTTTTCTGAACATCGATAAAGTATATAATCCAAAATTTCTGACAATCGTTCTATAGAAAATGCAGTTTTTGGAGAATTATCTACCGCTAAGGCATAAATATTATTAAGTGTATTAAATAAAAAATGAGGGTTTAGCTGAGATTTTAAGATACGTAACTCGGACTCAACTTTTTCTTTTTTGAGAGTTAATTCCTTTTGTTTAGTTTTTGTATAATGAACAAATAATTTTAAAAAAAGAAATGCCATTACTACCAGAAGCACAGGGGGCACATACTCAATTAATAATTTCTTCCAGTCCAGAATAATTTCTAATATCGGTTCTTTTACAAATGGACCTTTTCTGAGTAAAGGTTCTGAAATATATATAATTAAAACCCTGGCAAAGACACTTGCCAAATAAAACAACACAACGCTATATAAAACATAAGGCCACTTTGATTTTGAAACTATATATTTAGGAACTAAATAATAGGCCAAAGTATACGAAACCACGAGTTGTGGCAGTAATAAACACAACTGTCTTACCAATGAAGAAATCAAGGAATGCTCATCTAATATTCTATCCCTGGTAATAAAGCTCAACACAATAAAAAGCCAGAAAACTATATGTTTATTCCAGTTAGAAGTATCCAGGTTCTCCTCTATTTTTCCTATCCAGTTCAAAATGTTACCGCCTCAATATTGTAGCCTTAAAAATAGGTAATAACAACATATTATTTTACACTATCGACAAATTGCATAGAATCGCTTATGAATTATCAATTATAGATGATGAATTTATTTTATCCATGCTGTAATACTATTGGGTAGATTAAACATATTGTCTGTCTACACCACCATTTATCTTCGTCTTTTTTTAAAAATTTTGAAAAGAATTTCAAAAATCAATTTACAAATGAAACAAATATTTATTGCACTTTGCTTAGTAATAGTTACTTCTTGTACAAGTATAACCACTGCACAACACAAAAAAATTTCTATTAATGGGGGTTCTGGTATGTTTTCAATTAAAGGAGGTCTTGGGAATGAAGAAAAAACAATAGATGTGTTTTATTACAAACCCAAAACTTACAATCAAAAGACAAGAATTCTAATTGTAATTCCTGGGTCGGGAAGAAACGGAGATAGCTATAGAGACAGTTGGATAGAAGAAGCAGAACGGTATAACCTTTTAATATTATCTCCAAGATATCAGGAAAAACAGTACCCTTACGAGGCGTATCATTTAGGAGGCATAGTAACCAGTTTAAACACCGAAGCAAACATTACATTTATAGAAAATACCAATCAAGTATTTCTAGATGAAGAGAACCTAACAATAGATATAAACAAGGATCAAGAGAAGTGGATTTTTAATGATTTTGACAGACTATTTGACCTGGTTATTTCTTCATTAAAAAGTACACAAAAACAATATGATATTTTTGGGCACTCTGCTGGCGGACAAATTCTTCATCGTTTTGCTATTTTTCATCCAACATCAAAAGCGAATAAAATTATTGCTGCAAACTCTGGAAACTATACCCTTACCGACTTTGAAACTCATTTCTCTTTTGGACTTAAAAACACACATGTCTCGCCAAAAGATCTCAGGAAATCATTTGCACTTAACCTAACTATTTTTGTAGGTGAACTGGATAACGAAAATAGTAATGGTGGGATACTACTACGATCAAAAACTGTCGACAAACAAGGTCTTCATCGACTAGCAAGAGCCAAATTCTTTTATAAGACAGCCAAAGCAAAGGCACAAGAACTAGGATATCCTTTTAACTGGAAATTAAAAGTAATAGAGGGTGTAGGTCACAGCCAAAGAAAAATGGGAGATGCAGCGGGCATATATCTTTATAACAATCAATAACAAATTTTTTAATTGTAACAAAGACAACCGTTCTTATACATATAAGCATATAACCTATATAATGTAGCTATGAACGAATGTGCACCTCAAAAAAGTTGGTTTGCTCGAAATTGGGGTTGGGCAGTACCAGTAGGCGGTTGTCTTGTTATTATTGTCTTATTTTTTGTCTTCTTAGGTTCTGTAATTTTTGGAGTTAATGAGTTAATGACAGGATCTGACCCTTATAAAGAAGGGCTTGCCACAGCACAACAAGATGAATATGTAATCTCGATATTAGGAGAACCTATAGAGACCGATGGTATTATGCAAGGTGAGCTTTCTTATAAAAACAATCAAGGAAAGGCTAATATTTCTATCCCAATTAAAGGGCCAAAAGGTGAAGCCAAGCTTTATGTTGAAGGCACCAAACTAAATGACGAATGGACCTATTCTGAAATGTATGTGATTATCTCAGAAACCGATGAGCAAATAGATTTACTGGGATATAAAAAAGATTAAACTGTCTCAAGAAGCTCCTTAATCGCGTTATATACCTTATCTAGTTCTTTCTTTGTAATTACATAAGGAGCCAAAATATAGATTGTATTTCCCAAAGGCCTTAAAAAAATCCCCTTTTCCATAAAATGGTTAAAAATTTCATATCGTTTTTTACCATATCGATCCATTTCTATATCAAGGTCTAGTGCATAAATTACTCCTTTTTGTCGTGTAGTCTTTACTCTGGGATGATCTTTTATTTGATCATTAAAAACCTTATGTGACGCTATAATTCGTTCAATGCTACTTTGAATTTCTTCAGTTTGAAGTAACTCGATAGCGGCTAACGCAGCAGAACACGCTATAGGATTGGCTGAGTAGGTATGGGCATGAAAGAAAGCTTTACCTACAGAATCATCTAAAAATGCTTCATAAATATCTTGGGTGCAACTGGTAACCGCCATAGGCACAAACCCTGCAGTAAGAGCTTTGGACATCGAGATGATGTCAGGTTTGGTATTAATATAATCTGAAGCAAAGTTACTCCCTGTTTTTCCAAACCCAGTCATGACCTCGTCTGCAATGGTAATCACCTTATTTTCTTTACAAATCTCAAGGATTTGATTTAGGTATTCTGCTTCAAACATATGCATTGCGTTGGCTCCTTGCACCAAAGGTTCATAAATAAAAGCTGCAACCTTATTCTTTTGTATGATTGTCTGTAATTGATTTATTATGCTCCCAATGTTTTCTGAATTTGGTGTTGGGATTCGCTTCACATCAATAAAAAAATCTTCAAAAGGACCATTATAAACCGATAATCCTGAAGCAGACATTGCACCAAAGGTATCCCCATGAAAACCATCTTCAAAAGCAATAATCGCGTTACGCTTTTCTCCCTTATTAAAATGATATTGCAGGGCCATTTTGATTCCCACCTCGTTGGCTGTAGAGCCATTATCTGAAAAAAATACTTTTTCTTGATTACACGGTAAAATCTTGATGAGCTCTTCGGATAATGTAATGGCGGCCTCGTGTGTAAATCCTGCAAATACAATTTGATCCAGCTGCTTCATTTGCTTACCCACCTTGTCGATAATAAAAGCATTGCAATGTCCATACATAGCCGTATACCATGATGCTATACCATCTATATACGTTTTACCGTCTTCGCCATAAAGTAAAGCTCCTTTGGCTTTAACTACTGGCAATGCCTCTGGATGAATTTTATGTTGTGTCAGTGGATGCCACAAGTGCTTTTTATCTCTTTCTTGCAAACTTCTTTTTTGCTCCTTATCTCTTATGGTGTATTTGCTTTCTCTCTCCATATTTACAACTCCTGTAAGTTTTCTCTAAACAAATCTGCATACTCTTTAATTACCATAGTATCAAAATACGGTTCATCATTTATTCTTCCGATCACATTTACATCGGTCATTTTTTTGATGATATCTTCAGTTGTTTTATGTTCGTCTCCATTAAAAATTACAGATACATTAAACCCTTGGTCCTTTAGAATCCAAATGGTCATCAAAGTATGATTAATACTACCCAGGTAATGCCTCGAAACCACAACAACATTATAATTTGGTTCGATTAGATCCAAAATGGTGTCTTCATCATTCAGAGGTACCAATAAACCTCCGGCACCTTCAATGACCAAATGATTATCGGTTTCTGGAAGTTTTACTTTATCCAAATCTATGGTAAGTTCATCAATTTCGGCAGCAGCGTGAGGGCTCATAGGTGTTTTTAATGCATAACTATTAGCATAAAACTGAGATTTGGAATTAGACACCATTTTCTTGACTTTATCTGTATCTGAGTATTCTAAATCTCCTGCCTGGACAGGTTTAAAATAATCAGCTTGTAATGCTTCAACAACAATGGCCGAAGCAATTGTTTTTCCTACATCGGTTCCTATTCCTGTGATGAATATTTTTTTCATGCCCTATATTTGACTTAATGTAATTGTGTTTACAAATTTGAAACAAAGGTAGCTAAGAGCTGTAAAACTTCACTTATTTCTTTGTTGGAATTAAAGCTGTGTAAACAAATTCGCAATCGTTCTTCTCCTTTTGATATTGTGGGCGATAAAATAGGCTTTACATCAAATCCTTTTTCCTGGATTTGTCGGGCTACTTTTTTAACCGTTTTATTACCGGCAATTATACAACAATGAATAGCCGAATTACTGGGTATAAATTTTGAAGCAAGGTTTAATCTTTCTATTTCTTGATTAAAAAACTTTATGCTGTTTTGAAGCTTTTGAATCTCTGTGGTACTTTGAAGTTCCCTATAAGCCGATTGTATTGTTGCCAACGAATGAGGTGGTAACCCCGAAGTATATATAAAACTTCGAGCAAAATTAACTAGATAGCTTTTTAGGTCCTCGGACCCTAAAACCACGGCCCCGTGGCAACCCAATGCCTTACCAAACGTATTGATTCTGGCAAAAACTTTATGCTCTATGCCTAATTTCTGAAGTAAACCAACACCTTGTTCACCGAAAACTCCCGTGGCATGAGCTTCGTCTACTACCAAATAACAATTATGGTCATTACAAAACTCAACAAACCTTTTTAAATCTGGTGAATCTCCATCCATCGAGAAAACAGATTCGGTAACAATGTATATAGCTTGATGATTGTCTTTCGAATTTCGATTTCGCTCTACTTGAAGGCGTAACGATTCTAGGTCATTATGCTTGAATTTGTATGCCTTTGCATGACTCATTTGTATTCCATCTCGAATTGAGGCATGAATTAATTCGTCATAAAAAATAAGATCTCCTCGTTGCGGTACCGATGAAAAGAATCCAATATTAGCATCATAACCCGAATTGAAAATCAAAGCGGCGTCGGTATTATGAAACTTCGCCAATATTGCTTCAGTATTTGTATATAGTTGATGATTGCCCGAAAGCAGGCGCGAGCCTGTAGCTCCATTTTGTGCAACCCCCATTTCAATAAGAAGCCAATGCGCCTTATCAAAAATGGTTTTTGAAGATGCAAAACCTAAATAATCATTAGATGAAAAATCAATAAGACCTTTCTTTTCAGAAAGCCGTCGTAATGCCTTATCTTTTTTCCTCGTCTCTAGCTTTGCATGTAATTTACTTGGAAAAGTCTTCAATTTTCTAGTTTCATTATCTTTACAAATATAGGCAATGCTTCATAGATATCCAGACCTCTTCAAAATGAGAAATATTCAATTTTCCCAAAGTTCTTCCAAAGAAGAACTCCATCAAATTCTTAATCTTCAACAAAAGAATTTATCAACCTCTGTATCCAAATTAGAAAAAGAAAAAGAAGGCTTTGTAACCGTAAAACACGACTATGAAGTTTTAAAAAAGATGCATGATCGAGAGCCACATATTATTGCAAAAGATAAAGGCAATGTGGTTGGATATGCATTATCTATGGTTCGGGATTTTAAAAACGATATCGAAGTTTTAAGACCTATGTTTACCAAAATAGATAACCTTTTAAACACTAACACATCATATGTGGTTATGGGGCAAATATGTATCGACAAGGCTTATAGAAGACAGGGCATTTTTAAGGGTTTATACCTTAAAATGAAAGAAGAACTAAATAACAAATACGATATACTTATCACCGAAGTAGCAGCAAATAACACCAGATCATTAAATGCACATTATGCCATTGGATTTACAGATTTACTTGTTTATGAAGCCGACAGCATCACATGGCATCTAATACAATGGGACTGGAAATAGAAAAGAGTCCAAAAAATTGACCTCCTACTCAAAGATTTAATTTACTCAATACCCAAATAAGGATTATACGTGTAGGTCTTACTAAAATTACCTAGACTATTAAAATACTCATCCACCAAATGAGCAGGATAATAAGCAATTCCGCCAGCTAGTAACCCTTGGTTTCCTCCGTCATTCTTGTCATCCCAGTTCCAGGGAGCGTTTGCCGAACCATTGCCATAAGATTTTTGAAAAGATTTAGCATTACTAAACAAACTTGTATTGAAGCGTTGGTCCCACATACCTTCATTTTCAAAAATATTCACCAACTTATATTTTACATTGTGATCATAAATGTCTGAAGGATATTCGCTGGATGTTTTACTTGGGAAATAGACTACATAATCACTACCCCCAGGTTTTTGTTTTGAATGTGCTTTTATTCCATGACCTTTGGCCTCTGCTGAAGTTTTGAAGCGATTAACTCCGTTATCATTTTGAAGCGTTAAAGTACCATCGATATCCTCATTTCCATCGGTAAGTCCAGAATTTGGAGCTTTATACGAATAAAAATCTGAATGAAAAACAGTTACAGCTCCCAAAGCCTTCCCATACATAGAATTGTCTTTCTTCACTATGGTGAGCACTCCTTCCAGATCATTTTCGTGTTCATCGATACGATATAAAAACCAAATATCTGTCCAATCACGAGGATGAAAAAATGCATAGGTAATAAAATAATGGGTAGACGTTTCTACCACAGAATAGTATCCTACTGCATTTCCTTTTCTGGATGAACTGGCAATATTATCCCAATTGTTTTCGGCATTTAAATCGGCATCAAAATCATATCGCGTAATAAAATCTGCTTTACCGCGTAAACCATGCGAACCGGTACGGTCTACGTCTTGGTAATGAATTGGAGCATGATAATAGGCAAGATCAAGATAAAAACTTTGGTTTTTTTGAGTTTTTGCCTGGCTTGGTTCTAATAGTAAGTCGTCTGATGTATTGCAGCCAACTAATGTGGTGACAAAAGTTAAAATGGTTAGGATTTTTTTCATTTGTGAAAAATTTTAAGAGATTAATTTCTTAAAATTAACATCCTGGCCCATTTGTGGGATTAGCTTATTTTTAAGACTGGATTATGGTATCATTGATAAATAGTTACGGATATTAAATAATTTTAAAACAATCATTGGGGAATAAAAAAACGCCTTCAGGAATCTGAAGGCGTTTAATAGTCTATAAAAGAAGATTGTTTAGTCTGCCAAAACAATCACTTTGTTATCTTTCATTTCAATTGTTCCAGAATTAATAGAAAGTAAGGTTGCGCCATTTTCTCCTTTAGAGAATTTTTCGGCAACTTCTTCTTCCAAATTCATATCGCCATACACCTTTACGTTTCCTTTTCCTAAGATAGAAACGATAGGGGCGTGGTTGTCTAACATCTGAAACTCTCCGTCTACACCAGGCACAGCAACTGAAGTTACTTCACCACTAAATAATACTGCTTCTGGAGTTACTATTTCTAAATACATATCTTTTTAGTATTAAGTAGTTAGCAGTTAGTAGTTAGAAATTATGAAGAGATTACTTCTCATTACTCGATACTAACTTCTCACTTCTAATTTATGCTTCAGCTAACATCTTCTCACCAGCTTCGATTGCCTCTTCGATGGTACCTTTAAGGTTAAATGCTGCTTCAGGAAGGTGGTCTAACTCACCATCCATAATCATGTTAAATCCTTTGATGGTATCTTTAATATCAACCAATACTCCAGGAATACCAGTAAACTGCTCTGCTACGTGGAATGGCTGAGATAAGAAACGTTGTACACGACGTGCTCTTGCTACGGCTAACTTATCTTCTTCAGATAATTCTTCCATACCAAGGATCGCGATAATATCTTGTAATTCTTTATAACGTTGCAATAACTCTTTTACTCTTTGTGCAGTGTTATAGTGATCATCACCAAGGATATCTGCTGTAAGAATTCTAGAAGTAGAATCTAATGGATCTACCGCTGGATAGATACCAAGCTCTGCAATCTTACGAGATAATACAGTTGTTGCATCTAAGTGAGCAAAGGTTGTTGCCGGTGCAGGGTCAGTTAAATCATCTGCAGGTACATAAACCGCCTGTACAGATGTAATCGATCCCTTCTTTGTAGAAGTAATACGTTCCTGCATCGTACCCATCTCGGTTGCTAATGTTGGTTGGTAACCTACCGCAGAAGGCATACGTCCAAGAAGTGCAGATACCTCAGAACCAGCCTGAGTAAATCGGAAGATATTATCTACGAAGAAAAGTACGTCTTTTCCTTGTCCGTCTCCAGCTCCATCACGGAAATATTCTGCAATAGTAAGACCAGAAAGTGCCACACGTGCACGTGCTCCAGGAGGCTCATTCATCTGTCCGAAGACGAACGTAGCTTTAGATTCTTTCATAGCTTCTTTATCCACTTTAGAAAGATCCCATCCTCCTTCTTCCATAGAGTGCAAGAAGTCGTCACCATATTTGATAATTCCAGACTCAAGCATCTCACGAAGCAAGTCATTTCCTTCACGAGTTCTTTCTCCTACTCCTGCAAATACAGAAAGTCCACCGTGACCTTTTGCAATATTGTTAATCAACTCCTGGATCAATACCGTTTTACCTACTCCAGCACCACCAAACAATCCAATCTTACCTCCTTTTGCATAAGGCTCGATAAGATCGATTACTTTGATACCTGTAAATAAAACCTCAGTAGAAGTTGATAAATCTTCAAACTTCGGAGCTTCACGGTGGATTGGAAGACCATTTTTTCCAGCTTTTGGAAGGTCTCCAAGACCATCGATCGCATCTCCAATTACATTAAATAGACGTCCGTACACATCTCCACCGATTGGCATCTGGATGGGAGCACCAGTTCCTACAACTTCCATTCCACGGCTTAATCCATCACTCGAATCCATTGCGATGGTACGTACAGTATCTTCACCAATGTGAGACTGAACCTCTAACACTAGTTTGCTACCGTCTGTTTTATTAATTTCTAATGAATCGTAAATTTTTGGTAATTCAGTCCCTGCTGCGAATTCTACATCGATCACCGGACCTACAATTTGAGATACTTTACCCGTAACTTTAGACATTATCTAACTATTTAATGTTTAGTATTTAACTATGTAAAAAAGGTTCTTTATTTAATATGAAATACTACGACCTTTTTTCAGGCTGCAAATATAGTCTTTTAAAATGAAAAAATAATGCCTTTTATTTTGTTTTTTTAAAGGCCTTAGATATGCTCATTTTCAAAGGAAAACAACTAATTAAAAACTACTTATGATTTGTTATATCTACCATATATGATAATAAAAAAAGCAACAAGATACATGACTAACGTATAGATCGCTCCGGCTATACCAAAAGCGGTATTTTTTAAGGTCACTACTGCTATTGTAATGGCTAATCCGGAATTTTGAATACCAGATTCGACAGCTATACTTATGGCTTGCGGTTTTCTCAACTTAAAACTCGATGCCGAAACATAGCCTAATACCATACTTATTGAACTTAATAATACAGCAGGTAATCCAGCTTGTTTAAAGTATGGAACAATATTATGTTTTTCTTTAATTAATAAACCGGTTATTATTAATACAAGCAGAATCACAGAGGCAATTTGCACTGGTTTTCCCATTTTAAGTGCGAAACTGGTTGCCTTTGCTCTTATAAGCATCCCCAGAAAAACGGGCACAATAACTATCATGAGCAGTTGCACAATCATCTGTAAAACATTAAGAGTCACTTGACCACCTTCACCTGAAAACTCTACGAGGGCAAACTGCACAATAAAGGGTATTGTAATAATTGTTATAATGCTCGATATAGCTGTTAATGTTACCGATAATGCGGTATCTCCTTTGGCCAAAAGTGCAATAACATTTGAGGTAGCGCCACCAGGACATGCTGCCAATATCATAATACCTATTGCGATTTCTGGCATTAAATCCAATGTGGATACCAATACAAAACCTATTATAGGTAGAAAAACTAATTGATTTACCAAACCTAATACAACCGCTTTTGGATTTCTGGCTACTCTTTTAAAATCTTCACTAGTTAAAGAAAGTCCCATACCAAACATGATGATCATTAAGGATATGGCTACAATTAAGGTTCCGGTGTTATTCATATGAAATCAGATTGTACTTGGTTAGTGAAAATAATAAATTCTTTAGAACTTCTATTTTAGAAGTCAAGTGTGACACTTATATCTTGCCACATAGGCTGAAATTGAAAGTACCCAGCCAATGGGAATCCTAATTCTGTCCTTGTTTTCATTGCGGTTTGATGATCTATTTCTATTAGTTCTTCCCCGGTTTGCATTGCCAGTAATTGTGCCTGGCAACTTCTTTCCATAGTGATAAACCACCAAGCAGCTTCATCTATAGAATGTCCAACGGTTATCAAACCGTGATTTTGCAATATAGCTGCCTTATTGTCGGCTAGTGCTTTGGCAATTCGCTTTCCCTCTTCTAGTTCATTTACAATACCAGAATAATCATCAAACAAGGCATGATCTTTATAAAAAGCACATGCGTCCTGAGTTATCGGCGCTAATTCTTTACCCAAAGCAGAAAATGATTTTCCATATACAGAGTGAGCATGGGCGGCAGCAACAACATCAGGGCGTGCAGCGTGTATTTGTGAATGAATAGCAAATGCAGCTCTATTTACAGGAAGTTTACCTTCGACAACCGTACCTTTGTGGTTAACTAATAATAAATCTGAAGGCTTAATCTGATTAAATGAAAGCCCAAAAGGGTTTACCCAAAAATGATCGTGATGTTCTGGGTCCCTCACTGTAATATGTCCTGCTACTCCTTCAGAAAAACCAAATTTTCCGAATATTCTAAAGGCACCTGTAAGTTTCTTTTTTAAATATGCTCTTTCTTCTACTACATCATCAAATTTTGGTGGCAACGGGATATTGGCCGGTAACATTTCTAGTGGTGGGTTTTGGACTGCCATGATTATATTTTTTTTAAGTTATTATCTGTTTTTGTTTTATTATACTCGATTATCTCCAGGTATTCGCCATATCCTTTTTCGGTTAGATAAGGCAACAAAATCCCCCAAAGTGTTTGCAAGGGAGAATCTTCTACTATTTTTGTGCTATTTTGATCTATTATTGAAGTTCTGGCACTCCAAAATGTACTTGTCATCCATAATGTTCGTATCACAATATCATAGTCTATTCGATCTTGTTCGGGGATAAGTCTTTGTGATGCAATAAAATGATTGATCAAATTTCTAGCGTCTTGAAATCTTTTTGAAGTTGCAATTTTATAATCTTTCATAATACCTGGATATTCGGCCATTAGATATGGGATTTCCAGAAAAAAGAATCTGTATTGTCGCTGGTTACGGTAAAATTTCCTGAACATTTCTTCAAAATGAAATAATGTAACAAATTGGTTATTGGGCATTACCTCTATAACATTCTCTAATACCTTTTCCTGTATTGCTTCTAATAAATGTTCTTTTCTTTTAAAATGATAGGTGAAGTTTCCTGGACTAATACCCATGGTTTCTGTAATATCTTTAATACTTACATTAAAGAATCCCTTTTTATTAAAAAGAGTCACCGAGTGCTTTATGATCTCTGATTTTGTATTCAAGACACTAGTTAATTAGTATTTATATACTATATTTTTATTATTATTAGTATAAACATACTAATTTATTCTTAATAAATCAAATTATGCTATACTACCAATACAGAAACTAAGTTTAAAGTGTAAAATTTTGACTATTTTGTAAGACACCAATTTTTTGACCTTTACTAAATGGAAACATATGCTACTGCATTAAGTTATGCTATCCCAGGGTTTATACTTCTTATTTTGATCGAATATCTTGTAAGCAGATGGAAAGGAATTCCAGTTAATGAAGCTATGGATACTATTTCAAGTTTAAGCTCGGGAATTACAGATACATTAAGAAGTCTTACCGGTCTTGCCGTAATCATTATTAGTTATGATTGGATGGTTGATCATATAGCCATGATTGAAATTAAATCATCGGGATGGCTTTATATCCTAACATTTATTGGATTAGATTTTGCGGGGTATTGGTCGCATCGATTTAACCATACCATAAACTTGTTCTGGAACAGACACATTATTCACCATAGTAGTGAAGAGTTCAACCTTGCTTGTGCATTACGGCAAAGTATTTCGGCTATCGTGTCTATTTATTTCTTTCTTTATATCCCTTTGGCTCTATTAGGTATCCCTGCAAAAGTGGTCGCACTGGTAGCTCCTATTCACTTGTTTGCTCAGTTCTGGTATCACACTCGTTTGGTAAACAAAATGGGAATTCTCGAACATATTATAGTGACTCCTTCTCATCATAGAGTTCACCATGCAATCAACGATGAGTATTTAGACAAAAACTATTCACAAATATTTATTTTTTGGGATAAATGGTTTGGCACCTTTCAGGAAGAATTACCTAATAAACCTCCTGTATATGGAGTAAAGAAACCTGTGAATACATGGAATCCGTTTTACATTAATTTTATGCATGCCTGGGGGATCCTAAAAGATGCATGGAGAACCAAAAAGTGGTGGGATAAGGTTCGTATTTGGTACATGCCAACAGGATGGAGACCTGATGATGTAAAAGAAAAGTATCCTATAGCCATAATAACCGACCCCTATAATCGTACAAAATATAAAACCGAGAGTTCACTGCTTTTGAAACTTTGGTCTTGGTTTCAATTAACAGTTACTCTAGCTTTATTATATTATATGCTGGTAAGTTTTGGTGATCTGAAGTTTTCTCAAATTATTTATTATGCCATTTTCCTTGGTATTACCATTTTCGCATATACTTCTTTAATGGATCGGCACATTATTTCGATATATGCCGAAATTCTAAAAATTGGATTTGGGGTATTTCTTGTAATCGAAAATAATGGTTGGTTTGGAATGGATTCTATATTTAATGGTGCTACATATCTGGTGCTGGCTTATATGATAATATCTCTACTATTTTCTTTTTATTTTCAGCTTATTGAACGAAAGTATATAGAGTCCTCTTCTCAAAAATTAGCATAAAAAAACCGCCTGCATTGTTGTACAGACGGTTTATTGATTCTTTAAATCGTACTAAGGAAGCATTGTTGAATAAAATGTTGGATAATCTGCAGCTTTTACCATAGGAAGATTAGATCCATATGTTGTATTGATAGCTCTAGCGGCTTCATTTGCCAGGAAGGCATATCCACGTGCTGTTGGATGCACTCCATCTAGTGAAAACAGTCCACCAAACACCAAATCATCTTGTATCAGAAAATCGTCGAACTGAAGCCCGCCATCTGAAACCTGATCTAAAAGATCATTTGCGTCTACAAAGGCCAATCCTTCTCGTTGTACAGCTGCGTCTATAACGGCATTAAAAGCGGTAGTCGCTTCAGCAATTTCTGCCTGCTCACTTGGTAACAATACCCATTTATCTTCTAAAGGATAAGTAACACCATTTACTGCCAATTGCCCAGCCTGTTCCTGGGTTAAACCAAGCATCATTAAGGTTCCAATGGCATCGGTATTAACTTGCCCTATTATTGAAGAACTAGGTAATACTAAAAGATCATTTTCATTGGCCGGCCTGGCTTGGCCATATAAAAATCCAGTTACAGCAGCAGTACCAGCATCTACTCCATTTGCCTGAAGTGCACCGGTAATCTGAGCTGAAAGGTCCATTAACGATTCATCTTTTATAACAACAGGGCTAGCTGCATCAACAGCAAACTCTATTGCTCTTTCTGGGACACCCAAGGCAGTAAATACTTGATTTAATCCTGCGAACTGCGTGTTTAATGTTGGAATCAATGGCCCAAAACCTGGATTTGTTGGATCTAAGGGTGCAAATGGCACTGTAGTAAAATGTGCAATCGCGGTCACATCAGGAATATTAAAAATAACTCCCTTTGCTCCTTGAGAAGTAAGTGTCTCTACCAAAGTATTATACACCTGTGTAAATGTAGCGACGTCTGTAATTGGATCTGCCATTTCCGGATCCGATTCGCCTCCGCTTAATGCATATCCTAAAACATCATTATTCCCAATCCATAAAGAGAAAAATGTAGGGCTTTCTCCCATAGCATCTCCCAAAACAGTAGATGTTGAACCAGAAGCAATTCTTGCAAAATAAGGGTTAGCCGTACCTGCTGGCACTCCACTCACATCGCCATAACCAGGAGCAACAAGGTGAAAACTTTTTGCCCCGGGTACACCCCAATTATTAATTGTTCCGGTTACTGGCACCGTAATATCAGTTGTGGGTATTTCTGGTTCCAAGTCTGTAGGAGGAACCACTCCTAAAGGTACTGGTCCAGATAGGCTAGGAGGTGCTGGATCAGGATCACTATAAAAGTACAACCTTGGCCCTTGAATCTGAGTTCCTGCCAATAGCAACCCACCGATATTATCATTCATTAAGGGCTGTATAAAATCTCCACCGCCTGCCAGAGCAAATTGCCCTGCCAAAATATTAGGCATTGAATTTTCTTGTCCAGCTATGAACAAAGCATTATCTGTAAAGCCCGCGGTTAATGAGTTTCCTATAGATACAAATTTTGAAAAATCTGCTTCACCAGAAGTAATTACTACCTCTTCATCGGTAGGAGCATCATCATCAGATTCACAGGCTATAAATCCAAAAATTAATAGAAGTATTAACCATTTATATTGAGTATTCATCTGTTATTTTTTTAATTTATTGTTATTCTTTACAGGTCATTGATCGTTAAACTTATATAATACTGAGATCCTATAAATCCGGTTCCAAACGCAGTAAAATATTCATCCCCTCCTATATTGGTTGCCCCAGCTTTTAGTATAGTCTTGAGTGAAGGAATCTTATAATTGATTTGAGCATCGATCACCGAGAATGAAGGTACATCTCCGTTCCCAAAAGCAGCCTCCCAGAAATAATCATCACTCCAACGATAACTGGCATTAAATCCAAAGTTTTTAAACAAGTTGGAATGCCCAAATGTAGCTTTAACTTTATGTTTTGGAGTATTAAACTCGGTCCTGAAATCTGGATCTCTATCTTCATCCAAATCTTGTTCTGCGAATGTATAATTAACACCCAATTCGAAATCTCCTGGAAGCCTTGTGTTTATACCTGCAGTAACCCCCAAAGACCTTATGTCTTCATCAGAATTGGTATAGGCTTGATATACTTCAAAATCATCGTTCTGTAACGCCAAAAGGGACAAGGTCCCATCACCAACTTCCCCGTAAAAAGGAATAATAACATTTTGTGTAGAAATAAAGTCTTTGTATTGGTTATAATATGCACTTACATCAATAATGAATCGATCAACTTTTCCCCGATAACCAACCTCGAAAGCTGTCACTTTTTCAGGTTCAACCGGGCTTGCAGTTGATCTTACCGGATTACCTTGAAGCACAGAGGTTGCAGAAAATGAATTTTCATAAGCAGATCTACCTACAATATCCACACTATCTGAACCTAAAATTGCCTGACCAGAACCACTTATATCAGTACCGCTAAAAGTTCTAACATCTCGATCCAGATTATCCTGGGCAGAACCTACCAAAATAGCTCTACCAACATCTAATCCAATATAAAGATCCTGGGTAGTAGGATTTCTGAATCCAGTCTGTACAGAAGCACGAATATTATGATTTCTTTCTTCACCCAAGGTATATCCAATAGACAGTCGAGGAGAGATATTACCATCAAACAATTGCGACTTATCATAACGCATCGATGCTGTAACTTTTGCTCTTTCGTCTGCAAATTTCTTTTGTATCTGCGTATATACTCCATATTCTGAATATCGAATAGGGCCATCAAAATCCGTAAAAATTGTTCCGAATGAGTTTAATTTATATTCTCTAAAAGATCCTCCAACTTGAATATCTGCAAAATCTGAGGTAATATGGCTAAAGTTATAATTAACATCAGCATGCCTCAATTGTGTAGCGTCTTGAAATCTTGAACCCGTTGCAAGATCAGGATCCCTAACAACTCTTCTAAAAGCACTTTCAAAGCCCGGAGTTCCTGGTAACAATCGCCCAGTATCGGCTACTTGTCGTGCCGTAGCATGTGCTTGTTCTGGCAACGCTCCTGCCAATGTAGCCTGCACAAAAGTTCCTGCATATTCTCCAAACCAGGTTTCATCATCTTTCCAGGCTCTATTAATATTAATACCAGTGAAACGAGTATCATAAGAATCTCCTGCAGATTCATCTGTAATATATCCTCTAATAAAAAAATTGTTGTTTTTAACCTCAATTTTATGTTGTTGTAAAAAGAAATTTCGAATTGAATATCTATTTGCTCCTTGATAAATGGTTGTCCCTCTACCAACTTTCCCTACATAGATAAGCTCCAAATCATTTGCGAACGGTCTATAATGAAGAGCAGCGTCAAATTTTATACTCTCTGCAGGATAATCATTAAGATCACTTTCTAAATATCCTGTTCGACTTACATTTGCATCTGGTAGTATATTTTCTGCTCCAGCTGGCAAAAGTCCACGACCCACTAAGATCTCTCCAACACCTCTAATATTGGTACTTACTTCATCTCCATACACATTTAATCCATCATAATTAGGATCTGTTCTGTCGGTATTAGGGTTTAAAACATTTACAGTACTCGTAGCGAACCAATCTGTACCTCTTAAATATGCAAAATTAGCTTTAGCCGCAAATTTATCTGAAAAAGCATGTGCGATACGGATTCCGTAGTCATAATATTCGTTATCTCCTGCTGCTTCTTGAGAAGTAATTCCTCCCTTGGCATAAGCACTTATACCTTGATGATCAAATGGGCTTTTACTAGTCATAAAAAGAATACCATTAAATGCGTTTGCTCCATACAAGGCAGAAGAAGCACCTGGTAGAAGCTCTACGCTATTCACATCAATTTCGTTCATCCCAATTAGATTACCAAGAACAAAATTTAAAGCGGGTGCAGTATTATCCATACCATCAACCAACTGTACAAAACGAGTATTAGCAAAACTTGCAAAACCTCTCGTATTAATAGATTTAAATGTTAAACTATTGGTGTTAATATCTACTCCCTTAAGCGATTCCAAACCATCATAAAAATCTGGCGCAGGAGTATTTTTTATTTCTTTGATTCCAAAACGTTCTACACTTACTGGAGATTCAAATATACGTTCCGGCGTTCTTGAAGCAGATATCACTACTTCATCGAGTTCTGTTCCTTCTTTAAGTGTAATTGTTACTTCTGTAGATTCTGAAGTAATTACCGTAGAACTTGTTTCGAAACCTATACTACTTACCTCTATAGTAAAAGGAGGTGATTGTTCTACCGTGAGTGAAAAGAGTCCATCAAAGTCTGTTACCGTACCTACAGGCGAACCCTGTAGTTTAACATTAGCCCCGGGGATCGGTTGATTATTATCATCTAGAACCGTACCCTTAATTGTTGTTTGCGCAGTAGCAGTAATACCAATAAGTAGTAGTATTACCACTAAAGTAATTGTTCTCATACCCCTGAAATTTTATAGTTACAAGAACAATATACGTTTTTTTAGGAATTTTTTAATAAAATTGTTAAAGCTTTGTTTTTTTATTGCAAAATATCCTCTTTGCTAGTGGTATCGACAATTTAAAGTTTTCCCATTATCCAAGACCATAAAAACAAAAAACCTGTCTGAAAAAAATCAAACAGGTTTATTTTATTTTTTAAGCCTTTAAGGTGTTTGCCCTATAGGTTATTTATCGATAATCCTACATAGTATTGAGATCCAATAAATCCTGATCCAATAGCAGTAAAATACTCGTCACCACCAAGGTTATTGGCACCAACTTTTAATTTAGCTTTTAACGCCGGAATAGAGTAGTTGATTTGAGCATTTATTATGGTGTATGAAGGAATATCTCCTACTCCGAAATCTGACTCCCATAAATACTCGTCACTCCAAACAAAACTAGTATTGAAACCAAAGTTTTTAAATAACTCATCGTTACCGATAGACGCCTTTACTTTGTGTTCTGGCGTATTAAAGTTACTTCTAAAATCTGGATTCTCTTCTTTATCAAAATCTTCCTTGGCATACGTATAATTTGCATTCAAATCAAATCCTTTTATTTTGTATGTAAATCCAGCAACTGCTCCGTAAGAATTAATGTCCACATCAGAGTTTGTAGAAGCAGTAAATGTTCTTCTTGTTCCTGCACTGGTTAGAGATTGTATTGCTTGTAATTGCTCTGCATCTGTACCGTTAACAACACCTTGTCCTGGAACTATAACAGTTTCATTAGCAATAAAATCCTGGTATTGGTTGTAATATACACTACCATCAAAGATAAAGTCACCAAACTGAGCTCTATACCCTAATTCATAAGCAGTAACTTTTTCAGGCTTCACTATGTCTATATCTGCAATTTCTAAATCTGCAGGATTTCCTGTTTCAGCAAATCTCTGAACCGAACTTGCAGAATACGAATTTTCATAAGCATCTCTTCCTGTATAAACATTGTTGAAATCATCTTGTACAGTATATCTATCTAGGTTCTCTGGGGCAGACCCTACAAGAAGTGTTCGTCCGATATCAAGACCAATAAATAAATCCTGTGTAGTAGGGTTTCTAAAACCAGTTTGCACAGATGCACGTAAATTACGCGTTTTATTAGCTCCAAAAGTATAACTTACAGAGAATCGAGGAGAGAAATTACCATCGAACAACTGAGATTTGTCATAACGTACAGATCCAGTTAGCTTTAATCTTTCGTCTAATAGCTTTCTTTGAAGTTGTGTATATACACCATATTCAGAATACTTGATTGGACCATCTACATCTGTAAATACCGTACCTTCAGAATCTAATTTATACTCTCTAAAAGATCCACCGATCTGAATATCAGCAAAATTACTTGTTAAATGGCTAAAGTTATAATTTGCATCTGCATGTCTAAATGAAGATTTCTCTAAGAACTTAGAACCACTCGCAAGGTCTGGATCACTAGTTACCTGATTAAAGGCTTGCTCAAATTCTGGAGTACCAGGAATTAAACGACCCGTTTCTGCAACTTGTCTAGCCGCAGCATGAGCAGCTTGTTGCGCTGCTGGATCATTAGGATTGGTACCTATAGCACCCAAATAAGTAAGAATGTACTCTTGGAACCATTGTCCATCAGATTTCCAAGCGTTATTTATATTAAGCCCGGTAAATCTAATATCATATGAATCTCCTGCGTCTTCAGCAGTAATATACCCTCTTACAAAGAAGTTATCATTCTTAACCTCTAATTTATGCTGTTGTAAGAAGAAATTACGTAACAAAGTACGGTTGGCATCCTGTGTAACTGTTGTACCTCTACCTAATTTACCTGCATAAATAACTTCGAAATCATTAGCAAAAGGTCTATAATGTAATGACGTATCAAACTTCAAACTTTCTACATCATTATCATTAAGATCTGCTTCATCGTACCCTGTTCTACTTACTACCGTTTCTGGTAATAATGGTAATAGAGATTGATCAAAAGCTGGGTTTTGCGCAGCAAGTCCTCTCAAAGACCCTTTGGCTTCATCTCCATATACATTTAATCCATCATAACCAACATTGTTCTCTCTTGTCGCTCCAGGATTTTCTAAATCTCTCTTATCTGCTGCAAGCCAATCTGTACCTTTTAATATAGAGAAGTTTGCTTTTGCCGCGAATTTATCTGAAAACGCATGTGCCATTCGAACACCTACGTCATAAAATTCATTATCTCCAGCAGCTTCTTGTGAAGTAATACCTCCCTTTGCATAGGCACTTATTCCTTGATAATCAAATGGATTTTTACTGTTCATGAATAGAATACCGTTAAATGCATTCGCTCCATAAAGTGCAGAAGACGCTCCTGGCAGTAATTCAATATTTTGCACATCAAGCTCATTGGTACCTACCAAATTACCAAGTACAAAGTTAAGTGCTGGTGCAGTATTATCCATCCCGTCAATTAATTGTACAAAACGCGTATTGGTGAATGTAGCAAAACCTCTGGTGTTTATTGATTTAAGTGCCAAACTATTAGTATTGATATCCACACCTTTAATATTTTCAAGGTCTCCATAAAAATCTGCAGAAGTAGCATTTTTAATCTGTTTGATACCATAACGCTCAATACTTACTGGAGATTCGAATAATCTTTCTGGTGCTCTCGAAGCCGAGATTACCAACTCATCTAGGAAAGTAATATCCTCAAGTACAATAGTAATATCTTTTGTGTCTGAAGTAACCACAAATGTAGCATCATCAAAACCGATACTACTTGCAATTAAAGTAAATGGATAATTTTTTTCTGTTGTTAAAGAGAAATTTCCATCAAAATCTGAGATCGTAGAAACCGAAGTTCCTTTTACCGTAACACTAACGCCGGGAATGGGTTGATCGAAACTATCGATTACCCTACCGTCGACTACATTTTGTGCAATGCTCAAAGTGCTAACCAAAAGCATTAAAATAAGTGTAGTTGTTTTCATAAGTAGATTTATTTTATAATTAAGTTGATTTTCTTATGCATACATAAGAAATAAGGTTTGGGGTGCAAAACTAACCTTTTTTTATTAAAAAAAAAGAAAAAAGTGTTTTTTGTCGTAAAAAAACTGTTTTTCAACGATGTTTATTGCTAAAATAGCATTTTCAAGAAACCATAAACTCCATCAAATATTTGGAATTTAGCAATCAATATGCAAGTGTTTACATTTAAATCTAAGTAAAATAATTTAGATTTAACAATTAAATTCACACTCCATAACAATATTGTGTTAAAACCATAAAGAATTGAAAATTTTAATTTACTCTTGAAATCGGACCTCCTTAAGCACCCAAGCCTTTATATGAAGAAAGGCAATAAAAATACCCCCAAATAGTATCTAACTTTTTGGGGGCACTTCATAATGGTGGTTTTTAATTTATGCCTAGGCAAAATAACTACTCAACAGTAACAGATTTTGCTAAATTTCTTGGTTGGTCTACATTCTTATCCAGCATTACGGCTATATGATATGATAACAACTGTAATGGTATTGTAGAAAGTAAAGGAGTTAGAAACTCTTCAGTTTCCGGTATTTCAATAACATGATCTGCTAATTCTTTAACAGTAACATCTCCTTCGGTAACTATTCCTATTATTTTTCCTTTTCTAGATTTTATTTCTTGTATGTTACTTACAACCTTTTCATAATGTCCCTTTTTTGTAGCTATAACCACTACTGGCATTTGGTCATCAATAAGTGCAATAGGACCATGTTTCATTTCTGCTGCAGGATATCCTTCTGCATGGATATAAGAAATCTCCTTAAGTTTTAGAGCTCCTTCTAGTGCAACAGGGAAATTAAAACCTCTTCCAAGGTAAAGGAAGTTTTTTGCATCTTTATAGGTATCTGCAATCAATTTGATATGATCATCAGACTCTAATGCAATTTTCACTTTTTCAGGTATTCTCTCTAATTCTTGTAAGTAATAATGAAAATCACTATTGGATATAGTTCCTTTTCGCTCTGCCAATTTTAACGCAATAAGAGAAAGAATTGTAATCTGTGTTGTAAATGCTTTTGTCGAAGCAACGCCTATCTCTGGTCCTGCATGTGTATAGGCTCCAGCATGCGTTTCACGAGAAATAGAAGAACCAACTACATTGCAAATTCCAAAGACAAAAGCACCTTTTTCTTTAGCCAATTTTATAGCGGCCATAGTATCTGCAGTCTCACCACTCTGTGATATAGCTATTACAACATCGTCTTGATGTATCACCGGGTTTCGATATCGGAATTCTGAGGCATACTCTACTTCTACAGGAAGTCGCACTAATTCTTCAAATATATACTCTGCAACCAGACCTGCATGCCATGAAGTACCACATGCAATTATAATGATCCTTTTAGCATTTAAGAGTTTTGCTAAATTATCATCTATGCCAGCCATTTTTATAATCCCTTCGGTAACTCGCATGCGCCCTCTAAAAGTATCACTTATTGCATTTGGTTGTTCGTATATTTCTTTAAGCATGAAATGATCATATCCTCCTTTTTCGATCTGCTCCAAGTTTATTTGCAACTCCTGAAGGTACGGATCTACCATGCTATCATCTTTGATCTTTCTTACTTTAACCCCCTTACCTCTTCTTACAATTGCCATCTCTCCATCTTCAAGATAGATTGCGTTATTTGTAAATTCTAAAAAGGGAGAAGCATCAGATGCTACAAAAAATTCGTCTTCGCCAACTCCAATAGCCAAAGGACTACCTAATCTGGCAACGACAATTTCGTCTGGCTTTTGTTTATCAAAAACGGCAATAGCGTAGGCCCCTATGGTTTGGGTTAATGCAATTTGAACAGCTTTTCCAAGCTTAACGTTTTCTTTATTCTTTACATCTTCGATAAGATTTACTAACACCTCGGTGTCGGTTTCCGAAGTAAAAGTATACCCTCTCTTGATTAACTCTTGTCTTAGGGATTCATAATTCTCAATTATTCCATTGTGAATAATTACCAAATTTCCCGAGTTAGAGTAATGTGGATGAGAATTTACATCATTAGGAACACCATGTGTGGCCCATCTAGTATGCCCAATCCCTATATTTCCTTTTGTTGGAATTTCTTTTACCAATCGTTCTTCAAGGTCTGCTACCTTGCCTTTGGTTTTTGATAATTTAATATCATTCCCATCGTATAAGGCTATCCCGGCAGAATCATACCCTCTATACTCTAGTCTTTTTAACCCTTTTAATACTATTGGATATGCTTCTCTATGACCAATATATCCTACTATTCCGCACATTGTTCAAGTTTTTTAATGTTGTTAATTTAGTTGTTTTTTGATTCGGTGTAAAAAATCTCAAGTTTTAATTTCTTAGATTCGGGAACATTGGCTCCAGTTCCATAGAGCACAGTTCCTTCATGAGAAATTATTGACGAGGTAGGGATAGTCTCATCATTATCAACTGAAGTATCACCTATAGCTGTGGTTACTGAGTTTACGTTTTGCGAAACGGCGACTCCAAGTTTGATATTATCAATATTTTCACGCAATAAATTTGCGATATGTTGTGTAATTCGTATTCTATAAAACTCACCTGCATCATCTGCATCTCTGCTAATTCTTCCTAAATGATTGCTAATTGAATTGACAGGATCAACCGAATTGGCAAGTTGAAGACTAACATCCAGGTTATAATCTGCAAGAACTTCTCCAGTTTCTAAATTAAAAACATAAATCCTTTCTGGTTCTGAACTACCAGATTCAACCATGTCTTGATTAATATAGAACTTAAGGTTTGCATCATTAATTAACCAGTTTTGTCTTTTCAAAAACTCTAATTCATTTTCTTCTTCTCCTTCTTCATTAACGATATTGCGATTAAACAACTCTATAACTGCTACAGATCCAACTCCACCTTTTAAGTATAAATTATCTTCACCATTAACCTTATCTTGATTTTCATCTCTTAATTCTTCTGCAATTACGGGATCAAAATCTTCAGTTATACCATTAAGAATATTATTAGCAAAAGACAAAACAAGTTCTCCTTGATTTGTTATTTCTACAGTTTGGTCTGAATCGTCAGTAGTGGTAGTAGTTGATGTATAATGAAGAGTTATGTTTGCTTCTCTAATATTGAGGTATAATAAATTGCCGGTATTATCCACCGATTCTGCTTTAAAATATACACCTCTAAAATAATTACTAAAATTATTTTGATTGCTTAACTCTGCGCTACCTTCTTTATCCAAAAACAATGTTGAAAAATACTCTCTTACATCATTTCCAGGATCGTTAGTATTCGGTATGTTTGGATCATCAAAAAATGCCACTCTTAATCTTGGGCTTACTCTACTTCTTGCGGTAATAGAGTCATTTCCATTTACATCTTTGGTTTTCTCTGTTAAAATTATCTCTTTGACAGAAGGCACAAAATTGTCATTGGTATAAAATGGAGTTCCATTTCCAGAAGGCCCTTCACCCTCAACAGCGCTACCAAAACTTTCTATGTCATTAGAATAATAAACTTGCGTTTCGGTTGTTGTAGGATCAAAATCTCGCAAAAAATAATTGGACCTAAACAGGGAGATTTTAAATGGCTTATTTTGATAAACAGAATCCAATTCATAGGTAGAAGCAGTTTCGGTAACCGTATTTCCATTCACTTCAACTTCAACAGATTCTACTTCGGTTACTCTACTTATATAAGGCATACTAAACACTACACTATCAAGAACAGCATTCTCTCCAAATGTTACAGGAAATCGATTAACCGGTAACTGGGCCTGACATAATAGGCTATACAATGATTGCCCATAAACTGGATCATCATATACTCCCAATAGATTAGAATGAAAAGTTAATTGTCCTCCTGCATTAAACTCTCTAAACACATTACTGGTTTGCACCCTCTCAAATCTCTTGCTGTATGCTATTGGTGCAGCGTTATATAGTTCGTCTTGAAATCCAACCCCTCCTATAACTTCACTCCCAACTGTATTAAAATCATCTTCACAAGAAAAAAAAGCAAAAACAACAGTTACCGTAACGGTAGTTTTAATTAAAATGTTCTTCAATTTCATAAATAATTCATTTTGCTTAAACCAATACTTCTGTTTGATAGAAGGCTTCATAGGCATCCGCAAATTCATCTGGTTTTTTATACTCTAATACTGGTTGGTTTGTATCTTCTAAGTACTTTACAAGTTCATCAGGAATATTTTCTGATCCTACAATAATAGCATCAGAATTATCTATTGCTACTTTCATTACATTATTGTATGTAGGTTTTTCTAAAACACTTATTTTTTCTTCTGCAATACCATCAAATTTCACTTTTTCCATCATTTTTTCATCAAGTGTTCCTTCATAACCATGATCATAAACCGATGTTACAATTTTACTATGACCAAAAAGTGGTTCGTTGGCATAATAATGCTTAAGATATAATGGCAGTAAAGATGCTAGCCACCCGTGAACGTGAATAACATCTGGGGACCAATTTAATTTCTTTACAGTTTCTATTACACCTTTTGCAAAAAAGATGGCTCTTTCATCATTATCTGGAAACAAATTCCCTTCTTCATCTGTCAGAGTTGCCTTTCTTTTGAAATAATCTTCATTATCAATAAAGTACACCTGCATTCGCTCCTTAGGAATCGAAGCTACCTTAATGATAAGGGGCATGTCCAAATCATTAATTACTAAATTCATCCCCGAAAGACGTATTACTTCATGTAATTGATGTCTTCTTTCATTGATATTGCCATATCTAGGCATAAAAATTCTAATTTGGCCTCCTTTACTATTCACCATCCTAGGTGCTTCAAAAGACATAGATGAAATTTCGGTCTCTGGTAGGTAAGGTATTACTTCTGATGATACATACAATATCCTCTTATCTTTCATATAATCGATACTTTTATCGTCCTCCTTTTTGGAATTAATTTTGCAAAATTACGAAAATTTATGCAGTCTGCCAGTAATATCTTATTTTTGCAGCCCTTTAAGTTTTTGACCAATGCACATATACGAAAAAAGACGAGATATAGTTTCTCATGTTGCAACTCTTTTAAAAGAGCAAAAAACCATTGGTTTTGTACCAACCATGGGAGCTTTACATAAAGGACATATGGCATTGGTTGAAAAAGCCTTGAAAGAAAATGACACCGTCATTGTAAGTGTTTTTGTGAATCCAACTCAGTTTAATAACTCCGAGGATTTGATAAATTACCCACGTACATTAGAGTCTGATGTCGCCCTTTTATCAAAATTATCGACAAATATTGTTGTTTTTGCTCCTGTACCTAAAGAGGTTTATGGTGCACAAATGATTTCTACAAATTATGATTTTGAAGGCCTGGAAAACGAAATGGAAGGAAAGTTTAGACCCGGTCATTTTGATGGAGTAGGTACTGTTCTAAAACGTCTTTTTGAAATTGTATCTCCTACCAGAGCTTATTTTGGTGAAAAAGATTTTCAACAGCTTCAAATTGTAAAAAAACTAGTAGAACTAGAAAAAATGTCAGTACAAATCATTGGTTGCCCTATTTTTAGAGAAGAAAATGGTTTGGCATTAAGCTCTAGAAACAAAAGGCTAAACAGGAAACAATTAGAAGCTTCTCCTTTGATCTACAAGACATTAAAACAAGTAAAAAAAGACTTTGGCATAAAAAGTGTTATAGAATTAAATGAATGGGTTTCTGAACAATTTAAGAACAATGAAATCCTTGAATTGGAATATTTCGAAATAGCTAAGATATCTGACTTAAAATCTATTAAGGAAAAACAGCAAGACACTAAGTATCGAGCTTTTATTGCAGCATTTGCTGGCAAAATTAGACTCATTGATAATATTGCCCTAAACTAAAAATAACTAACTTTGTAACATGTTTGTACACGTAGTAAAATCAAAAATTCATCGCGTTAAAGTTACCGGTGCCGACCTCAATTATATTGGAAGTATCACTATTGATGAAGATTTAATGGATGCAGCCAATATTATTGAAGGCGAAAAAGTACAGATCGTAAATAATAATAACGGAGAACGATTGGAAACCTATGCTATTCCAGGACCCAGAAATAGTGGAGAAATTACACTTAATGGAGCCGCAGCGCGAAAAGTAGCTAAAGGTGACGTTTTAATTTTAATCACCTATGCAATGATGGATATTGAAGCTGCCAAAAACTTCAAACCAAAGCTTCTTTTCCCTAATGAGGAAAACAACTTGTTAAAATAGAAGTAGTGCGTCCTAAACTTGTAAAAATTTTAAAAATAATACTCCCACTTGCACTGGGAGTTTTTTTAATTTGGTATTCTATTGCTTCAGCTACCCCAGAAGAACGACAAAAAACGCTTTTATACATTTCCAAAGCAGATCCTAAATGGGTTGTTCTATCTGTAATTATGGGAATAACCTCACATCTCTCAAGGGCGTATCGCTGGAGGTTTCTTCTTGAACCCATGGGATACTCTGTAAAATTATCAAACAGCTACATGGCCGTTATGGCAGGTTACCTTGCAAATATGGGGATTCCTAGATCCGGGGAAGTCTTGAGAGGTGGTACAATCTCTACTTATGAACGTATTCCATTTAAAAAAGCATTTGGGACAATTATTTCTGAAAGAGTCATCGATTCTGTGATGCTATTAATTGTTATAGCTATTACCTTACTTTTTCAATCTGAAAATCTATTCTCGTACTTTAAAGAAAAAATTGCGAATACCTTCATTATAATTATTGCCATTGTTGTAGCTATATTCCTTGGAGTAATTTTTCTTAGGATCATTAAAAAATCTAAGAATTCCTTTTTAATTAAAGTCAGAACATTTGGAGAAGGTATTTTAGAAGGTGTTAAAAGCATTTCTAAACTCAAAAAGAAAGGCGCTTTTATCTTTCATACTTTACTTATTTGGGTGTTATACGTTTCTATGTTTTATGTTATAAAATTTGCTGTCCCCGAAACGGCGCACTTATCCATTGGTCCAATGCTTGCGACTTTTGTTGCAGGATCGATTGCAATGTCTACTACCAATGGAGGGATAGGAGCATTCCCAATTGCGACTGCAGCTATTTTAATCCTATTTGGCGTTGAAAAACCAGCTGGAGAGGCATTTGGCTGGATCTTATGGGGCTCGCAGACCGCAATAAATATAATAGTAGGTTCGTTATCCTTTTTATTTCTACCCATAGTAAACAGGCAGAAATAAAGAAATAATTTAATATATTGTCCCTTGCTTAACCGTAATCTTGTTACTTATGAAAAAAAGTGTAACTCTTTTAATGGCTTGTATTTTTGTTGTTTCTGGATATAGCCAGGCAATTTATGAGTCTTTTAGATCTATCAAATTAGATCAAAGTAGAGAATTAAAAATTCAATTACCCCGTAATTATAAAAAGAATGTCGATAAAACATATCCATTAATTATTGTTTTGGATGGTGATTACTTATTTGAACCCGTTGCCGGAAATGTTGATTTCTTTTCATATTGGGAAGATATGCCAGAATCTATCGTTGTTGGGGTAAATCAAAGAAAAACCAGAGAAAGAGACTGCGAATATGATAAAGGTGAATACTTACCTACCCTAAAGGGCTCAGAGTTTTTTGAATTTATAGGTCAGGAACTTGTACCTTATCTAAATCAAACCTATCGTACTGCGCCATTACAAATTATTGTTGGCCATGATTATACGGCTAATTTTATAAATTATTTTTTATTTAAAGACAATCCTATTTTTCAAGGATATATATGCCTAAGCCCAGAGTTAGCACCTCCAATGGTCGAAAGAATCTCTACCAAGCTGTCGTCGTCTTCAGATATATGGTATTACCTTGCCACAGCAACAAACGATGCCGAAAGAATAAAAAAAGATGTTCGGGATCTTAATGATAAAATGCAAGAGGTTGAGAATTCTGATATCCATTTTTTCTTTGATGATTTTGAGGAATCATCACACTACACGCTGGTAGGAAGAGGAATCCCAAGAGCCCTGGAGACCATGTTTGAAATGTATCGTCCTATCACGAAGAAAACATATAAAGAAGTACTTCTTCCTTTGGAAACATCTACCTATGATTATTTGGTCGACATGTATAAAACCACCGAGCAATTGTATGGTATCAAAAGAGAAATTCGAATTAATGATTTTATTGCAGTATCTACAGCTATAGAAAAAAATCAAAAATGGGAAGAGCTTGAACCTTTGGGAAAACTGGCAAATAAAGAACATCCGAAAAAAATGTTAGGGTACTATTATCTAGGGATGTTTTATGAGCAAACAGGAGAACCCAAAAAGGCGATGAGAGCTTATGAAAACGGATTTCAGCTTGAAGAAGTTGCTTTTCTAACCAAAGATTATATGCTTGATAAAGTAAACAAGATCAAGGAAGACTTTGGATGGTAACTTTTCTTGGTAAGATAAAATTATTAAGATCCCTTTTAAAAGGGATCTTTTTTATTTCTGCTCAGGCTAATTTTCAATCCAAATAATAGTATTTTTACACCTTATCATCTTTTAATATGGCCAAAACAAAAACCATTTTTTTCTGTCAAAATTGCGGAGCCCAGTATGCCAAATGGCAAGGACAATGCACCTCGTGCAAAGAATGGAATACAATAGCAGAAGAAGTGGTTCAAAAAGCCGAAAAAAATGATTGGAAAAGTACTTCGACTACCTCCAAAGTAACAAAAACAGCCAAACCTTTACGAATTTCAGAAATTGATACCAGCCAAGAAGCCCGGTACAATACAGATGATGCCGAACTTAATCGTGTACTTGGTGGAGGATTGGTTCCTGGCTCCTTAACGCTTTTAGGAGGTGAACCAGGAATTGGAAAGAGTACCTTACTGCTTCAGATAAGTCTTAAACTTCCCTACAAAACCCTGTATGTTTCCGGAGAAGAAAGCCAGAAGCAAATAAAAATGCGAGCAGAGCGTATTAAATCCAAGACCGATAATTGTTTAGTTCTTATCGAGACCAAAACTCAGAATATCTTTAGACAAATTGAAGCTACCGAACCTGATATTGTTATTATAGATTCTATCCAAACATTACACAGTGATTATATCGAGAGTAGTGCAGGTAGTATATCTCAGATTAGAGAATGCACAACAGAATTAATCAAATTCGCCAAAGAAACTGCGACTCCGGTGATCTTAATTGGACACATAACTAAAGATGGAAATATCGCGGGGCCCAAAATCCTGGAACACATGGTCGATACTGTTTTGCAGTTTGAAGGAGATCGCAATCATGTGTATAGAATCTTAAGAGCTTTAAAAAACCGTTTTGGTTCAACTTCTGAATTGGGTATTTATGAAATGCAGGGAAGCGGACTAAGAGAAGTAAATAATCCTAGCGAAATTCTAATCTCAAAAAAAGAAGAAGAATTAAGTGGTACAGCAATCGCTTCTACCTTGGAAGGTATGCGGCCCTTGATGATCGAAATACAGGCTTTGGTAAGTACCGCGGTATATGGCACACCTCAACGCAGTGCTACTGGATATAATCTAAAGCGCCTCAATATGATCCTTGCTGTTTTAGAAAAAAGAGCTGGTTTCAGGCTTGGAACAAAAGATGTTTTCCTAAATATTACCGGAGGAATTTCGGTAGATGATCCAGCCATCGACCTGGCTGTAGTAGCGGCTATTTTATCATCTAGTGAAGATATTCCTATCCCAAAAGACTATTGTTTTGCTGCAGAAGTTGGTTTGGCCGGAGAAATACGACCCGTTACCAAAGTAGAACAGCGCATACAAGAAGCAGAGAAACTAGGTTTCTCTACCATCTTAGTTTCAAAATACAACAAAATATCTCTACAAAATACTCAAATCAAAATTCAGTTGGTTGCTAAAATCGAAGATGTTGTAGAATATCTTTTCGGATAATTAAGGCGCAGGATTAGGAATACTCTCATGCACGGCTTCAATTTCTTTTAAAATTTCATCAGAAAGAGTCAGGTTAATGCTATCGATATTCTCACTCAATTGTTCTAGCGACGTAGCGCCAATAATATTGCTGGTTACAAAAGGACGCTCATTAACAAAAGCCAAAGCCATTTGTGTTAAGCTAATGCCATGTTTTTTAGCAATTTCATTATACGCCCTTGTTGCCTTATAGCTATTCTCTTTCATATACCGGTTATAATTTGGAAACAAGTCTACTCTAGAGTTTTTAGGAATTTCCTCTAAATATTTACCGGTTAGCATCCCAAAACCAAGAGGAGAATATGGTAAATGTCCTATATTTTCGCGATGAAGAATTTCTGAAAGCCCGACCTCATCTTTTCTGTTTAGTAAATTATAAGGGTTTTGCACCGTGATCATTTTTGGCGCGCCTTTTCTTGCTTCTTCTACATAACGCATTACACCATAAGGCCCTTCATTAGATAACCCTATCTGTCTAATCATACCTTTTTTGATAAACCCATCTAAATGATGCAAAACCTCTGCAAAATTATCCTCCCATGTATCATTTTTGTCATGCGTATATCCTCGTTTACCAAAAAAATTAGTTTGTCGTTCTGGCCAATGCAGCTGGTAAAGGTCAATATAATCGGTTTGCAAACGTTTCAAACTTTTATGTATCGCATCTTCAATTTCTGTTTTGGTAAACTTTCCTGTTCGAATATGCTTGGTAAATTCTGCTGGGCCCACAATTTTGGAAGCAATAACTACTTCGTTTCGTTTTTTTGTTTTTGTAAGCCAACTTCCAATAATTTTTTCGGTACTGCCTTGCGTCTCTTTTTTTGAAGGAACAGAATATAACTCTGCAGTATCTATAAAATTTACTCCTTGACCTATTGCATAATCCATTTGCTGATGACCTTCTTCTTCGGTATTTTGTTCTCCCCAGGTCATAGATCCCAGGCATATTTTACTCACTTTGATATCAGTGTTGGGTAGGGTGGTATATTTCATCCGGCGATTCTCTAGTTTTTTGGTAGATTAATAAAATAACCTCAAAAGTAGAAACTCTTCCCTTAAACTAATGCAAAAATTATCATAATAAATTAGGTGTACACCACAAAGACGTGTGGATGATGTCTACAACTAACACATATTGTCTACAATCTTAAAAAGATGATTTATTGGCACATAAATATATAATTGCCTGAAAAACAATACTTTATAGTATATCATTATTTAAACTCAATTTGCGGAACGATTTTTTCAATGCATAAACTAAAAATGCCATGTACTCACAAGCTAGACGAGGATGGTGTGATTTTAATGATAGGAGTAATCTTCTGACTTTACTCTATTTAACCGGAAAAGAGCTTCTGAAAAAAGAGGCTCTTTTTTGTACCAAAAAACGGGCATAGTTACCCCATTACTATGCCCGTATTAACAACTAACCAACCTAAAACTTACTTCGCTTTCATGTTCAACCCGTTAGTTTTATAGGTATATTATAAAGGTATTGCAAAGAGGAAGTTTGTAAAATATGTATTGAGGGAAAGAAGCTTTTGAGTGAGGGAAATTGCTATTCGGGATATGTTAATGTTACACTGCAAACACAATATTCGCCTCTTTAATATTCTGATCGATTAAATAGCTTACCATGTTGAAGTTTTTTTGAGCTCTATCCAACACCCAAGCATCAGAACTTATTACGATATTTTTAGATTCTGCTAATACTTTATCTGGGTTGTTTACCAAATGAATTTCCCATGGAAAAGAGCATTCTTGAGCAATTTCACGAATCCTGGTTTTGAGACGACCGCTATTAGACACAGGGGCATCAAAATACCATAATACCGAGACCACCTTTAGTTCTTGAAGTATGTTACCCATAAGCTTAAGTACTTGTTCTGTTTTTTGGACTCTCTTATAGGTACCATGAACACCTGAAACATCACGATAGTAACCATCTAAACCTTTAAAAATATAGGCTCCAGATAGTGCACTCTCTAAAACAATGAGCAAGTTAAAACCATCGATGGCAACAACCTGATTTTCTAAGTTGCCAGGCAATAAAGCATACTGTTCTCTCAATGCAATTTGTTGCTTGCTCGTACTCATCCCTAATAAAGCTTTTTGTTGTCTTGTGTTAAGCTTATATCGATTACCCACCAATTGCACCGAAGACTTTTCTGCAAAACCGCGTGAGAGCAAATAACACATATCTTTTGCCGCCTCTTTTAATTTTTGACGCATTTTTGGATCCCCAAACAGGCGATCGTCACTAGCTTCTTTTCCTCGGTTGCGGGTGGTCATTTAGGCACTGATTTGCATACATTATAAAGAACTTAAGCTACACTTAGATTAGATTAGCAAAGAGCTTATATCTTTTGGTCATATGATAGCATACCGCCATTTCCTACTCGAATTTAATAGAATAAGGAAACTGTCCGTACTACTATTCTTTATTCACTTTTTTGGCAACACCACATTTTCTCCGAACCGTTCTTTCTGCAAGCGCTGCAGCATTTCTGGCCTGATCCTCAGAACCTCCGTCGTTAACAACCTCGTTATAGACGGTTTTGTTTTCTATAAGACCTTTTAGGATACACATAAACCCTGGGCTGTCTTTACCCTTGTAAGGACTCTTTTTGTTGGGTCTTGCTATCAACTCTCTAAACAAGCGATCTTTTAATACTATATCTTTTTGAACTTCTACTACAAATTTATTTAGAACATTTTGATCTTCTGGATACATATCATTTACCTTATCCAAGGCGTTGGCATACTCATCATTGGTGAAACTAAAATAGTTATAAATGTCAAAGTAGTTGTTATCTCCTTCTCCTTCCTCTTGCACCTCTTCTTCACTTTGTATTTCTTCTTCGTTCTGGTACTCTTCTTCGCTTTCCTGGCTCATTCCTTTAAACGCAGATACTAGTACTAGTATAAAAATGAATAGCTTCCTCATTTGTTCTATAGTTTTAAATTAATTTGGGGTATTATAAACGTCTCGCTACATCCTTTTGTTACGTGTCTTCCTTATTTTTATGCTTTTTCACGCTACATAATTAAGGATTTTATTTTTGTTTACTAAATTCGTGGCACACTTTTTGGTTTTTATCAAATAAATTGAGTATTTTGACTCGCTTTTTAAGGTTATTTTAACAATAAAAAAAGTTTTTATACGTTGTGATAACCGGTGTAATTAACCTATAAACTTTTAATACATTTTTTAACACCCAAACATTATGAAAAAATTATTTCTACTTCTATTCGTGCTAGGCGCAGGATTATCAACTCAAGCACAGGTATCTTGGGAAGAAATGAACAGAATTTATGACGAAGAATTGTATCCTTTAGCAAAAGATGTTGCCGAAATGACCGATAAAGTAATTGCCCAAGGTAATGTAGTTTCTATTGTTAAAGATACTGGAACTACATCAGTACAAAAAAAGAAAGATAACTCCGTTCCTGTTGATTATTATGATTATTTTCTATTAACCTCTACTGGAAGAAAAATTGGACCTTTAGAAGCAATGCAAGCACACAAAGTGGTGCATAAGTTTTTAGACGTCCTGAGACGGGTTAAAGACAATGCTTCTGCAGACAATACGAAAGAAATTGAAAGCATACTTAATAGTTTATAAACTATATCCAAATGTAAAAAACGCGACCTCTTCAGGTCGCGTTTTTTATGTCATTATATGTCTTTTATATATCATTTAACAACTTGGTAATCTCATCCAATTTGGGGGTTAAGATCACCTCGATACGTCTGTTTTTACTTTTGCCTTCGCTTGTATCGTTACTTGCCACAGGAGCGTATTCACCTCTTCCCGCTGCGGTAAGATTTTGGGGATCGATTTTCCCATTTTCCAATAAAATATTTACGATGGCCGTGGCTCTTTTGGTAGAAAGATCCCAGTTACCCGATAATTGTGCATTACCTGTATAAGGAACATTATCGGTATGCCCTTCGATTAATACTGCGATATCTTGGTTTTGCGCCAATACTTTTCCTAATTGCTTCACCGCTTTACGCCCTTGTGCCCCGACAGCCCAGCTACCAGATTCAAACAACAACTTATTCTCCATAGAGATATATACTTTGCCATTGCGCTCTTCTACCGTAAGACCTTTTCCTTCAAAATTACGTAGCGCTTTAGATATAGCATTTTTCAAGGCTTGCATTTTGGCATCTTTGGCGGCTATTAATCCCTCGAGTTCATTTATGCGTTGGGATCTAGCATCTAAATCCCGTTGAAGTTTATCTAAACGGGTTCTCTCTTCGGCCAAAGTACGCTCTTTGTCTTCTAGTTGCGCCAACAACTCTCTATTCTTTTTGCTATTGGCTGCAATAGCCGCAGAGCTGTTTTTTTCGAGCGCATTATAGGATCTCTTTAGGTTTTCATAATTGGCCTGTGCCGCCTCGTAATTGCGCTGTAGTTCATCTCTTTCAGCTTTTGTTTTTTCATATTGAGCGGTAAGGTTTTCTAACGACTTTTTATCTGCCTTACTTTCTTTCTCTAGAGCAGCCAAATCATCTTCCATCTTTCGGTTTTCACGTTTAAGATTGGCATATTTACCTTCTAATTCTTTATAAACTTTTGACGTTACACAAGAGGAAAGCAAGGTTCCTACTAGTACAATTCCTGCAATTCTTTTGATCATATATTACGTTTTTATGGGGTTTTAAAATTAAACATCCAATTCTACCACAATTGGGCAGTGATCACTATGTTTTGCTTCTGATAGAATAACGGCTCTTTTTAATTTATCTTGTAACGGTTGGGCAACCATCCCATAATCCAATCGCCATCCCTTGTTATTGGCTCTTGCATTTGCTCGATAACTCCACCATGAATAGTTATGAGGTTCTTTATTAAAATGTCTGAAAGAATCGATAAATCCACTATCCATAAAATTACCTATCCATTCGCGCTCTACAGGCAGAAATCCTGATACATTTTTGTTACGCACAGGGTCATGAATATCTATAGCCTGGTGACAGATATTATAATCTCCCAGTATAATGAGATTTGGGTATTGTTGCTTCAGTGTATTAACATATTCCTGAAAATCGGCCATGTACTTCAGTTTATGTTCCAAACGTTCAATATTAGTCCCACTAGGCAGGTATAAACTCATTATGGACACTCCATTAAAATCTGCTCTTAGGTTACGACCTTCATGATCCATATACTCTATACCAGTACCATACTCGATGTGATCTGGTTCTTTTTTGGATAAAATCGCTACTCCGCTGTACCCTTTCTTTTGTGCACTATACCAATAATTATAAGAGTACCCAGCTTTTGTAAAAAGGTCAAGGTCCAATTGATCTTTATTAGCCTTGATTTCCTGAAGACATATTACATCGGGATCTGCCTGCTGCAACCACTCTAAAAAACCTTTATTTATTGCTGCACGAATTCCGTTTACGTTATAGGAGATGATTTTCATGAAGTAAATAGATTTAAATTTTTGTAAAAATAAAATTTACAACTATTTAATATTCTAAATACATCATAAACTTTGGGGTGTTGCAAACAAATAAGGTTGAAAACCCTATCTTTATAAAAACAACCACAAATCATGAAAATTATGTTTAGAATAGCTTGCCTAGTAGCTTCACTTACCTTGTACACTTGTTCTGGCGCAAAACAAACAACCACGGCGGCAGCTGCCGAAACAACAACAGAGATTCAAACTATATCTGCCAAAGAAATGAAAGAAAAAGGATTTAGTAAAGGGACCCTAACCTCGAGCAAATCAAAAGATTGCCCTTATATTCTTACCATTGAAGAATATAAAGACAAACTTGACCCTATTAATCTAGGTGACTTTTTCAAAGGCGATGACATGCCTGCCCAAGTTTGGGTTAAATTTTCTAATCTTAGAATGGCGAGCCGATGTAATGATGCCCGACCGGTTTCTATTACAGCAATAGATAAACGTATAGAAAACAAATAATCTTTTGTTTATACGTTTTTACCTTACGGCAAAACCTGCAATATTTCTTTTGCTACTACCTAATCGCACAAAGTAAATACCAGATTTGGCATAAGACATATCCAACTCGTATGTAAATGTTCCATTGCCGTCCTTTTTTAAAAGATTAGAAGCCACTATTTGGCCAGAAATATTAAATACATAGATTCTTTCCTCATCAGCTGCATTGGTGTCGGTCTTTGTAATTACAAACTGATTTTCTGGCTCAGAAACAACAATCAATTCTGTTGTTGTATCTGGATCGGGGCCTGTAGATTCGTTTACAATATTCACCGTATAGTCATGTGTAGATCCAAATTGCATTGACCCACAAGGATCGGATAATGGTGCTCCCGAATTGGTATTGGTATCTCCTGCTCTTATTCTGAACAAGTGATTTCCTGGGGCAGCTTCATCATCCAGTGTAAAATTAAAGCCTAGATCTGTATCTATTTCACTTATTATAACATTATCAAATATTATCTCTGAAGCCTCAAAAGTATTATTATCATTGAAGTCTATCCAAACCGAAAATCTTTCGGCTCCATTGTCATCTGCAAAACCTGATTGAACCGTTAAGGTGTACTCTATCGATTGTTCAAGCTCTATAGTAAAATCACCTGTAAAATCTTCATATCCTGTATTACAACCAATAGGAGAATTGGTAACATTTGCCAATTTAAAAGACGTAATCCCATCACCAAATTGAGCACAATCTGAAGTAGGGGCACATAATGCATTTACTACTGTCGTAGTTATGTTATTGTTGGTAGCATCCTCATCTCCAGAAAGTACTGTACCTATCTCAAAACTATACTCACCAAACTGTAAAAGATCGGCACCTTGAGTAAATGTATAAGACACAGATTCTAGAGAAGCCAAAGTTCCTGTAAAAACTTCGCTAATTGTTTCTCCTCCATTTATAGAATAGGAAACGGGTATATTTGACTGGGCGGACCCACCATAATTAAAGATGGTAATGATTATTTCTTCTTCTGATGAAAATTGCCCCTCTGTTAAAGGAGAAATCAAAGCGGTTACTCCAACATCATTGGCAAATAGATTTTTAACATCTGTTGTTGCACAATCATTTTCTGGAGTTATGTCTGTTGTTGTATTAGTTTCAGCAGTAATATTATAGGTTCGTTCTGCTGTTAGATCTGCTGTTGCGGCAAAAGAGAAAGAAGCTGTTTTTCCCGGATTAAGAGGACCGGCAAATAATTCGTTGACCGGAGCACCTCCATTAATCGAATAGCTAACCGGGATATCTGTTTGCACAGAAGAACCAAAGTTTTTGATGGTTACAGTAATGGTTTCTTCTGTTGTTAACACAGCATCAACTGGATTTTCGACTCGTATTACCCCCACATCACTAGCAACATCCGGGGCAATTTTAAAAACTCCTACCACATTTCTAGCGTTATCATCTATATCCTGAAAATATTCGGCTATATGCCAAAATGTTTGATCATCTACTGGATCTACCGTTAATTGTGCATAGTCCCCATAACGATTTTGATTTGTATTGTTTATTCCGGTACCAATAGCAATAGTTTCTTCGGGAAATGTCATTGTTCCCAGAGGATCATCAACCAACCTTCCAGTATAACGAATAGACACAAAACTATCTTCTGTAGCAAGATTAGCAGTAGTTCCTATAGTAGAATATCCCATTCCGATATTACCAAAAATATCCATTGCCATACTTCCACACCATGCACTTTTCCCATCGGTCGAGGTATAGGTTCCTTCTTGATAAACTGTCCAAGGTTGTCCGTCTCCATTTTGTCGTAATTCATACCATCTTATTCCCGAAACATTATCAGAATCTTGTCTGTCGTCTATATCCACTGCAAAGTTAAGTACTACGGCATTATAATCACAGAACCTCCTATAATTGGTAGCATACATTACCGCTCCCTGAAGTACATCAATATCCTGCCCAGAACCTGGTTGAGGAAGATTACCAAAAGAGCCTCCATCAAATGTAGTATCGAAAGCACTAATATCACCACCGCTTACTGTCAATTCTTCGGACTCGGCAATTGTGGATTCTGCAAGATTTACCCAATCAACATTTATAGTCCATAATTTTAACGCATCCTCGGTAACTCCTTGCCATGCATCATCTTGATAATAAATAATTCTAGCATCTCCATCGGGTGGTAAGGTGTTTCCAATGGCATTAAATGAGGCAGGGCTATAAAAACCTCCTATTCGGGCTCCAGGAAGCGGAAAACCAACCATTTTGGCATTTTCGTCTCCTTTTAACATCTTATCTCTTTCTATTACGAATACTACTTCATCATTTTGTAATGAGTTTTGGTCCTTATTGGCGGTTACATAATACCCGTCCGACCAAATAGAAAATTTTGTGTAATCTGGAAAACTACCTGTGTTAAAGCGATAAGTAAACCATCCATCATTTACAGGGTCTGATCCTTTACATACTGCAACCAAAAATCCATTTGGTGTATTAGAGAATTGTGTTACCACAAATCGGTCTGCAAAGCTATCGTAGAATACAATCGGATCTCCAAGACTTTCTCCTGGGAATAGGTTCTCTAGCGACACCGATGCCATTACTTCTACTCCGGCACGATCATGAATAGCAAATTCAAAATTTTTGGCACTCACATAGTGATTAGGACCTACCGCCCCTGTTGGGTCTGACGGTGAAAATGTACTTGTATTCGCTTCAAAAGTTAGGGAAATAGCCTTACTCACTCTTAAACCTTGTGAGCTTTTTTGTCTTTTCACCAAAGGATCGGGGCCTTTGGATCCTTTACCGGGTACAATTTTATTTCCGTCAGTTCTTCTAGGGTTTATATTACCTTTTCTTGGTTTTCCCTTAATTAAGTCTTTTCCTTTTAACGGGGATATATCTTTTACGTAAACTGCCTTACTTATGTAAGTAGCTTTTTTTATTTCCTTTTTTGGGGACTTTTGGGAAAACCCAATAGTTACAAAACATGTGAAAACAAAAACTAAAATCTTTTTCAATAGCATAAGTTGAGTATTTTTTAAAAGTATAGCAACTTTTTACTTTTCGACTAAAATACAATTTAACTTCAAGATATAACAATCATCAAAAAGTATTTCTTTTAAATCAACAAAAAAATGGTTTGATTTTCAAGATAATTGCCATTTTCGAAATACTAAAAACAAGGTAGTTACCAATCAAAATTATGTAAAAAAACAAAGCTGTCTTATGGTGTGGACAGCTTTTTATTAGAACGTATGATTCTTAAAATTATTTCAACCAATATTCGGCATCTGTTTTTTCAGAAATTATAGTTTTAAGATCGGTAATTGCAACTCGTTTTTGTTCCATTGTATCTCTATCTCTAATGGTTACAGAATTATCTTTTAGAGTATCATGGTCTACAGTAATACAAAATGGGGTACCATTGGCATCTTGCCTTCTGTACCTACGGCCAATAGCATCTTTCTCATCGTACATGACGTTAAATTTCCATTTCAGATCATCTACAATTTTTTGCGCAACTTCTGGCAAACCGTCTTTTTTTACCAAAGGAAGAATAGCCGCTTTTATAGGAGCCACTACTGCAGGTAATTTTAGCACTACTCGGCTAGAGCCATCTTCTAGGTTTTCTTCTTGTAATGCTGTCGAGAATACCGCCAAAAACATTCTATCCAAACCAACAGATGTTTCGACTACATAAGGAACATAGCTTTCCTTAAGTTCTGGATCAAAGAATTGTAGCTTCTTTCCAGAATATTGTTCGTGGGCCTTCAGGTCAAAGTCTGTTCTAGAATGAATTCCTTCTAACTCTTTAAATCCAAATGGAAAATTAAATTCAATATCTGCAGCGGCATTTGCATAATGTGCCAATTTATCATGATCGTGAAAACGATAATTTTCTTCACCTAACCCTAAAGAATGATGCCATTTAAGGCGGGTTTCTTTCCAATACTCGTACCATTTCATTTCTTCTCCCGGACGAACAAAAAATTGCATTTCCATTTGCTCGAACTCTCGCATTCTGAAAATAAATTGTCGAGCGACAATTTCATTACGAAAAGCTTTACCAGTTTGTGCTATCCCAAAAGGTATTTTCATTCGACCTGTTTTTTGAACATTTAGGAAGTTTACAAATATCCCCTGAGCGGTTTCTGGTCGTAAAAACAAATCGGTAGCAGTATCTGCAGAAGCTCCTAGTTTTGTACCAAACATTAAGTTGAACTGTCGAACCTCGGTCCAGTTTTTTGATCCTGTTTCTGGATCGGCAATACCTAATTCTTCAATTAGGGCTTTTACATCGGCAAGGTCTTCTTTTTCCAAAGATGAACCCATTCGTTTGAGTACTTCTTCTCTTTCGGATAAGTATTTTACTACTCTTGGGTTTGTAGATACAAATTGTGCCTCGTCAAAAGCATCGCCAAAACGTTTTTTTGCTTTTGTAATTTCTTTTTGAGCCTTTTGATTAAGCTTTTCGGCATAATCCTCAATAAGCACATCGGCTCTATATCTTTTCTTAGAATCTTTATTATCGATAAGTGGATCGTTAAAAGCATCTACGTGTCCTGATGCCTTCCAGGTAGTTGGGTGCATAAATATTGCAGCATCTAACCCGACTATATTTTGATGCATGTTAACCATGCTTTTCCACCAATATTCTCGAATATTCTTTTTGAGTTCTACTCCATTTTGACCATAATCATACACCGCACTTAATCCATCATAAATCTCACTAGAACCAAAAATGTACCCATACTCTTTTGCATGGGCTATAACCTTTTTAAATTTATCTTCTTGCTTTGCCATTGCGCAAAAATAATTGAATTTATCAAATTAACGACCTTCAAAATTAATTTCTATAAAATGCATAAAAAAACCGCCATATTTTTAATCAATATGGCGGTTTAATATATGTATTAAAAATTATTTTAATTCGAACTGTGTATTAGAAATCATTCTTGGCCCAGAGAATAGGTTTACTACGTAGTTCCCTTTTACTAATTCTCCTTCTGCAGCATCCACTAAAACACATACATCTAAAGCTTCATTTTCATAGAAAACCTTATTACGCCCACTATATGTTAGAATGGCATCATCAAAGTTCACAGAAACTTTATCTCCAATTAGATTATTTTCAGGATTAATCACCTGTACAAAAAGTTCCTTATCTCCTCTTTCTGTTAATTTATTTGGAGAAAGTGTAAAACATACTCTTACCTTTTCTGCTCTACTAGCTTTCGAAGAACTTGAAATCTTACCACTGTTACGTACTCTTACTCCTTCAGCCTTAATATTAGCTGCTGTAAGCGCAGAACCTCTTTCAACGATTTCAGCCAATTTTGAATTTTGAGTCTGTAACGAATCAGAATAGATGATTCTTCTATTTAACTCTACAGAAGTACTATCAAGGTCTGTTGCCAATTGCGTATTAGCAGCAGTAAGACTATCAGCAAGTTTAAATAATCTCTCACGTTCTTTCTTCAACTTTCCAACCTCTCTTCTATATCTAGAAATCAGTGCTAAGTTGGCATCGTTATCTTTTACACTATCCAAAAGTACTACGATGCGTTCTTTAGCTTTAAGTAAGTGGTCATCCATTACTTCATTAAGAGCGATAGCATTGTCATATTTTGTGATCAATTCTCCTAATTCGCTTTCAATAAGATCCTTTTCTTGTTGCAAAATTGCTTTATTTTGCTTCTCTTCGTTGTAAAACTTATACGTAAAAATCCCTAGAATAAGCAACAGTGCTCCTAGAACACCAATAAGAATTTTAAGGGTTAAGTTATTGTTTTGAGTTGTCATAATTAATTAATTTCTAATTTTTGATGGTTATTTCAATAGCTAAAATATAATAATTAATGGTAATCACCCTAATAAAATGCTAAGAGACTTCCTCTATTTATTTTATCCTACATACTGTGCAGCTTGTAATGATGCACTACATAAAAATGAAAGGTTACTGTGTACTTCTTGTCGACACAAGCTTCCTTTGGGCAATTTCCATAACGTAAACGCAAAAAAAATTGAAAAAGTATTTTATGGTCGCGCCAAAATTGAAAATGCCGCTTCTTTGTTTGTATTTCAGAAGAATGGTTTGGTTCAGAATTTAATACATAACCTTAAGTATAAAGGAAGAGAGGAAATTGGAGAAGAATTAGGCAAATGGCTTGGAGAAAAACTAATTCAAAATACTGATTATCAGTTAATTGATATTGTTTTACCTGTGCCCATTCACAAAAAAAGGCGTAAAGAAAGAGGGTATAATCAAGTTGAAAAATTTGGAATTGAGATTGCCAAAAAACTTGATGCAGAATACATTGATATCGTACTGAAAAAAAAGTTTTATAATACAAAACAATCCCAAAGAAACAAGGATGCCAGGTGGGCCAATACTTCTGAAACATTCACTATAGAAAACTCGTCTTTATTAGAAAACAAACACATTTTACTGGTCGATGATATTGTCACGACAGGTGCAACTATTGAAGCTTGCGTAGATGCTTTAAAATCTATTCCGAATATTAAAATAAGTATTGCCACAATGGCAATAACCGAATAGAAAAAAATGATTACAATAAATTGAAATTTTGCAGTTGGGATCCCGTTATAAAAATGGGATTAATTCAACTTGCTATTTTAGAGAACGAACCAAAATGTTCTCTAAAACAGAGTTTCATTAAGTTTTTTTGTTTTTCAATATAGTTGTTTCTTTGTGTCTTAAATATTGTAAAGGAGATATGAACAAAAGATTAGAAATGTTATTGCTTACCTTGGTATTACTAGTGTTTGTGATTAGTTGTGCAAAAAAAGGATCGATAACCGGTGGAGAAAAAGATGAAACTCCTCCCGTATTTGTAAAGGCTTTTCCTCCTAATTTTTCTACTAATTTTAATAAAAATGAGATTCGCATCTACTTTGATGAATATATAAAGCTAAAAGATGCTCAAAAACAGATCATCATTTCGCCGCCAATGGACCCAAAGCCCACCATTACTCCATTAGGTAGTGCAAGTAAATTTATACGAATCAAATTTGAAGACACATTATTACAGAATACGACATATAGCATAAATTTTGGTGAAAGTGTAGAAGACAATAATGAAGGTAATACACTTCCCTTTTTTAGATATGTATTTTCTACTGGGGACTTTCTTGATTCACTTAGCATAAAAGGTACCGTAAATAATGCGGTTCAAAAAAAGATTGATCCTTACATTACGGTAGCTTTGTATGAGATGGATGAAAATTATACAGATTCTCTAATCTACAATACTGTTCCAAGATATATTACCAATACCCTGGATAGCATCACATTTGATTTTTACAATCTAAAAGAAGGTAAATACAAGCTTATTGCATTAAAAGATGCGTCTTCAAACTACTTATATGATCCGAAACAAGACAAAATTGGTTTTTATGAGGAAATTATAACATTACCCGCTGATACTGCCAAAGTGTTTAACGTTGAAATTTTTCGGGAAGTACTTGAATTTAAAGCCTTGCTACCAAAACAAGTTTCGAAAAACGAGTTTTTATTTCCTTATGAAGGAACGTTGGATAGTATGAAAATTAATTTGCTAAGTGATACTCCAGAAAATTTTGAATCGCTGGTAATTCCAGATAAGGCAAAAGACACACTTCATTATTGGTTTAGGCCATTTTTTGAAACAGATTCGCTAATTTTTGAAATAACTAATAGTAAAAACTATCGGGATACCTTGATACCAAGGTTTAAAGATCAGTACAAAGATTCCCTTTTGGTTTCTTCAAAATATCGGTCATCATTACCGCTTAATGAAAACTTCACCTTCTTTGCCAGTACTCCAATAGACAGCATTAATAAAGAACTTATCAATTTAACCGATAAAGATACGCTAGACGTACCTTTTTCCATTTCTTTAGATAAAGTTGAAAACGAAGCACAGTTAATCTTTGAAAAAACCGAAAGCAATTCTTATACATTACAAATGCTTCCTGAAGCTATCAAAGACTATGTTGGTAATGTAAATGATACTCTTAATTTCAACTTCAGAACAAAGAAATTGGCAGATTATGGTATAATTTTTCTTACACTTCAAAATGTAGAATCTTACCCCGTCATTGTAGAAGTAACCAATGAAAAAGATGAAGTAATTTCTGAAAAAAATGTATCAAAAGAAGAGCTGATTACTTTTGATTACCTCAACCCAGGCAAATATTATATTCGAGTAATTTTAGACACCAATAAAAATGGAAAATGGGACACCGGTAATTTCTTAAAAGGAATTCAACCAGAAGCTATAAAATATTTTCCTGATGTAGTTGAAGTAAGAGCCAATTGGGAGCTTAAACAAACATTTATACTAGAGTAATTTAAAAAGATCCCTATCCTCTAAAAAAGCTAATTTTTGCCTAACCTCTTGTATGTGGTTTTTATCCAAAACTGCATATTCAATAGTCTCTTTTTCCAAAGGGTTTTCGTCAATTACCGAGTTTCCTAAAACATCATAAACTGCAGAGTGCCCATTGTATTCGTATCCTTTTCCGTCGATACCCACTCGATTTACACCAATACAGTAGGACATATTCTCGATAGCCCTGGCTTTTAGCAAGGTATCCCAGGCATTGATTCGCGGCTTTGGCCAACTAGCTACATACAATAAAACATCATACTCTGAAGTATTTCTTGCCCAAACAGGAAACCTAAGATCGTAACATATCTGTGGTTTAATTTTCCAACCCAAATAATCAACAATCACCTCTTTTTGTCCTGCAGTAAACACTTCATGTTCTTTGGCAAGGGTAAAAAGCTGGTGTTTATCATAATACTCAAACTCTCCATTAGGAAACATAAAAACAAGTCGATTATAATAATTACCTGCTTCATTAATAATTATACTTCCGGTGATTGCGCACTCTTTTTCCTTGGCCATTTGCACAAGCCAATTTACCGTATCCCCTTGCATAGTTTCTGCCATTTCACTGGCATTCATAGTAAACCCCGTGGTAAACATTTCGGGCAATACTATAAGATCAATTTTTGGGGTTAACGCTCTAATTTTTTGTGTCAATGATTTTCGATTTTCGAGTGCATTCTCCCAAATTAAATCAGTTTGTATAAGGGCAATATCAAGTGTTTCGTTCATAGGTTAAAAATACTAAATCTTACTACCAAGAAATCATAAATATTACAAAGAATATTTTTCTATGATTACATTTATATCTTTTTCTTCTTCAAGGTAAATAGGTAAATGAAATTCATCTAGTTTTTTTAATGTCTTTAATAATGTAATTTGCTCACTTTTTGTCAGACAACCGCTTACGGTTTTTGCTGCCTTATGTGCTTCGGCATAAGCTTTTATAACATTTTCTTCTCCAATTTTGGTTAAACGCAATAATTTACCTCTTTTATCATTGGGATTTGGGAATTGTTCGATTATCCCATTTTTTAGTAATCGCTTAATGACCTCCATGCCAGAGGATTTATCATAAGCCATTTTTCGAATTAAATCTGTTTTCCCTATGGGTCCAGCACCATGAAGAATAGCGGTAAACGCAAAATCCATGTCGGTCGTAAATGGTAAACCTACCAGTGCCGATTTAATGTAAGAATTTGAATACCTGCTCATCCTACCAATATGTGCAGCTATTTCAGCTTCTATGCTGTGGCCCGTAATCTTATATTCCTCGTTAGTAACCGTTTCGTCCATACGCTTAGACAACCAATTCGCAAATGATTTCACGTGGATATCCTTGTCCATTCTGCCTTTCACAAACTCTCCTGTTAAATCAATTAATTTTTTTATTAACTCATAAATCTTCATCAAAAACTATTTTTTAACACTAAATTATAATTTTTTATTGCTATATAATACATATTTGTTTAATATTTGCACCGAAACTTTAAACAAATTTGTGGTATAACTTATTTAAACTGCTTTTAAACCATTTAAAACCTACAATTATGAATATCAAAAATACTGTTTTAGTACTTTCTTTACTACTTGTTTCCAAGATACATGCCCAAGTATACGGAGAACTATCGGGAAATGTTACTGATGAAACCGGTCAACCTATTTTGGGAGCGTCTGTTTTTCTAGAAGACACAGAAAAAGGAGCGCAAACCGATTTTGATGGTAATTATCGTATTGAAAACATAGTTCCAGGCTCATATAACCTCATTGTTAGTTACGTTGGTTTTGAAACGCAAACAAAATTTAATGTCATTGTACGGTCAAAAGGAACATTACCTAGTAATTTCATATTAAAGCAATCTACTGAAACATTGGATGAAGTTGTTATAAGTAATGCCAACAAAATAAGCAGACCCAAAGAAACTCCGTTATCCACACAATCCCTTTCGGCTGTCGAAATTGCTACATATCCTGGAAGTAATAATGATGTAGTACAGGTAGCACAAACATTACCGGGGGTTTCCCCTTCTATTGGTGGTTTTCGTAACGATTTGATTATTCGTGGTGGTGCTCCCAACGAAACTGTTTACTACCTGGATGGAATGGAAGTCCCAAACATCAACCATTTTAGTACACAAGGAAGTGCAGGAGGACCCGTAGGGCTAATTAATGTATCTTTCATAGATAATGTAACACTATCTACTTCGGCTTTTGGTGCTCAATATGACAACCCGCTTTCGGGTGTGTTGCAATTTAGTCAACGTACTGGAAATAATAGAGATGTAAGCGGAAACTTTCGTGTAAGCGCAAGTGAAGCAGCGCTTACTTTAGAAGGACCTCTTTTCAAAGGTAAAAATGAAGAGGCAAAAACTACCTTTTTGATATCGGCAAGGCGCAGTTATCTACAATTTTTATTCGAAGCCATTGGTCTTCCCTTCAGACCCAACTATTGGGATTACCAGTATAAAATAAATCATAAAATCGATGCATACAACGATATTAGTTTTATTGGACTGGGATCAATCGATGATTTCTCTGTAGAATCGCCAGAGGATTTTGATGCCGAACAGCAAGCGCAGTTAGACCAAGCTCCTTTTATTGATCAGCGTACCAATGCTATTGGTTTATCCTGGAAAAGACGATTTAAAGACGGATCTGGTTTTATGCAAACCACAATAAGTAATAATACTTTGGTTAATGAATTTACCCGATATGAAGACCCAGAAAATGAAACCGGGGTCATTTTTAATAATGATGCCACCGAATCTGAAACCAAACTACGTTACCAACTCACAAAATTCTTAGGGGATTGGAAACTTACCACGGGTTTTAATACCCAATATTCTGATTATAGCAATGAAACTGTAAATCTAACAGATAACAATATTTTCAATACAGATATTGATTTCTTTAAGTACGGGTTATTTGCCAATGCGACCAAATCATTTTTCGATGACAAATTAGATCTTTCTTTTGGTTTTAGAATAGATGATGATACTTTTACAGAAGACAATAATATCTTGTCTACATTCTCCCCTCGATTATCATTATCTTATGAATTTAAAGAAAACTGGAGATTAAATGGGTCTATAGGCAGGTACTACAAACTACCACCATATACTATTTTAGGATTTAGAGATAACGATAATGTTTTGGTAAACAAAGATGTTGATTACACAGTTAGTGATCATTATGTACTTGGTTTGCAACACTATTTTGGCCCTTCGTCGAGTATTTCTTTGGAAGGATTTTATAAACGCTATGATGATTATCCCGTTTCAATTCTAGATGGCGTCTCTCTTGCCAACAAAGGAGCAGATTTTGAAGTTTTAGGAAGTGAAGATGTCGCCACTGTAGGTAGAGGAAGAAGTTATGGAGCAGAACTCCAGTTTCAGCAAAAACTAACCAATAATTTTTATGGAATCTTTGCTTACACTTGGTTTTACAGCGAGTTCACTGGTTTTGACAGAGATAACTACTTACCTTCTGTTTGGGACAGTCGCCATTTGGTTTCATTTACAGGCGGTTATAAATTAAAGAATAATTGGGAGATAAGTGCGCGCTATCGTTTTGCAGGAGAAACACCTTTCGTCCCGACTGATCTTGATGCTACACTTGCCAATTATCCCGAAGTGATTTTGGATTATGGCCGTTTAGGTGAAGAAAAGCTAGATACTTTTAGTCAACTTGACCTCCGTATCGACAAAAAGTGGAACTTTAAGAACCTTTCGTTAGATGTATTTATTGAAGCCCAAAATGTACTAGCACAAGAAATTCCTGAGCCTACTCAATTTGGACTGAATAGAGATAACACCGGAGCAATTGTAGAACCCCGAAGCCTAACAGCAATCGAAACAGAAACCGGACAAATTATACCAAGTATCGGAATTGTAGTCGATTTTTAAACAATACGACGTAAATATAATTTCTTGAAATGCACCTAATTAATTTTTGGGTGTATTTTTCTTAGTTTTTAATCCAAAAATCAAAGACTTTGTTAAAAATTGTAATTCGGCATATAATTATTTTACATCACACTTCGATTTGGGCCCTCTTTTTATAGAAAATCCTTATTTTCGCAAACTTAATAGAAAGAACGATCAAATGAGCACTAAGTTTCCTGAGTATAAAGGACTTGACTTACCAAAAGTAGCCGATGAAATATTAGATTTCTGGCAAAAGAATGACATTTTTGAAAAAAGTGTTACAGAACGTGATGGAGCAGAACCGTATGTCTTTTTTGAAGGACCTCCCTCGGCAAATGGGCTACCGGGTATTCACCATGTTATGGCTCGTGCGATCAAAGATATTTTTTGCCGTTACAAAACCCAAAAGGGATACCAGGTAAAGCGTAAAGCCGGATGGGATACCCATGGGCTACCGGTAGAGCTCGGTGTAGAAAAAGAACTTGGGATCACCAAAGAAGACATTGGTAAAAAAATCACTATAGAAGAATACAACGAAGCTTGTAAAAAGGCCGTAATGCGTTATACTGATATCTGGAACGACCTTACGCAAAAAATTGGGTATTGGGTGGATATGGATGATCCATACATCACCTACAAATCCAAATATATGGAGAGCGTATGGTGGTTACTTTCCCAGATTTACCAAAAAGGACTTTTGTATAAAGGATATACCATTCAACCCTATTCTCCCAAAGCAGGTACAGGTTTGAGTTCTCACGAACTTAATCAACCAGGCACCTATCAGGATGTGACAGATACCACCGTAGTTGCCCAATTTAAAGCCAAAAAAGACACCTTACCTTCATTTTTAAAAGATGTTGAAGGTGATATTTACTTTTTGGCCTGGACGACCACACCCTGGACACTTCCATCTAACACAGCACTTACGGTAGGACCTAAAATAGATTATGTTGTTGTAAAAACGTTTAATCAATATACGTTTGAGCCTATCTATGTCATTTTGGCTAAAAATCTTGTTGGAAAGCAATTCTCCGGAAAGTTTACTCAAGTTGAGACCGAAGAAGAATTAAGTGCTTTCAAACAAGGAGATAAAAAAGTTCCTTATTTCATTTTAAAAGAATGTAAAGGAACCGATCTTGTAGAAACTCAATACGAACAATTACTAGATTTCGTACAACCCTATCACAATCCCGAAAATGCTTTTAGAGTAATTTCGGGTGATTTTGTAACTACCGAAGATGGTACCGGTATTGTGCACACTGCCCCTACTTTTGGTGCCGATGATGCAATGGTAGCCAAACAAGCTACACCTGAAGTGCCGGCAATGTTGGTTAAAGACGATCATGACAATCTGGTCCCTCTTGTTGACTTGCAAGGTAGATTTACAAAACATGTGGGTGAATTTGCGGGCAAATATGTTAAAAATGAATATTATGATGACGGTGCAGCTCCCGAAAAATCTGTAGATGTAGAAATCGCCATCAAACTGAAAACAGAAAATAAAGCCTTCAAGGTTGAAAAATATGTACACAGTTATCCAAACTGCTGGCGTACCGATAAACCTGTTTTATATTATCCGTTGGATTCATGGTTCATTAAAGTGACCGATTTTAAAGATCGTATGCATGAACTTAATCTTGGGATCAACTGGAAACCTAAGGCAACCGGAGAAGGGCGTTTCGGAAACTGGCTAGCCAATGCCAACGACTGGAACCTTTCTCGTTCTCGTTTCTGGGGAATCCCTTTACCTATCTGGAGAACAGAGGATGGTAAAGAGGAAATGATCATTGGTTCTGTTGAAGAATTAAAAATCGAAATGACCAAAGCGGTTGAAGCCGGAGTTCTTGAAGCAGATGTTTTTGCCGATTTTGTAGTGGGTGACATGAGCGAGGAGAACTATGAAAAAGTTGACCTTCATAAAAATGTCGTAGATCAAATTACTCTTGTATCCCCTTCTGGGAAACCAATGAAACGCGAAAGCGATCTAATTGATGTATGGTTCGACTCAGGTTCAATGCCCTATGCACAATGGCACTATCCTTTTGAAAATAAAGAAAAGATAGAAAATGGCGAAAGAAAAGCCGATTTTATCGCAGAAGGGGTAGACCAAACCCGTGGTTGGTTTTATACGCTGCACGCGATTGCTACCATGATCTTTGATGATGTAGCCTATAAAAATGTAGTATCCAATGGTTTGGTACTAGATAAGAACGGGCAAAAGATGTCAAAAAGATTGGGTAATGCCGTAGATCCTTTTGAGACATTAAAGAACTATGGCCCAGATGCTACCAGGTGGTACATGATCAGTAATGCCAATCCATGGGACAACTTAAAGTTTGACTCTGAAGGAATAGCCGAGGTTCGTCGTAAATTCTTTGGTACTTTATACAATACCTACTCATTCTTTACGCTGTACGCCAATATCGATCAGTTTACGTATACTGAAGACGATATCCCATTATCTGAGCGTCCAGAAATTGATCGATGGATCCTAAGTGAATTGCATACCTTGATCAAAAACGTTGATGAGTATTATAATGACTATGAGCCTACCAAGGCAACCAGAGCCATATCTGAATTTGTACAGGAATACTTAAGTAATTGGTTCGTAAGACTAAGCCGAAGAAGATATTGGAAAGGCGATTATCAAAAAGATAAGATATCTGCGTATCAAACTTTGTATACGTGTATGCTTACTATTGCCAAGCTTGGAGCTCCGGTAGCACCTTTCTTTATGGATCGATTATATAAAGATCTTATTGCAGGGACACAAAAAGAACCTTTTGACAGTGTTCATCTTTCAAATTTCCCTCAGCATGATGAAAAATTCATCGATAAAGCCCTCGAGCATAAAATGCAAAAGGCACAAACGATTACCTCTTTGGCACTTTCTTTAAGGCAAAAAGAAAAAATCAAAGTTCGCCAGCCTTTGCAACGAATGATGATCCCGATCCTTAATGAGGCAGAAAAAAATGAAATCGAAGATGTTGCTCATTTGGTAAAAAGTGAGGTAAATGTTAAGGAAATTGAGCTTCTTGACGATGCTTCAGGTATATTAGTGAAGCAAATCAAGCCAAATTTTAAAGCTTTAGGCCCTCGTTTCGGAAAAGATATGAAGTTGATAGCCAATAAGATACAAGGATTCGACCAAGAAAGCATTAAAATTCTTGAACAAACAGGCAGTTTTGATGTAGAAATTAATGATAAAATTATTACATTAGGAACCGATGATGTAGAAATTAGCTCTCAAGATATCGAGGGCTGGTTGGTAGCCAATTCGGGTCCCTTGACCGTGGCATTGGATGTTACAATTACCCCTGAGCTCAAAAAAGAAGGAATAGCCAGAGAACTTGTAAATCGAATCCAAAACATTCGTAAGGATAGTGGACTTGAAGTGACTGATAAAATAGAAATCGTTTTCCAAAAAAACGAAACTATACAAGACGCTGTCACTACCAACGAAACCTACATCAAAAATGAAACCTTAACCGAGATAATTGAATTTGCGACAGATGTAATAAATGGTACAGAAATTGCGTTTGATGACATTGCAACCCAATTGATAATAAAAAAACATTAAACAACATGGCAGGAGATGTAAAAGTAAGGTACAGCGACTCTGACTTAGAAAAATTTAGAGAAATAATCGTTGACAAAATGGAAAAAGCACAAAAAGACTTGGAATTACTACAAAGTGCTTACAAGAATGATGGAAACAATGGTACTGATGACACTTCACCTACGTTTAAAGCGTTTGAAGAAGGAAGTGAAACTATGTCTAAAGAAGCGAATACACAACTCGCAATTAGACAAGAGAAATTTGTACGTGATTTAAAAAATGCTTTGTTACGAATAGAGAACAAAACCTATGGTATTTGCCGAGTAACCGGAAAACTTATTAATCCCGAAAGATTAAAATTGGTTCCGCATGCTACATTAAGCATCGAAGCAAAAAACATGCAGAGCTAACAAACTGTAAAATATTGTAAATTTAAAGTGCTTTCCAGATCGGAAAGCACTTTTTTTATATCCCGATGTAACCTTTTTAAAAAATTGAGGTATTACTAATAGAAACTAACCAAAAGAGTAACATCTTGAAAAATTTAAGTGACGAAGAATTAATGATTCTGGTATCTAACGGAAATTTAGATATAATGAGCATCTTGTTTGACAGGTATCATGTACGGATCTATAATTTTTTATTAAAAATGACTCGAGATCGTGATCTAAGTCAAGATATTACGCAAGAGGTTTTTTACAAGGCTATAAAGTATAGAAGCTCATATAAAAAAGGAAAGTTTTCATCATGGATCTATACCATTGCCAGAAACATATTTTCTGATCATTATCAAAAGCAAAAAAATAAGGATCAACGACTAGACGATATACAATACAAAACTGAAGAGCAAAACAATAATGGTATCGAAGATATCGAAACAAAAGAACAATTACATCTTGCTCTAGAACAACTAAACCCAAGTGATAAAGAGCTAATTATTATGAATCGCTATCAAGGAATAAAATACCAGGAAATTGCAGAGATCATTGGCTCTACAGAAGGTGCCGTAAAAACCAAAGTGCATCGGGCTATACATAAATTAAAAGAGTATTATTTACAAAAGATATAATATCATGAACTGTCAGCAAATTGAAGATCATCTTATCGATTATCTGGATCAAAATCTGGATCAAGAAGCACATCAAAAAATAGAAGCGCACCTTAAAGACTGTAAAAATTGCAGTAAAGCTTTACAAAAGCTTCAGGAAGTTTTTGATGCCATTGATACCGATCCAATAGAGCTACCAAGAGCAGATATGAAACTTGATTTTGAGCAAATGCTCGAAAAAGAAAAGGCATTGTTGAACACACCTAAGGTGGTTTCACTAGAAAAAAGATCAAGAAACTCATGGAAAACTGCTCTGCAAATAGCTGCTACCATTACACTGGTTGTTACAGCTTATTTTCTAGGAAAAAATCAAAACAACGAATCTTTTTCTAAAGAAATAGCAGTTCTGGAAAAAGAAAAAATTGAGATGAAGCAAACGATGACCATTTCTCTTATTGAAAACGAATCGGCAAGTAAGAGATTACAGGCTGTTAATTATGCCGAAGAGTTTGAAAAACCAGGAAATGATATTTTAAAAGCTTTAGTCAATAAAATGCGTTACGACGATCATATTAATGTGCGACTGGCTGCAGCAGAAGCACTAGCAAAATTTTCGGATTCAGAAATGGTTCGTAAAGCATTAATTGATGTGCTGGATAAAGAACAAGATCCAAGCATGCAAATTGAATTAATTCAAATATTAGTTTCCATTCAGGAAAAGCGCGCAGTTCCTTCGATGGAAAAGCTACTTCAGGAAGAAAAAACTCCTGATTATGTTAAAGATCAAGTAAAAATTGGTCTACCAAGTTTAATTTAAAATTTCAATCAAAAAACGAATAGTCATGAAACATATAGTAATCCTTTTCATTCTTTTAATATCAGCAGGAAATCTAAAAGCCCAAGATTATACGCAGCCTTTACAAGGTATAAAAAAAGTAAAAATACACTCAGAATCTGGTGTAAAAATTATAGTGCATGATCAAAACCAGCTTAAAATTCTAGGTGACGGACATGAAATACCCGAAAAAGCAAAAGGTTTAAAAGCTGTTTACGCAGGTGGTAGTGATAACACAGGTCTAGGAATGTATGTACAAAAAGAAGGAGAAACACTAATCATTAAAAACCTAAAAGGCATGCACGGTAAATTGCTTAAGATATATCTTCCTAAAAGTATCAATATCAAAGTAGAGCGAAGTAATATGGGTGATATTTCTTTACAGGGGTTTACATCCGAAATAGAAGTTTCTACAAATATTGGAGATATCACATTAACTAATGTTACAGGCCCGATAGTAGCCAGAACCTCTACCGGTGAAATTAATGTAGTTTTTAATAAAGTAAATCAAAGCTCTCCTATTTCACTTATGTCCTCTACCGGAGAGGTAGATGTTAGTCTTCCTTCAAACACTCCGGCTAATCTTATGCTCAAAACATCAATGGGCGAAATTTATACTGATTTTGATATCAAATTTCCGGAAGAAGAGAATAACATGAAAATAGTATCTGGAAAAAGATCAATAAAAACCGAATTAAACAATGGGGGAGTCGAAATCAGCTTACGATCTTCTACAGGTAATATTTACTTAAGAAAAAAATAAAAAATCATCAAAAATGAACATTATGAAAAATTTATTAATCTTAACCCTATTTTGTTTTGTTACATTGCAAATCAATGCACAAAAAGTAATTGAAAAAGAGATCAATACTTCTGCCAAAGAAGTGAAGGTAGAATTTAAATTTGCAGAAGATATCATAATCAAAACTTGGGACAAAAGTGATGTTTATCTAAAAGCCGAAGTAAGCGTAAAAGATGGGGAGTTTGACGATTATTTCAATCTAAAAATAGACAATTCTTCTTCGGTTTTGGATATCCAATCGGATTACGGAGACTTGTTTGATATGTGGAAGAAAGAACGTAAGTCCAACAAAGGAAATAATTGGGGCCCTTGTAATAATCTTAATATCGACGCTCTCTACACCTTGTACGTGCCCAAAAACATGAGATTGCGAATAAAAAGTATCTCGGGAAGCGTAACTTCTGAAAATTATCAGGGCGAGTTGGTTGTAGATATTATTAGCGGAAATATTGATATAAAAAAATACAGCGGTGACTTAAACCTAAAAACAATAAGCGGAGATATCGATATCAATGTTGCTAAATCCCGCCTAAAGGCCGAAACTGTATCTGGTATGATTTACTCTGATAAAGACATGCAATTTGATCACGGAAAAAATCGAATAGTAGGCAGCAAAGTATCAGGCACATTTGGTGATGCCAAAAGTGAGTTATTTCTTAAAACAATAAGCGGTAGTATTTTTATCAGAAAACAATAGGACAAACTCTGTTTTAAGTGTTAGAAATAGCATTCTTTTCTTGCTTATAAAGATTTAGGATGCTATTTCTTATTTTTACTAGATCTCTTCATCTTATAAGCACGCAGATAAGTGTTTGTAAAACAAAATAAAACACTATTTTTGTCCGGCGCTTTTAATACCAAGGCAAACCCGTTTTATTTATGTCCTTAAAGAAATCTATTTTAGTTATAATTATTGTTTTACTGATTGATCAAATCACAAAGATTTATATTAAAACTCATTTCAGTCTTCATGAAGAAGTGAAAGTATTTGATTGGTTTCGAATTGTATTCGTAGAAAACAAAGGTATGGCATGGGGTTTTGAGTTACCTGGCAACTACGGAAAACTCGTTTTGACCTTATTCAGATTAGTAGCAATTACGGGTATTGGATATTGGCTCTATGATTCGGTTCGTAAAAACAGTCCGGCCATACTCACCTTTTGTATTGCCTTAATCTTTGCCGGAGCATTTGGAAACATTATTGACTCTTTGTTTTATGGTGTGTTTTTTGGAGAAAGCACTAATATTTCTGTAGCGAGTTTCTTACCCGAAGAAGGCGGATACGAGAGTATTTTCTACGGTAAGGTCGTTGATATGATCCAGTTCACACTTTATGATGATACGTTACCAGAATGGATTCCGTTTGTTGGAGGAAATCATTTTTCATTTTTTGATCCCGTATTTAATATTGCGGATTCTGCTATAAGTATAGGAGTATTCTTATTGATAATTTTTTATAAGAAAGCATTCCCTAAACAACCTGAAGCTTAAATCATACCAGGATCCTTTCGAAATCATCTATTTTTATAGGCTTTGGAATATAGTCTGATACTACATCTATAGATTTGGCGCGCTCAATATCCCTGGTATCTATCGAAGAACTAACTACATAGAGGTCTATGTCTTCAGTTATTTTATTTTTTATTCTTGAAAACTCACTTAAAAATTGCCAACCATCCATTACCGGCATATTAATATCAAGAAAAATTACTTGGGGTACTTCTGGCTTTTCTTTATTCTCTATAGATTTTTGAAAAAAATCCATAGCTTCTTTGCCATTATTAAAGACTAATACAGTTTCAGACAACCTTCTTAATTCAATAATCTTACTAACTAAATTGATGTAAATGTTATCATCATCGATGATACAAACGCTTTCTATATTTTGGGACATTCTAAGGGGTAATATTCAACAATAATCATCGAATATAGCATAAACTAGTATTGAACACAAGAAATGTTAATTAATTCTTAAAACAATACGTTTCTTCTGGAGTAACACTAAGGTCAAGCCGTATATCTGTAGAAATAGTGTTAATAATTTCTTCTTCAGGCGCAAAAAACGAAAGTCCAATTTTTAATACTGCGGGATTACATTTGGAAAGAAATTTGTCATAAAACCCTTTTCCATAACCAATGCGGTTTCCTTCTTGATCATATCCCAAGAGCGGGACAAATACGATTTCAAGTTTTTCTTCTGAAATAGGAATACCATCAACCGGTTCTGGAATCCCCCATTCATTTGTTTTTAATCTAGTACCATCGGTTAGTAAAAAATGCTCTAAGGTACTTTTTTCAAAATCACTCTTTGAAATCACAATATACTTATCCTTACCTTGTAGGATATTCATTATAAATTCGGTATTAATTTCTTTTTGTTTTGTAATGGGTAAAAAGATATGGTAATAGGTTTTATCCCATATTGGTAATTGCAAAAGTCTATTGGCAATCTCGATACTTAAATCATCAATTTCGTCTTCATTCAATTGTGCTCTAAGTGTTTTGTATTTGGCACGTAGTTCTTTCTTATTCATCAACCAATTCTTTGGTGATCCTAAAAATGGCATCTCCCTTGTACACTATTGGGGCTTCATTCACATTAATTACATACCCCTCATTACTTGCTTTTACGACATGTCGCATTTTGCCATATGGATCGGTTATTGTTGCCAGAATCTCTCCTTTTTCTACGTGTTTCCCTATTGGAATTTTTATATGAAGTAAACCACTATATTTTGCTCGCATCCAAAAACTCTTAGAAATAAGTATGCTTCTAGAATCTGTTTTGGGCACTTTGAATTCTTCGGCAAGCATATCAAAATGACTAAGAATACGCATGGTTCCCTTAACACCCTCTATAGCTATTTCTTTACTACTATTTTGAGACTTCCCTCCTTCAAACAATAAGATATCTTTCCCTATTTTGGTACATGTGGCACGATAGGAGCCTTCTAGATTTTTTGACAATAGGGTAAAAGGAGCGTTAAAAACCTTTGCCAACTCTACTAGTTCTTTGTTTTTTGCATCTACTCTTATATGTGGAGCATTAAATCTACTTGCTCCGCCGGTATGAAAATCCAAGCAGAAATCGGCCGCGGGTAATATCTCATTTATAAACTGGTAAGCAAAGCGACTTGCCAGAGATCCATTTTTATGACCAGGAAAAACACGATTAAGATCTCTTCCATCGGGAAAAGATCTATTCATACTTAAAAAACCAAATACATTAAGTACCGGGATGCAAATAATACTCCCTTTGGCAGGTTTATTAATGTTTTTGGCAATAATCTGCCGTACTACTTCTACACCATTAATCTCATCTCCATGAATTCCCGCAGTAATAAGAACTGTAGGACCAGGATTTATAGATCTTTCTATAATTATTGGTATTTCTACTTTGGTAGAGGTATATAATTTGGCAATATTAAAATTAATGGTAGTGCTTGTACCCGGTAGCACTTCCTTACCAAGAATATTTAGAATATTGTTTTCAACCTTCTTTGTCATAATCCTACATACTTCTTTCTATATATTTGATAATCGATTTTGCGATGTCTTTTCCCGTAGCATTTTCTATTCCTTCCAGACCAGGAGAAGAATTAACTTCAAGAATAAGAGGGCCTCTTTTACTTTGTAACATATCTACTCCCGCAACACCCATTTTCAAAGCTTTTGCAGCCATAATAGCAGCCTGTTCTTCATGTCTGGATAACTTGATAACAGATGCTGTTCCTCCCTTATGCAAATTGGACCGAAACTCTCCTTCTTTAGCTTGTCTTTTCATTGCGCCGACTACCTCTCCATCAACAACAAGAGCTCTTATATCGGCTCCTTTGGCTTCCTTTATAAACTCTTGAACAATCACTCTTGCCTGCAGTCCATTAAAAGCTTCTAATACCGATTCTGCTGCCGTAGTAGTTTCAGCAAGAACAACCCCCAAACCTTGTGTTCCTTCAAGAAGTTTGATAATCAATGGAGCTCCTCCGACGTGAGAAATTACTTCAGAAACATCTTTAGAATAATTTGTAAATACCGTTTTAGGAAGTCCTAATCCTGCTTTTGACAAAATTTGTAGACTTCTAAGCTTATCCCTAGATTGTATTAATGCCTGGGACTTTAATGTAGTAAAGACATTCATCATTTCGAATTGCCGCACAACCGCAGTACCATAAAATGTAGTAGAAGCCCCAATTCTAGGGATCACAGCATCTACATGGTCTAATTTTCTTCCGCGATAGTAAATTTCTGGTTTTTGCCGCTCGATAATGATGTCACAATTTAATGGATCAATTACCTGCACATTATGTTTACGCTTTACCGCAGCTTGAACAAGCGCATTGGTAGAATACAAATTTGTGCTACGCGACAAGATTTTGATATTCATTATAACTTTTGATTGTAAGACTGATTTTCTAATTGCGGGTCTACCAAAAATTTTCCACTTAAAAATTTACGTCCTATTAAAACTGGAAAACGCATATCATCCCTTGGAGATAGAGTAAAAGTAATAGGATAGGTTTTGTTAAACACCACAATTTGTGTTCGTATTGCATATCGCATTTCTACTTTTCCCTTGTTGCTTTTTACGGCAGACATATCATAATTTTCGAAAGTAAACTTCTTGCCATTATATTCGGGATGTGTGGCATCGAGAAAACTACAGTGTAAGGTTTGGTCAATTTCACGAATATCAACACAATGTATAGAGGAAGTATAAGCTCCTGTATCGATTTTGGCATCGATACCTGACAACTCTAAAAGTGGAAAATCCACTTTATCTGTACGCCCGATTATTTCCTTTTTTTTCTCCAAAGAAAAAGTATTGATATTTGAACTACTAATGTAAGAAAAATCAAAATGTATTGTATGATTAACGACGTTTTTAATAGAATTTGATATTTTAAATAGGATTTAACAAAATTTAAACCTTAGATATATTTACAAACGAGGTAAACTATTAACTTTACGATTGGAATATGCAAGAAGCCTCATTAAACATACAACTTAAGACACTACCCACCAGCCCTGGAGTTTATCAATATTATGATAAGGATGATAAATTATTATATGTTGGCAAGGCCAAAAATTTAAAAAAGAGAGTCGCTTCTTATTTCACAAAAAATCATGACAATTATAAAACTAAGGTATTAGTAAAAAAGATTCATTCGATAAAACACATTGTTGTAGAAACCGAAACTGATGCTTTATTGCTTGAAAACAACTTAATCAAGAAACATCAACCTCGTTTTAATGTGATGTTAAAGGATGATAAAACCTATCCTTGGATTTGCATTAAGAAAGAGCGTTTCCCAAGGGTATTTCCAACTCGGAATTTAATCAAAGATGGTTCTGAGTATTATGGGCCCTACACAAATTTTAAAACGGTTAACACCTTATTAGATCTCATAAAAGGCCTATACCAGCTTAGAACTTGTAATTATGATTTATCACAAGAGAAAATAGACAATGGTAAATACAAAGTTTGTCTTGAATATCACTTAGGTAACTGTAAAGGGGCTTGTGAAGGTTTACAGGATGAAAAAGAGTATAATGAAAACCTAAATGCTATTCGACAAATTGTTAAGGGAAATTTTAAAGATTCTCTCACACGCTTCAAAAAACAAATGACAGATCATGCCTCCAAAATGGAATTTGAAGACGCCCAAAGAATTAAAGAAAAAATCGAAGTGCTTGAGAAGTATCAAGCAAAATCAACTGTGATTAATCCGAAAATAAGCAATGTAGACGTGTTCTCTATCATATCAGATGAATCTTATGGCTATGTTAATTTTTTTCAGATTTCTTATGGGTCAATTATCAGATCTCATACTACAGAAATTAAAAAGAAACTAGAAGAAACAGACAAAGAACTGTTAGAACTGGCCATTATAGAACTTAGACAACGTTTCGGATCAACCTCAAAAGAGATTTATGTTCCTTTTGAAGTTGAAGTTGGTGAAGGTTTAAAAATCACAGTGCCGCAGCTTGGCGACAAAAAGAAAATTGTAGATCTTTCTTTAAGAAATGCCAAGTACTTTAGACAAGAGCGTTTCAAACAGATCAAAATTATTGATCCCGATCGTCATGTAAAACGATTAATGGCGCAAATGAAAAAGGATCTAAGACTACCCGAAGAACCGCGACATATCGAATGCTTTGATAATTCCAATATTCAAGGAACCAATCCAGTGGCGGCATGTGTAGTCTTCAAAAATGGAAAGCCTAGTAAAAAGGAATATCGTAAATTCAATATCAAAACTGTCGAAGGACCTAATGATTTTGCGTCGATGGAAGAAGTCGTATATCGAAGGTATAAAAGGCTATTAGACGAAGAACAACCCTTGCCACAATTGGTTATTGTCGACGGAGGAAAAGGACAATTGTCTTCTGGATTAAAAGCGCTGGACGCGTTAGATCTACGAGGAAAAATAACGATCATTGGTATTGCAAAAAGACTTGAAGAAATTTATTACCCTGGTGATTCTATACCCCTCTATTTGGATAAAAAGTCAGAATCTTTGAAAGTAATACAACACCTTCGAAATGAAGCGCATAGGTTTGGGATTACTTTTCACAGACAAAAAAGAAGTAAGTCGGCATTAGATACCGAACTAGATTCAATTCCAGGAATAGGTGAAAAAACCGTTGTCGAATTGCTCAAACATTTTAGATCTGTAAAAAGAATTAGCAAGGCGACCATAGATGAACTAGCTCAAGTTATAGGGCATTCAAAAGCAACCAAAGTATTTAATTACTATCTTTCTAAAAAGGACCAATTGTGAATGCGCACCATCTCTTAAAGGTTTATCCCATAAGAATATCAATTCTTTTGATATTTCTTACTGTTACTTCAAATTGGTCTCAAGAAAAAGAATTACCTCAACTCCATGACGACCCTGCCAAAGAGGATCTAAAAGTTGGGCTGGTATTAAGTGGTGGTGGCGCAAAGGGATTGGCACATATCGGGGCGTTAAAAATAATTGAGGACGCCGGTGTTCGAATAGATTATATCGGGGGTACAAGCATGGGTGCCATTGTAGGAGCTTTATATGCGTCTGGCTATCGCGCTCAAGAACTAGATTCTATCTTTAGATCTGTAGATTTTGATACTTTTATTCAGGATCTGTTACCAAGAGATGCCAAAACGTTTTATGAACGAGAAGATTCTGAAAAATATGCCGTTACATTACCGTTCGATAATTTTAAAATAGGCCTGCCCAAAGGGTTGTCCAAAGGACAAAACTTTTATAATCAATTTTCCAGATATACAGCTCACGTAAATGATATCAATGATTTTGATGAGCTTCCGATACCTTTTTTCTGTATGGCCACCAATATCGAAACCGGACAACAAATTTTGCTTGACAAAGGGTACCTGCCAGAAGCCGTCGCGGCTAGTGGGGCCTTACCTTCTATTTTTAGTCCTGTAGAACTAAACGGCATTTTAATGACCGACGGAGGTGTAGCAAATAATTATCCGGTCAAAGAGATTAAAGAGAAAGGTGCAGAAATTATAATTGGGATTGATGTTCAGGATAGTTTAATATCTAAGGATAAACTAAATTCTGTAACCAACATCATGCTGCAGATAAGTAATTTCAGAACCTTTAATGCTATGAAAGATAAGGTTTCTGAAACCGATGTGTATATAAAACCTGCAATTATGGATTTTTCGGTGATGTCCTTTGATAGAGCCGATGAAATCATAAAAAGTGGTGAAAAAGCGGCTTTTTCTAATTATGAAAAATTAAAAGAAATTGCACAACGGCAAAAACCATCAGAACCTAGAGAAAAAGTTCCAGAAAACCCCGAAAACATACTCATTAGCAACCTATACATTACCGGTAACAAACGATATACAAGGGCTTATATTAAAGGAAAGCTAAAGCTTAAAACCCCAAGAGTTACTACTTACGAAAAATTAAATGAGGGTATTAATAACTTATCTGCTACCGGAAATTTTGATAGGGTAAGTCATCGATTAATTGATGGTGACGAAGGCAAAGAACTTGCACTTAGTGTAAAAGAAAGTGAAAACAAAATGTTATTACGCTTTGCATTGCACTATGACGATTTGTATCAAACAGCCGCACTTGTAAATGTTACTAGAAAAAGTTTATTATTTAATAATGATGTTCTTTCTCTAGATGTCGCTTTGGGAGATAATATTCGATACAATTTGGACTATTATATCGATAAAGGTTTTTATTGGAGTACAGGTTTAAAATATAGTTACACTAATTTTAAAAAAGCCTTTGATTTTGATTTTATAGGACAATTTGGTGAAGTTCCAGATTTGGATATCAACACGATCGATGTAGATTATACAGATTTTAATGCCCAAGCCTATGCAGAAACATTGCTTAACCAAACTTTTTCAGTTGGATTGGGAGCAGAATACAAAAGATTGCGTATCATTTCTGAAACCTTTGGTGAAGATGAAAACCAAATTCCCAGAACCGTGTTCGATGACAGCGATTATTGGAGTGCCTTTGGCTATTTCAAATTTGATACTTATGATAACAAATATTTTCCCAAACGCGGAATACTATTTGAGGGTGATATTCACACCTATCTTTTTTCTTCAGATTTTACCAATAGCTTTGATGAATTTTCTATCGCCAAAGCTCACTTGGGTTATGCAAGGCCTCTATTTCAAAATATATCCATAAATACAAGCTTAGAAGCAGGCACCAAAATTGGAAATAATGCGATTAACTCTCTGGATTTTCTACTTGGTGGATTTGGGGCAAGAACGATTAACAATTTCATCCCTTTCTACGGATATGATTTTCTATCTATTGCTGGGCAAAGTTTTATAAAAGGCCTAATCTCTATTGATTATGAAATTTTCAAAAAAAATCATGTGAACGTGGCAGCCAATTTTGCCAATGTAGGTAATAAATTGTTCAGTACAGGAGATTGGTTTGCAAGCCCTGCTTTCACAGGGTATTCTTTGGGTTATGGCTTGGATACTTTTGCAGGACCGGTGCAAATAAAATATTCATATTCTCCCGAGATTGATGAAAGTAATTGGTTCTTTAGTGTTGGATTTTGGTTTTAATTACTTTGAAGCTAAATAGAATAGAAATATTTCCGATATTTGTATTGTTATGAGCTTGTTTTGGCAAGATTTATTACTACTATTACATTACCTTATCAAACGCAATCCGGAATAAGGCAGATTTTTTATTTGTTTTTTCAAAGTAGTTAATCTCTTAAATCTTAATAATCATGCCTTTTTATCATACATTAGGGAACATACCTCCCAAACGTCATACCATCTTCAAAAAGCCAGATGGCAATCTATATTATGAACAATTGTTTGGGACCATTGGTTTTGACGGTATGTCTACAAACATGTACCATTGCCATAGACCCACCCAAGTAAAAGAAATCAAAGGAAGTTATAGTGTTGCTCCAAAAATTGCGATTGGAAATAACATTAAATCTTATCGATTTCATGGTTTCAAAGTTGATCCTGAAAAAGATTATCTTGAAAGCCGAAAAAATGTACTCACCAATAGTGATGTAAGTATTTTATTATCTGCTCCACAAGCATCAACAACCGATTATTTTTATAAAAACACAGATGCAGATGAATTGATTTTTGTGCATAGAGGTAGCGGCAAATTTAGAAGTCACTTGGGAAATCTAGATTTCAAATATGGGGATTATATTCTGGTACCTAGAGGTACCATCTATAAACTGGATTTTGACTCCAGTGATAATCGCTTGTTTATTGTAGAATCCAGAAGACCCATTTACACACCAAAAAGATACCGTAATTGGTTTGGACAATTACTGGAACATTCCCCTTTTTGTGAGCGTGACCTTCGAGCTCCATACGAATTGGAAACCAATGACGTAAAAGGTGAATTTTTAATTAAGGTAAAAAAGCAAGACGAGATTTTTGATATGGTCTATGCCTCTCATCCTTTTGACGTTGTGGGTTATGATGGGTTTAATTTCCCATATGCCTTTTCAATTCATGATTTCGAACCAATTACAGGAAGAGTGCATCAACCACCACCAGTGCATCAAACTTTTGAAACCGATGCTTTTGTAGTGTGTTCTTTTGTACCTAGATTATATGATTATCATCCAGACGCTATACCTGCACCCTATAATCATAGTAATATAGATAGCGATGAAGTTTTATACTATGTCGATGGAGACTTTATGAGTAGAAATGATATTGATGCAGGACATATCTCATTACATCCGGCTGGTATACCTCATGGGCCACATCCCGGAGCCGTAGAAAGAAGTATTGGTCAAACCAAGACTGATGAGTTAGCCGTTATGATAGATACGTTTAAACCTTTGATGGTTACAGAGGAAGCTATGAAAATAGCTGATGAAAATTATCATAAATCTTGGTTAGAATAGTAAAAAAAATTAGAATGCTTAATTATAGAATTGACATAACAGCTCATTTAAGAGCAATGTGGTAATCCCTTATCTGGAACTATATCACAATTATTCTATATATAAAGAATATTTTCTCATTATCTAATCAACACATATTATCTAATTAACAACATTATGTCAACCAATATAACACCTCAGGATTTAGAAAAAGTAGTTCCTCAAGCCGAGGATTTTTTACCTCTTTTAGGAACAGACTATGTAGAACTTTATGTAGGGAATGCCAAACAAGCGGCCTATTATTACCAAACGGCATGGGGATTTCAACCTATTGCATATGCAGGATTAGAAACTGGGCGAAAAGACAGTGTTTCATATGTACTTGAACAAGACAAAATAAGACTTGTTCTTACTTCTCCCCTTCAGCCGGATGGAGACATCAATAAACACATCAATTCACATGGTGATGGTGTAAAAGTAGTAGCCCTTTGGGTGGATGATGCTACCAAAAGCTATAAGGAGACAATAAAACGAGGTGCAAAATCCTATATGGAACCCACTGTTGAAGAAGACCAACATGGAAAAGTAGTTTTTTCAGGAATTCATACCTATGGTGAAACGGTACACGTTTTTGTAGAACGAAAAAATTATCACGGTGCCTTTTTACCTGGATATATGGCCTGGAACAAACCTTATGAAACAAAACCTACAGGACTGAAATATATTGATCACATGGTCGGAAATGTAGGATGGAACGAAATGAACAAATGGTGCGAGTTTTATGCCAAAGTGATGGGGTTTGCTCAGTTAGTTTCTTTTGATGATAAAGATATCTCTACCGAATACACCGCTTTAATGAGTAAAGTAATGAGTAATGGTAACGGCAGAATCAAGTTTCCTATAAACGAACCGGCCGAGGGAAGAAAAAAATCTCAAATCGAAGAATATATCGATTTCTATAACGGAGCAGGCGTTCAGCATATCGCGGTGGCTACAGACAACATTATAGAGACGGTTTCTGAGCTTCAAAATCGAGGTGTAGAATTTTTAACCGTTCCCTCTACCTATTATGATACTGTTTTAGATAGAGTTGGAGAAATCGATGAAGATCTTGAACCTTTACGAGATTTAGGAATTCTAATCGACCGAGATGATGAAGGATATCTGCTTCAAATTTTTACCAAGCCTGTTTTAGATCGACCCACTATGTTTTTTGAAATTATACAACGCAAAGGAGCCCAATCCTTCGGAAAAGGTAACTTTAAAGCCCTTTTTGAAGCAATAGAACGCGAACAAGAGCAAAGAGGAACCCTATAGTTTATAATTTAATAATTCGTAAATAACCCCGTAAAAGGGCTTATTTTATTGAACTATTGTAATTATTTATATAAGTTTTTGTTAAAATTCATAATAAAAAAACGTTTTCGATTGATAATTACTCAAAAAAAGTTCATCTTTGCATTGTAAGTGGAGTGGTTACCACTTATATCTAAAACAATAATTATTCTCATAATTTAAGTTTTTAGTTGGTTAATAAAAGTAAAAAAAGAGAGCTGTGGTGGCTCTCTTTTTTGTTTACATTTTTATATTTGATAACATTATTCATTTTTATCTCATTATATTAAATAGTACTTTTGGAATGGATATTGTTGGTACGTAATTAATTATTATTGCGTCAAATACCACATAATACCTTATGCCATGAAGAAGTTATTTTTAATTCTACTTTTATTTTTATTTGCTTATCCTGTTGTCGCACAAGATAGCCACAGCGCTTTTGATGCTGGAGAATGGTTCAAATTTAGAATTCATTATGGATGGTTTACGGCTAGTTATGCAACACTACAAGTAAAAGACGAAACGCTAAATGGGAAGCCTGTTCATCGCATTATTGGTGAAGGAAAATCATCAGGAGTGTTAAGTTTATTCTTCAAAGTTGAAGATTTGTATGAAACCTACATAGACAAGAATGAAGTAAAACCTTATCGATTTATTCGAAAAATAAACGAGGGAGGACATACAAAAGATATCGAAATCAATTTTGATTATGCCCAAAACGAAGCCCTTGTTTTTAATAAAAAATACAACACCAAAAAGAAATTTTCTATCAAATCAGGTGTGCAGGATATGATGTCTTCTTTCTACTATTTAAGAAACAATATTAAAACAAACTCATTAAAAAAGGGCGACGAGCAGTTTGTCACTATGTTTTTTGATAACGAAAATTATCGTTTTAAGTTAAAATTCTTGGGAAGAGAGGTAATTAAAACCAAAATGGGTAAAATTGCATGTTTAAAATTCAGACCTTATGTTCAGGCAGATCGAATCTTTAAGGAAGAAGAGAGTATGACGGTTTGGGTAAGCGATGATGACAACCGCATGCCTGTGAGAATCAAAGCCGATATTTTGGTAGGGTCAATAAAAGCAGATTTGGATGCATTTAAGGGTCTAAAACACCCTTTTAAAATTGTAGTAGATTAATGGATCAACCTATAAAACCAGAAATTGCCGAAAAAATAAGGCAATTAGAAACAAAATTTAAAAACTCGGGCCAGGATCTTGGTTCTTATCTGGACGGACTTCTTCACGATCGATATTTGACCTACTGGGATTACATCCATCTGGACACCTTGTTAAGTCTACAAATTCCCAGAACACATTTCCCAGACGAGGAAATTTTTATAACCTACCATCAAATCACCGAGCTTTATTTTAAACTTATCATTCATGAGTTAAAGCAAATTATAGATGACAAGTTACAGACGGCAAAATTTTTTACTGCAAAACTAGATCGTATAAACCGATATTTCAGGGTATTGATTAACTCCTTTGATGTCATGATCAAAGGGATGGATAGAGATCAATTCTTAAAATATAGAATGTCATTACTGCCAGCTAGCGGGTTTCAATCGGTACAGTTTAGATTGATAGAGATTTATGCAACCCCTTTGGCCAACCTTGTTAATGCCAAAGAAAGAGATCAATTTTCTGAAAAAGATCCCCTTGGGGAAGTATTCGAACATTTGTACTGGAAATCGGGTGCTACCGATTTAGAAACAGGTGAAAAAACACTCACCTTGAAGCAGTTTGAGTATCGTTACACACCAAGAATGATGCGTATTGCAAAACAGGTGCAACATAGTACTATCTTTCATAAATACCTCGAACTGCCAGAAAAAGAGCAAAATAATGTGCACCTTATCGAAGCATTGCGTACTTTTGACACCAATGTGAATATTAATTGGTTGTTAATGCACATGGGCGCCGCCTTTAGGTATCTTAACAAAGAGAAAGGCGAAGTTCTGGCTACCGGTGGGACAAATTGGAAAAAGTTTTTACCCCCTAGTTTCCAAAGAATTATGTTTTTTCCTAATCTTTGGAGCGAAGAAGAAAAAGAAAACTGGGGCCAGCAGTGGGTTGCTCATCAATTTAATACCGCAAAATAAAATAGTCGTCAGTTGAAGCAAATAGGTTACTTACTACTACTCCTGGTAGCAGTATTTTCGTGTAAAAAAGAAATAAAAGAAGCAAAAGTTGTCGTTCCAGAGGTTGTTGAAGAAGAAAAGGCACCTCCGGTAATCAAGGAGTTTGGATATGTTCTTGATAATTTCAAAGTTGTTAAGGATACTATTAAACCCGGTGATAGTTTTGGAGCCATTATGGATACGCATGGCATCAGCAGAGCCAAAGTATTTGAAATTACCAATAAAATCAAAGACACTTTTAATGTCGCTAGAATTATGGCCGGAAAACCATATATGCTTCTTAAATCCAAAGACACTACCGAAAAAGCACAGGTTTTTGTATATCAAAACAACAAAATAGATTATACGGTCATTGATTTTAGAGATAGTATCATCGCCCAAAAACGTAAAAAACCCGTAAAATTGGTTGAAAAAATGGCCTCAGGTGTAATTACAAGTAGTTTGATGCAAAATTTTGATGACCAGAATTTAAGCATTCCTTTAGCCTATAAGATGGCCGATATTTATGCCTGGACCATTGATTTTACCAGGCTACAAGCAGGAGATAGGTTTAAGGTAATCTATACCGAAAAATTTATCGATGATACCATACCCGCAGGAATCGAACAAGTAAAAGCTTCTTATTTTGAGCATAGAGGAAAACCTATTTTTGCTTTTAGATTTCAGGATGATTCTATAAATGGTGGTATCGACTATTTTGACGACGAAGCCAATAATTTAAGAAGAGCATTTTTAAGAGCCCCGGTAAAGTTCAGCAGAATCTCATCCAGATATAACCTAAGACGAAGAATTAAATATTACGGTAACAAAATAAGACCACATAGAGGGACCGATTTTGCTGCCCCAGTAGGAACTCCAATACTCGCTACTGCAGATGGTATTGTAACCAAGTCTGAACGTAGAGGCGGCAATGGTAAATATGTAAAAATTAGACATAACGCCACTTACGATACGCAATACCTTCACATGAGCAGACAGGCTGTAAAAGTTGGTCAATATGTGAGGCAAGGCGATGTTATTGGATATATAGGAATGACAGGGAACACCAGCGGACCCCATGTGTGCTACAGGTTTTGGAAAAATGGAAAAGAAGTAGACCCATTTAAACAAGATTTACCCGCATCAAAACCATTATCGGATAGTCTAAGACCGAAATTTTTTAACTATATAGAACCACTAAAGGCTACACTAGATAGCATTCAATTTAAACCACAAGAAATTTTATAAAATGGCATTACCAACTATTAACCCCACCACCACAAAAGCCTGGGAAGCATTAAAATCCCATTATGAGAATATTAAAGACAAGCATTTAAAAGACCTTTTTGCTCAAAATCCAGATCGTGCTTCCGATTTTTCGGTTGCATGGAATGATTTCTACGTTGATTATTCAAAAAACCGAATGGATCAAACCACAAAAAAATTGTTAATCGATCTGGCCAAAGAAGTCAAATTAGATCAGGCCATACAAGCGTATTTTGGTGGCAGCATTATTAACGAAACCGAAGAAAGAGCAGTATTACATACAGCATTAAGAGTTCCTTCAGATCACAACGTACAGGTAGATGGCAATAATGTAATCCCTGAAGTGAGCGCCGTAAAGGAAAAAATAAAGAATTTTACCAATCAGGTTATCTCTGGAAATTTAAAAGGATATACCGGTAAAGCATTTACCGATATTGTAAATATCGGTATTGGCGGATCGGATCTTGGTCCAGCAATGATTACAGAATCTTTAGAGTATTATAAAAACCATCTTAATGTACATTTTATCTCAAATGTTGATGGAGATCATGTGCATCAAAACCTAAAAGGATTAGATCCGGAAACCACACTTTTTGTGGTTGTATCTAAAACATTCTCAACGCAAGAAACGTTATCAAATGCCACCACTGCAAGAAACTGGTTTACCAAGCAAGCATCCAAAGATGTGGTAGGTAAGCATTTCGTTGCAGTGTCAAGTAATATTCCTAATGTTACCGATTTTGGTATTGCCGAAGAAAATATATTTCCGTTATGGGATTGGGTTGGAGGTCGTTTTTCACTATGGAGCGCTGTTGGATTATCAATAAGCCTTTCTTTGGGGTATGAAAACTTTGAAGCTTTATTAGAAGGAGCCCATGAAATGGATGAGCATTTTAAAAACACCTCTTTTGAAGAAAACATACCTGTTATTCTTGGAATGCTAAGCGTTTGGTATAACAATTTCTTTAATGCCGAAAGTGAAGCCATTATTCCTTACTCTCAATACTTGCATAGATTACCCGCATATCTGCAACAAGGTATTATGGAGAGTAACGGAAAAAGTGTCGATAGAAATGGAAATCCAGTACACTATCAAACAGGTACGATTATCTGGGGAGAACCAGGAACCAATGCGCAACATGCTTTTTTTCAATTGATTCATCAGGGAACTAAATTAATTCCTGCAGAATTCATTGGTTTTAAACACTCTTTGTTTGGGGATCAGGACCATCAAGATAAATTAATGGCCAATTTTTTTGCGCAGACCGAAGCTCTTATGAATGGAAAAACTGAAGCCGAAGTTGTCGAAGAACTAACTTCCAAAAATCTTTCTGAAGAAAAACTAAAGCAACTTACTCCATTTAAAATATTTGATGGAAATAAGCCAACTACTACTGTTTTGATCGACAAGCTCACTCCAAAAAGTCTAGGAGAGCTTGTATCAATGTATGAGCAACGTATTTTTGTACAAGGTATCGTTTGGAATATCTTTAGCTATGATCAATGGGGTGTAGAATTAGGAAAACAACTAGCGACAAAAATCTTATCAGAGATAAATAATTCTCAAAGTTATCAACATGACTCTTCTACTCAAAATCTTTTAAAACAATATCAAGATAAATAAAAAAATACCCTGCATTATGATCATAATGCAGGGTGTTTTTAACGTTTCAACTCTTTTAAAATGTTAAAGTTGCAGAAAAAGTAGGCCTTATTAATTAACATTTTTTTAGTTAATAACTTTTGAATATCTTCAACTAACTGATATCCAATATAATTGTAAAATACAATTACTTTTATTCTGTAGTTTTTTTGTTAAAAACTCTTAACATTAAATTAAACTTAGTTTGCATAAAGATTCGTTCTTTTGCGGCGATTAATTAACTCAATTCTTTATAATGAAAAAGATTACATTTTTATTAGTTGTAATCCTGATTGCATTCGTTGGGGAGACTTATGCACAAGGGGTAGTAACAGGAACCATATTTGATGGTGAATCAAACGCTCCGTTACCAGGAGCAAACATTGTTGAATTAAGAACATCAAATGGTACATCTACCGATTTTGATGGTAAGTTTTCACTTAAAGTAAACAGCCCAACGGGAACAATTAATGTTTCTTATGTTGGGTTTGGATCTAAAAACATCACGTATGATGTAACCAATGGTGATCAAGACCTTGGAACTATTACATTATCTCTAGACAATTCTTTGGAGGAAATTGTGATCGTAGGTACAGGAGTTATCGATTTAGCCGAGGATAGAAAAACTCCAATAGCGGTAACTACAGTTCGGGCACAAGAAATTCAGGAAAAAGCCGCGGGTAATGTGGAAGTAGCTGAAATTATTAAAAATACTCCATCAGTTTTCATATCTAACCAAACTGGTTTTGGAGATGGAGCTTTGTTTGTCAGAGGTTTCGATGACACAAACACAGCTATACTACTAAACGGACAACCTATTAATTCACAAGAAGATGGCCGAGTATTCTGGTCTAACTGGGCAGGAGTTACCGATATTGCCAATGCTGTACAGGTACAACGTGGTTTGGGATCTTCTAAGCTTGCAATTTCATCTGTGGGTGGTACAGTGAATATTGTAATGAAAGCTGCTGATAGAAATAAAGGTGGTTTTGCCAGATTCTTAGGCGGTAATGATAGCTATGCCAAGGGTACGCTGGCTTATGACACAGGAATGAATGAAAATGGTTGGGCTTTTTCTGTTTTGGTCGATTACTGGCAAGCTCATAGAAAATGGGCCGAAGGAACTCATGGTTATGGACAAAATTACTTCTTTGCAGTTGGGTACAAACCAAATGAACAACACAACTTTAACTTCTTGATTACAGGAGCACCACAATTTCATGCACAAAGATTCTCTCAAAGTAATACTGAAAGGTTCGCTGCTAATTCAAGATTTAATGAAAACTGGGGATACTCTGCCGATTTTGATGCAAGTGTAGGAAGTGCAGGACAATATACTTCGGACGTTGATACCGAAAGAGGAAATTATTATCACAAACCAGTTACTAATTTAAACTGGGATTGGAATATCAATGAAAAATCTTCATTGTCTTCTGTTCTATATGCATCTTGGGGACGCGGTGGGTCCGTCGGTCCAAGAGGAGCAAGAGCAATAAGAACAGATGATCCTGATGGAGACGGACCACTTATTGGGCAGATAGATTTCTATAATACAGAGCAAAGAAACCTTGGAATTGCTGGAGGTATAGGTGATAATGCCTCACGTACAGGATATGTGAGAAGAAACTCTGTAAACAATCACCAATGGTATGGTTTAATCTCTAATTTCAATACTGAATTAACTGAAAAAATATCATGGAACGTTGGTGTCGATTTTAGATTATATCGTGGAGATCATTTTAGACAAATAACAGATTTTCATGGTCTTCAAGGATGGGCAAATGATCGTCCTGATGGTGGTCTTATAACAGAATCATATGACTCCAATCCATGGGCAGCATTATTCGACTTTGCAGATGAGGATCAGCGTATTGACTATGACTACTCAGAAAATATTAACTATCAAGGGTTATTTTCTCAGATAGAATACGGTGGAGATAAGTTCAGCGCTTTCTTTCAAGGAGCAGTATCAAATCAATCTTTTATACGAAGAGGAAGACTATTTGAAGATGGTGACTCAGATAAGTTAAATAAAATTGGATATAATCTTAAAGGAGGTTTTGGGTATACCATTGAAGACCAACATACTTTATATGTAAACTCAGGATTTTATTCAAGACAACCTTTCTTGGATAATATTTTCCAAAACATTAGAAGGTCCAATGATTTTGTACAGCCAGAAGTTGATAATGAAGATATTCTTGGTGTAGAAGCCGGATATCGCTTTAGATCAAAAGGTTTCCAAGTAGATTTTAATGCTTATTATACAAATTGGGATAATAGAGTAATTTTATCAAATGGAACTGATGATAATGGAACACCAAATGATGATTCGGATGATATCTTTTTTAATATCTTCGATAGAGGTGTAAATCAAATTCATACAGGTGCTGAATTAGAATTTGTATATAATGCGAGTGAATGGTTAGACCTGAAAGGTTATATTTCAGGAGCATCATGGAGATTCAATGGCGAAATTAATAAAGATATATATGACGATGATACAAATGAGTTAATTTCTTCAGAAGAAGGTCTGGATCTAAATGGAATAAAAGTAGATACTGCCCCGCAATTCACAGCTGGTTTAGGGACAAAAGTTCGAGTGATTAACGGATTATTTGTAGATGCAAACATTAACTATTATGCAGAGCATTATCTGGATGACCCTGATAGTAGAGGTCTACAAACACAAAATGTAGGGAAAATAAAACCGTATTCTCTTACCGATGTTGGTTTAACCTATAATTTCAAGTTTGACACAAGCAGACTTGTTTTTAGAGCAAATGCTTTTAACATTTTTGATGAAGTACGCGCACAATCAACCAACGATTTTGGGTTTATTTTTACCAACGGTATAACTTTCAACGGATCTTTAAGCTATAAGTTCTAATTAATAGCAAGAACAATTTATTAAAAAACCTCCTTCGTAATTGAAGGAGGTTTTTTTTAATTTTATTCAATACCAATTTAAATATAAAATGACACTAGATCAAATCACAAAAGAATTTGTTTCGAAATGGAAAAATGAGAAGCACGTTGAAGGAGTTTTATTAACAGGAAGTTACGCAACAGGTATGCAAAAAAAAGATTCAGATATAGATATTAGGATTGTTTTTAGCAAAGACTGTAAATTATTTGTAAAGGGTGTTGAAAAAGTTTCAGGCAAATTGATCTCTTTTTTGGGCAACTCAGCAGATAATGTACAACGAATGTTTCATGTCCATTTGAATAATTTTTCTAAGTTTCAAGCAAGAGTATTTGATAATGGAAAAATCCTTTATGATAGAAATGGAGAGGTAAAATTATTAAAAGATGAAGCTAATATGATCATGAAAAGACCATTTAGAGAATTAAGTCCAATTGAGCAAGAAATGGGATTATATGGTATATGGAAATCAAAGGAAGAACTTCTTAAAAACAATGATTATCAATTCAATTTAAACTATTATTTATTTCTACAAGATCTATTTGTCTTTTATTCTAAAAAATTAAGAGTCGAAATTATCCATCCGGCTTCTTTCAAATTAGATTTATATTTATTCGATTCTTCTTTTACAAAAGGCTATAACATTAATGCGTTTCCAGATAATGATTTTGCTCTTGAATTTGTAGAGGCACTGAAGAAAAAAAGTATTACAGAAAAAAGAGTCTCCATTAAAAAATTATGGGGTTTGATTAGCCAAGACTGTCTTTTAGATTTTGATAATTTTATTATAACATCTGGTGAGTAAGGTTAAAAGTTCAAACAATAGGTTTTAATTGATTATCCAATCATTAAACATTCATCCCAAGTGGTTTCAAAATCAGAAAGATGAAAAATAATAGCCATGCCGATTCCCGCTATTCCCGTGAGAAAATTTGTTTCGCTTTTCCAAGATTTATCTGGTCCATACCATTGTTTATATCCAGCATAACCATCTTTAAAGGTTGCTCTCGCGACACCCTCTTCTATCCAATATTCTGCCGATTCCCTAAAAACAATTTCTTTGGTTTCTCTATACAATCTATTGAATATTTGTGCATTTCCATAAGACCCATGACATAATCCAGCGTCTTTGACCAACGATTGTTCTATAGTTTTTCTATTGGAAGCATGTTTTAAAACCCCTATAGCCATTTCGTATAACATATCATCTTCAAGTGTTTTTGCAGCAATCCTCAAAGAAAGTCCTATTCCAAGATCACCATAACACCAAGCTAATCTACTCTTAGTATCTTCCATAGGGTCTGTGACACGACTAGGAAACAATGAGAATGCATTTTTATCTAGGTTTTCAAAACTTGATAAGTAAGTGATGGCTCCTATTAAAATGGGGCTTACAGAGTCTTTAAACTCTTCATATTCATGTAATCGAGAAAGAAAATTTATAATACTGGACATTCCATGAGATAAGCTCAAGTTATATCCTTGTAAACCAGTTTCTATATCTAATACTGAAGTCCATTTAAGTCCATTTTTATCTTTTTCTGATAGCTTTGCAAGATTGGTAAGAAACGATAATAAGTAGTTTATATATCGCTCTTTAAGTGCTTGAGACTTGGTATTTTTAAATCTTTTTAGAAAATAAAACCCGTATCCAATAGCTCCATGTAAAAAATCATAATGCCCATCATTTAGATCAGAAATCATTTTGTTATAGAGGTATTCATCAAGATCAGGAAGCAAATCATCGGTATTCATTTCAATAAACCCCTCTTCTACCAAGTGATCAAATACCCATCCGGCTCCGGCTATACCGGAACAATATGTAGGAAAACCATATCCATTATTAATTCGATCTATTGATTTACTTAAAATTTCAAATCCAATATCAGAAGGAAAATCCTGATCTAAGTATTTTGAATAATAAAAATGGAAAAGAGACATTCCTGATGTTCCTGCCAAAACGCCAAGATGTGAATTTTCATGATACTTATTCTCAAGAATTGAACCAATTGATTTTAATTGAGCATTAAGTACTTGTTCAAGTTCAATATTATTTTTCAAAAGTGATTGATTTTAATTGAACTTAAAGTTAAATAGATTCGTAACGTCAGAGAAACTATTAACTGCTTTTTACTAAAAATTAACTAAACATTTAAAAGACCACCAAGAATTCTTTCTAAATTTATATTAAATCTTAAAACCTGAAAAGTCATGAAAAAAAAGAAATTTAACCGATTGCTTATTTTGAATAAAGAGGCTATAGCAAAATTAAATGACACGACTTCTTCATTAATAAAAGGAGGTGTTGTAGGTACTTCAACTGAACCCTTTACTGAATGTAATCGATCAGTAGCTCCAAACACCTGCTACCAAGGATCTTGCCCCCATACTTGTGATCGAGACTGTGCCGATGGAACCATTTTTTTTGATTGCACAGCTGGCTGGGGATGTAGTTAGTCATTTCAAAAAAAAGAACACAACGAAGGAGCCAAGGCTCCTTCGTTGTGTTCTTTTTAAATTGTCTTAAATCAACCATAATTAATATTCTCTAAAATCACATTATACTTCCATTAATGAAGCCCTTTGCCAAATGAGGTTTTTTTATTCATATTACTTACCTTTGAACAAACTAAACACATCATTATGTACGAAGCTATTCAAATCGTTCACTCCTATTGGGCCTATCTAGTATTACTTATTGTTACTCTAGCCACTATTAATGCTCTTGCCGGGTTTTTTAGTAAAAGAGAGTATGCTCCAAAAGATTTTAGAGTTTCACTTTTTGCACTTATCGTTTCGCACATCCAATTACTTATTGGATTCGTAATTCTATTTCTTTCTCCTCTTGTAGTTTGGTTTTCGGGAACACATAGCATGGGAGAAATTATGAAAGATTCTACATTACGGCTTTATAATGTAGAGCACCCCTTAACTATGATCTTGATGATTGTTTTTATTACTGTAGGGTATTCTAAGCATAAGAAAAAGTTAACTTCTACTCCAAAATTTAAAATGTTAGCCATTTTTTATACACTTGCCTGGATACTTATGTTATCAAGAATCCCTTGGGCACAATGGTTCGATTAGATCTATGTTTAGTTTCCGTAAGCGGTTAACACTAACTTTCGAGAACCACCATAATCCCGGTGTTCACATAAATAAATGCCTTGCCAGGTACCAAGATTTAATTTACCACTTGTAATAGGTATTTGTACCGAAGTACCCATGAGAGAAGCTTTTATGTGTGCAGGCATATCATCTGGGCCTTCATAAGTATGAACATAATAAGGTGCATTTTCCGGAACCATGATATTCATATGGGTTTCAAAATCCTGCTTCACAGTTGGGTCAGCATTTTCGTTAATGGTTAAACTCGCCGATGTATGTTTAATAAATACCTGAAGTTGCCCTATTTTAATCTGTTTGATTTCAGGAATTCTTGAAATAACATCTTCTGTGATTAAATGAAACCCTCTTGAATATGGTTTTAATTGTATTTCTTTCTGAAAGAATTGCATCTTTTTCAAATCTGTTTAAAGGTATATCAATATCGAAACCCTTTAAAATATTACCGTTTAGCTAAATTAATATTATCTTCACATAAATCATCTTAGTTTTAAAACAAACTCTAATACCTTTACTGTTTGAAATTGTAATTACTATGGATTTATCTAAAATCAAACTGGTTTCTACCGATATGGATGGCACACTTCTTAATTCTAAAGGAGAAGTGAGTCGGCATTTTTTTGAACTTTTTGAAGAACTGCATGGTCTTGGAGTAACTTTTGTTGCTGCCAGCGGAAGGCAATACTACAGTATCATTGATAAGTTAAAACCAATAAAAGACGACATCTATGTTATTGCCGAAAACGGGGCGCTTACCATGCAAAAAGATAAAGAATTACAAACTACGGTAATTGATCGAGAGACGTATCTGGAGCTTTTAGAAATTACAAGAACTCTTGAAGGTTCTCAAGTAATTTTGTGTGGGCGAAAAAAAGGATATATCGAAGACTATGGGCAAGATTTTGTAAATATGTTTACCGAATATTATGACCGTTATGAAATTGTAGAGGACCTTGCCCAAGTAATAAATGACCAATATCTCAAAATTGCGATTTGCAATCAAAAGGGATCCGAAAAATATCTGTACCCGGCACTAAAACATCTTGAAGGCCGATTAAAAGTAAAAGTCTCGGGAGAGATATGGTTGGATCTATCGCATAACCTTGCTAATAAGGGACATGCTTTACAACAACTACAAAATAGCCATAATATCTTACCAGAAGAAACTATGGTGTTTGGAGATTACAATAACGATCTCGAAATGATGACCACTGCAACATATAGCTTTGCTATGGAAAATGCACATCCCAATGTGAAGGCCATAGCCAATTATACCACAAAAAGTAATAACGACAACGGTGTAGAATTTATGCTACAAAAGATGATTAAAGCCAAAAAAGCAGCTATCATTTAGTATTTTTCTAAATTCAATTTTATTACTTAAGAAATACTAGCCAGAACTATTGATATTATAAAAAAATATACATAGATGGGGATTCTGGTAGGAGAAAGATTATGCATAGTTAGTAAGTTTAGTTGTTTAGCTATTAATAATTTAGGGATATTAATATGGCGCAATATATAAAATTTTTAAGAGAAAAACGTAATTTGTCTAGATAAAAAGCTTTTTGTCGGGTTTTAAATCTTCACAAAGAAGTATTATTCCTACAATTAATATTATAATTGTTTTAATCGATTCACTTTTGTTCTTTCAAAATCCTTTAGATCTATACTAACCATACGTGATGAAGGCAGCTTTATAGTTTGATCATCAACGAATCCCCCAATGACATATAATGTATCATTACTACAATGTAAATTAGAGGCTTTTAAATAAAGATCGATCAAATACTCCTTTAACACTTTTGTTTTTGTATTATAAGAATAGATCTTTCCTTCATCCAAAAAATAAATAGTGTTTTGGTGATGTGTTATTGCAGGAAGCTCAATGGTATTAAATAAATCCCCTTCTTTCTCCCATTTTCCAGATTGAAGATCGTATGTTTCTATTGTGGTAGCTGTTCTTCGATTGGAACCAACTTCAAACAAATAAATCTTATCATTTACCAAAACGCCCCTTATTTCCTTTGCTTTCGGGATATTACCAAGTTCATACCACAAACCAGTTTTAAGATTTAAAAAACGCATTTTATCAGAGTAAATTTTCGTTTTATTGTTTTTTAACTTGGTAGAGCCACCAAGAACCAACATTCGCTCTTTATAAATAAAAGATAAGCTATTTGCAGCTTGATGAGGGTTAACATTTTCGATTAAAATAGTATCCCGCTCCAGATCCAATATTTCGATTTTGTCATCTAGATATTGAAATTTTCGGTTAGAAGATAATCTTTTACCCCCACTAATGTAGATCTTATTATTGTAGTAATTTACATTATGATATGCTCGTTTTCTAAATATATGTTCAGATTTTTTCCATGTGTCGGTGTCAATATCGTAAACATACATATACTCACTATAGTTCTCATTATGCAAATTACGTCTAGACCTTAGTTCATTAAGAAATTCTCTGAAAGTCGCCCCGGGTCCGGTCAAACTTGGATCGTCTCTAAGAATTTTCAAATGTGCCTCTTCTTGAATAGATAAATCGCCCCCCGTAACATAGATTTTATTGTCAACAAGTACAGATCCAAAAGAATGGATCGCTCTTTTTAAGGGTGATAATTCTCTATACTTAATCCGTCTTTGTAGCTTCCTGTTACCTGTTATGGATACTTGATTTAAAGCTTGTATATCCCGTTCAAGATAAATTTTTAATTCCCCGTCTTTAATAGAAATTAGGGGTAAGTATTTTGTTTGATGCCCCAAATGAGAAAAAACTATCGTATCATTTTTTGGGGTTTTGTTAGTTACTTCTACAGTGAATTCCCCTTCTTTATTGGTAATGGTCCCCGTTGTATCATTTTTAAGATAAACGTTTACTTCACTTAAAGAAGTATTGGTAATCTTATCAAAAACAACCCCCTTAACCACTACCTGCCCAAAGGAAAAAAAAGACGAAAATATAATCAGAAAAAATAACCTCATGAGTACAAGATTTTTCGGATTATTAAATATAATACCTTCAGATCATAACCTCTGAACTGTTATGTATTAATTAACATAGCCTGTAGCCTATTAAAATGGATTTTGGTCTTTTTTCTTTAAAGTCAAGTTCTAGTCATTCAGCTTCAGAACGGCCATAAACGCTTCTTGCGGAATTTCGACATTTCCTACCTGTCGCATACGTTTTTTACCTTTCTTTTGTTTTTCAAGCAATTTACGTTTACGCGAGATATCACCCCCGTAACATTTGGCAGTTACATCTTTTCGTAATGCTTTTACGGTTTCACGAGCAATAATTTTTGCTCCTATAGCAGCTTGAATTGGAATATCAAATTGCTGTCTCGGAATTAATTCTTTAAGCTTCTCGCACATCTTTTTACCAATGTCATAGGCATTATCCTGATGCAGTAATGCAGAAAGTGCATCTACAGTATTTCCATTCAACAGCACATCAACTTTTACCAATTTAGAGGCACGCATGCCTATAGGTGCATAATCAAAAGATGCGTACCCTTTTGAAACCGTTTTAAGACGGTCATAAAAATCAAAAACGATCTCTGCCAAAGGCATATCAAAGGTTAATTCTACCCGTTCTGTAGTTAAATACGTCTGATTCGTAATTTCTCCACGTTTCTCAATGCACAATGACATTACAGGGCCTACAAAATCGGCTTTAGTAATAATCGAAGCTTTGATATAAGGCTCTTCAACCCTATTCATTTTGGATGGGTCTGGAAGATCTGTAGGGTTGTTTACTATAATAACCTCATCTGGTTCTTTATTGGTAAAGGCGTGATACGATACGTTAGGAACGGTAGTAATAACTGTCATATTAAATTCACGTTCCAGTCGTTCCTGAATAATTTCCATATGCAACATTCCCAAAAACCCACATCGGAAACCAAATCCTAATGCAGCCGAACTCTCTGGCGTAAACACCAACGAGGCATCATTAAGCTGTAGTTTTTCCATCGAAGCACGAAGTTCTTCATAATCCTCGGTGTCTACAGGATAAATCCCAGCAAATACCATAGGTTTTACATCTTCAAAACCTTCGATTGCATTTTGTGTTGGTGTTTTGGTATCGGTAATGGTATCTCCCACTTTTACCTCGCGAGCATCTTTGATTCCGGTAATCAAATACCCCACATCACCTGTTTTGATTACTTGTTTGGGTACTTGATTTAATTTCAGCGTACCAATCTCATCGGCAAAATAGCTTTTGCCCGTTGCTACAAACTTAATTTGCTGGCCTTTCTTAATTTCTCCATTAACCACTCTAAAATAGGTTTCAACACCTCTAAATGGATTATAAACTGAATCAAATATCAAAGCTTGTAACGGTTCTTCAGGATTTCCTTCTGGTGCCGGAACTCGTTCTATAATTGCTTCTAGAATATCTTCAATTCCAATTCCGGTCTTTGCACTAGCCGGAATCACATCAGAGGCATCACAACCCAATAGGTCAACTATATCATCGGTCACTTCCTCTGGATTTGCACTTGGCAAATCTACCTTGTTAAGTACCGGGATGATTTCCAAATCATTTTCCAGGGCCAAATATAAATTAGAAATCGTTTGTGCCTGTATGCTTTGCGCAGCATCAACTACCAACAAAGCGCCTTCACATGCAGCAATAGAACGAGAAACTTCATATGAAAAATCTACGTGACCCGGAGTATCAATAAGATTCAGGATATATTCTTCACCTTTATAGGTATATTCCATTTGTATCGCGTGGCTCTTGATGGTAATACCCCGTTCGCGCTCAAGATCCATATTATCCAACAACTGTGCTTGTGCTTCTCGTGCAGTTACCGATCCTGTAAAATCCAACAAACGATCTGCCAAGGTACTTTTACCATGGTCTATATGTGCGATAATGCAAAAGTTTCTAATATTCTTCATATAAAATTTATTTGGCGGGCTGAATCGGGCTATCCACTTCATCTTTTTTATTTGTCCCCTTCGAGAGCCTCAGGGTTCAAAAAAAAGGATATCGTTCCTATCCCTGCCCGATGAATTTGACTATATCAATCAAAATTCATTCAGTCTGCAAATATAATTTATTTTAGAAGGTTTGGATACTTACTTTTCTATTATTTAGGCTAATATTATTTATAAAATAAGACCTCAAGGGTTTTGAAAACCCTTGAGGTCTTTAGTGAATCTATTAGAATTTGTATTTTTGCCAAAAAATATCAATTGCTGTGGCTAAGATAGGAGATATAGATGTAGGAGAATTTCCGTTGTTACTTGCACCCATGGAGGATGTAAGTGACCCCCCATTTAGAGCGTTATGTAAAGAGCAAGGTGCAGATGTGGTTTATACCGAGTTCATTTCTAGCGAGGGCCTAATTCGTGATGCTGCCAAAAGTGTCATGAAACTGGATATTTATGAAAAAGAACGCCCTGTTGGAATCCAAATTTTTGGAGCCAACCTAGATTCAATGCTCAAATCTGTTGAGATTGTAGAAGCCTCTGGTCCTGATATTATTGATATCAATTTTGGATGCCCTGTAAAAAAAGTAGTAAGTAAAGGTGCTGGTGCTGGAATTCTTAAGGACATTGATCTTATGGTATCGCTTACCAAAGCCATGGTAGAGCATACCAAACTACCCGTTACCGTAAAAACAAGACTTGGCTGGGATCATAATTCTATTAAAATTGTGGATGTTGCAGAAAGACTACAAGATGTGGGATGTAAAGCCATTTCTATTCACGGCCGTACCCGAGCACAGATGTACAAAGGCAATGCCGACTGGAAGCCTATTGCCAAGGTAAAAAATAATCCTCGCATGCATATCCCAGTATTTGGTAATGGCGATGTAGACTCACCCGAGCGTGCTATGGAAATGCGTGATCAATATGGATTGGATGGTGCTATGATCGGTAGAGCAAGTATTGGTTATCCCTGGTTTTTTAAAGAAGTAAAACATTTTTTTGAAACCGGAGAACACCTACCTCCGCCTACGATCGAAGAACGTGTAATTGCAGCTAGAAGACACCTACAAATGTCTATCGATTGGAAAGGAGAAAAACTTGGTGTCTTTGAAACTCGAAGACATTATACCAACTACTTTAAAGGAATCCCGCATTTTAAAGAATATCGAACCAAAATGGTAACTAGTGACCATCCCGAAGATGTATTTGCCGCTTTTGACGAAGTACAAGAAAAATTTGCAGGGTTCGAGTTTGTATAAAAACTGATATCGATTAGTATCCTTTTTTATTAAAATCTATTCCCTGATTTTAAAGGTGGGTTTGGATCATGTTCTTGAATTCTAAGCCTGCATTTCTTCTCAATATCAAATACATTTTTGATTTGGGATATATAAATAATGTCAGGTTGAAATTTTCTCGCACCATTCTTACTACTTGTAAATTTTCCTGTTCTCAATTCCAATTCTAAATTGCCGTATCGTCCTTTATTTTTGATTTCAATATTTCCAGAAAATTGTTCCCAATCATTTACTTCTATAGTTCCTTTCCTATATTTTATTAATCTGTTTTCGGTCCCAACAAAGTATCCTCCTTTTTGAAAAAGCATCACTACTGCCCAAAGTAACAATGCCACACCTATTATCAAGAAAAAAACTAAGAACACTATAGGAAACAAAGTGTCTAAACCATCCATTTTGGCAATACCTTCAGGTATAGAATTGACCTCTTTTTTCTTGAATATGGGATTAATTAAACTAATCAATATTGCAATTACAATTACATTCCAAAACAAGGTAAATACTAGAAGACTCATCCCATTTTTTATGGGGTGGTTTCTTTTACCTTTTACAATAAAATCTACTTGTTCTGAGTCTATTACGGTTTTTAGGTCTCGCGGGATATTATTTATATTCGTACTAAAGTTATCTCTCATAGTTAAATAAAATAGATGATAACAGCATAAAATCGTAACACATCATGTGTTTTTTGAAATTAAATATAAACAAGTATTTAGTTTCTTCTCCAAAAAATATGAAAACTGTGTGCTGCTATTTATGCAATTAACTTGGTATTAATTCTACTTGAAGCCAACAACGAAGCCACAAAACCAATCGTGGTTATGGTTAGAAATACAATAACAAAACTAAGCGCGGTAATTCTGGTTGGATAGGGTAGTGACGGAGTAATCATGAGTAACCCGAATTGTTGTTGTAATAAGATAAGTATCAATCCCAAAACGAGTCCTAGTATAGTTCCCAAAATAGTCATGAGAGAGCCTTGAAATAAAAAGATCTTTCTTATGTTTGGTAATGAGGCTCCAACATTGTACAACGTTTTCACATTGTTCTTCTTATCAATAATCATCATAATAATCGCTCCTGCCACATTAAACAAAGCAATTATAGCAATCAAAGTGATAACCAGATACGATACCAGGTTTTCGGTATTTAACATTTTATACAACTTATCATTAAGTTGAAAACGGTTTTTTATAACCACCTGGTCTCCAAAAATTGTATTTAGTTTTTGTAGCGCGATTTCTTCATCTACTTCAGGAGCTAATTTAATCTCGATATGGGTCACTTCATTTTCGGGTATATCCAGCAGTGTTCTCGCTAGATTTGTTGTTGCAAAAATGTATTTTTCGTCCAATTCCTCATTCACACTATATACTCCTACATTTACTACTTTTTCAGATCTAAATGCTTTAGTGATATCGTTTGGAATTCCTTTTCCTGGTTTTGGCACATAAATACTTAGCAAATTTGTATACGTTTGCTCTACTCCCATGCTAAGTTCTCGACTTATTCCATTACCGGCAACTACTTTAAAATCATTATCATCCAACCAGCTTCCATACACCACAATACTATCAGTCTGGATTACCTTATTGTAGTTTACATCAACCCCTTTTATAAAAGCTGTTTTTTGCTTATCACGAAATTCGAGAAACACATGATCTTCAATAATTTCAGAATAATTAGCTATTTCGTCTAGAACATCAAGCTGTTCTCTATGTGTCGCATCAAACGAAAAAGTCTTTCCGCTTGACGGAAAAATTTTAAAATCAGGATCAAAATAAGTAGAAAATTGAAGGCTAAAATCTTTAAGCCCAGCAAATCCTGTAAGTACCAAAAAAAGGGACATTGCTCCAATCACTACACCTGCGGCGGCAATTCCTGTAATAATATTTATAGCATTGCTGCTACCAGGAGAGAATAAATAACGCTTGGCGATGTAGTATGAAAAATTCACTTCTTTTTACGTCTTTCTAGAAGTTCTGGATTTTGAATAGGGTTTTCTTCTCCTTTTACGGCTTTTTCAATATTAGAAATATATTCCAAAGAATCGTCAATATAATAGGACATTTCAGGCATTCGACGTAGCTGATTTTTGGTACGCTGTGCTACCTGATGTTTGATTTGAGATTTTACTGCATTTACTTCTTTCAGCACCTTTTCACCTTCTTCATGAGGGAAAACGCTCATATATACTTTTGCGATCGAAAGATCTGTCGTCACACTTACTTTGGTCACAGAAATCAAAATCCCTTTTACTCCGGCCTCGCGCAACGCATGTTGTATCACATCGGCCACATCCCGTTGTAATACCCCTGCAATTTTTTTCTGTCTGTTTGTTTCCATATATGCAAAAATACATATTAATTGTACTTTTACTCGATAATCGAGATTTAAATACTCCAAGGCTTACCTTGAGGCTGTTTAACAAATAGAGATAAAAGTATATTATGAAGCACATCAACAAAATAGAACACCTAGGAATAGCAGTAAAAGATATAGATGCTGCAAACACTTTGTATGAAAAACTTCTTGGTGTTGCTCCCTATAAACAAGAGGAGGTAAAAAGCGAAGCTGTTATTACTTCATTTTTTAAAGTAGGTGAAAGTAAAATTGAGCTCTTGGCAAGTACACGAGAGGATGGACCTATAGGGAAATTTATTGCCAAAAAAGGAGAAGGAATTCATCATATTGCCTTTGATGTTGATGATATTGAAAAAGAGCTAGACCGACTGGAAAAAGAAGGGTTTCAAATCATTAATAAAACCCCTAAATCCGGGGCCGATAATAAGCTGGTTGCTTTTCTACATCCCAAAAGTACCAATGGGGTTTTGATAGAGCTGTGCCAGGAAAAGAAATAAAATAAAAAATGTTTGGCGTGTATTGGTCAAATCCTTAAATTTGCCGTCCGTTTCGGGTCCCATAGCTCAGCTGGTTAGAGCACCTGACTCATAATCAGGGGGTCCTTGGTTCGAGCCCAAGTGGGACCACTTTGTAAATCAAAGAGTTACGAATGAGAAATTTCGTAACTCTTTTTGTTTTTAGATACTTTGCCCACAATTTGCCCACTTTTTATGGTTTGATACATATCAAAACAGGCTTATTTATAAGTTGTATATATTTCTTTTTAAAATTCTATTTTATAATTAAAGTACTTTGATTCCGATCATTATTTGATTATGTTGGCAGTACAAAAGGATTAAATCAATTATGAGAATAATGTTCATAATTATTTAATAATAAACCTTTCACAGAGTCTTTATTCAGAGACATTTAAATTAATTTTAAAAATATTTTTAGAAACAATACATTGAAAATAAAAAATAAGAAAATAGAAGGGATTATTGAAGAATTAATTGACCAATATGCTTATGCAGATAAATCAGACAGACCTTGGATTATTGGCTTTAGTGGAGGAAAAGATTCAACTGTGCTTCTGACTTTGGTATGGATCGCTTTAAAAAGGATCAAAAAAGACTTACCTTATCCGTTTCAACTAAGAAGGCCAGTTTATGTAGTTTGTAATGACACAATGGTCGAAAATCCTATCATTTCAACTTACGTAGAAGAGGTTCTTTCGAAAATTGAATCTGCTGCTAGGGACCAGGGGCTTCCAATAATTGTTAAAAAAACCACTCCAAAGTTAGAGGAGTCTTTCTGGGTTAATGTATTGGGAAAAGGATATCCTGTTCCTAATAATACATTCAGATGGTGTACAGACAAACTAAAGATCAGGCCTACTTCAAATTTTCTTTTAGAACAGATAGATGAAAAAGGCGAGGCGATAGTACTTTTGGGAACAAGGTATGATGAAAGTGCCACTCGAGAGAGATCAATGCGTAAACACGAAATACAAGGAAAAAGACTTTCTAAACATAATACTAATGCCAACACCTACGTGTATGCACCAATTAAAGAATTGATGTTAGAAGAGGTTTGGTATATTATTAATGCTGTTCCATCACCTTGGGGTTTTGACAATTCAATCCTATTTCAAATTTATGCTGATGCAAGTGCAGATGATTATGAATGTCCTACTGTGGTTACGAATAAAGAGCATTCTTCTTGTGGACAAAGCAGATTTGGATGTTGGACCTGTACAGTAGTTAGGGAAGACAAGTCAATGTCAGCTTTAATTGATAATGGTCAAAACTGGATGAAACCTTTATTGGATTATCGGAATCAATTGTTAGAAGAAAGAAACGTCCATGAGCATCGAATGCCAAAAAGAAAGAATGGACAAAATGCTGTTTCTGAAGATGGAAGAAATTATGGGCCTTATTACGATTGGTATAGAGCTAAAACTCTTAGAAAACTTTTAGAAGTGCAAAAAAACATTCAAAAAGAAAGGCCAAATGTTAATCTTATTACAAATCAGGAATTAATTGCTATTCAGGTGATATGGAATAGAGAGATGATTTTTGATTATAATGTTGGTTCAATTTATAAAGAGGTATTCGATAAAGAGATCAGCACTAGTAATATTAAATCTTTAGATGATACTGAAAGAAGAATTTTAAAAGAAATATGCGTCGAGAATATGTCTTATTATCACCTAATAGATAATTTAATTACGTTACAAGAAACTAAAACGCTCATGCTATCTAAATATGGATTGCATAATGATGTAGAAAATAGGATTGAGAGTTTTGTGAAAGAAATTGAAGAATGAGAATCGATAATATAGTTTTACAAAATTTTAGAATATATAAGGGATTTAATGAAATAGATTTAAGTCCTAAAAAAGATAGGAACATTAGTCTTATTGCAGGAAAAAATGGCTTTGGAAAAACTACTTTTTTAACCTCTCTTATATGGTGCTTTTATGGTAAGTTAATGTCCCAAGTAGAAGATAAATACAAACAGGATATTAGAAATTTTGGAGGTTATGAAGCTTACGTTAATTCACTTTTGAATAGAGATGTAAGAAGTGAAGGAAGTGATAAAAAGTTATCGGTTGAAATTGAATTAGAAGACTTATTCATACCATCAATACCTTGTAAGACTGTAAGTATAAAAAGAGTGTATGATTTTTCTACTTCAGATGAGACAGTCACTATTTTAATTGATGGAGATGAAAATGAACTTACTAAATCCGTTGGTTATGAAGTATTCATCAATGACTTTATACTACCTAGAGAAATAGCTAAATTCTTCTTTTTTGATGCTGAAAAAATAGTTTCTCTTGCCGAAGCCAAATCTAAAAGCGAGTTACGTAGTTTAAGTAAAGCATACTCAGAAGTTTTAGGGATTAAGAAATACGAAGAACTTAAAAAAAACTTGGAATCTTTGTTAGTAAAGCTTAAAAGAAGAGGTGTTTCTGATTTACAACAGGATAAATTAACTACTCTTCTCGAAGAAGAAAATGACCTGGAAAAGTCGATCAGTCATAATCGAGATAAACAACTCGACATAGATAAGCAAGTTGCAATACTTAAATCTAAAAGTGATAACCTCCAAGAAAAACTAATACGAGAAGGAAATTCAATTACACTTGATGAATTGAAAAAATTAAAATCTAAAAGAGATGAACTTAAGCAAGAGTCTATTCAAGTTAAGAATAACCTTAAAAAACTTTTGGACTTAACACCGTTGGTTATAGCTGGTAAGCATCTAAATAATTTAAAACAACAACTAGATTTAGAAAGTAATCTGTTATCTGGAGTATTGAACAATAAGCTTCTATCAAAAGAATTAAAGGCATTTTCAAATAGCATATTAAAAAGTATAAAAACCTTAAACCTGGATAAGTCAATCAATTCTAAAGTAAAAAAAGCTGTGGAGCTTTCTCTGGATAAGAAATTACATGCAAGTGAAAATGATTCTTCTGGGAAAGTTTTATTAGAATTTAGTGAGGAGAGATACAGAGAGTTTGAGGCTATTTTAAACAACATTAAAAGTACCTTTTTAAGTCAATTTAATTCTATAGTAAAAGAGGAGCGTACTAATAGAGCTTTGTTGAGCAGAACAATCAATAAAATTAAGCAAGCTGAAGCACGTAAGGATAACCATCTTGCTAGACAGTTTAGAGATGAAAAAACTGAAACAGATGCTTCAATTGACAGACTTCTTACCGAAAAAGACAAGTTAAATGAAGAGCTAGGTGCTTTAAAGCTAAAGCTTACATCTCATAAAAAAGTACGAGTCGAGTACGAGAAAAATTTTAATCTCGTTGAGACTGATAAGAAGAAGTACGAGGTAACAAAAGTATTATTAGATAAAATTAACAGACTTATTGTTAAGATTAAAGAAGAAAAGAAATATTCACTTCAGAAATCTGTGTCACTAGGCTTGAGTAAACTAATGCATAAAAAGGATTTTATTACTAATGTAAAGGTAAATATTGTTGATGATGTAATGGATATAGAGTTGCTTGACAAAGACAACAATATCATTGATAAGGATTCTTTATCCAAAGGAGAGCAACAGCTATATGCTACTGCATTACTAAAGGCACTAGTTGATGAATCTGGTATTAGGTTTCCAGTATTTATTGACAGCCCATTACAGAAATTTGATAAGTTCCATTCTAAAAACATTATACAGGAGTTTTACCCATCAATTTCCGAACAAGTGGTGCTTTTCCCATTGCTAGAAAAAGAACTATCTGAAAAAGAATATGACTTCCTTAAGCCAAACTTAAGTAAGACATTTTTAATTCAGAATAAGTTAGGTGCTTCCACATTAAAGGCTTTACCTGTAAATGATTTGTTTAAAGAATTTAAAAAGGAAAAAGATGTTTACGCATATTAGAACAAGCAAAGAAAACAGAAATGTAGTAGCCCAATTGACAAGAAAGCTTAATCTAGGTACAGAAAATATAATTTCCAGAATAGCATTAACCTACTCTTTGTCACAAAATAAAAAGTTGAATATAAGAGACATTCAAAACTCTAGTGGCAAGGAATACAGTAGGTCAGTACTATTTGGAGACTATTTAGACTACTATTTAGGTATGATAGCTTTACATTATGATATCCATATTTCGGATAAGGATTTAGGTAAATATGTCAAGCTTCATATTGATGATGGATTACAACTCTTAAATGATGAGATTAACTCAAACAGTAATATAGATGGATTTGATTTTCTTGTTGAAAAAATTGAAAAATCTTTAAGTCTTATTTAACCTTAAACGATAAATATTGCACACGCCATATCCTTTAATAATGTTTTTCTTGTAGCCAATTCAGTAGTAGTCCATTGTGTAAGATTCCCTATTTCAGTATTTAAACCTACAGATGATGCTATAAAGATTGTTCTCTTTACATTAAAAGAGTCATTACTTCCAGCCACATTATCAGTTGGCCCCATAAAGGTTAAATTTTCTAAAGAATTTTTAAAAGGCTCCAAATTATTATCAATATTAGTACCTATAGCATTTCTAGGATAAACGTGTTCAATGGTTGTACTGGCAAAATCATATACTCTGGTTTTATCCATACAAATAGGGTTTCCGCTTGCACCTTGGTCATACCATCTTTTGTAATGCTCTAATGTCATAAGTAAATATTTGAGAGGTTTATTACCTCCGCCAACTTTGTATGACAAACCGTCCAGTGCTGCTCTATATTGTGTTAATGTAACTTTAGAATTCATTAAAATATTCAAATCAGTTCTAAAATCTAAAACATCGTAAGTAGCTGGATTCACTCTTATTAAAAGACAATGTTTATGAAAAACTGTAACAGCTGCCTCTATATGGGCATTGCATAAAACTTTGTATTTGAATAGAAATAATTCTAACACTTGAGTCATTTCAGAGAACTTCCTTTCTCCAAGTTTATATGATGCAAGTAAAATAGGTATGGATACCGTAAGCCCTAATTCTCTAATTAACAAATTCAATCTATTTCTATCCCAAGCAGTAATAGGCCTCCTTGTGTTAGAATATGGCCAGGTACCGGCAGATATTTTTCTTGCTGTTTGAATTTCGTCTAATATTGTATTTGTTGTAGAAAGAATTTGATTGGCTTCTGTGATCGAGATTGAGGCGTTACTATGCTGCGGGTAAAATTTTGAAAGAAAGTCATCAAATAATGAATTTCTGCCCGCTCTTCTACCATCATATGATTGATATATCCATCTTAAAAAATTTTCGGTAGATTTAGACTTATCTTTTAAAATATCATCCCAATAAGATTCTGTAGAATTTTGTTGAGGCTGGAAACCTTCTAATAATTCTAAGGTTTTTGCTCGGAGTAAATCACCTTCAGTTAAACTTTTCCCTCTATCATTCAATACTTGAAATAGCTTATATGCTTCTTGAGTATTGTAGGTAACTATATGAATAATAGAGAAGTCACTATCAATAACTAACTGGAAAATTTCTAAAGAATCTAGTTTGTCAACAATTGATGAAGATGATGGCATTAATGCCTCAATTTTTGATATTAAACTATCGTAAACTAATTTGATTCTTCTATGCGATTCTCTTGAAGGGATGGGGTCCAAACCTCGTATTAAATCTCTAAAGAATTGACTGTCTGCATTAGATAATATTAATGATTCCACCACACGAGTTTGTCTATTAACTTCTTGACTAAACTCAATAAATCTAGTTGTTAATCTATCAATCCTACTTTGAATAATATTTTCATTTACAGTATCTCCTGATGACTTAGTTAGAGCTAATAAATCTCGATAAACTCTAATTACTGCAGCAATTGTTAACACAAAAGTTGCGCATCTTTGTTGCCCATCAACAAGTTCATGTCTTTTTTGATTTACAACACCAGTTACAGTACTTTCTACACTCACCATACCTCCAAAAAAATGATTAATAGGATTTCCACTTCTTCTCCTATTGTATGTCTCTTCTAGATCTTTTAGGTAGTCTTCTAATTCCGGGGATTCCCAAGCATAACTTCTTTGATATTTTGGTACACGGAACATTGGTGAGTTACTGAAAAATGTTCCTACTGCTGCATGTACAGGGTCGACTCTCATATTCAATTTTTATATAAATCAATAAACATATAGTGAGAATTTGATAGCTCACCTTTTTCCCATAGTTCTTCAAGGTACGCTAACCCACCATTTGCATATTCCTCTATTAAGTTTACTATATTAGAAATTACTTTATTAAGCCCTTCTTGTTCCATATCTTCAAGCTCATTCCAATCAATTTGTAAATCATCTGTTTGAGTGAAAATTACCATTAAGAGAAAATCTATGAGAGAAGAATCTCTCTTCCATTTCCCCATTTCTATAAAGTCTTTAGTTAGGTCTCTTGGTGGTAATGGTAATCTTTGTTTTTTCTTTATACCAAGCATCAGAGCATAAATGTAAATTTCATAGTAAGGACCAAATCTGCTGTAATCAGCACTTTTACTACCTTTCTCAGAGAAAGCATCTAAAACCGGTATCCTGCTAACCGCATATCGAGGTCTTTTAAGAAGCAAATTATTTCTAAATTCTTGACTATTCATTATTTTCTTCTCTCAATTTTAGTAGTTCTTTCTATTTGTGGTAACTCTTCATCAACCTCATTTAGATAAAGTGTTTTAATTGTATCGCTTTTTAATAGAGCTTGACCTAAATCGGTTAATTTTCCATCTAGATCCTTATCATATAGATCCTTCACCAAAATGATGCTTTGCGGAAATACATCTGGTATGGCTTCAAAAAAACCTTTGTTAAATGCTTTCCCAAAAGCCGAGAGTGGAGCATCAGCTAATAAAGGATAATTATATTGAGATGTATTAGCCGAAATAATAGCCATAACTACAGCAAATTTTTTCATCCTTTGAAATCCTTCAGAAGCTCCTGAAACTTCATTTCCTAATTCATCTATATAATCTAGTGAAATACCACCAGAAGGAGTTTTTTCAAAGTTTAATACACCTCCTTTAATGTCATTGTATTTTATTAAACCTTTAAAATGATTATTAGCGTGATTTTCTAGAAGGCTTACCATTTCATCAAAAACTCTAGCTTGAGCCTTATTAGTAGCTTCTACTAAATCTTGGCTCATTTCGTAATTGATAGTGAAACCTTCAGGAATGTCCTTTGGCCTTAAGTTAGTTATTTCCTTATCTGTATTAGAGATTTTTGTTTTTAATTCACTAATATTACCTTGTAGTCTTTCAATTCTACTTGAAGCCTGTTCAATTCTTCTAATTGAGCCTTTATATTGGTTAATGATGTTAGAAGTATTATCTACCACTTCAGATTCAGTTCCTGCAATTAGAATATCTTTTCTTCTTGTTTTAAGGGCTTTTAATTCTGAATTAAGCTTATCAAGTCGCTTTTTTAATTCAAGCTCTTTCTCTCGAGTCCTCATAACGCTTTGAGGTATTGCTTCAAACTTATTGAGAAATGGTGATGCATTAATTTGTAGATTACCAAAAAAATCTTCTAAGTCATTTTTCACAAAATCCTTTTTAGTATTTGCTTCGTTTGGTCTATTCTTTAATTTTAAAAAATAGTTATGAGCATCAGAACCTTTTTTAGCTGGTCTATTGCAGACATGGCAATGTTCACTTTCTATCATTTGTTGAAGTGTCACTGCATCCGGTGAGTCTGATGGAAGTATTGTGAAATAATCGTTTGGATTTTCTGTGGCATTTAATAATGCTCTTTTCTCATACCTCTTTTGTCTAAAGTCTTTGATTTTATTTTTAAAATCAATTACCGATTGTTCAAACCCTAATGAAATCCAGGAGAACCCTCCATCAAAAAATCTGCTATTTATTCCTTCTAGAAAATTGTCATAATCTTCTTTAACCCCTCTTAAAACTTTACTTTTTTGAGAAATTTTATCATCTAGCTCTTTTCTCTTTTCAGCATTTGCAAAGTTCTGCTCTAGGTCATTTTTTTCTTGCTCAGCTGTTTCATATAACTCTTTTTGAATATTAAGCTTTTCAATTTCTTGACTTAACTGATCTTCAAGAGATTTTTTCAATTCTATTGCTTTTTCTAGTCTATCATTATGATCACTAGTAGATTTAGTTTGCTTGTTAAGGTCATTGTAAGCCTTAGAAGAAATATCCTGAACAATTTTTGCAATATCCTCATACTTGCTAATATTGGTAAGAGTCTTTACCGCATCTTCAATGCTAGACTTTTTAGTAAAGTCGATCATTTTGTCAACCTCTTCTCCTTGGAAGAAAGAATATTGTCTTAAAGTTGGAAGTATAAGTTGATTGATCACTCTATACTTTTCTTCTACATCATAAATAGGCTTGTACTTCGGTAAAACATGATCTGTTTTATCTACTTCGACATCATTTAGGGTTATCTGCCAACTATCAAAATCTGATAACTTTTCTGCAATTCTAGTAGCTACAAATGATTTTATGATTTGAAACTTATATCTACCAGTGGAATATTCTATTTTGATTCCAGTTTCTATAGATTCACCAATGGATGTTTCATTTTTAGCCTTATCAGAGATAATTTTTACAGCAAAGTCTTTTACAGGATAAGTTTTTTTATCATCAGAATTAAGCACCGTATCATAAAACAGCCATAAAAAGGCATTGAAAAATTTTGATTTACCCGCTCCATTATCGGCTACTACAATATTTACACCTTCTTCAAAATCGTACTTTGTAGTATCATAATCTCCATAGTAATTGAAGAAGTTCTTAAATGAAATACTATTTATAATTGATGCCATATTAACCTATATTATGTGCTTTTTTTATTTTTTTATAGATCATAGAGCTATTCAAATGATTGTCATTTTCATTGATAATAATTGATAGTACTTCCACAATTTTTTTATTATATGGTGCACTAGTAGTAAGTTCTTTTAACTCACTTTCCGTTATGTTATATTTTTGCATCAAATTCGGGTCAGACAGAATCTCTCTAAGTATATTATTTCTTTCCATATTATAATTCGTTTATAATGGTGTCTAAATCTAAATTGTATTTTCTACACACATTTATCAATGTTTCTTTTGAATCATAAAAATTCATTGATAAACTAGAAAAATAAGCCACTCTATTTAACTCATTTTTTACTAGGTTTCTTCCTATACTAAATAGTTCATCAGCTTGTTCTTCTAATTTAGGAATGACTACCATATCATATATAGTTGCATAAGTTTTGTCTTTGTGTTTCCTTAATAACCTACCTCTTCTTTGTATAAACTGCCTAGGGTTACCTGTACTACTTGCAAATATTCCTACTTCAGCTCTTGGTACATCAACACCTTCATCTAACATTTTCATAGCAAAAAGTATTTCTATCTTCCCTTCTTCAAAGCCTTTAAGAATATCACCTAAATCTTGGTCTTCAGAAGTATAAGAGTTCATTTTTATATCTGGAAAATCTTTATGTACTCTTTTCAAGTATTCATTTAATATTTTTGTTGATTCTCCCTCTTCATTATTTGTATAACCTTCAGGAATATATGCGAAGACATATTTGTCTTTATTAGTTTTTCTTAACTCTTCAACAATAGAGCTAAATAGATCTATTTTGTTGTGGGCTTTGTGAATTATATTTTTTCTTCTAAGTAGCAGGATTTCTACCATTGGATCATCTCTAAACACGCCATTTTTGAAGTCAAAATATTTTAATAGGCGTTTAGAAATTATAGTGTACTCTTCAAGCTCTTGTTCTGTTAACTCAACAATTATTGGATAGTATTTATAACCTGTCAAAAAACCAAGTTCTAGTGCTTTTTCCATACTGAAATTATAAGTATATGGAGGAGAGTCATTAAAAAAACCATCTATTGCAAGGGTTCCTTCAGGATCATAAATCCTTTTAAATGTTGCTGATAACCCTATTTTCTTTTTAATATCAAGGTTAGTTAGTTTACTTTTTATGTTGTTAGCTCCCATGTTATGAGCCTCATCGGCAATTAGAAGAAACTCGTTTTGTACTTTTTTGTATAACTTCTGAAATCTATCTAGAGTAAAACTTCCATAAGTTGAAATTATAACCAAGTCCTCTTTTAAACCCCAAGAAAAATTACTACAATAATTTGCAAGGTCTTTCTCCCAGTTATTTCCTCCCCCAACTTTTAGAATATTCCTAAAATTAAATGACTTCACTTCATCTTCCCATTGGTTAAGTAATGCAATAGATGGAACTAGGATTAAAGCCCTATAGAAATTTTTCTTACTATATAAATTCAAAAGGCAATTAAGAGAGGTAATCGTTTTACCTGTACCAGTTGCCATCGCAAATACACCTGAATAGTTATTTTCTACCCAAGCATTGTATGCATCTTTCTGATAATCTCTTGGACCTTGTGTAAAAGGAAATCTGGGAGTGGTGGCAATCTTATGAAGTTTTTCTTTAAATCTTTCTCTTTTTTTATGAATAATTTTTCTGACTTTATCACTATATCTTCCATTAGACAGACTCAGTGAATCATCTAATAAGTCGACAATATCTTTGTTTTGGCCAATCTTATTGATAATTACTTCTATTTCTTCTCTGGCAATATAACTGTAGCTAGTATGCTCTCTATTGATAATTAAATCAAATTTTTTCCTCTCATCTTTAATTATAGCTTTTGAAACATCACTAATCCATGGAGCATTTACTTGAAAGCTTTCTGCATTTTTCAATAATGCTGGTAAAGTAAAGTTTATACTACCTTCAGTAGTTAAGTAATCTTGTCCATCAAATAATATCATTTTTTTGCAATGCGATAGGTCAACCCCATTAAACTTAACAGGAACAATCTCCAATCTATCATTGTTCAGTAAATATTTTAAGCAATCAAAAAAGTGTTTTCCTTCTTGGCTTAAATTTTTTTCAAGCTCTTCCAAGTCAGAGAAGATGTCAATTACTTTGTCTTCATTTGATAAAGAAGTATTTTCGATAAGGTTTCGATAATCTGAAAGGCTATAAATATGGTTGGTTACTATTCTGATTTTTCCTCCACCATAAATAAACTCTGCAAGGCTTTTTGATAACACTTTTATGGCATTGGAGCTAAAGTATCCTAGTAGTAAGTCTATTGACTTGCTGATTGGAAATGTCTCTTCGTAAAACTCAAGAGGTATATGTTCTGAATCAGAACTATACTTATAGGTTGGAGGAAAATTTATATCTCTAAATATTGTCATGCTCGATTTTACGAATAACTTTAAATGATTTTAGTCATTTACATTCCAAACCGATTTAACGAACATCTTTTTCTGTTTTTATTTTTTCAATCATCTGAAAAGATGATAAAAGGAGGTCTTTAGTCAACCAAACACAGATGGGGTAAAAAAAAAGTTAAGTTAAATCCAGAAAACTAATTTATGAATCCTTAACATAAAAACATATTTTAAAAGGGAATTTTTACTCTTGGATAAAGAGTTTTTCAGGAAATTTCATCTATAGATGTGTTCAGATATAGATAAGCATTACCTTTTTTCACATATTCAATTTTACCATCCTCTCTTAAATGCATCAACTTACATCCAGAAATTTTTAAAGCCTTTTTGGTTTCTTTGCTACTTAGATATTTAGAGTTTTTAGTATTCATTATTTCTTTAGTCACAAAAAGACATGAAAAATTACATTGTTACTTTATCACTAGATAGGTTATACTTAATCCCAGTAAACCCATAACGATTTTTAGTCGCCACTGCATAATTATTTTTAAAAGTATCATCTACTTTAACGACTTTAATATTAATCCCTGCATCAAAAAGCGGTGCTGTACCACCTCGTATAGTTTTTTGGGTCGTTCGCTGGAAAATGACAATAAAAATGGTACTTGGATGTTGTTTCCGTAATCGATCAAAATCTTGGGAGGGTAAACCTGTTTTGTTCCAACTATCAATAATGATAACATTAAAATCTTTGGCCGCTTTAGAGATGGTTTTATACCCTTCGGGCAATTGATCGGAGATAAAGATGTTATTTTGATTTTTGGGTTGTAAGTATTCCTCTTTCATACGTGTGATTAGATCCGATCGACTCCCAATCTCTAAAGAAAAAATGGCAATTCGATTTCCAATTTCGGCAAAGGCATCCGCCAGTTGATAGGCAAATCTTGTTTTCCCACCACCTTGGTCACCTTCAATGGTGATGGCCAATTCATACTGTTCTAAATCACCTAATAATTCTCCTAAAGCTCCATTAAGTTTAAATGCATTTGTCGAACGACTTAAAGGTTTTGCATTTATTGGAGAGAATAGACTTGGTGTAATTTCCTTGATTACCATTTTGCCCAACTCCTGATTCGAATCGGAAGAATCAGATTGATTTTTTAGCATCTTTCTAAGCTCTCTTAACCATTTTCTATTAATCACAACTTTAACCTGTTCTTCTAAAATGAGGTTGTTGTGTTGTACAATCAATTTCTCCTGGATCTGCATCAGGTGATCTGCAGCTGGAGAATCTTTACTAATTTCTTTTTTTGAGATCGCTTTTTGTAGATCAAAAATATACTGTTTAAGTTTATCCCTAGATTGTACGGTTCTATGCATCTCAAGAAATCGTTTTATGAATTCCATTTCTATAACCGATACTCCATCTAAACTGATTTGCTTCTTCTCTTTAGGTATATGAGCATTTAATTTATCAAGGTAAATATCGATCGTTTCTTTGATAAGTGGTTCGGTATGATAAAAATCCTTGGCATCCATCAAAAACTGATGTCCTTCCTGTAAAATTTTAGGTAGTTTATGTATTTCTATAGTGGTGATTGCTTGAGGGTAGGTATCTAAGGTTATAGCTTGTTTTTCCATACAACAATACTACCTAGTGCAACCATATCGCTTTCGAGATTGTTCTGTTTCGTTCTGGTTAAGATCTAATTTTGCAATCGTAATTTTAAGGCTCTGGACCTTATCATCATTCTATCTAACTCTGGGATACCTGATAAGTTTGATATCTTCTTTTCGATATTATAATTGGCGGTTAGCACTTCAGTTTTCTTTTTATTGGTTTGTTTGGTTACCGCGACTTTCTTTTCTATAGCATGTTGATCCCATTTGTGTTTTTTCTTATAAGTATCCAAAACTTCAGAAGGGTAACTACTTAATAAAAACTTTCCCTTTATCTTACTTAAAAGCTCCAATAGCTCTATAAAATCCTTTTCTGTATATCCTTTATAATGACCCATGTCTGAATTAAAATAGGGAGGATCCACATAAAAGAAGGTGTCTTTGGTATCTCGACTTTTAATCACGGTAAGTGCATCATTGCATTCGATATCTACCAAATCTAGTCGATCACAGATCTCGTTGGTAAAGGCTCGTTTTTTATTGAAGATGGTTTTAGACACTCCGTTAGTTTTCTTTTCATAAGCATATCCTCCAAATATCCGTGCTGAAAAACTCATATTGGTTTGCACCCAAAAGGCCCAAGCTCTTTTGATTTTATCTTTTTCATCCTCACCCTTTAGAATAGCTGCAGCTTCTTTGTGAAGTTTTCTGCTATGAGGAGTAGCTTGGATTAAGGTATTCAGTTTAGAAAAATTCTGTTTACATACCTGGTAGAAATTAACCACATTGCCATTCAAATCATTGATTACTTCTGCAGAGCTTTGTTCTTTGGCAAAAAAGACAGCGCCTCCACCTACAAAAGGTTCGCAATATAAATTATGCTCAGGAATTAACGATAATATAAGTTTAGTTAATACTTGTTTGCCTCCATAGTATGTGATTGGAGTTTTGGTTGTTTTGCCAGGGCCATTTAATGGAGATATAATCATAACTGAATTTCGGTTTTAAGGCTCTCCCAACCGTTCAAATAAAAATCTTACTACCTCAGGCCGTAGGAGTTTGGTACTTTTTTTATAGCCAAATTGATGTAACTCTTCCAAGTAGGTATGGATCCAAGAAGAGAAAGTCTTCGTACAGACATTATATAAAGCTGCTAGTTCATATTTATAATACGCTCTGATTTTGGTCGGTTGTTCACCTTCAAAATAGATTGTTGTATTAGAATTTTTCATAACTATTCCCAATTTGTTTTTGTTCTTCTGTTATCAATTCTTCACCCAATACACTTCCTAAAAAACCACCGATCAGAATAAAAGGGTAGGTTTCTTTAGGCGCATATTTCTTGGCTACTATAAAACCAAGCATACTACCCATTAATGCTAATCCTGCTTTCTTGGTATTTTTGGATAATCTCATCTTCAGTTCAAGCGATTTATAACTAATAATCCTCCTCCAGCGATCATTGATCCCCAAGCTATCTTTTGTAACCTCCTTCTTCGTTCATCTCTAAAATCCACTAAGGTTACCGTGAAAGAGTTTCCATATCGTTTTTGATGTTCTATAGTCAAATTCATAAACAGATTATAATCTTCAGCATTTGCAAATACTAAACACCCTGCAGAAAAATTATCAATCACTTTGGTGGTTCCTTGTTTTCTGGCTCGATGGATATTGATGCCAAACCTTCCTCTATCTTCTATTCCAGATTCGAACCATTTAAACAATCCCTTCCGCTTGTAATTTCTGATCACATTTACATCCTTTTTCTGTACCAAAGCAGGATACACCCCTCGATGTAATCCAATACCAAAAGCATTTTGATATTGTCCTTTTTTTAGAAATGCTGTGCCTTGTGGATGTATTGGATGATCCAACCAATACTGCCCTGGATCTGTAGTGGCTTTGAAAATATGATACACCCATTTTCCTTGATCATTGGTATAGAACACATGAATCTCATCATCAAAATGATTGCTACGCACAAAGCGACTACGGTACCCTACAATATTTAGTTGATAAGGTTGCCGATAGATTTGATACTTTTTACTTCGTAAAATCTGTAGGCTTTTGGATAGCATCAATTCATGATTTATAGTACACTCACATTTTGAGCAGGGGCAAATACGGTCTCTCCCGATTGTGTTAGGATCTGAGTAGTTCCGTTCTTTATCCCAGTGATATATCCAATCACGGTTTGGGGTAATACTTCGGGGACAATAAAGGTCCCATCTTGCGATTTCAATAGTGTAGGTTTCCTAGCGATGGCTAAATTCCATTCATTCTCTATTTGGTCTTCTACCGAATCAAAATCTTCAATCCCATTAAGATTTGGAACAAACCATATACCTCTTGTGTTTTGTTTGAGGCCCATTCTTCGAAATTCTGCCCTGATCTTTACCTTCTCTAGTTCCTTCCTTTTAAAAGCCACACTTAATAGTGCATTGACCAGTGAAGTTACGCGTACCCCTAAGATGCGAACGTTTTGAAAAAAGGTACTCACCTGGCGATATTGATTTACATTTTGGATTTTCTTTAATCCATTTAACACACCAAATAAGTTTCTCTTATTGGCCGCTCCTATAATCTCGTTGGCAATCATCCCAGGATTAAACCCGGTAGTGTTTTTTGTTTTTCCCACCAGACTCGTAAACTGACTTTGGGATATTACTGATGGAAGGCCTGCTGCTCGTAAAGCGCGTTCAGTTCCTCTACCAAAAATCCCATCGGGTTGCCCGGCTCGTAAACTGGTTTCTTTGATGATCAGCGCTGCTTGACCTCCTTTTTGTAAAAGTGCGTTTTGTACCATTTGCACCAATGATCCTCTAGCTCCCCTGCGTAATGGGAAACTGCCTGAGGAGGCCACCGGAAGTATAGGCTTGGTCACAATATCCCTTGGTGTCGGAATGGGTATCGGTTCTTGTATACTTCGTTGCTGTGCCTCTCGGTTTCTAAAGAAATTAAAAGCCAAATATCCCCCGCCTAACAAGGCAGCAATCCCTAAACCAAACATCACGTATTTCTTTTGGGAATCCTTCTTTTTTGTTGAGTTCTTTATAGGTCGTTTCTTAGGTATCGTTTGTTTTTTCATCATTTATCGTTTAGCATGTATGATCTCTTGAGCGATGGCAAATTCCTGGGTACTTAGTTCATTTTTTAAATCACTAGCAAGGTTCTTTCCGAACAGATCTTTATAGGCTCGTTGTACTCTTCGCATCATGGATGTATTTGGAATTTGCTCCAGCGTTCTATACACCGCTTCTTCATCGGTCCCCCAACCAAAGGCATTATCATTTTCAAAGGCCATGTTAAGTTGGGTAGCAAAAGATGCCGGGTTGCCTTCTTTCAAAATCTGACCTTCCCTGATGTTTCTTTTAAACGAACGCCAAATCGCTCTTCCGGCAAAGAATACTCCTAATCCCAAAGCTGTGGATAATACAACTGTCGTTACCTTAGAATTTACCTTGACTTTGGGTTTATTCTTTATTGCCTGCACTGCTAGTGCTGTGGGAAGTGCCATAGGGTATCTTTTTTAATTCGTCTTTAGGCTATGCCAGTTTCATTTTTACCAGGTTTCTAATAAAGGCATCATTCAAAAACAGCTGCTCCATCTTGATAATACCTCTAGCTTTAAAATGTTTGTTCATCGTCTCAAAAGCCTTTTTTACCTGAATTGCTTCTGCTTTATCTTTTACCTCTATGTTTACCGTAATGGGTGTGATCATTGTTTTTCTTTCTTTTGAAGTTGTAGTATATAATAGGCTACTTTCTGAAGTAGCTGATCGTCCTCTTGGATTTGCTCTGCCAATTGCATCATAAGTTGCATTACCTGTTCAAATTGTGCTTCATTAAACACCTCTGTAAGGTGATTTAATATTTGAAGCAAATAGTCCTTATCCTCTTCATTGTTATTTATATTGGTGCCATGGGCACCGAGGCCTAGGCTTCCTAGTGTTCCTGCAATCCCTTTCATTTGATTGGGGTACTGTTTGGCTAATCCAGAGATAGCACCAGGAAGCAAGGCCTTGCCTAATTCAACCAATCCTAATTTTTTGACCAAAGCTTCAATCTCCTCTTGTTTGGCTTCCGTTTCTTTGTTTGATTTTTCCAGCTTCTCTTCTAATGCCCTGATCTCCTTTTCTTGTTGAGTGTTCTGTTTCTTCAGCGCCTCAAAATCTCGTTTCATCAGCTCGTCCTGGAGCATCGCATGCACCTTTTGATTCACGCCACTTAAGGTTTGCTGATTGGTTTCTGAAATCTCCTCCAGCTTATTCTTTAAACTTTGATTCTCCAGCACCAATCGTTGAATCGTCAGTTTATCTTCTACCATAGGTAGATCATTGGTTCGATTCGGTACTACAGGCAATGCCTTTACCTGAGATTCTTGTGGATCCGGTTTTAAAACCGCCAACTTACTTTGGGCGGTACTGAGCTTGTACTTTACATACGCACTCTCGTTATCAATTCCCAATCGGTCCATCTCCTGGTACTGCTCATCGGTTAGTCTCACCGATCCCGGTTTTCGTTGTCGTGCTTCCATCGTCTTTGGTTTTTAGAATCACTTGTATAAATCGTATCGTTCTCTGGTATTTTCGGGTATTGATAATCTCAATCCGATCTCCATGTTCATGGCTGTTTTCGGTGATCCCCTGGGTGTACCAATTGGTATACTTTCCGTAACTGGATTTTACTATCAGTCCCCAGCCGATATAGGTGACTAACCATAATTCATTATACGCTTGGAACTTCAAGGCTCCATTTGGAGGAATGATAAACTCCCGATATACAATCCGATACTGATCATATCCTCTTTCCTTGGCTCTTCTATCAGCGTACTGCAAAGCAAAATCTTCTTTCATTACTCAAAGTGTGTTTTTACTTTTTCATTTTCAATTTTACATTTATAATTTTTCCGGCGCTTCCTCTACCAGGAGCCATACCGTCACCTCATAAGGATACTGTGCTTCTCCCTGGTCTTCAAACGTGGCTGTGATATAATCGGTATTACCCGTTTCTTCTACCGGGTGTACCTTATATTGTTTTGTGGGATGCTTAAAATCTACAAACTCATCAGTAACTTTTTCTAGTTCCTGCAGGTCCATATTGGAAAAGCTATCCGTAGCATGTACTTCCTGTTCGCTATAGAACAATCCTCTTTTCTGAAATAATGATAAAACTCCTAAGACCATATCGGTTATGTTTCTGGGGTATATGTAATCCATGCAAATCCGTTCAAGCGCTCACTCCATAAATAATAGGGTATAGGATCGCATTGTCCGGGGTATTGTACATCTACTTTTAGAGGATCATTTAATTGCTCCACAAAATCAGCTTCAAAGAGATAGGGAAACTGATCGGTAACCGGATGGGCATAATACCACCACCAGGTAGTATTGATACCTATGGATTGAATGCGAGCATCTGGGGGATACACACTAGTATACTCTTGCCCTTCTTTGATTTTCAAAAAACGAGTATCCGTTACTTGAGCATCGGTAATTCCGTAATACAATCGGTTAGGAACTGGGACATCACTACAAGCATTCACTTTGTTGGTGGTGAGCATCCCAATCACGGCATTGGAAGTAAAAGGAAGTTTGGCCTCGGCGTTTACATACTGGTTTTCCCTAGTTATCTTAAATTGTATGGGGACAAACTTCCTGCGCACTATAACCGCTTTCGTTTCCCTTTTATTGCCCATATGAATCTTACATTTCATTTTTTAACTTTTCATGCCACTATGTGGCCTCTTGGATTAGTACTACAAGACTTACCTGGTAGCCGTCTTCAAAAGGGGCTTGGGGATGCTCCTTATCTTCAAATCGTATTTTCACCAACAGATCGCCCGGTAATACCTCTCCCAAATCAAAGAATCGTTCTCGTGGCGCAACGCTTACCGAAGCCATAAGGATCTTACTATCAAAACCATCTGGAAACAGTTCTTCACCACCAATTTCAATCCGTTGACTTCCTCTATAGTAAAGCTTGTCTGGGTGGTCCGATATTAGCTGTAATCCCTTCACGATTTTGGTATGCTTAGGGAGTTCCAGGTTATCGACCGTTACCAGGCCATTCGCTTTGGTAACTTGAAAAGGAAAGGTAATCCGAGTTTCTTTGGTTTTCTGTTCCATAAATTACCTTTTTTATGCTGGGATGGTTACCGTTCCGGCCAATACCACTTTGATGAGTGCCTTCTCTGGAGCATCTTCCCCCAATTCGATATTGAATTCGAATTCTTCATCGTCTCTAATAAATCGCGGGCTTTCCAGGTAATAAGTTCCCAGGTTACTCATTAGATTGTTATCGGTTACGAACTCCTGCATGGGGCGTTCGTCAATAATGGTCTTTTTATTGGCCACTAGAGAAAAGACACCATTTTGTAATCCAGCTATTTTCTTGATACTTCCAAAATCCGTTTGCTTGATCACTCTTTTAAGTTGGGAATCGCTATCCGGAAGATCGCCTTCAATCTCGGCTGCTAACAGGATGATGCGATTACACAAAAACAAGCGATCTTTCTGCAGCTTGGCTTGGGTGACATTGGTAATTCCGATCTCCTTGGCATCCTGGGTTTCAAACATATCGATATTGGCACGGTTTCCAGCAAATTTGATGGAGTAGTAGGCTGCATCGGCTAGCTGTAGTCTTCCTTCTTTAATATCCATGGCCACTTTGACCATAGCCGGATCGTGTTTTTTGGCTTGATCTCTAAGTGAGATATGTGCATTGACAATCTCTAAAAATTGAGACCTGGAACTTTTTATCATTGTTTTCATTATAATTAGTATTAAGTAGTTAGTATTGAGTAATGAGTAGTAAATCTTTCTAGTACTTTGTACTGTGTACTTAGGACTTTATACTACTCTACGCTACTGCGTTGAGTTCGGTGATGTCTTCTGCTCCGTTTAGGGCTTCGATATCAATATTGCCCATGTCTTCGATATCTGTTCCTTCTATAAATTCTTGTTGAATATCGGCTGTAGGTAGTGGTTCTCCTGCTTCAATCTTTTGGATGATCTTATCGACCTCCTGGGTATCAAAATCACCCTGATCTACCATTTCGGATCCCATAAAGACTAGCGGGCGATCTTCGATATTACCCAAGGATAACTTTTGAGCTAGTGATGGAGACAGTTTGTCCAAGTATAGCTTTTTACCAATGGCTTTTAATGAAGTAACTGCTCTGTCTTTGGCTTCTTCCATGTCATCTTTAACCCCATCAATTCCTTGAGTGGTTTGTGCGTCTTTGGATCGCGCCATTCCTGAGAAGGCCATCGTAGCTCCGGCGGTGGTAATCCAGTCCTTTTCGTAATAGGCGCCTCCGAAAATGGTCAGTACTCCTAGAACGAGGGAATGCCTGCCTACGTAAGATCCAGCGACCATCCCCAGTACGCCAGAGCTTAGGTGTTTTCCTACTTGCAGTAGGCTATCTTTTGCATTTGCTTTTTTCATGATAAAGTTTGATTTGTCATTTCCGCGAAGGCGGAAATCCATGTTGATTTCTATAATATTGCTTTAGCTACTAATTTTTCTGGAGCTTTTTTCTTTCGTGTTTTTTTTCTGACAATGGTATGTCCCTTGGTAAATCTTCCTAAGGCATCTCTTCCGTTGGTTTTTGACTTTTTGGAAACTCCCGAAATGGGTTTGCTTGATTTTTTGTTCGATCGCATGGCAATCACCACGCCGCCTGCAGCGACCAATCCCACCGCTCCTATAAGTAATGGAGTTTTGTTTCGCTCGATCCAGGAAGTCTTTCCTGTAGCCGTACTAGTCGTTTGATTTCTCACCACACGGTTTTGCGTGGTGACTGTAGGAATCCCTCTATTTCTTCTTGAAAAGGGAGAAGATCTAAACGAGCTTCTTGACACACTCGATCGAATGGGTGTATTTACTCTTGGTGGTGGTAATGCAGGCACCGATCTTCGTGGTTTTTGAAACAACGTTTGCGCTTGCTGTTTTACCTTTTGGGCCTGGCCAAAGATATTCCCAATCTTATTCAGTACCGTTGAAATACTGGCCACAGCACCACTAGCCGCTGCCATAGCAGGTCCTGTGGCTACGGCTCCCAATCCATCGACTTGTACTTCATTGTTTAAAAAGGCTTCAAAGGTATCCAGGTCGGATTCTACTACGAACTTCTCAAAAGGATCATTAAATAGATCAGGTTCATTATCAATAGTCCCTAAGCTAAAACCACTGAGCGGTACTTTTCGGTCTTTGTTTCCTTTTCCTTTTAAGATGGCTTTGCGAAGGTTTCGGCCTCGTCCCCCTGCTAGTCGGTAGATTTTTTCGGCTTTAGAAACTGCTTTTTTAAGCTTGCGAAACTTGCCCATATCGATTCCCATCTTCTTGGCTTGAGCTTCACTTAGATATCCAAATCGCAATCGACTGGCCACTTTCATTAAATTGGCTTTCATGGCTAACAAAAATCCGTTTCGTAAAAGGATAGTAGCCGGGTTTACAAATCGATTAAAGGTGCTCACCACAGGTTTGATGACTTTTCTACCGATGTTTTTGGTAAATTTCTTAAGACCTCTTCCTATTTTTCGAAAGAAACCATTCAACCCATCAATGACATAGATGTTTTCTTCGGCATCGGCATACAAGACCACATTGCCGTCTTCATCCAAGATCTCATAAGCAATCTCTGGGACATCATCGATGCCTTCAAGCATGAGCTCGGGTTGTGCATCCATCACTTCCATATGATCTATTCCAGAGGCATCCAAGCCGTCTAATCGATGTAATTCCATAATTCTTTATAATTTTCAAAGCCTAGGGCTTTTTAGGTTTTGTTTTTGTTGGCGTTTTTGTAAATAATCGTACCACACTTGCCCCTACAACCAGGGAAATAGTAGTGACCAGGAAAAGGTCTAATAATCCCAAATCATCATCCTTTCGTTTCATTGCTCCTATTGATGCTGCATTATGCAGTCGAAAAGGGGACACTACGTTTCCTTGCCGGGTATTTTTTGATATTGCCTTTGGAATAGAGCAACCTCGCGAGTTTGGGAAAATCACTATTTGCTTATGAATCTGATGTAAAGGAATGCGAGGCTGCTCTAAGGCATTGAGTTCAATGGCCTGGGTATCTACACTGCTAAGTCCGGACACTGATTGTATGTCTAAGGTGTCTTTGATATTAATATCTTTCTTTTCTGAATAGGGAACTTCATAGTTAAATCGATCGGTCACGCAATCCAGGATAATTTCTTCACCTCCATTTTTCACCACGGGGTATACATGCTGGAAATGTTGCTTTCCTCCATACTTGGTAATCCGGATGGTATACGGAATACCCAGGTTGGACAAAATACTCCCAATAAATACCGTATAACAATCACAATCAACTCCGCTTTTACGATCGGCCCAGGTTCTGGAAGGTCGGCGGACCTGTTCAATGCCCCTTTTATCCATTTTGTATTGGATATGGCCGTATACAAAATGCCAAATCTTTTTACAACTGTCAGCAACGGTATGGCCTTTTAGTTTTAGAGCCAATAAAGCTGTATCAGATAGCGTTTCTTCAATCACTTGTTGCATTAAGGTCAAGGTATCTTCCAAACGTGCTTTTCCCTCACCCACCACCACAGTATCCTTATGCATACTTTGAGGGATCAGTGTATTGAATTGCTTTCCGGGGTAGATATTTCGTAGCGTTTGTGCCTGCATTAGAGTTGTAAAAGAATGTTTTCTTGTTTTTCGTAAGGCAACCCATTCACTCTTGTGATGACCTGGGTTTGGATATTCAGTTGAATCGGATTTCCGGATCGGATATCACTTACCACTTTGGTGCCTAAAATTTGGATCAAGGTGAGCCACCCTGCGGATTGAATGCTAAGATCAAAACGCTTTTCGCTGTTTTCTTCCACCTCAATGACTGCATTTTCTACAGCAGAAGTGCCCAGGATCTTATCCTTAAATAATATCTTGACAAAAGGATGCTGTATTCGTAGGTTTACCGGGTTTGGATTTTGAAGAGTAACTTTCGCTTTTAATTCAATACCTGTTAAGTTCACCTTATGGATGCTAACCCGAATCCTTGAAGTGATATTGGTACTCGCCCTTTGCAAACGAGATAGGTATCGAATCGAAAAAAAAGCTGCCAGTCCTCCGGCAATCCATTTAAACATACTTCCTTGTTTTTATCAAAGGAATAGGTTTACAAAACAGCTTGCAAATGAGCTTGTTTAAAGCTGTATTGGTTATGGTTTTTTGTAGTATTTATGGTAGCTTGGCGATATACAAGGAGTTTGTTTACACCTATGGTAAACTCTTGGTTCTTGATCATTAAAACAATTGAAAACAAACTAAAATAGGACTATGGAAATGAGATTTTGGAGTAAGGCAGAACTTGCCATTCGATTTGGAATAAGCCGGGAAACCTTGCGATTAAAACTAAAAGAAATTGAAGGTTTGGATACAGGGCGAAGGCAATTGTTGTATCCTTATGAGGTGCGGATGGTGTTTAAGGCGTTTGGGGTGGAGGAGTGATTTAAGAACTATTCTTTAGAAGACTTAATCTGATCCATAACATCATCGTTTAAGATCTCAAGTTCCATTATCTCGCTTTTATAACCATCTTCGACTTCCATCCCTAATTGGGAAGGAAGAATGTTCCAATTTTTCCCATACTGATTTCCCAAACTACTAATTACCTTCTTAAGTTTTTTACCGGATTTAAGTTCGTTATTTAACCACTCTCTAAAGGATGAATTCGATTCTGAATTCATAGGAAGCTCAATGTAATATTTAGGAAAATCATCCTCGTAGATTACCCATTCATTATATTCCAATTCAAAGAAAGGGAAGAACCTCTCACCTTCAGTTCCTTTGATTAAATAAGACTCGGTATTTAAGGTTATTTTGTTCATTTCGTAAACAACAATGGCTATTTATTCAATTATAAATCATCAATATAACATTCAAAATAAGGTCTTTCTCTATGTATAACTGTTTCATCATAATCTTCAGGTGGATCAAAAAAAGCTCTCTCATGGGACCTCACTTCTCCTGATTTCGAAATATAACTATGGTTAATTATATCAACTATTTCTGTTGCTTGATATCCTGTAGGCATCTGGAAAAACTCCATCAAAAATGAAGTGCCAAATCCAAAAGTTTTTCCATCACTCATCTTGGCAACGAAACCAGTCCATCCCATGGTTGTTTCTCCTTTTATGGAAAACAATGTTTCATTTGGAAACGCAAATGGACTTTTTTCAACTTTTTCTATATCGTAATCATTTATTTTATTTCCTCTAGTAACAAATGTTTTCACAATTTCACGATAACCATCTTCATTTTTAGCCCAGCTAATGATTCCCTTATTATCTCTTTCTTCTTTGAACCTTCTTATCGCTCGATCAACTTTCTTGTTAGGGTTCCTGAAAATTACTGCTGGCAAATAAGTGCCATCCTTAAGATAAACTGAAGCTCGATAACCCAATCCAAGAAATTGATCTTCTAAAGGCTCAATTTCAGTCTTCAAGAATTTGATTATTTCTTCTTTCTTCATTTCAATATTTTTTCAATTGATTTACCATCAACTTTCAGTGCCATAAGTATAAAACGAGCAAATTCTTTATTTTTATTTTTCATTTCCTCGAAAGTTTCCATTAAACCCGAAGCAAATAATCTTTCATTTACTGTCATCCCCTGTAAACCTACAATATTTGAAAGTCCGTTATTTACCTTTTCTTGTAAATCAAACCATTCTAATTGCTTTCTTATTCTTATTATGATATCTGTATCACTATCATTGTGAATGTCTCTTATAGAATTAGGCATTTGAGTATTGGTACTCTTATCGAACTCATTAATTCTTAAGTTAAAAAGTGCTTGCCCAAATCTCTGATCAGGATGATTCGATAAATACTCCGATAGTAGTTTAATTATTTCTTTATGCTCTTTTTTCATTATTAGTTGACTTAAACTAAAATAACTTAATCAATCTATCCATTCGATTTCGTGTCCAACCTCTCCCTCTTCAATTTCACCAACTTTAAACCTAAGAACTTCTGTTGCAACTTTTTTAAATTGAGTTTTCCATTGTATCCATTCATCTTTATCCATATTTGCTTCAAAATGAAGTCCACTAGGTTCTATTGATGCCAATATGTATTTTTCCTCTTCATTATAACTAAACCAATATGGAATACCTTCATACCCAATACCCTTTTTACCATAACCTAACCATCCATGCATCTGAGAATAGACTAATTCTACTTTAGCCCAAATCTCTTTCGGCAAATCATACCTTATATTTAAATTACATTCATGAAATTCCATTGACAACTCTTTTAACCGGATAAACCCTCAAAAATAGCACTAATAAACTCACCAATCCCTTCTAGAACTCCTTCAAATACATCTCCAAAATCTAGCCATGACGCATCAATATCCAGATCCGGGATTTCCATCCAGTTAACATCTGTGGTATTTGATAAACCACTTAACATTTCCGTTTTCATTTCGATATAATTACAAACTTCTCCGGTTTGTTCGTGATAGCTATCAAAATCTGAATGTGAAGAGTAAGTACTCATTCCCCAACAAGAAAAATCAAGGCCATCATACCATTTGCTTTTTCTATGGGCTTTTTTAACTTCTTCAGGCTTATAGTATTTCTTTTTACCATGTTCTGCAACCAATATTTTTCCGATATCGGCGATGTATTCTTTTTTATTGGTCGGTGCGGGAGCGCATGTTTTTTGCATATAATGGATCTTTATTTCTTATTCAATGATTTAGGCACTACTTTCGAATTACAGTACCAACAATTTTTGATTCATCTATAAGTCCAATAAATCTGGAATCTTCAGAATTGTGCCGATTATCTCCAATAACAAAACATTTCCCTTCTGGAATTTCTAGAGGTCCAAAATTATCTCTATTCCAATCTTCTTTATAGATTTTTACTATTACTTTATTCTTTTGATTCCTCGGCTCTAGCTGTATTTTTGAAAATAAACCGTATTGTTTCGCTATTTTATCAATTAGAAAAATGAAGATCTCGTCATTTGTCTGGTGAACAACATCCTTTTTGTCTATTAAATTTTTATCCTTTAATTTCTCGAATTCATCTGGTTTAAGAATATAGAAATGTTTCAAATCCATATTCTCATCCACATTTTTTTCATTCAAGTAAAAAACTCCATCTTTAATTTCAATAACGTCTCCTGATTTCCCCAATAACCGATGAACCCTTGTGTGCTTACCAAAGTTTTCATTTTCGTATTCATAACAAACAAAATCTCGATTATTAAAATCAACTAAATTTGAAACGAAAATTTTTGAATTGAGTTTGATTCCCGGCTCATTTGCTGAAGTTGGTGTAGTATACATTTTCAACATATCTGTTTGCCCGAGTACTGCATAAACTCCAAACAAAATTCCAGCAATCATTACTATTATCCTAAGTTTCTTCTTCATAATAAACTAACAAGAATATTCTTGATCTATTCTTTTATTTAATAATTTATTTTTTTACTTACTAGTGCAAATGTAGAGCATCCGAGTTTCAGTTTTTGAAACTGTAGAATTTTTATCCCACGACACTTATTTTAAAACTTGCCGTTCCGTAATCTTACTCTAAATTCTTTAACATAGCATGAATTCTTCTTTCTGCTTCCTTTTTTGAGATCCCCCTATAAAAATCCTTTATAAATTGGTGTTCAAAATCTTGATGCGGAACTATTTCTGGTCTTTCATTTCCTTTTTTAGTGTAAACAGACATAGGAATCATTTCTGAATTATCATAGTCTGGTAAGTCATTGCTTAGCCATCCAAAATATGACGTTTTATGATTATTATTGTCAAAGTTTAAGATATAATCTTCAAAACTATCCTGGCTAAGTGAAACCCATAAACCATACTCAAGTGTATGAGGAAAGTCATTTACTTTTTGTTTTAAAACAACCCTTATAAATCGATCTGTTTGTTCTTTATACTCAATTACGCAGAAATCACTATTTATTTCTGCAATTTTCTCTTTATCCATATCTGTAAGACAATGATATGGTGTTGGAGATTTGTAAGTCAAAGCTGGCCAACTATTATGAACTTCTCCACACTCTGAACATTCAAATTATTTTTTTGTCTATTTCTCTTCCAGAACATTTGTGAAAATTATTCGATTTGTATTACTATGAAACCAAGCCAAATTAAACTATATTTTCTATTCTATTTTTCTCCAACCCATATTTTACCTTTAGGTATAAAAAAGACAATATCATCATTAGTCTTTTCATTCCGATAATTTCCTTTTTCCAATTTCTTCAATAATTTTCTATCAGCATATGCATCTTCAATCCTTTCATATTGATTCATTGGCCATAATAATTCACTTTTCCAATATGGTTGCTCATCAAGAAAGGATTGCCATTTGAAACCCGGATTTAATTTGTTTAATAAGTCAGATTCTTCTGATTTGAAATTGGATTGATTAAACACATTTTTATAATGTTCGATTCTTTCATCAATTGCACAAACCACTTGTGATTTTGAAAAACGAGGTTCATAAATCCAAACCTTGAGATAATATGGTTGACTTAATTTTTCCAACTCCATCTTCCAATTATCATAAACATTTTCTAGACCTTGTAAAATCCTCTTTTTAGTTTGCCCTTTTGGTTCAGGAAACTGACTTCTAGTAAGAGAAATATCACACCATGGATGAACAGCAATGTCTGAATACCAGTATAAATTTTGCTTAAGATATTCAACATCCAAAACAGACTCTCTCGTAATCCAATTGTCAATTTGGCCCCATCTTCTTTTATGTCCACGAATTTTTCTATAAATCAATTTAAATCTCTTTTAACCCAATTAAAGTTTCTAGTTCAACAAAATGTGAACCCGTCAATTATAGAGGGGTTATTTAATTATTCAAGTTCTTAAATTCGTCCAAATGTTCTCTTTTGATTAAATTGGTCAATTTCAAAATTCTTTTGGAGTCCATTTCTTCCCAGTGTGGTTTACTATATGAGTACGAATTAAATTTTTTTACTGCTCTGTACAACGGCAATATTATCTGATCGTAATCTCCTTCAAATTCTTTAACAACCTCTAAAGGTCTACTTTGAATCGTATCACTTTTAAATATTATAACTTTATATATATCTTTCTTTTGTTCCAATTGAAAATAATAGTGATAAGATTCCAAGGACCATAGTATTCGTATGGGAATTCTCATACCGCTATTAATTTCAATTAATGCATCACACAACTGTGCGATTGGGTCTGCAGGAACATTTGAAAGATCCATTTCCAACCGAAAATCCTCCCATTGAAACTTCGTAAATAACCATCCATTTTCGGGAATTCCGAATTCAATATTTATGCGATTAAACTTTCTCATTAAGTAAACAAAGAAATTAATAAAACAGGTTCTTCATTAGATTCGATTCTTCTAAAGTTTATAAAAGAAGTACATTCTAATAAAGCTTCAATAATGTCTGGATTAGATTCTTTTAAACCTCTACAATCTCCTAAATCCAACAAAGTTAATTCAGTCGTAAACTCATCCATACAATCAACCCAAGCATTCATATTACGCCCATAATAATCTGGAAAGTTGAAGATTAGCAAATGCAGAATGAAAGGAATTCCAATCTATTATTTGTTTGGGATTGATTTTTACTTTCTTCATTTAATTTTATTCTCTTCAACTTTTCAATTTATATTGTAAGACATAGTACGTTTCGTCTCATTTTTAAAAATTAGAAATACGTCTTCTTTTATAAACTCAACTTGTATTTCTTCTGGTTTACATGACATTTCTCCAAAATGAATAGAGTCCAAAACAAATTGAGCTACATTTTTAATTTGTTTTTTCGCATATTCATTTTCATATATAATTTTATCTATATCCGATGAGTTTTTAATTATTATGTCAAGAAATTTTCGGTTCTCCGTTATTTTACCATTTGTCTTGGATTCTGTTTGAGTTAACCCAATACTTGACCATTCTGCTCTGAACTTTTTAGCCAAGTATTTCTCTCCCTCATTCATTTCCTCAATGTCTGATGAGCATCCAATGATAATCATGTAGGTTAAAGCTAGACTGAATAACTTTCTATATTTCATTTTGTAATTTGGTAATAAAGTAATGATTATGATTTCGTTAGATGAAAAATAACTAAAGTACACTAGTTACTAAAATAATTATCATAATCGGAACCGCAAAAATGATGATGGGCAGTAGAAGGTTTAGTATCGATTTTCCAATTGATAATTTTTGAACTTCAGAAATCCCAATTACAAAAAATATTATAGTCCAAATGCCAAGAATAAATTCTATAATCATCGAACCATAGACAAAGAAATTGGAAATTAATCCTGCAGTTGTCATATCTCCGTCAGATTTAAAAAGTTCATTTCCATATATGCCTATTTGAGGAATAAGAAAAATTAAAGCAATTATTGATGGAATCAAAGCATAGGAAAGTATTCTTAAAATTGAAGAAGTATTTCCTTTCCCATTTAACCATTTTCCTGTCCAACTTAATAGTGCAGCATAAATGTAATAAGAAATCCAACCTAAGAGACCTCCTAAAATTATGCAAAAACCCATTACTGCCCATAAAGACATTTTATCCCCCATATCCTTCATTGAAGCTCTATCAAAGGCTCTGGAAATCCCGGCAAGAACTAATAATATTTTAACATATTTATCAAAGTGCTTTTCATTAATAAATTTGAAAACCATTCTAGGCTTAGTCCATATTTTTATAAAAACCTCTCTATCTGTCAGGTTTTGAGACATGTCAATAGTATCAATTTCGTTATTCATATGGTTTAATTATTATCATACTTTATTACTACTAAAAATTAACAAAACAACTCTTATTAATTTTTAGCAGCAGGGTGTAAATGTAAAACATCCCAGTTTCATTTTTCGGGACTGAGAATTTTTTTTAATCAACTTACACGGACACCATTCTTAAACTTAGCTAATTCTGCACCTTTAACTCGATTCTCATAAACAATAGCCGTTTCCCAAGTTCCTTTTAGTTTTCCTTGAAATAACATTTTTTCTAATCTTCGCATACCCAAAGCTTTGTTGGGTTTAGAATTTCGATGGCTTCGGTCAAAGGAATAAAAGGTACGGGACCTTCCATCATAAAAATATACCACGCATTTGGTAAGTGCGATTTGGGGCAGGTTGGTTGGCATCATTGTGTAGACAATTTGATAAGGGTTCGTTGTAAACTTTGTTCATAGGCGTTTATAAGGGTCTCATCTCCATAGCTAACAAGACGTTTACGTTGTAAACTGAACAATTGTAAACGGGATTTGTGTTTGTGTTTTCCTTCTCCTTTATGATGGGCGAGCCACTCAGCTTCGGTTTTTTGAATGAGGATCTGGTTTCTGATATTCCGCTTCAGGGTTTCTTGTTTGATAAACCATTCATAGGTTCTATTAAATCCATTTTTCTTATTTTCAGGATGAAAATACAAATGAGCAGGAGGAATCCATCGATTGGGATTTCGCTCTAACCATCGAGATACCATATCCACTCGTTTATAGAGAATTTGTTGATAGCTTTTCCAATCTTTTTTGCTGCCTTTGATCTTAAATTTTCGATATACCGAGGCCCAAATCTGATTCAGGATATCATTTTCTTCGGGTTCGCTGAGTAAAATATCGGAATACAAAACGGCTTTGCTGTATTTCCAAAAATCTTTGACCAAATGGAGTAAAAAAGCCGACTCCGACTCCCCAGTGCTTAAATTTTTCTCGCACCTGGTTTGTGATTTTGAGTCGGAAATTCGGCTTTCCTCCGTGTTCATGTCTTGTTCTTGCATTGTTCCTGTAACGTAGTTATCTTTTTGCTGGTGAGCCTGTGGGCGAACTCCTTCTTCTGAAGTTATCAACATATCAACATTCCTATTATTATTTATTTGTTCTTGTTGTACATGAACTAATGGGTGTAAATTTTTCACTCTTTCAGAAAAAATTTCAGTATTGATCCATAATTCAATCCCTGATTTTCCATGATGTACTTCTTTGATGATAAACCCAGCCGCTTTTAAACGCTCTTTATGATTCATAATGGTTCTAACGGTACATCCTTTACAACTTGCCAAACTTGGATTGTACGTTCTAAACCCCGGTGTTCCATTTTCAAAAGTATCACCTAATTGTATGGCTTTATTCAGTTGTTTGGCATATAGCCTTGTGATCAATTCTGCAGTGGCCCTATGGTTGGCATTAAGACGTTCTTTGATATCTTGCTTGTTTTGATTATAAGTATCAATAAAGGATTTGGTGGCTATAAATAGCTTCCCAAAATCATAGTTTTGTCTCTTGGGTTTATTTTCCATGGGGTTTGTTTTTTAAGGCTTGTAATTCTAGGATAGATTGTAGAATGGAGTCATAGCAAAAGATGGTATGGCCTATTTGTCTTGTAAACAACGGTTTGTTAATCTCACCAAACTGTTTACTTACATGTTCTAAGAATTTGGTTTGTTGTTTACGGCTTTCTTTTAAGAAAACGATTTGTTCGTCTAGAGTAAGCATGATGCAATGTTTACAAGATTTACATGACAATGTTTCTTTCTAAATACTCAAGGATACTTTTTTTGGAATAGCGAATTACCTTCTTCCCTGCTTGAGAAAATGTGATTTCATTATAATCACGAAGTTCCTGTAGTTTTGACTTACTCTTAATACCCAATATCTTTTTAGCCTCTTCGGCATCAATCCAATCTGCAGCCGGATCTGAAAAAGATTTCATGGCTTCAATTTTTGCATCTCTTACGGCCAATTTCACTAAACGAATAAAATCATTCAGCAACTCATTATAAGCATCAGATTCTAGTACAATTAATTTTACTCGATCTTCTTTGGGGAAATTTCCGCTTTCTTCTAGTGGTAGCTCTTCAATATTTTCCATAAGTATATCTTTCCAGTTTTTGAAGTATCTCTTGTCTTAGAACATATCCATCATAAACAGTCATAAGATTTCTCAAAGGAAAAATCGCGTTCATTCTCTGAAATGATTCACTCCCAATGCTAATTATTTCGTTGTCAGGAAAGAAACATTCAAAGTCTGATATAGGCTGTTTACAATGATTTTTTAAAGACATTTACCTCGATGTTTTATTTTTCGGTGTAAAGAGAAGGATTTGAAAAGCACTAAAACAGTGGTAAAGGGATGGTCCACCCCAAAATAATTTTTAACTAATTGATTTCAAGACAAATAAAATTGTTAAAACTGAACAATTAATAAAAGGATGGTTTATATTTGTGGCCATGAAATCAGAAAATTCGTTCAAAAATACCACCCTAAAGCAACCCTCTTTTTTAGTGGAATCGTTGGATAAACTTGAAATTGGTCAGCACCTGAGGAAATTTATGGATCAAGAAGGGTACACTTGCATTAAACAGTTGGTGGATATAGGGGGACCCGCCCTTCTTAAACTAGAAGGTTTTTCTTATTTATGTCTATATGATCTCCTGAAAGTTTTAGACACTTATGGAGATATTAGTTTGTTGAGTGAGAAATAATTTAATTATTCCATCCCACCTAGACCATCGAGCATGTGTTGTAAATAACTTTGCATCCTTTTTTTAGTAACCTCGGAAACATTGTAATACCTATTATCTAGATTCTTTACTGATATGTTCTTTGTACTTTCATTATAATAAGATCTGGAGACAAATTCTATCAAGTCTTTTTTCTTCCCTTGGGTAATACCCGCTTCGTAGCAGAGTTTGGTAAATAAGCTTATCTCCTCTACGGTCATATTCAGTTTAAACTTTTGGGTATTATTATCCTTTGATTCTAACTCTTCCATCTTTTGTGTAAGCTCAATTTCATTGACCAAATAATCCATTATACTTGTCTTTAAATGAGGTAATTTTGGATTGAATCTTACCTCGGTTTCTATTATTATACTTTTGTATTTCCTATGGTATTCGTATAACTGTTTTTGATATATGTTCAGGTTTATCTCTTCTACAAGTTGGGATTTGATCTCTTCAATAATACCGAAATAGACTTTGAAAGTATAGAAATCGTATCTAATAAAAAATTCAACCAACTTCTCAAAAGAAGGTTTAGGCTCAGTGTCTAGTAATTCATTTAGAGCATTAATAAATATGGAGTAATACTGTCTAGTATTATAGGTTAGAAAACTTCTCTTATCTTCAATCGTTTTGTTTAAAAAATGGATTAACTCTTCTTTAATTTGATCTGGCAAATTGATTGCTCCAAGCTTTTTTACTAGTTCTATAACTTTTTTTTGATGAGAAGCGATAAACCACAGCTGCTGGGTATATGAAATTTCTAAGTCCCTGTCCATATATGATGGATAATGGTTTCCTATAAAGTCTAACACATAACTTAAATTGGTGTAGATTGTCTTATAGATATCTCGTGTATTTCTTTTATCAGAGATTTGAAATACAGATATTCTGTCTTCATCATAAAAATAATGCTGTTCGATGGTTTTTAAGTGTCCATTAATGAGCATCTGAAAATCATGAACTGTCTTTTTAAAGTCTTTTCCATTTTTGTTATTCTCGAAGAAATCTGTGTACAATTCTTTTTGGATGCTTTTACAGATTAATTCTATCAAGATATCATAGTAGTAAAACTTAAGATGTTGATATGAAAGTTCTTCCAAATCAAAATCTCCACTAAAAGATTTTTTCAATTCAAAATAGTGTCTATCCTTAAGTTGTATCTTATTTTTTATAAGAAAAGAATATAGTTCTTCTCTTGGTATTTGCGATACCGCAGGTCGCAAATCATCATGAAAAATATGATACAGAATATCCATGTACTCCATACAGTAAGATGTTTGTGTTGAATTAGTATTCTTTTGTTTTCCAATTTGACCAGTTTTGGTCTAAGGTAGGACTACTAGTAACTATAAATGAACCATAATTATTCGCTAACCACACTTTAACAGTAGTCAATGAAAACTTTGGATTTGAGCCAATAGTAATGTTATAAAAACAAGTATTCCGCGCCCCCCCAGACGAGTAAACTGTATTCTTTTAATCTAAAATTGTAATAATACTAATCTATAAAATCTCTTACTTTCGTTAATTTTTGTGATTTCTTGGAACTGGATAAATGAATGTTAAGTCTAAATTTATTCAAAGAAAATAGATTGAAAAACTGCCACTTTAACTGGTTTTCCATCTAAAGTGGCAGGCTTCCAACTAGGCATTAAATCTATTAATCTCCTAGCCTCTATGACGAATTTAGAATTAGTTTTACTTAATACTTCGTGATTAAGCACTTCTCCATATTCATCAAGATGTAATATAAAGACAACGGAAGATTCATGTTTCTCAAAAGGAGAAATTTTAAATTTTGAATTCTTTTTATAAAAGTTTAATAATTCTTGTTCGCCTCCGATAAACTCTGCTTTATCTTTTAGCTCCCTATTTGAGTATTCTTTTATTCTTTTTTTACTATTATGCAGTGGAATAATATGTTCTTCTTGCCCATAAGAAAATAAGGTAACGAGTAACAATAAAACTGTTGCTATTTTCTTCATAATTATTTTAAACTCTGAATCTATTAAAACTATTGACTTTTTTTCTCTCATTTCCTAACCAAGTAAAGTATATTAAAATTGGTATACCCATTCCAATTGGAACTAGATAAACCGATTGTATTGTTCCAGAAACAAAAAGGTAATCATTAAAATAAAAAAATGCGCACACTATAAGAGCCAACATGGATAACATAAATACCAGATTTACTATAGGGTTCACTTCGGCTTTTATGTCATTGATTCGAAATTGATTGTTTTCCAAACATTTTGAACATTTTAACTCAAAAGTATCTCCATAATCTTTTTTAATTTCTAATCTATCTTCCGAATGAATTTTTGCATTGTTTCTGGTGTTACAATATTTACAGTAGACCACTAATCTCATAGTTCAAATATAATCACAAATTATTTAATTTTTTATAATCCGCTGCTGCTCTCTTAACCCATCCTTTACCGGAGTACTTTCCTTTATTAGCATTCAAAAAACTATTCCAAGAATTTTTGATCGAAGTAGATCTAGTGTTTTCTGGAACTGGAGAACTTACCCCTTGCGGAGAAGCATTACTTAAAGATCCTTTAGAAATACTTTTAAAAGAACCTTTAGATTTCACCAAATTGCTAAGTGCACTATTTCCTCTTGCGGTAAGAGCTTTACCTATTCTATTTGCAACTCCTCTAGCCCCACCTTCGGGAGCAAAGTAATGTTCTGCTCCATGCCAAAAGGATGAATTTGTACCCCATTCCCTAACATATTGATCATATGCTGTTTTACTGTGAATAGGCTCTGCTTCACCATTAGCTTCAGCTTCTAAAATTAATCCGTAGAAGACAGATCCCTTCAGCTGATGCCGTTTTTTTAGATCCAACCCTTGATATTTATAACCAGTTTTGGAATTATATCCTTCAACTAGATCCTCCGTCGGATTATAACTTGATACAAAAACGCTATTTTCTGTTTTTGTCACATATACATCAGAACCTGACACGGTAGCAGTCCCTAAATTGTCACCCTCATCGTTAGTAACACCAACATACTGAGTTTCGGTACCTCCTGTATCACTTACCCATTCAAGTTGTTCAGAATCTACATTATAACTCCAAACGTCATAGGCAGCTAGACCTTCAGGATCAACAAAAAAAATGGGGTTATTATTTACAAAGTTATATGGAGACTTATCAGGAAATTCATCAGCCAATGGATCCGGCTGAAACCATCGACTCATCACTGTAGGTTCTGCTCCAGCCTCTGTAAAGGTAACGGATTCTTCTATAAAACTGGTAATTGTATTGTTTTTTACATTTAACATTACTGAGCCAATACGCACAATAGTATCATTATCAAAATCTTCGATAAATTCTCCTCCGGATAAGGTTGCTATATGCGGATTATAGTTATATTCCTCAAAAGGATTTTGTGCTTGGATGATACCACACCATAGCACTAGTATTAAAAGCCCTAATCTTTTCATTTTAATTTGATTTATTCCTATTTGTTATTTCTTTGTTTATATATTTTTCCTCTTCGGCCTTTAGAGAACTAAGCCATTTTAGATACATTTTTTCTGGCATCCTACGGTATCCCGCATGGTGAATCGTGGCATATTCATTCTGCATAAAAAGAAAAGCCTCTTTGTATTCTTCATTTTCTCTTACTTTGGTATTGAACTCTCCTCCTTCTTGCTGTATTTTTTGTTCAAGGATTCTTTTAAGGGTTTCGGCTCTCAGGATTCTCCCATTGATATAATGCGGATAGGCTTTTAAAGCCATCTCGCAAGCCAGTAACGGAAACGAACCATCATTAGCGGGAAAAGCCCGGTTGTACCCTTCTGCCAGATCTATTAAACACATGGCGACGCTTTGTATATCACTAAGGGCTTCCATATACAATTTATTCACCACGGCATCCAAATGGATGTACCCCGAAGCCATTAACCAGGCATCATTAGGAAACTGACCACTGGTAAGTTCAGTATTGTACCAACCATCTTTTTTATTTTGGTTTTTGATATATACATGGTTAGGTGCTAAGGCCAAATATGCATTGGCACCCAACTCTTGAGCCAGTATTTTATATAAGTAGGGTAAAGAGTGGCAATTCCCTTTTCGGGTTTGTAGTAGTTTAGATACAAACATATTTTCCCAATTCTTTCTACCCCAGATATCTTCAAAATCATAGGTAAACGGAATATGTTTATACTTTCCTGTCTCATTGTAGTAAGGGATTGTATCTTTTAATACCGAAAACAAAACTGCTTGTTTTTTTACGGTAAGACTATCCCGTTCTTTATACAACAAAGATCGATTCTTGTAAATAGTCTCGGTAAACTTTGTTAACCGATCTATTTCGTCATTAAATGCAAGTGTATCTAGGATGCCATGCAGATATGCATTCTCGACCAATAATACTGCCTTTTTAAAGTTGATTTTGGTAGTATCGGTAAGCATTTCACTAAGCGACACTAATGCTTCTTTGTAGAGCGTTTCTCTATCCTGTGCTGTCACGGTGATCCCTACCAAAAGGAGTATCAATATAATCTTTCTCATAATTTTGGTAGCGATTTAGTAAGTTTATGTAGTTGTTCTTTCATTGCTTTTTGTTGTTGATTATCTTTTTGCTTTTGCATGGTTGCCAACCACTTTTGATATATTGCGTCCGGCATTTTTTTATAGCCTATGGCATCAATAGTTTTGTGTTGATGTACCATTTTTTGAAACAGTGCCAACGCTTTAGAGTGCTTGGGTAATTCTTGCTGTATGTTTTCTTGAGTGATGCCTAACTGTGTAAAAACATGTACAACCATTTCTGTATAATAATTGGCTTGAGTAAGTAATGCCGTAATATTATTAGTATCTAACTCTAAAGCTTTTTGTAGTGCTTCTTTGGTAAACCGATCATGTCCAAACTTTTTTTGGTAACCCATCGCCAAGTCAGCATACATTTGTGACAATAGTTCTTGTTGAGATAGTGGATGCATATACAATTTGTTTTGTATGGCTTCAGCTTTTATATATCCATTTTGTAGGATCAATGCATTAGTAGTTAATATCTGGCTGGTCAATTCTACATTATGCCATTTCATCCCATTGTCGTCTGGAAACTTGATATACGTATGGTTTGGTGATCGGGACAAATGTGCCGTGGCATCAATCTCTTCTGCTAGCATTAAATATAACAGAGGTAACGAATGACATTGCCCTTTACCGGATTCTAATAGTTTGGTCACAAACATGTTGGACCAATCTTTCTTGCCCCAGATATCGTCAAAATCATAGGCCAAGGGTAAATGGGTTAACTCGTTTTTTGTTTTTAAGGTATCTGAAAAAAATTGAAATAACATCAGGTTTTTGGCAACGTTACTATTGGTATCATAACCAAACTCCTGCATTTTTTCTTTAATAAAATCTCCGGTTTGTTGGATCACTTTGTTAAACTCGTCATAACCAGTTTCCTTTTCGTAAAAAGCATTCTCGACCGTAAAAACGGCTTCTTTTACCGAAAAAGGTTTTTTCTCCATAGCCCCCAAAGCGGTATATGCCTTTCGATATCTATCGGTTCCTTTTTCGTTAGAATAGGAAGGAAGGATGTAGGGTGTTGAAAAATGACTTACTGCTTCGTTGATTAATGTCTGCGCTCTTTTTTGCCTTTCTTCTTGCTCCTTTTGATGTTGCTCTACCTCATCTATAAGTTTCTGATTTTGTTGTTGCTGAGTACTGTAAGATTTTGATGCTGGGAAACCTTGAGAAGCTGTACCACGATTAAAAGTAGGAGTAACAACTTGCATACTATGGGTTTTAGGTGTAGATGGCGTATTGACAACAGGATACTGTGCAAAGACCATAGGCATAATCCCTAATAAGATGATATACTTTAATATTATATGTAATCCAGCTAACTTCATTTTTTGCAATATTAATGGCTGCTAGTTTCATTTTCTGAAACTCTACATTTTTTTATTCATTTTTCTTTGGTTTGATATTGTCCCCTCTTCAAAACCTTACTCTTTTCATTACCTATTTGAAGAGGGTATACAATACTTCTCAACTCAACTTTCTACACTCTCAAAGTCTCTCTATTATAAAAACCAAATCGAAATCCAACTTCTTCTGCATATACAAAACTTTGTACGCTATCATCGTATATAATTGGTGCATTAAAGTCTCTCATCAAATGGATGATACGATATAATTTCGTTTTTGATATCCCCAAACGATTGGATAATTCTGTTGGATTGCCTGTTGCCTGCAAACGGATTAGCTGATCCACTCGTTTTATAAGTTCTATTTGTTTAGTGATAATATTCATTCTACTGATTTTTTTGATGGTTAGTTTTTCCCTTACTTTTTAGTTCTAACATTTCATGAATTTTGGCAAATAGTTAATGGGGTAATTTTTTACAACTTTGGGGTAAGCCTTATAAATTCAATGTTAGTATAAAGAACCTATTTATTGTTTTTATTTAATTTTGACAGCATTCAAGAAGCCTTTGGATAAAAGGAAGCGCATGATTTTGGTTTCTTGCCAAGCAAAAAAAGATTTCTCGCCCTATAAATTAATTGCACAGCTTCTTCGCAAGACTTTCCTTTATGATAAAGGTTTTGAATCCATAAATAAATGATAATCTCATAATGACTACAATGAACCAAATCATACATGAATTGATCCAGCTTAAAATGCAATGCCAGGATAGTATCCACAACAAACTTGCTTTTTTCATCATATTCAGAATATCCCATTTTGAAATTTTTTGTTGGGTCAAAAGTATGAGGATGATTGGGTTGGATGCAAGAAGAAGTATTAAGCTTTTATAAATTTTGAATGTAAAATTTATAAATCTTTTATGATATTTATGTTTTTGTATATTTGTTTCCCGCTTTAACCAAAAGTGATTGTTATTCAATCAAATAACAGCCATTGCAACGCTAAAACTATGCGATTTACTCTTACAATTTTATACCTCTTTTCATTTTTTGTTTTAAAAGCTGAATCAAAAGGAAAGCAAATTGATAGTTTGTCCAATAAAGATTATACTGAACTACAAAATTTGTTTTACAATAACCTTAAAAATATCAGTAACGCTAAAAAATATGCAATTGAGATTCTGAAAAAAGCTAAAAAAGAAAAGGATACGATAAAAATCGCAGATGGATATCATAACCTGTTTATGATTAGTACTCCAGATATCTCTATAAAATATGTAGACAGTATAATCGAGCTAACAAAAAATTTAAGCCACATAAATTACCCATCAAGAGGTTATCTAAACAAAGGTGTTTTATTACAAAACAATAAGAGATTAAATGTAGCTTTTGATTATTACGTAAAAGCTAAATATTATGCTGAAAAAAATAATAATGACCTCCACAAAGTAGCGGCGAATTTAAATATCGCACAGTTGAAACTTTTGATTGGAAATGAGCGGGAAGCATTAAAAGTTTTTAAATCAAATTATGATTTTTTTCAAAAAAAGGATATTAGCACAAAATTTCATAGACCTTATATCGGTACCTTGCAGGGGTTAGCTTTTGTTTATAATAAAAATAGGCAGTTGGATTCTGCCAAGATCTACATTAATGAAGGCTTAAGAAAGATTTCAAAAAACAAAGAGAAATATGGTTATTCAGGGCTGTTACTAGCCAACGGAATTAATAGTTATCATGAAGGGAGTTATAACAAAGCTATTGATACATTAAAAAAGCTTTTATCAATACCTCTACAATTAGAATATGAAGTAACTCTAGCAGAAACTAATTTATTTCTTGCCAAATCATACAACAAGATAAACAAACCCAAAATAAGTTATGAATATCTGGAAAAGGTCAATGAATTAGTCGACTCCACCAACTATACAACCAATACAAGAGAAGCTTTCGAAATGCTTCTAAATATCCACAAAAAAAGAAACAATACCGAAAAACAATTAGAAGTATTAGAGAAGATGATTGTATTGGATAGTATTGCCAATGTTAATAACACTAAATTAAATATAGATATTTATCAAAAATATGATTCTCAAAAGCTTATTTCTGAAAAAAATAAACTTTTAGGCAACATAAAGAAACAAAAAAAACGAAGCATAGTCGTCTCTATCATTTTGGGAATAGTTATTCTTGGTTTTGCCTTTTTCCTTTATAGAAACTATTCTAAACGCTTATACTACAAAAAAAAGTTTGAAGCCTTAATTAATGATCAATCAATAGACAAAGGTTTAGAAACCGAAAAACCAACTAACCTCTCAAAAAGTATAGATCTTCCCGAAGAAATCATAGAAGATATTTTGGAAAAAATCAAAACCTTTGAAGAAAAGAACAAATTTATTGATAGTAAATTAACTCTAACTAAATTGGCTAAAAAGTTTGGCACTAATTCTACGTATTTATCAAAAATAATTAATCATTACAAAGGACAAAATTTTGCCAATTATATTAATGATTTAAGGATTGATTACGCTATAGAGCAATTAAAAACCAACCCTAATTATAGGAAGTATACCCTTAAATCAATAGGAGAGGAAATAGGATTTAACAATATTCAATCCTTTTCCAAAGCATTTTATAAAAAAACAGGTATCAAGCCTTCATTTTTTCTTAAAGAACTTGATAATCAAAATATTAAAAAATAATTTTAAGCTTTTTTATATTTAAAAATTTATAAATATTGAAATATGTTTTGGATTTTAATCAATTTCATATAAGCCGTTTGAATATATTTGCATCGTAATTTTAAAAGATCAAAATCATGAAATCAAAAATGAATAATCTGAAAAAGTTAAATTTTAATAAATTGCAAATCGCTACATTATCAAGAACCGAAAAAATACATGTGTACGGTGGTGGTGAAGAAGGTGATTCAGGTATATTAAGTGTGTTTACCAATACAAAAGGTAACGACTAACAAAAAGTTATAAAAACATCCTGAAATAACAGGATGTTTTTATATTATTACTTTTTGGTTTAATAACACCCACGATATGAGTAAGTATATAATCTTGATTGTTTCTATAATGATGATTGTGAGTTGCAAAAATTCTACTCCTCACATAAGTCAAAAATCTACAACTGAAAAGTATTTTGGTAAAAGCATTATTGATTCATATCGAAACTTGGAGAACTTAGAGGATACCATAGTTTTGAATTATATCAAAGATTATAACAAATACAGTACTGATCAATTATCAAAAATTCCAAATAAAGAAAGACTTCTTCGACTTCAGAATGATTTTGAAAAAACAAAATCTGCTTCATATAAAGATATTCTTTATTTGAAGGATTATATCTTTTATTTGAAGAGAAGTGTTGACGAAAACGAATATAAGTTATACTATAAAAACCCCTACGAAAATATAAAAGAAGTAATTCTGTTTGATCCAACTAATTTTGAATTATCGAAGGAACAGGATTTTAAAATCACTTATTTCAAACCTAGCTGGGATTGTACTAAAGTCTTAATTAGTCTTACCAAACAGGGAAGTGAATTCTCTAAAATGATTGTTTTGGATATTAAAAGCAATACTGTTTTACCTGGGTTCATCACTCATAGCTCGCCAACTTTTGTTGGAGGGGTTAAGTGGCTACCTGATAACTCTGGTTTTGTTTATAATAGATTTAGCGATACTCTTTCTAATAAAGGAACTTATCTTAATAACAAGTCCGTTTTATATAAGCTGGGAGAAAAAACAAACAAGTTTAAAGACCTATTGTCCATCGATAATAATCCTGAATTAAATATAAATCAAAATGAATTCCCTGAAATTCAAATTGAAGAAAATGGAAAATACGCAATTGGAACAATACGTGCCGCAGGAACATACCATGAAACTTACTTTTTGAATATTAAAGATATTACAACAAATAATTGGAACCCATTATTCAAAAGATCTGATAAGATTAGAGACTTTTTACAAATTGGTGATAGTTTAATTTACCGCACATCCAAAAACTCTCCTAATTTTAAAATATGCAAAACTTCATTTTTAAATCCTGATTTTGAAGATCCTAAAGTGCTAGTAGAGGAAAAGAAAGATCGCGTAATACAGGAATATTTGATAGTGAATAATCAATTATTCTTTACTACTATTAAAAATGGTGTAGAGGCAAAAATGTACTCAAAAAAAGATGATAATAGCGAGGTTGAAATAAAACTCCCATTCCCATCAGGTAAGGTATATTTGAGTAAAACTAACAACCCTAATCTTTTATCAGTGATAATTCAGGGTTGGACTGCTCCAAAAGTTAGATATATTTATAACACTATTACAGGTAAATTTGAATTAGATAAAAATTATCCTGCTTCAATGAAAGCTAATTTTAGCGATTTAATAGTTGAAGAAGTATTGGTAAAATCTTCTGATGGAGAGGAAATTCCATTATCTCTTGTATATAAAAAAGGATTAAAAAAAGATAGCAGTACTCCTGTTCTTATGAGGGCTTATGGTTCTTATGGCATAAGCATGACACCTAATTTTTATTATGGTTTCTTACTTTGGGCTCAAGAAGGAGGTATTTATGCTGTTGCACATGTTAGAGGTGGTGGAGAAAAAGGTGATTCATGGCATAAAGCAGGATATAAAAATACTAAATCAAATAGCTGGAAAGATTTAATAAGTTGTTCTGAATATCTCATAGATAACAAATACACATCTCCAGAAAAACTTGCTTTATGGAGTGGTAGTGCAGGTGGTATCGTCTTAGGACGAGCTATTACAGAAAGACCGGACTTATTCTCATCTGCAGTAATAGATAGAGGATTACTTAATCCTTTAAGAATGGAAAGTGGTATTAACGGATCAAATAATATTAAAGAATTTGGAAGCATACAAGATTCATTAGATTTTAAGGGTTTATTGGCTATGGATTCTTATCACCATATTAAAGATAATGTTGAATACCCATCGGTATTAATAACTGCTGGTATGAATGACACGAGACTATCTCCATGGCATTCAATTAAATTCGCAACGAAATTAAAAGAAGCGAATATCTCAAATCGACCAATCTTACTTAAAGCAGAATTTGAATCAGGGCATGGAATGACATTTTCTAAAAAAGATGAAGAGTTCAACATGGTTGCAGAAGTTCTATCATATGCTTTTTGGCAAACTGGTCATCCTGATTATCAACCAAAATAATATGATAGTTATATAATAATATTACAACCTCTTAATACGTGATTAAGAGGTTTCTTTTATATAGATCTTAAATCTACTCGTTTTTTATAAAACCAGTCCATTACTCCTTATATTTTAAGTGGCTAGCACATTGATCTTCTGTGATTTTAAATACTTTTGATCCCAACAAAACAATGATTATGCAACTACGGATCTATATGGTTTCTATTTTTATTTTAGCTTCAGTACTGGGATATGGGCAGAAGTTTGAGGTACCAGATTCTTTAAAATCATTCACCTATTTAGAATTGGAAAGGCGATTCTTTGATACAGAAACAAATCGTGAAGTATCAAAACAATACGCGAATGGATATTTGCAAAAGTCCAAAAAAGAAGATGACAGTTTAAATATTGCTAAAGGCTTCTACTTCAAAGCTATCATTTCTGAAGAAAACAAAGCTTTAAGTCTTACGGATAGTATATTAAAATATTCTGAAAACTTGATCCATCATGAATTTCCAGCGCAAGGGTATATAGAAAAAGGGATGCAATTCTTTTATCTATCAAGATATGATGAAGCTTTACAAAATTATATTAAGGCTCAGGAAATAGCTCTGGACAGGAATAATAAATTTCAACTCTTCAAAATAAAACATTGTATTGGACTTCTTAAAAACTCAACCAAAAATAGACAAGAGGCACTAGAAATATTTAAACAAAACATTGATTCTTTCGATTTTGACCTCGACAGAATTGAGCATAAAAGACAATATGTAAGATCTTTGTTTGCATTAGCTAATTCATACAATGTCAATAAAAATATTGATTCTGCAGAGATTATCAATACAAGAGGTATTAAACAAAGTCTTAAGCTAAAAAGTAAGTTTATGTATCCGGCATTTCTCATTTCTTATGGTGCCACCATGAATTTAAAAGGACAGGATGATAAAGCCTTAGATAGTTTACTTAAAGGATCGCGTTTACTCCAAAATAGAAAATCTTCTATTGCCTCCATTTATTTGATGATTTCCAAAATACATGGAAAACGCAAGGATTACCCAATGTATACAAAATATCTAAAGAAAGTTGATTCTCTATTCGAAACACATAATCCGCAGGGGATGAGACAAGCCAGTGCGGCATATGATGCCTTAATAAAATACTACAGAAAAAATAAAGATTTAAGTAATCAATTAATATATATGAATAAGCTTATAGCTATTGATAGTATTATTAATAGGAAAAGTAAAAATGTTGCAAATAATATCATCAAAAATTATGATGCAAAAGTTCTCATCTCGGAAAAAGAAAAAATTATAAAGTCTCTAGAAAAAGAAAACACCAAAATCTCATATCAAAATATAATAGTAACTATCTTTTTAGGACTTAGTTTGTTGGGAACTGGCTATTACTATCATCGTCAACGTTTATACAAAAAACGATTCTTAAAACTACTGGAAGGAAAGGCCAATAATAATCAAAAAAAAGATGATTCAAATTACAGTCCTCCTGGATCTTCATCCATCAACAAAGAAACTCTTGATAAACTTCTTGACAAATTACAACAGTTTGAAGAAAAACAGGGTTATCTACAACAAGGACTTAATACCAAAGATCTTGCTAAAAGTTTTGGATCCAACTCTAGCTATTTATCTAAAGTGGTTAATACTTTTAAAGAAAAAAGCTTTACCCAATATATTAATGATCTACGTATCGATTTTGTAGTAGATAAACTGCTAGAAGATACCCGGTTTAGAAAATACACGGTAAAGGCCATTGCTCAAGAAATTGGTTTCAACAATGCTGAGGCCTTTGCCAAAGCATTCTATAAAAAACCGGGATTTATCCTTCGTATTTTATTAAGGAGTTAGAGAATCGATAGGCTATCTTAACTAAAAATCTTATCTGCAGCTTCATCCAAAACAGCATTTTCAAAGTCCGCAAAATAGGCCTCAGTGGTATAATAATTTGTGTGACCTAACATATCACCCACTTGTGCTTTGGAAACTCCTTTTCGAATTCCTGCAGTAGCAAAGGTATGTCTTGCCACATAAGTAGTAAGGTTGGTATCCAACTCTAGTTCTTTACTTATGGTTTTAAGTCTTCTATTATGATTCCTTAGCCGGCTTGAATATACCTCATGAATTCTTTCTTCAGACTCTGTGTGAATAACGTCTTGAAGAATTGGGAAAACCAAATCTCCCTTAGATTTTTCACTAGTATAAAACCTAAGTATTTTCTTAATCTCATTCGGAATCAGAATATCAAATTCTCTCACATTATTTCCTCTTTTGGTTTTTCTACGTTTATATTGTAGTCTTCCCTTTTTTATAGCGCCTACTTTTAGGTAGGCCATATCCATAAAGTTCATCCCTCGCATATAGAAGTTAAACAAGAAATAGTTTTTATGATGCCATAGAGAAGACCCTTCTGGATAATCTAACTGTTGAATTTTTTCTATAACATCTAGTCCAACAGCTCTTTTTTTGGTACGCTGCTGTTTAATAGAATAGCCATTTTTGCCAAACGGATAATGTTCTTGCTTCAGCTCTGTATTAGCATCTTTTATTACCAAGTTAAAAACCCTTCGAATAGATCGTAGTCGAACTCCGAGCCCATTAAGCGAGTTTCCTTTATTTAAGTAATACGCCTCTAAGTTCTCAAGAAAAGTCTCATCAATTTCTGTAATCAAAGGATCTTCTCCTCCATTAAAAGTAACCACCATTCTAATAGCATCTTCTATTGCATCTGCCATTCCGAAACGTTTAGCTTCTCTGTATCGTTTTATTACAATTTTTCCGTATTCATACAATCGGGTAATATTATTGATTTTATGCCTGACCTTATTACCAATTTTTTTATTTGCATATTCCTCTATCTTATCCTCGATCAAACTTGCTAATTGTTCTACAGACATGCTTTTCAAAAAGGATTCGCATTCTATTAAAACATCATCTGCAGCTTTCATACGATCTGTCAAGAATGCATTAGCACGAACTGAGTTAGGAAAAGAACTTTTAAATTTTCTTCCTTTTTCGTTCCATAGATTTGGTGACACTATGTAAGGTGTTTTTATATCTTTTCTTTTTCGTTGATGACTTACTCTTTGTACCAACGGAAAAGTGTCTGATTTTTTATTTCTGGTATCCAGAAAGAAGAAGATTTTTGCCATTAATTTCTTGTTTGAAGTAACAAGTCTAAAGTAAAACTATATTGAATAACTTCAAAGGTTTTTCGCCCACTTTTTGCCCACTTTTTTCAGTTTATTACAGTTTCATTCAGTTCGATACAAAATCTATACCTACAAAAGTAATTGATTATTAGATGATTACACATTAAACAAACCCAAATGAGTCTTTTTATGAAGTTACTCATAATCAGGGGGTCCTTGGTTCGAGCCCAAGTGGGACCACATATTTTGAATAAAGCTGTTTCTTTAATAGGAGCAGCTTTTTTCATTTTTAAAAACAAAAACAGGGTGAGAAGCCTGTCCTGAGGGAGGCACGAGTTGAAGGGAGCCCAAGTGGGACCACCTTTTAAGCGTAAGCCTTGCAGCAATGTAAGGCTTTTTCGTTTTCAATAATTTAAGTATTGTCATTCCTCACCGCTTAATTTGTATTTTTTTACAATCATCTGAAAAACAAAAGATTAACCTCTTTTGTCAAAACAAATACATAAATAAAAATTATACTTATCATCATAAATATAAATAAAAATATATGACTAAAATTTCGGAATTTTGCAGCGTTAAATAAACTCTTAACATCTAAGTATATGAAAAACATCTTAGTATTTTTATTCTTGTTAGCCTTTATATCTTGTAAAAACGAAAAAATAATCAATGATTACAATTCTCCAGGCCAAATAAAAAAGATCGAACATCCTAAATCTGCAGATAATAAAAAAAGCACCCAGGTATTAAAGAGTGAACGCCTATTATCTGAAAAAGATGATAAATTAAACCTGGAACATCTTATAACCACCAAAACATTCTTTAAGAAACAAGACAACTATGTTTTGAACTATAAATACCCTTATCTTAATGAAGATATCAAGTCTTCTTATAAAGTTTTTAACCAATACATACAGAATAATTATTTAAAAACAGAAACCGCCGTAAGCGAAGTTTTAAAAAACAATAGTCTATCATGTGATTCATCGGTTATCGATGTGCATCGTTATAAAAGAATTATTGATTATAAAATCTATGGTAAGGAAAACCAATTGATAAGCATTTTACTGTACAAAGCTAATCACTATACCGATGAAAACCATTCGTCGTATATGTTTAAGTGCCTCAACTTTGATCTTGATGTAGCTGCTTTCCTTGATTTTAACACCTTGTTCAAGAAAAATGCCGAAACAGAAATGTTGTCAAAGATCAATCAAAAGTTAATAAACAAAATTTCTAAAGAGAACCATTATAATTCTTGTTGGGAACTGACCAGAGATCATTTTGAAGCCAACAAAGATAGTTTTGTAATTACAAATACTAGTATAAAATTTTATTTTAATGACTGTATTATTTGCCCATCATATACAGGGAGATATGCAGTAGAAATTCCTATTGAAGAAATGGCTTATTTACTAAATAAAGATGCCATCAAGCTAATCCTATAAACTACGCTTTTGAGAATTTTGAAAACCAATACATACTTGCAAGCTCATATGATTGAATATAGCATACCCTCATAGAGCAAAATGAATCTAGCTGTACTCGGTCATAGAGCTTGCTTACAAAAAGGCCGTTTCCAAATTGCAAACGGCTTTTATCTACTTAGCGTCATACTTTATACCAACTTAATATCTTCTTTAAACAACATATGGATGTACTCTGCATGAATCTCGGCATGTTCTTTATGTTCCAAACAATGAAAAAGTAAGTGAATCAATCCATAATCACCAAGTGTATCTCGGTATTCGTGCTTTTCCTTATTTTTTACCCACAAAATAAAACAACACAAATGCCCTATTTCTCCGAGTTTCTCGGGATCTTTCAAACACTTTTTAAACTGATCCAGTTCCATTAGGGCATATTCGTTATACTTGCGTTTGCAATAATTATAATCAAACGTATGCTTATATAATTGTAGTTTTCTGTTTTGTATTTCATAATTAATACCACTCATAACATAAAAATCATTTGCATTAGGTATTTCTAGCATCATAGATATACGATTTGGTTCATGTATATTTTTGCAAATCACATGCCATGACATTAAAAAAATAACTTAATAAAAGGTAAAAAAATCTTAAAATTGGCAAAAACGACAGCCACACCATTTTGGAAATATTCCAAAACAAAGATACAAAATTTGGAAATATTCCAAAAAATATACTTCCGGTTTTACCGCCTTCTTTTTTAAGAAAAACCATAAAATATTTGATTTTCAGATATCTAACTGCCTTTTTGTTAGGTTATTGTTAATAAAACCTGATAAGTTTATTTTCAAAAAAAAAGATTGACAATTATTTTTACTCTAGAATTTGATGCATTATGGTATGTTTTTTGGGGAAAGAACAACCATAATGAAAAATTGGGAAAACAAGTCAAATCAAATCATGTATTATGCAGTATAAAGTAATTGATGCAAAAAGCCAACATTTTGGCAAAGTATTAGATTTCGAATCCTGCTCTAGTTTGAGTGATTTAGGAGGAGTACTCTTAAAAATTGGAAGAAACAAAGTTTCACTTTTTAAATTCAATGAAGTAGAATTGGTATAATCACCATTCTACTTCTTCTACCTCGCTCAATACCTCTTCTTCTTTTTAAGATCAAAAATGTATATATGTTCGTAACAGATGAAACGATCATACCTATATATACTATTACTATTCTGGGTTAGCAGTAGCTGCCAGAACAGTATTGCTATTGACAATATTCAAGATATTCCCAAAGCTACGGTTCAAGATCAACGCTATGCCGATGTTTTTAAAATATTAGATGGTTATTGGAAAGGTAAGTTTCTAATTTTTGAAGATAAGAATCCAGTACTCAAAGATCAATTGGACCTGAAAGACATCTCCTTTTCAACATTTCAAAAAAGAGGTCTTAAACAAATTAATAGTATCCAGGTCGAGCAAATATACACCTCAGAAACACCGTATTTCCAAAAAGTAACCATCACCGATTTTTATCCCGATTCTGGCAAAAAAGTGATTAGCGAAGGAGTTAATAAAATTCAGGAAGGCCAAATGTGGTGTGTCGTTAAAAAACCCGATGAAACGGTTATACATGCAGGCAGCACAAAAGGTAAGAGCACCATTGTTTGGCAGCGCAATGAAAAAGATCCTCAAAAAATTGAATATTTCAAGGAAACTGTATCTCAACAGTTTTATGAAATCATAGGCTGGGGGTATTACCAGGGAGACGACCCAAAACTATCTCCCAAATTATGGTTTTATGCCAAATACAAAAGACAAAACCTAGATTAAGATTTGTTTTATCCCAACTCGGTAATTCTTTTTACATACTTACCAATCACATCAAATTCAAGATTCACTACAGTACCCACTTCAAAAGTATTAAAATTGGTATGTTCATAGGTAAACGGAATAATAGCTACACTAAATTCATTTTTCTTAGAATTCACCACCGTTAAACTTACTCCATTAACAGTAATAGATCCTTTCTCGATGGTGATATTACTCAAGCCAGGATCATAAGCAAAGGTAAAATACCAACTACCATCGGCTTCAGATATTTCGGTACAGGTTGCAATTTGATCCACATGTCCTTGCACAATATGTCCATCTAGGCGATCGCCAAGCTTCATTCCACGCTCCAAATTCACTATGGCGCCTTCTTTAAGATCATTAAGATTGGTTTTATCCAACGTCTCTTTGATTGCTGTAACGGTATATGTATTTCCTTCAATCGAAACCACTGTTAGACACACTCCATTATGCGCTACACTTTGATCAATTTTTAATTCTGAAGTAAAATTAGCACGTACTGTAATATCCAGATTTTCTTTATCTGTTCTTAAAGATGTAACCGTTCCTAATTCTTCGATGATTCCTGTGAACATAAATGCAAATTATTTAGTTAAATTTGTGACCTTAAAAGTGAGGCTTTGTATCAGGTTTCAAAAATACAGATAAAGGAAGTTATATAATGAAGAAAGAAGAAAAAATAAGACTAGGGATTTCTATTGGTGATCTTAATGGTATCGGAAGCGAAGTTGTTTTTAAAACTTTTCAGGATTCGCGGATGCTCGATTTTTGTACGCCAGTTATTTTTGCTTCGGTAAAGATTCTTTCCTTCCTTAAAAAACAATATAACATTAATGTTAATTTGCATGGTATCGATAAAACCTCTCAAATTCTAGATGGTAAAATCAATGTTCTTAATGTTTGGAAAGAACCTGTTAATATTAACTTTGGAAAAGAAGACGAAAAAATTGGCAGCTATGCCATCAAGTCATTAACAGCAGCTACTCAAGCCCTGAAAAACGATGAAATCGACGTGTTGGTTACTGCACCTATCAATAAACATAGCATACAGTCTGAAGAATTTAAGTTCCCAGGGCATACCGATTATCTTGATCAGGAATTAGAAGGAAACAGTCTTATGTTCATGATTACAGACGACCTTAAAGTAGGATTGCTTACCGATCATGTAGCTGTAAAAGATATTGCAGACACCATTACTCCCGAACTTATAGCGCAAAAAATTAACACCATTCACCAAGCATTAAAACAGGATTTTGGAGTTTCAAAACCAAAAATTGCCATTTTAGGAATCAATCCGCATAGTGGAGACAATGGGGTAATTGGCAAAGAAGATGAAGAAGTGCTAAAACCAACGATCCAAAAAGTTCAGGAATCTGGTAAACTTGTATATGGTCCATACGCAGCCGATAGTTTTTTTGGGTCCAATACCTATAAAACTTTTGATGCAGTTGTAGCATCTTATCATGACCAAGGATTGATTCCTTTTAAAACATTGTCTTTTGGAAAAGGAGTGAACTACACAGCAGGTCTTAATAAGGTACGCACCTCGCCCGATCATGGTACTGCCTTCGAAATTGCTGGAAAAAACAAAGCCGATCATAGCTCATTTGAAGAAGCAGTTTTTTTGGCTTTGAAAATTTATAAAAACCGAAATCAATACGCCGAGATTACAAAAAACCCATTAAAAAAGCAGCCTCGTAAACCACAGCAGAAGTAGATAAGTCATTTAAAAAACCTTAATTTGTTTTTGAACAAGACCTTGGGTTTTTTAAGTTTTTTGGCCCAAAAACCCGAGTACTCATCCACTCACATACTAAAAGACTAACTTTCTGATATAATTTTGTTTACAAAAAGGCTTTCATAATGTTTTTTTGTTATCTTTGCACCCGCCTTAACCAAATTGGCAGGCGACTGAAACTGATGATGAAATGATACAACTTAAAGAGTATACTATTCCTTTTGTTGGACTGAAGCAAGGATTACACCAGTTTGAGTATAGGATTGACAATACGTTCTTTGAGCATTTTGAGTATGATGAATTTAATGCCGCAGCGGTAAAAATTGATTTAGAGTTCAACAAGAAAACTACCCTGTTAGAACTTCAGTTTAAAGCTACCGGAACTGTAAACATTAATTGCGATCTTACCAACGAACCTTTTGACCTACCTATAGAAAATGATTTTTTTCTGGTCGTAAAGTTCGGTGACGAATATAATGATGAAAATGAAGAGCTTCTTATTCTTCCCCATGGTGAATACGAAGTGAACGTTCAACAATATATATATGAACTCATTGTTTTGGCAATGCCGCAAAAAAGAGTTCACCCTGGTGTAGAAGACGGAACATTAAAATCGGATATACTTGAAAAGTTAGACGAGCTAAGTCCAAAAGAAAAAACAATAGAAAATGATAGCGAGGAAACAGATCCTCGTTGGGATAAATTAAAAAACTTATTAAACGATAAATAATAGCTAAGCAATGGCACATCCTAAGAGAAAAATATCGAAAACAAGAAGAGATAAAAGAAGAACTCATTACAAAGCTTCTGTACCGCAAATTGCTACAGATCCAACAACAGGAGAAGCTCATTTATACCACAGAGCTCACTGGCATGAAGGTAAATTATACTATCGTGGACAGGTAGTTATCGACAATACTGAGGAAGAAGTAGCATAAGTATACTGTTAAAATTTCAAAGAGAGCTCTCACTTTTGTGAGAGTTTTTTTGTTTTTAGTTGAATATGTGTCAAAATCCAATTATTTTGCGCCATATTTGTATATTATTTAGTAATTTCAACGACTTTTTAGTCTTTTTTTGTGCTATAAAGGTTGTGAATTAAAACTAAGATATGAGTAAAATCACAGCAGCTATCACAGCTGTAGGCGCTTATGTGCCAGATTATCTGTTAACCAATGACATATTAGCAACAATGGTTGACACTAACGACGAATGGATCACCACTCGTACAGGTATTAAAGAACGCAGAATACTTAAAGATAAAGACAAAGGAAGTTCTTTCTTGGGTATAAAAGCCGCAGAAGATCTAATTACCAAAAAAAATCTCGATCCCAAAGAGATTGATATGGTAATTTTTGCAACGGCTACCCCAGATCTCCCCGTGGCAGCAACAGCTGCATATGCGGCATCCAAAATAGGTGCAGTAAATGCTTTTTCTTATGACTTGCAAGCTGCATGTTCCAGTTTTTTATATGGAATGTCAACGGCGGCAAGCTATATCGAATCAGGAAGATATAAAAAGGTCTTATTAATAGGTGCAGATAAAATGTCATCTATTATCGACTATACCGATCGTACAACCTGTATCATTTTTGGTGATGGTGGTGGTGCGGTTCTTTTTGAACCTAATGAAGAAGGTTATGGTTTACAGGACGAGTATCTTAGAACAGATGGCGTTGGTAGAGAATTCTTAAAAATTGAAGCAGGAGGTTCTATACTACCAGCTTCTGAAGAAACTGTTGCCAAAAAACAACACTTCGTTCAACAGGACGGAAAGACCGTATTTAAATACGCTGTTTCTAACATGGCAGATGCCAGCACAAAAATTCTAGAACGAAATAACCTTACTGGACAAGATGTAGACTGGTTGGTAGCACACCAAGCCAACAAACGTATTATCGATGCCACAGCAAACAGAATGGGATTACACGAAAGCAAAGTCCTAATGAATATTCAAAGATATGGTAATACTACTTCGGCCACCCTGCCGTTGTTATTACACGATTACGAAAAACAACTCAAAAAAGGAGATAATATAGTATTTGCTTCATTTGGTGGAGGCTTTACTTGGGGTTCTATTTATCTTAAATGGGCCTATAATTCCTAAACAACTAAACACACAATACCCAATATTATGGATTTAAAAGAAATTCAGAATTTAATTAAGTTCGTTGCCAAATCAGGGGCAAGCGAAGTAAAGTTAGAGATGGATGACGTTAAAATCACCATCAAAACTGCGTCAGAAGACAGTAAAGAAACAACGATTGTTCAGCAGATCCCGGTAGGAAGTGCTCCTCAGGCAATTGCACCGGTACCAGCGGCAGCTCCAACACCTGCGGCACCCGCAGCAACCCAAAAGCCTGCAACAGAAGAAGATAATTCGAAATATGTTACTATCAAATCTCCTATTATAGGTACATTGTACAGAAAGCCATCACCAGATAAACCAATGTTTGTTGAAGTGGGTGATACCATAAAAGAAGGAGATGTGCTTTGTATCATTGAAGCGATGAAACTTTTCAACGAAATAGAAAGTGAAGTTTCAGGAAAAGTCGTTAAAGTATTGGTTGATGATGCTTCTCCTGTAGAGTTTGATCAACCACTTTTCTTAGTAGACCCATCATAACCCAATTTTAAAATTCCAGCCTTGATCTTATTCAAGATACCTCCAAAAAGCCTATCTACTGGAATTTGGAAACTGGAATTTGAAATTTTTAAATTTCGAAGAAGTTATGTTTAAAAAAATTCTAATTGCAAATAGAGGTGAGATCGCCATGCGTGTGATCAGAACCTGCAAAGAGATGGGTATTAAGACTGTTGCTGTATACTCGACAGCAGATGCAGAAAGCTTGCATGTACGTTTTGCAGACGAAGCTGTTTGTATCGGTCCTGCACCTAGTACCGAATCCTATCTTAAAATGGCCAATATAATAGCAGCTGCAGAGATCACAAATGCAGATGCCATACACCCGGGATATGGTTTTTTATCTGAAAATGCCAAATTTTCTAAAATCTGTGAAGAGCACGAAATTAAATTTATCGGTGCCAGTGCAGAGATGATCGAAAAAATGGGAGATAAAGCAACCGCAAAATCTACCATGATCGAAGCAGGTGTACCTTGTGTACCCGGAAGTGAAGGTGTAATTCCCGATTTTAAAACTTGTAAAAAAGTAGCAAAAGAAACAGGATACCCGGTAATGCTTAAAGCAAGCGCCGGTGGTGGAGGAAAAGGAATGCGTGCCGTTTGGAAAGAAGAAGACCTGCAAGCCGCATGGGAATCTGCCAGACAAGAAAGTAAAGCTGCTTTTGGTAATGATGATATGTATATGGAAAAGCTTATTGAAGAGCCGCGCCATATCGAAATACAAATCGTAGGTGATAGCAACGGAAGAGCGTGTCACTTATCAGAAAGAGATTGCTCTGTACAACGAAGACACCAAAAACTTACTGAAGAAACGCCATCTCCATTCATGACCGATGAACTTCGTGAAAAGATGGGAGAAGCAGCAATAAAAGCCGCAGAATACATTAAGTATGAAGGAGCTGGTACTGTAGAGTTTTTGGTAGATAAACACCGTAATTTCTACTTCATGGAAATGAATACTCGTATCCAGGTAGAGCATCCAATTACAGAACAAGTTGTAGATTATGATTTGATAAGAGAACAAATACTTGTAGCAGCCGGAGTGCCTATTTCTGGTAAGAATTATTATCCGCAACTACACTCTATAGAATGTAGAATCAATGCAGAAGATCCTTATAAGGATTTCAGACCGTCACCAGGAAAAATAACCAATTTACATCTTCCCGGAGGTCATGGTGTTCGAATTGATACCCACGTGTATAGTGGATACATCATTCCGCCAAACTATGATTCTATGATCGCCAAATTGATCACTACTGCTCAAACCCGTGAAGAAGCCATCAATAAAATGAAAAGAGCTCTTGACGAGTTTGTTGTTGAAGGAATTAAAACTACGGTTCCATTTCATAGACAATTAATGGATCATCCAGATTATGTAGCCGGAGACTACACTACTAAATTTATGGAAGATTTTGAAATGGCAGCACCCGAAGAAGATTAAATCACTCACAAAAAAGCCTCGATATCGAGGCTTTTTTTATGATCTTTATCAAAAAATGAATTTCAGCTATTGGGAACATAAAACCTGGTTATCTAATATAGACTTTACCATTGTGGGCAGCGGCATCGTTGGGCTTTCTTGTGCACTTCGATTAAAAAACAAATTCCCAAAGGCAAAAATAGTTGTCCTGGAACGCGGAATACTTCCTAACGGGGCCAGTACCAAAAATGCAGGTTTTGCTTGTTTTGGAAGCTTATCAGAAATAATCGACGATCTCAATTCGCATAGCGAGGAAGAAGTATTGCAATTGGTTCAAAAAAGATATGATGGACTTCATTTATTACGGAAAAACTTGGGAGATCGAGCTGTAGATTATCAACCAAATAAGGGATTCGAGCTCTTTACCATCCAAGATCAGCTATTGTATGAAGAGTGTCTTTCAAAAAAAGAGCAAATCAACACCCTTCTAAACCCCATTTTTGAAGATCCTGTATTTGCAACACAACAAAATACTTTCAACTTCAAAAAGATCCAACCTCAATATATTGTAAATCAGTTTGAAGGTCAAATCGATACCGGTAAGATGATGCAAAGCTTACTTAACAAAGTACAAGCCAGGGGAATTCATCTTTTAAACAACTGCATGGTAACCGAAATTAATGATATTAACACTTCGGTAGAAATAAAAACCGATCATTTTACGTTTTCTACAAACAAAGTCTTGATCGCTACCAATGGTTTTGCTTCTCAATTAGGAATTGAACAGGTAAAACCAGCTCGTGCACAGGTAGTAATTACCAAGCCAATTAAAGGTTTGCATATCAAAGGCACTTTTCACCTGGATAAAGGATACTATTATTTCAGAAACATTGATAATAGAATCTTGTTAGGAGGAGGTCGTAATCTGGACTTTGCAACTGAAGAAACCACCCAATTAGGTCAAACCCAACTTGTACAACAAAAACTAGAACAGCTATTAGGTGAAATCATATTACCTAATGTTGATTTTGAAATCGAACATCGCTGGAGTGGTATTATGGGCGTTGGAAACCAAAAAAAAGCAATTGTGAAACAAGTATCAAACAATACTTTTTGTGGCGTACGCCTTGGCGGAATGGGAGTTGCCATAGGAAGTATTGTTGGCACAGAATTGGCAGATCTACTATAGATCAATCTATTGGTTATGCAAAAAATTCTTCGTTTTCTGTTTAAAAGCTTTGTTGCTTTTATCTTACTTAGCCCACTTTGGGTATTAAGCTATAAGTGGATTGATGTCCCTGCTACACCATTAATGGGGATTAGAAAGCTTCAGTCCAATCCAAAACACACGATACAGCATCAATGGGTTCCATTATCAAAAATTTCAAAAAACTTACAACTGGCAGTGATTTGCAGTGAGGATCAACGTTTTATAGAACATCAGGGTTTTGATAAGGAAGCCATCGAAAAAGCAATTGCCGAACATAAAGCCGGAAAACGGCTACGAGGTGCCAGTACTATTACACAGCAAACCGCAAAAAATGTATTTTTATGGCCGCAACGCAGCTGGGTGCGCAAGGGGTTAGAAACCTATTTCACCTTCTTGATCGAAAAAATGTGGAGCAAAGAGCGTATTCTTGAAGTGTACCTGAATAGCATCGAAATGGGCAATGGTATTTATGGTGCCGAAGCGGCGGCAAAATTTTGGTATAACAAATCATCAGATCAACTAACGGTTGAAGAAGCAGCGGCAATTGCAGCAATTTTACCGAATCCCAGAAAATATTTGGCCAATCCGGCATCAGAGTATACGCAAAAAAGAAAGGAATGGATTTTTATACAAATGCGTAATTATGGTACTTTAGTGTTCGATAAACCACAAAACAATGAGTACCCGGGATATTAAACAAAAGTTACTGCAGGAATGTCAAAATTATGTAAGTCAACGTTTACAACGCATTCAAAATAGTATTGAGGATATACAAGAATCCCTGACTTCAGAAACCAAAAGTACAGCTGGTGATAAGCACGAAACGGGTCGTGCAATGTTACAATTAGAACGCGAAAAAGCCGGAAAACAACTTGCCGAAGTTCAAAAACTGCAGGAAATCCTTCAGAAAATTGACATTAACGCTACCTCAAATCGAATACACCTGGGAAGTTTGATTGAAACCTCAAATGGAAACTATTTTATAAGCATATCGGTAGGTAAAATACAGCTTAATGATTACACGTACTTTGCTATTGCGCCAAACTCTCCTATAGGTAAAGCATTATTGGGTAAAACTTTGGAGGATACGTTTAGTTTTAACGGTAGTCATTTTAATATAACAGGTGTCCAATAATTTATTTTGATTTCTTTCTATTAAAATCCTATTCTGCTTGGCAAACAAAAATGATTTTAAGTAAATTGCTAGCTCATAAATCATCATTACCATGCAGAAATTTTTTGTACTAGCCCTTATGGGGATATTACTTTTTTCATGTAAGCCCTACGAGAATACCAAAATCAGAAAAAATCAAATTACGTACGAAGATTTTCGGGAAAAACAACGGTTGTATCCCACAGACGATGGTTTAATCAAGTATATTGACGAAGGTAAAAGTGAAAAAGTAATCGTCTTATTGCATGGAGTACCTACCTCTGGGTGGTTATATCGTAAAATGATAGATCTTTTGGTAGAAAATGGATATCGAGTAATCATTCCCGATATGCTTGGGTATGGATCCAGTGACTCTCCCGAAGGTTTTGAGCTGTATAATGCAGAAAATCATGCCAAACGGCTTTTGGGCCTTATGGAGTTCTTGGGTGTCGAAACTTGGTCCCATGCTATGCATGACGCTGGTGGATTATGGACCTGGGAGCTTATGAGAATGGCTCCAAATAAGATCGAAAACCTCATCGTTTTTAATACCATTATGTATGAAGATGGATTCTACCCGCCAGTAAGGATGAAACCAGGAGGTATGGCAAAAACTGCCATGTGGGCCTATAGAAATGGGGTAACCACAAACACTTTACTTAAAAATTTATTCAAACAAGGATTAAAAGAAAACACACTTAATTCTTTGGATGTAGAAGGATATAAAAAACCATTGCTCGAAGGTAAAACAGAAGCTATGTATTACTTCTTCAGTCAAACTTGTAATGAGTTACCCGACTACAGTGATGTTTTTGAAAATGTAACTGTTCCGGTAACCGTAATGTGGGGTATTCATGATACAATGTTGCAGTGGCCACCGCAAGAAACACGTGCAGCAAATGCACTAAAAGTAAATCCAGAAGACATTCACTTTATTGATGAAAAACATTTTATTCAGGAAACTAAAGCTGAAGAGATTGCGTATAAGATAATTGACTTTTTGGGACAGACTAATTGAGACCTAAATTCTTTATCCAACTCTTTAATTCTACTCTAAAAATAGTACCGTTGATTAGTTCATGAATTTGATCTAGTTCTTCACGATTTACAGCAAGGTCAATCTTTTCTGAAGGTGTTCTTAACAATAGTGACCGGCAATTTTGAGCGTCCATGCACTCATTACAGCATTGCGTTTCTTTGGTTGAAATACAAGAATCAGAAAAATCTTTTAATTCATTTAGCGTAAGCAAGAAACCGATATCCCTAAATACCAATTGAACTCTAGGCATAGTTACTTTTGTTTCTCTTTTCCAAAAAAATGAAATACCAACCTGGTTGCTGTAAATTTTGTCAATAGGGTTCATGTTGAATCAAATTTGACTCAAAAATACTAATTATTTATAATCAATCTAAATAAAATAAGTTAATTTATATCCACACTTGGCTTTGGATAATGAAATAACAATTTGCTTAAGGTTCTAGTTATTCTTTGAAGCATGTTTTTGAATTCCTTCTCCTAGGGGAGAAGGAACTTCACATTATCAAAACCTTGGCCCTCATTCTTGTCAAATGATATACATCCCCCCCACTTATATAAGTACCCCCTCCCACTTGTATAAGTACCCTGGGGTACTTCAATTGTTAAAGGTTCCTGTAGATTTGTCAGGTAGGGTACTTACCTAAGTGGGTATGGGTACTTCAATTGTTAAAGATCCCTGTAGCGTTGTCAGTTCACCCACTTGCAGTAGTAGGTGCGCCCGGTAGATTGGCACCTCGTCCCGCCCTTTTGGTAGGCTATCGGGGTATTTTTGTACCTCGGGCCATCTTTTTTGACCATGCACCCACCTTTTTTGCTAATGTGTTGCTATTCAACCGTATCTTCTGGGGTATTATTGGTGTTTATGCTTTGAGAAAATCTGGCTTTTAAGAGTTCGTGGGCACTTTGGGCGCCTTCCATTGGCATTTTGCGGGCAGCATCGGCAAGGCTATAAACCGACAGTGCTACTCGATATACCTCGCTACCCACAATGGTCTGGGTATCTTTTAACTGGCGCAATACACTTTCCAGCTCCAGAATGATGGGATCTAATTGCTCAAACAGGGTAAGATCTTTGCGGGCTTCTTCTGCCGTTAAAGCACCCGGGATCCATTGGGGCCTGCCCTCAAGGATATGAATGCTATCTTCTGCAAAAATTTTGTTGGCGCTATTGATTTTGGGTAGATTTTTACGCTCGTTGGGCGTTAAGTTTTGTAAAAATCCTAATTCACATTTTAAGGTGGTAAGACATTGTTGTATACTGGTGATCTCTTCACTGGTAAGCACCTTACTAATTCTGTTGTTTTCGTTCATTTTAATTCTTGTTGTTTATAATTATGTATTTGGTTTTTATCTAATTTGAGGAAATTCCTCCCCCTCGACTTCCACTCCGACAGGCTCAGTGTGCAGTTCACCCTTCGACCCTTCGACTCCGCCCCGCCCAGGATAATGCTTAGTACTACTTACCCCTCGACCCTTCGAGGACCTCAGGGTCCGTAGGATTCAACATTAGTGAGGGTTGAGGCTCTCGAAGGATCGAAGCCTCAACCATTACAGAAGCAGAAAGATCAATAATTAACATAGATCATTTTTGTTTGGTGGCCCAACTCTGGTTCGTTATAGTCGATCACGCATACATAGGAGCCCACGGGTACCCGACTGCCTTTATGGGTACCGTCCCAGCCATCGCCGGGTCCCCCATAATGCGCGCTGAACAGCAACCGTTGGCTCAGGTCGTATATCTTCACCACGTTGTTCTTATAGTCTTCAAGGCCTTCAATCACTAGGGTATCGGCAATGCCATCACCGTTGGGAGAAAACCCGCTGTTGAAATCCGTAAGCAGTTTGGAGCTACAATTCCCGGTCGCTTTCACGGTCACGGTCTGCTCGCAAGAAGCGGTATTTCCAACACCATCACTCACGATCCAGGTAACCGTAGTTACTCCGATACCGAACGCATAGGTA